>NZ_NFJU01000060.1 GCF_002160025.1 Anaeromassilibacillus sp. An200
CCCCCTTTGGAAACCCCCACAAGAAAAGGCGGTACGCTACCCCTCCACGGGGCGCATACCGCCTTTTCTTGTTATCCAGCCCTCCGGCTGTATCGGTTGAGCAAAAGTCCGCGTGGGATTGATGTGGTATCTTTAACTTTGGGAAACTCCTTGCTCCCATTTAGAAATTGTTTGCCGCACAACATTCAGCTTGATGGCAAGCTCCTGTTGGGAAAGCCCTTTTGATTTTCTGATTGCTTTAATATTTTCGCTGAGCATTCGGGATAGCCTCCTTCCTTTCTGCGGTCACGATTATTGTAGTCGGAATTGCCCGTTGCCACAAGCAACGCATTTTAACATTCAGAATTATAAATGATAATGTCACCCTTATTGCCTGTTCATCCTATATTCATCATGGCTTAGTGACTGGTTCGTTTTTGAAAAATGCCAGGGCGAAATAGTTCAACCATTCGCTCCCGGCAGTAGAAACATCTTTTATCATTCTTCTATTAAGCCATAGCAGGTTTCCTTGCCTCAATATAGAGGTCGATGTCCTCCACAATATAATTGGCCCCGGTGGTGTGCAGGGCTTCAAAGCAGGAATACACATAGTCCCACACGCGGTAACGGGTAAAGAGTTCCGCCACCTGCCTGCCAGTCAAGTGCTTGGCGTTTTTGTAGGTTTCCACGCAATAAATGAGAAAATCTCCTTGCCTACTCATATTCACACCTCCTCCGGTATCTCAAAGTTTCCTGTCTTTTTTTCCTCATCATACATGTTAAATAAGGTAAGCGGGCTGAAATGCCACAGCTTGGTGTCCTCCTGTTCCAATAAAGAATACACCTTGGATTCATAGAATTCTCTGGATGCAGCCATTTCATCCACAGGGTAGTTCTCGCAAATCAACTGAACAACCTGGGGAACCAGTAAAGTCAAAATCGCTTCAAATTTTTTATCCGCCATCAAAATTCCTCCTCCGGCACAGTGCCGACAAACCGCAGATAGGACAGAGCCTTTTTCGTTGTCAGCACCAACTGATTATATAGCTTCTTGATTTTGAGCTGCTCCAGGGTCTGTTCCTTGGTCAACACACCAGCGGTATAGAGGGTAAACGTGCGGTACACATCATCATTGGCAACCGGCCCAAAGATAAAATCATAGGCTTCACCCTCATAATTGCCAGATCGGTTATCTGATACAAAATCCAGCCACGCTTCTCCCGGCTCATCAAAACGCAGGATAGAGCACTCTGAAAAAGCGACATTCTCGTCGATCTCATAAATGCTGACTGCCCTTTGGCCGTTTTTCCGACGCTTCGTCACTTTATCAGCAAAGCTGATTGCCTGAGCCTTATTGGTTGTGGTATAAAAACCAAATCCAAAATCTAAGAAGCGATTCTGCTGGATCAGCTTTGGTTTTGATACGACCAAATTGCTGCCATGATATAAAATCATAATTGTCCCTCCAATGCTTTCTCGGCAATCGCACGTTCCTCCTGCAAAGATCGGATCATCGTTTCGATATGCCTGCGTTTTTCCACTTGCTCTCGAACTGCGTCCACATCCTTTTGGGGGATGTACCTTGAGATCACCTTTTTTCCCTCACGGTACTTCAAATAAAAATATGTGGATTGCTTGACCTTCTTTTCCGAAATGGTGCCTTTGGGGAGCATCTCCAGTTCCTCTTGGTATTTTGCCAGCATACGGTCAATGCGTTCTTTCTCTTGCAAGATGGTACTCAAAATCAAATTCAACCTCATCACCCATCTCTATTATACACAACAATATCGAGAAAATCAATGTTAGGTTGTGTATTTCAGCGGGAGCCATTTCTTATTTTAGTATGTAAAAACGGCGCGGATTTCTCCGCACCGTTTCATGGCTATTCTGTTTTGAAAGCGCCAATCTTTTTCAAATAGGCAAATCCGTCTGCATGGCCCCGGAAGTAGATGTGTTCCCGTTCCATATTATCGGCCCGCATATACAGCCGGATAAATTCCTTCCAGGCTTCATGCTCCTCAGCAGTAAAAGAAAGTTCTCCCTTGCCCTCCAGCAGAGCGCCAATCACAGGATTTTGGCGTTTCAGTTCTTCCATCTGAGCCTTTAACTTGGCATATTCCGGGCTGGCAGCCGCCAAATCCATCACAATGTCGCTGTCGATTTCAGAAAACTGCTCGGAAATGCGCTCCGGGAGCAGGCAGTAGCTATCGTCCATCTATCATCACCCCTTGTTACGATTTTTATTATACTATACCTGTCCCGCAGTGCAATGGCAAATGTGCGATTACCGTTCTTTCTGCGCTTTGGCTTTCTGTTTGGCTTCAGCGGCTCTGGCCTGTTCCTGGACGGTATCCCAAATATTTTCCATGTGGGATGTTTCTTTATCTTCCCACCGCTCAAAAATCTGCTTCAGGGGCTTGCCGGATTTCAGCAGCGCCCTGGCCTGGCTGTCCTCCAAATCGTTGTACTCTAACGACATCAGAATGTCCTCCCGCACCGTGTACTCATAGGCGTGGTTCAAAATCTCAGCCGGCGGCTGGGAAAGCAGCCAGTCCCGGAACTGCTCCTGTTCCGCAAACATTTTCTCATAGAGCCTGGTATTCAATTCTTCGTTGGTCATCGTATCCTCCTTTACCGTGCCAGCTCCGCAACCCTCCGGGCAGGCACATCCTCGCCCTCGTCTGGGGTATCGTCCATCAACGTCTTGTCTTTCTCATCCATGTTGAGCAGAATATTCAGCTCTTTCAAACGGGCTGTTTTCTCCGCCAGCTCCTCCTCGCGGGCAAAGGGAGCAGCCAGTTCGGTGCGGGCGTTTTCAAGCTGGGTTTTGGTTTCCTCCAGGCTGTTCTGCTCGGCCTGCAGGCTGCCTGCAAGGTTTTCCAGAGCGTTGTCCAGGCGGGTGATATTGCCGAACACATCCGCCCCCAGCGTCACCGTATGGGAAAGAGTGCCTTTGAGTGTGATCCGGTACTCATTGCTTCTGCCATCATAAGCCAGCACCATGGAAAAGCCCCGGTACTGCCCCAAAAGAACAGCGTCGGAACCTGTCATACGGGTGCAAACGTCAATGATAGCCTTGCCTGCGTCCTCTTTTTCGGTGTAGTGTTTGCCATCCACCTCCATGCCGCAGAAGCCCTCCTGAGCCTTGGGGTGGGCCGCCGCCAGCGCCACATCCTGTTCATAGCCCGCGATCCGTTCCGTGAGCCGGGTGATCTCCTCCGGGTACTTGCGGTACACCAGCTCCTCCAGCGCATATACCTGGTTCAAGTGGCTGGCTTTCAGCATATTCAGCCGCGCCACCTCCATATCCAGGTTGCACTTCTCGATAATTAACGGATTGCCGGTGGCCAGCGCCTTGATCTCCGAATAGCTCAGGGCGGTTTCATCCACATCATCCGCCACACGGACGGGGGCCTTGCTGGTCATGATCTGGGCGATAAACTTCTGCTTGTTCTCCACGAGCTGGTAGAGGTAAGCGTCAAAAGTGCCTTCCGTTACATACCGATAGATTTCCACCTCCTCGTTTTCGTTGCCCTGGCGGACAATACGGCCCAGCCGCTGCTGAAGGTCGGAAGGCCGCCAGGGGCAGTCCAGGTCATGCAGGGCAATGAGTTTATCCTGGACGTTGGTGCCCGCGCCCATTTTGGCCGTGGAACCCAGCAGCACACGCACCTGCCCGGCGCGCACTTTGGAAAACAGCTCCTTCTTTTTGGCTTCGCTGTCTGCCGTGTGGATAAAGGCGATTTCTTCTTCCGGGATACCGGCGTCCATCAGTTTCTTTTTCAAATCATCGTAAACGCTGAACGAGCCGTCGGTGGTTGGCGTGGACAAATCGCAGAATACAAGCTGGGCAGAGCGTTTTTCTTTGGTCTGTTCCCAGATGCGGAACACATTCCGAGCGCAGACAGCCACCTTGCCATTGGGATCGTCGGCAGCGAGAGGATTGATGAGCCGCATATCCAGCGCCAATTTCCGCCCGTCATTGGTAATGCGGAGCATATTGTCCACATGGGGGTCAACCCCTCCGGCGCGGATTTTCTCTGCTCGTTCCGCCAGCCCCTGAATCATCTCTTTCTGAAGCTCCGAGGGCTGGATCACTTCCGTGTGGAAGTTTGCCTTGGGGACGGGGAGTTTCAGCATATCCGCCGTCTGGATGTCGGCAACCTCCTTGAAAGCAGCCATCAGCTCCGGCAGGTTATAAAACTTGGCAAACCTGGTTTTAGCACGGTAGCCGGTGCCCTCCGGCGATAACTCGATGGCGGTGACAGTCTCCCCAAAGTTACTTGCCCAATCGTCAAAATGGATCAGGCCCATCTCCTGCAGGAGCCGGTACTGTAAATACCGTTGAATGGTATAAAGCTCTACCATGGAGTTGGAAATGGGGGTGCCGGTGGCAAAAATCACGCCGCGCCCGCCGGTCAGCTCGTCCAGGTACTGCGTTTTCATAAACAGATCGCTGGATTTCTGGGCTTCGGTCTGGGCAATGCCGCCCACGTTGCGCATTTTTGTCGCCAAAAACAAGTTCTTAAAATAGTGGCTCTCGTCGATAAAAAGGCGGTCGATACCTAATTGCTCGAAAGTGACCACGTCATCTTTACGGCTCTGGTCGTTGAGCTTGGCCAGCCTTGTCTCCAGCGATTTCCGGGTACGCTCCATCTGCTTGACCGTGTAGCGTTCCGCCTTCTGCGCCTTGGCCTGCTCAATGCCGAACAGAATCTCCTCGATCTGGCGCTCCAAAATGGCCTGCTGGCGCTCTACGCTCATGGGGATTTTCTCAAATTGCGAGTGCCCGATAATGATGGCGTCATAGTCCCCGGTGGCAATGCGGCTGCAAAACTTCTTGCGGTTCTGGGTTTCAAAGTCTTTCTTCGTAGCGACTAAAATGTTGGCGCTGGGATAGAGCTGGAGCCATTCCGCCGCCCATTGTTCCGTGATGTGATTTGGCACCACGATCAGCGATTTGGTGCAAAGCCCCAGGCGCTTCATCTCCATGGCGGCTGCCACCATCTCGTAGGTTTTGCCTGCCCCTACCTCGTGGGCCAGCAGGGTGTTTCCACCGTACAAAATGTGCGCAATGGCATTGATCTGATGGGGACGTAAGGAAATTTCCGGGTTCATGCCCTCAAACCGGATGTGCCGCCCATCATACTCACGGGGGCGGACGCCGTTGAAGGTTTCGTTATAAATGCGGCACAGCAGTTCCCGGCGGTCAATGTTTTTCCAGATCCACTCGGCAAACTTCTGCTTAATCAGCTCCTGTCGGTCCTGGGCAATGGCAGTTTCCTTCTTGTTGAGGACAGGCTTTTTCTTACCGTTCTCGTCCTCAATATAGTCAAATACCCGCACATCCCTTTGATTTAGGGTCTGCTCCAGGATGTGGTAGGCGCTCATCCGCTTGGTGCCGTAGGTGGTATTGGCTTTTACATTGCTGCGGTCGGCGTTTTTCTCCCGGATACTCCATTGGCCGGTGGCTTCGGAGCGCAGGATTTTGATGCGGTCCCGTACATAGTATTGGGGGGTGAGCAGCTCCACCATGAATTGCTGGTACACCTCGATGGGCACCCAGTTTGCGCCAATGCGCACGCCAATTTCGCCAGCGCCCAGGTCCTGGGGCTGGACAGCCTCCAGAGCCTCCACATTTCTGCGGGCGGTTTCTTTCTGATTGTCAGGGGCCACTTCCAGGAATGCTTTTGCCATCCGCAGCTTTTGGCGCACTTTCCCGGAAAGGTACTCATCCGCCGTGACAAGAGGATAGCGGCTCAAATCCGCCAAAGAAGGCAGGATGTCCTCCGGGTTCTCCGCACAGCGAATATCCCGGTAGATCACCCCGGCAAGCTCTTTTTCCAGTTCCTCCAGGGATTTACCCGACAGCTCTGCCATATAGTCCATATCCACACGGGCTTTTTCCGAAATGGACACCGCCAACGCTTCACTGGCTGTATCCACACTGGTGACAGCCACATGGGGCCGGATGGTGCGCCGGGTGAACATATCGGCTTTTCTTTTTAGGTTGCCCTGCTCATCCAGCACCTCCAGAGAGCACAAGAGGCAGTAGCTGGAGTCCTCCGAAAAGGCCAGCTTGTTGCCGCGACTGTTCAGCAGCCCATACTTGGCGGTGAAGCTGTCGTAAAGGGCGTTGAGCTTTTGCTGCTCGGCTGCAATATCCTCATCCGGGTAGCCTTCGGTCTGGTACTCAATAAGCCTGCGGGTACATTCCCGCAGCTCGATCATGCCACGGATACGGTTTTCCGCCGTGACGGAGACTTCCACCGGGTGCATGAGACTGTTTTCCCGGTAGTACACCTGCCCATCTGCAATCGTGTAGCTGAAATTCTTCACTGTGGGGTCGGCAGGGATGGAGCGATCTTCCTCCTCGTCCAGCTCCTCCAGCTCATAGGGCTTGATTTCCGCCTGCAAAAACTGGATGGCATTGGCAAGCTGCTCGGATAAATCTTCCCCCTCGCGGGCTTTGCAGGCGCTGTCCGGCCCGAACCGTGTGGATTCCATCACCATGTCGCCCAAAATCATCTCCGGGTGCTGCACGAAATAGCGGTTCATGCGGATTCCGTTTTCATCGGTGTCCAAATGCACCCAATCCTGGTCTAAATCGGTGATGTGGTCGCGCTTTTGCAGAAAGATGATGTCGCTGGTCACTTCCGTTCCGGCGTTCTGCTTGAAGGTGTTATCCGGCAGGCGGATGGCCCCGATCAGGTCGGCGCGCTGTGCCAGGTACTTTCGGACGCTGGAGTTTTCCTTGTCCAGAGTGCCTTTGCTGGTAATGAACGCCACAATACCGCCGGGCCGCACCTTGTCCAGCGTCTTTCCGAAGAAATAGTCGTGGATCAGCCAGTGGTGCTTGTCGTACCGTTTATCCAGCACTTTGAAATCCCCAAAGGGGACGTTGCCCACGGCTACATCAAAAAAGCTGTCGGGCATTTGCACAGTTTCAAAGCCGTTTACGGAAATGTTGGCATTCTGGTAAAGCTGGCCCGCAATCCGCCCGGAAATGGAATCCAGCTCTACGCCATAGGCTTTGCTGCCCGCCATATCCGCAGGGAGCAGGCCCAGGAAATTGCCGGTGCCGCAGGACGGTTCCAGGATGTTGCCCTGGGTAAAGCCCATCTGGGACAGGGCTTTGTAGATTCCCCGGATGACCACGGGCGGCGTGTAAAAGGCGGTGAGGGTGCTGGCCCTGGCCGCCGCGTATTCCTCCGAATCCAGCAGGGATTTCAGCTCCTCATAATGGGGACTGGTTTCCTCAAAGCAGTCCGCAAGGCCGCCCCAGCCCACATAGCGGGATAGGATTTCCTGTTCTTCGGGGGTGGCCAGTCGTTCCTCCGCTTCGATCTGCTTCAAGGTGCGGATAGCGGCAGCATTGGCCACATATTTCTCGCTGGGGGTGCCATGGCCCAGGGCGTCGTCGGTGATGTGGAAATCATGGCGCTGATCCCTGGGAACCTCCGAGTGCAGGGTTGTGAAGGTAATGCGCTCACGCCGGGGGCGTTTGGGCGGCAGCGGGGCCGGTTCTTCTTTTTTAGGCTGTAAAACGTCCTGCTCCTGGCTGGCTTGCAGTTCCTCTACGGCAAGCGCCGCCTGCTCGATGGCCCGTTCATCGGGGAAGTCCCCGTAAACCCGCAGCCACCGGCGCTCATTCAAATCGTAGATACCAGCGCCGTCATAGGCAAAGCCGTCCTCGCCCTCCATCGTTCCGGCCACATATTGCTGCGCCGCCTGTTCCGCCTCTGCCAGCGTTTGGTAATCCAGCCGTTCGTCAAATCCATTTTCAAAGTGGTGGTACACCGCAACTTCGTAGGGCGGCTCCATGCGCTGGGCGTAGCGGTCGATGTCCTCCGAGGTGAGCCATTCCGGCTTTTCCGGCAGGGCGGCGTAGAGTTCCCGCATTTTGGCGATCTGCTCCCGCACGTTCACGGCCCACAAATGCTTTTCCGCACGTCCGCCAGCGCCCAGGAAGTAGTCGCAGTCGGCTTTCAGGCGGCTGAGTAAGCGGTAGTCATCCGAACCCTGCTCCGGCGTGGTACTGATGGATTCCAGTTCCGCATCAGAAACGGAAATGAGGTCGTCAAAGTCCAGTTCGGCCAGCTCGTTTTGGATGAGTTCATCCAGGCTCTCATACTGCCTGCGCTCCAAAAACTGCCCGCCCAGATAACGCTCAATGCGGTAATGGACCAAGTCGGCATTGACCTGGATGGGAATTTCCTCATCCGTAACAGTGGTGTAGGCAATGCCCACCTTTTCCAGATCACTGAAATCGGCTGGGCTGCCATACTCGGCCACGCAGAAATCGTTGATAAACTCTTTGGCGATCTCCAGTGAAGCAGGTTCCGTCTCCTCGGACAAAAACTCGCGCTCAATGAAGTCGGCAACATCCTGGCTGTTACCTTTGCCGCCATGGGCACGGTAATCCATCAAACCTTCTTCGACCAGTTCGCTGGATACCGCATATCCGGCCTCCTCCAGATAACCGGCGATTTCTTCTATCTGCGCCTGTTCCGGGGTAAGGGCCGGGGGCAGCTCCGCGATCTGCTCTATACAGAGGGTGACGTCCACCGCGATTTCTTCTTCCGGGTCCGCATGGTCCAGGAAGGATTGAAGCAGCCTGCGGATTTCCTCCCTCTGAATGGGATCATGAAGCTGCTGGGCGATATTTTCCACCGCCTGGGCGTCATCTTCACCATAGCCCATGCGGGAACCGTCAAACTCTCCCACAAAGCGCAGCACCTGGGCGGCCAGCTCCGGGTAGGGGTCTGCCAGTTCTTCTTTTTGAGGCGGTTCCTGTACCCTGGGCGGCACGGCGAACACCGGCGCGTCCTGGGTGGCGGAAATGGTCATTTCCGAAGTGTCAGCAATCCGCTGGATTTCCTCCCGCACTGCCTGGGGCATTTCCTCCTCGTAGAAGGTCACCGTGCGGTCTGGGGCGATGTGGGCAACTGTTTTGTAGTCACCGTGTTCCTCCTCCAGCCGGTTCCACACCGTGACGCCGTTTCCCAAATAGCCGTAGCCCAGGTCGTAGGCTTTTGCCTGCGGCATGGCAGGAACCACAGGCTCCTTGTGCTCTGCAAAGAGCGTGAAGGTTCCCTGCCGGAACGCGGTGAGGTTTTCAAACGCCTGCCGGCGCAGGGCGTACATCCTGTCATCCTGCGGGGTGGCCCCCCAAACGGGGACCATCATCTGATAGATTTCTTCCACACGGGCCGGGTCGTCAAGCTGCGGCTCGATGAGCTTCACCGCGTCCCAATAGTCAAAGCCAAAGGGATAGGGGTGGGGCTGCTCCTGCGGCACATTCTCAAAGAAAGTGCGGATATTCCGGGCAAGCTGGTGCTTCTCATACTGCGGCATGGCGGCGCGGTCCTCATCGGTGAGGAACCGCCCCTGGGCGATCATGGCGCTGACGCGCTTTTCCACGGCGTTCCATTTCAGCTCCACCTTGGCGTAGGGGGCGGTAATACTGCCGTGGCTGAAAGAAACACCTTTACTGAGCTGGTAGGTCACATCGTCATTCCCACCGGAATGGCCGCTGTACTCGCCGTGGTAGTGCTTTAAGAAATTCTCCCGTTCCTTGCGCTCTGTGTGGTTGCGATAGAAAGAATACACGGCCAGCCGGTAATCGGTGCTGCGTTTTCCACCCCGGAGAAGGTTGTCGATCTCGTCCCCGGAGATGAAAAAACGCCGCTGGGGGGCGTACCCTTCGGCGGCGGTAAAGTGCAGCGGTTCCCGCTGCAGGTCGGAAAGCTGCTCCAGCAATTTTTGCGGACGGTGGAAATGGAATCGCAGCAGTTCCCGGTTCTCTCTGTATGCTGTGACAAACTGCTCCAGCTCATCCCGCAGGTTCTGCAACCCCTCCGGATGGCCTAACAAATCGTTTATGGCGGCGCTTTCCTCTGGAAATCCATGATTTTTGCCGTAAATGGCATTCACCGTGGGAAGATAGCCCGCGTCGGCGGTGCCTTCTGCAAAATCCTGCCGGAGATACCATAGCTGCGAGGCCCGTTGCTGGCGCTCGTACTCGTCCACCCGGTCCAGTTCGCTCTGAGGCATATACCGGCCCAAGTCCAGCAGTTCCCGGATACGGGCCGCCGCCTGTTCCCAGGGGATGAGGGTGGCGCTGGAACGCTGGGCACTTTCGCCCTGGGCAATGTGGATTCCCTCGGCGTTGTACCAGATGGCATACTGTCGGCCATCCAGATAAAAGCCTGCGCCGTTCTCGCCATAGTGCTCTGCCAGGAACCTGGCATTGTCCGGCTTATC
>NZ_NFJU01000061.1 GCF_002160025.1 Anaeromassilibacillus sp. An200
CCTGCCAGGATACACCGGCAAGCGTCAGTGTCATTCCGTTTTTCTCCACGGTTTGCGGAATGAGCGACTTATCGTTGTAGGGTAAGTCTGTGTACGTCCTGGTGTCGGATACGGTGTAGGAGCTGCTGGCGTAGCCTTCTGCTTCCGTCTGAATGGAGGAAGGATTCAGCACCAAGTTTCCTTCATATCCGTCCTCTCCATCGTAGGGGATACTTCCCGGAATGTCCGGCAAGATTTCCTCCAGCTTGTTCGTATCTGTGGAAAAGGTCAGTTCCTTCTCTGCCAGCTTGCTCTGCTGGTTGATGGTTTCCTCCTTGACCATGGATTGATATTGATACTCGTATCCATCCTGCTCAAAGGGTTCCTCAATGAGAGCCTGCGGGTCTTCACCAGGAGACAACTCATATACCTTGATGATCTCTTTTCCGGTTTCCCCATCAGCCAGTGTCAGGACATCTTTTGGTACGGCCGTCATTCCGCAGAAGAGCATGACAACCATCGATATAAATGCCATAAGCATGAGTGGCACAAATTTTTTACTCTCTTTTTTACAGTCTTTCTCCCACAAAAATTGATCCAGTTCCTTGCGGGAGATTCCATTGTCCAGAAACCGTTTTTTCAGTGCATTGGATATTTCCGAAACCTTCCTATGCCGCCCAACCACCAGAGGATTCCCATCTTTGTCCATGGTGTTGTCTGTGACGTCGTATGTGTAGAGCGTCCGGTAGATCAGTTCTTCACCTTCATAACCTTCGCCCTCTATGATCTCCATGATTTTGCGGGAACGATCCTCCAGCTGTTTGGTAAACACGATGATAGGATAAGCTTCCACCATGATCTGCATCAGCACATCGTCGCCCATCATATACTTGCGCTTTGCTAGGGTCATCATGCGGCGGTAAGTGGAAGCACAACTGTTGGAGTGGATGGTGGTGCAGACGGTATGGCCAGTACGGGAACTTTCGGCGGCGGACAGGCTTTCTGCCGCCGAACGCATCTCGCCAACACCGATCACATCCGGATGTTTTCTGAGCACTCGCTCCAGTAAAAAGTCCTGGTTGATGTTCAGCGTTGGGTTCTCACTGGGTCGGGTAAGCAAATGAACCACAGAATTCAAAATATTGCCGTTTTCGTCCCGTTTCACCAGATTAAGTTCGCGGCTGCCTTCCTCGATGGTAATGAGGCGCTGGTTGTTAGGTACATTGGAGAGCAGCCACGCCATGATGGTCGTCTTTCCGGAGCCGGTAGAGCCGGCAATGCACACGCTGACACCATATCGAATACAGGCTTTGAGAAAATGTAACATTTCTTCGGTGGCGCTGCCGGAATCCAGCAGCTTCTGCTCGGAGACGGTCTGCTGGTTAACGATGCGGATGCTGG
Source organism: Anaeromassilibacillus sp. An200 (assembly GCF_002160025.1). Lineage (GTDB taxonomy): Bacteria > Bacillota > Clostridia > Oscillospirales > Acutalibacteraceae > Caccousia > Caccousia stercoris. Next base: position 1,381 of record NZ_NFJU01000061.1, read on the forward strand.
CGTTGATGCCTACCTCCGGGTCTACGATGGGTGTTTTGTCTACCGAAATACGGATGTTTTTATCCAGAAAGCCTACCACACTCGGCATAGTATCATCAATGATCATGCCGCAGGCGTTGAGCATACGGCGCACCACATCAATGGCATGTTGGGGGGAGGAAAACTTGTCTGGGATTTTGATGCTGCGCCCGCCAGCTTCAATTACCTCGATGTCGTTATAGGCGTTGATGTTGACTTCCTCGATGCCGGGCTTGTAGATCCATTTTTTGAGGAAAGAATACCCGGCCATGTCCTCATAAAGCTGCTCGCACAGCTGTTCCGTAGTCAGCCCCTCAATGGTATATTTCCTTTTGACCAGATACTGCACCATGAGTTCTTTCAACAATCCAACAGCCCGCTCGCCGTTGGACCCGCCACCGGCTTCGGCAATAGTGGACGCGTGGTTTTCCGAAAAGTACCGCTGCACATCCTCCAATATCTGGTCATATGTTATGGATTGATTCGCTACGGGGGTAAAGAATATATCATTGAGGTTATTCATCTGCAGCTTCCTCCTCAAATGCTTCCTTAGCGGTTTGTTCCGCTGACTCCATCTGTTCCAACATCTCCAATACCTTGTTGAGCGACGCCGTATACTTGGGATTGCAGAAGCGTAGGGCTTGGAACATCCCACCCTCCGTGGCACAACGGTCAATTTCCTTCCCATAGGGTAGAAGCCCGTCCCATCCGCCGATGATGTACCCCATCTCATCCAGCGCATGGAAGGGGCGAGCCATGCCGGCAAAAGTCGTATGTCGGTCATAGTGGAACCGTTCGTCTCCCAAAAGAGGCTGATGGGCTTTCAGGTAGTTGACACCCTTTAAGTCGGGTGTCAAAATACGTACGACCAGATCACCTGATTCAATGGCTGCCGGTGTGAACACATTGGTCATGTTGGAACTGCAGTCCAAAATGACGAAGTCCACCAGTTTGGCTGCCGCATTGACCAGCTGGAGTACCATGGCGTATTTGATTTCCGGGTAGCTCAGAGGATTCTCGCCGGCGGAATAGCCCATCAGGCCAATAAACGGATAGCTTTTCAGCACCGTGACGTGGCTTGCCACCAGCGAGGTGTCAATCTCTACACTGCTGAGAACCTGGCCCACCGAGGCATTGGTCTGAATGATCTGCTCCGGCAACCAGACAGGAAGCATGGGGACACTGATCTCTGCGTTGATGATGATCGCTTTGCGCTTATCACGGGTCAAGGCTTTTGCCAAGATGCAGGAAAACATGGATTTCCCGCTCCCAGGGCTGCCCCAGACCGTAATGACTCTTCCCATTATTCTCAACCTCCTTTCACGCAACTGGCTGGCTGTCACTGGCGTGGGCAGATTCAGCGCCTTCGTCCGGGATTTCCGCAGAGGTCGAATCACCAGCTTCCGCTGTTTCTTCGCTCACTGCGTTTTCGCCGTCCTCTGTCAGCGTTTCGGGAAAGTACATCTCCTGAAGGGTCTTGTCCTGCTCAGCCAGCAGATCTTCGGCCAGCTTGCTGTTGTTGCGGGAAATCAGCGCCACATGGACCACGCCGTCATTCTCCATCTCAGTGATAATGCGTGCCTGTTCCGGAGTTGCCAGCACAGTGATGGTTGCGGACTGCTGCTTTTCTTCATCTTCAGTGAGTTCTTTTGTGTTGTCCACATTCACACCATCGGAGTCAGTGACAGAAAGCACTTTAACAAAACGCAGCTCCGGGACTTCCTCAGCGGTCTCTAGGAAGTGATAAATGCGAACAATATCATTCTGCTGGAGTTTGTCAGAGAGACCGGAGGCCAGTGTCTTAACCGTCAGCGAAATTGCCACCTTGCCCGAGGGAATATCGTTCAAAGCTATATCAGACGAAATGGGGACAGCGCTGACCTTACTGGTGAGGATATAATCGCCTTCGGACAGATCCGCTTTGACATACAGCCCTTCCACATCACTGAGACTATGGGCCACATTGGAAGGGAGGTTGTAGCCGCCCACTTCCACGACCTCAGCGTTTTCAGAAGTGATTTGTTCACCTTTTAGCACCGGCTGGGTGATGCGGACGATCTCCGCTTTTCCGTTGGTCTGACGGGCAATGGTGGGCAGCGCCACAAAGGCGATGATTGCCGACAGTACTAGGGATAGAATACCAAAGATGAATCGGTTGTTCAGTTTCATAAGCATGATCTCCTATCAAAAAAGTTGTGCCAGCGTTGCCACAAAGCAGCCACATGCGAGAAATGGCACAAATGGAATCGTAACAGGCAGAGTGTCACGGAAAAGCCGGCGGAGCATCAAGATCGCCGGCATGGCAAGCCCAGCAGCCACCAAGAATATCAGCGCCATTCCGGATGGTCCATAAACCAGCCCCAGCACGCCGCAGAATTTGATGTCACCGCCGCCAATGCCGCTGCCACCGGTCACCATAGCAGCGGCAAGCGGAATAGCAAACCCTAAAACAGCACCAAGCATGGATTCCAGAAGGACATACCAGACCAAATACGGCTGGCTGTATTCCAGAATGAAATAAATTCGAATCACAGTCACCAAAGCAGCAGCCACAAGAAAACAGACAAGCGCCTTATTGGGCACTCGCCTGTGGAAAATATCGTAGATGGCAAACCCTGCAACTGCAAGAAAGAGAGCAAAGAGGTAGCACGTCCACATATTATTCTCGATTCGTGTACCAGTCATCGTAAAGACTTCCGTTGATGGATACATAGTCGTTCAGGTTGATACTCAACATCCCGTCCGGCGTCCAGGTATCCCAAACCTGTGTATAGACGGTATAATCTGTGGAATCCGGGAACCACAACGGTGTGAAGTGTACGGTCCGGCTGTATGTAGAGAACTCATTCGGCCGGAAGGTGAATTTTGCGCTCCTGCCGCTGGACATCCGCTGCAATAACCGCAGATAGGTTTCATACTGGAACTCCGGGAACACTGAAAAAGCTGTCTGTGGATGGGTGATGTGACTGATAGGTGCATCGGTGGAGAGCGTGGCCGTCACATCCTGTTTGACGCTGTACCCGCTCTTCATATCTTTTCTGGAGGCGGTCGGCACAATATCATCCGGCGCCAAAGCCATCGTGCCGTGGATGGAAGCGGAATACCCGGTGTACTCATACTCCCAATAACCTTCATCAACCCAGTGACCTCCATTTTTGTCGTGATCACACCAGACCCAGACCGGCTTCCAGTAGCAGCTCCACACACCCCAGTTGGCAGTGAGTTTCTGCGGCTTACTCGGCAGGGATGGAACGGTATAGCTGGGATTGGTGTCCGTCGCTGTAGGATCAGGTGGGATATGTTCGTTCAGATCCACAATCTCTGCCACAAAAGTATCCTGAGCGGTATAGGCTCCGCTGGCGGAAACTGTGATGGTGATTGTCTGAGGTGTGGATGGAGTATGCCACTTGACCCAAATCACCTGACTGTCGCCTGCGGGGATGACCACATCGTTGACCCGGTATGTGGTGCCAAGGATATGGAAGGTCGCGGTGGCAGGATTATCCGGCGTCAGGTCGGTATCTGACCGCAATGTGACAGCAGTAATCACATCGGTATTTACCCGGTACTCTACATCAGGGATCTCAATATCGCCTTCAGGCGGAATTTCGTCAAACCAGACGATACCAACACCCAGAGTACTGATGATGTCGGAATTGTTCTGAGTTTTGTTGGTGCTGCCACCCCAGGCAGAAATGCCAAGATCACTGAACTCCAAAAACATTGCCAGCGGCAGGTTCTTGTGCGTGAGAGAAGTCATGGTTTTCCGTAAGGTACCGCCAGCCTTCTGGTCGTAGAGACCAGCCTCAGTGGCGGTCATACAGTAATACTGGCCGTTGTGGGTAAAGTAGGCTATGGGTTCGATCAGTAGCTTGTAATCTCCGGCAATCATCTGCTCATAGTCCACGCCTGTAGCATCGGCAACCATCCTACAGGCATACTCCGAACAGAAGTACCGCTTGATGGCATCGATATTGTTCTGGCCCTTACTATTTACAATGGTGGGCATTGCCTGAGCAGGAGTGATATACTTATATGAAGCGCCAGATTGTGGTGTAAGGCTTGCACCTGCCAAGTATTGCAGCTTGTTTACTTTTCCAAAGTAAACCACATTATTTTGGGTTCTATTGGAAAAGTCCACCGAAGTGGATACCGTAGCTCCACTCTCCGCATCTACAACGCTGACCCGGATACCATCATTTCCTGGACTCCAGAAGTTTGTTGATGTTCCGTTTCCCATACTGCCACCGCCACCGTCAATGTTGCCGTTTCCGTCTGCGAACGCAGTCGCAGGGAGTAAACAAACCAGGAGACAAAAACTGCACAGTATGGCAAAAAATCGTTTCAAAATCATCACTTCCTATTTTGATTAATAACAAAAGCGCCGCCACATTGCCTGTGACGGCGCTCGCTGGGGCTTCAGATCAACCCATATTGCCAACTTGTTTGTTCAGATCTCCGTCGCTGTCCCCGATAGTCTGCTCCCCCTGGCTGGGAACGATCCAGCCAAATACTGGGTCATACACAGCGCCGTTTCCATTGCTGGAACCGGGGATCGGGTCATTGCCGTCAGATTGCTTGTCGGGCAGCGGGGTGACTTCCGAAACGGAGGGATCAGGATGGACCTCATGATCTTCACCGGGGTTTTCGATCTCGGTTTTTCCTTCTGGCACAGGGGGTGGTGTTTTCTCCGACTTGTCCGTGTCAGTGAAGTTGATCATAACTTCATCCTCAGTTTCGGAGGTCACCTTGGGATATTCCTCTTTAGAACTGGGGAACAGTCCTGAAACGTACGCATCCGCTCCATCTGAGTCATCTCTATTCTCTGAGCCGCCATCTGACCAGTCGCTGGTTGTGCTGCTGGAGGGAGATGTGTCCGGCTGGAAATCCTCTGTGCGGTCCTGGCTGACAAACCAGCAAGCTCCCAAGATCACCACGCAAAGAACAGCCAGGGCGAAAGTAACGAACCTTTTGGATTTGAGAAACTGCCTCATATGTGCCCACACTCCTTTTCTACTGTTATATAGTTCCTATACAGTGAAACAGATTGCTTTTTCAACAGCTCCGCTAAAATTTTGTGTTGTGGTAGCCAGTCAACTCTACTCGCTGTGTGATGGTAGGGTAGTTGTGCCCAAACATCCGCACATAGAACTCTACATCACAATAAAAGATATACTCGACTCGATCGCCCTCAACTCGGTCGCCCACCACATTGAACTCCAGGCTAATGTTGGATACCTGGTAATCGTCCGTGGAAAGCGGGATTTTGGAGGCCAGTCCGCCGGCCACCGTGGCCTCCAGCATTTCCGTGTAGTCACTGCTGGAATAGAGGGTGCGCAGGTACTCTTCGAAGTTAGTTTCCCTTTGGGAGCGGTAGGTATCTGCATAGATGGTGGCGCTCAGATTGTTCAGCTCCATTTTAGCGCCGTTTCGGATGTTGATGCAAGTGATCTGCACCGAGGCATACAACAGAAGAAAGGAAATGAGCATCACTACGCCGACCACAAAAAAGCAGGCGAAGAAAGTAATCTCGCCCCGCTCGTTGCGGAGTGGTCGTCGCAGCCACCGCATAAAATGCTTCATAGGCCACCTCACTTCCAATAGTGTTCGCTGACGCCGGAGCCGCGGGCCACCACTGTGATGTTGACCAAATCCAGATTCCAGAAGCCGCCCAACTTTGCTTCGCCCTCAATGGTGATATAGAAAGGAGTCCCCAGCTGGACTGCCTTGAACATTCCAGACGGTGTGGGCGACTTATATGTGGCATCAATGGAATAGGTAATGTCCTTTGCCCCTTCGATCTCTGAACACAGAAAGTCAAAGAGCGAGTTGGTCTCGCTGTTAATACCGCCGGACAACTGGATCTGCTTGACCATCTGATCGGCTGCATGGTCCAGCTCCTGTTTCGTAGAAATAATGCTGAACAGATCGAGGATAAAGGTCAGCAGGACTACAGCAATGAAGATGAATACCACGGTGGAAAAATAGGTAGCCTCGCCCCGCTGGTTCTTTAAGGTCTTACGGGCAGTTTGCAGAAAAGTATGAATAAGAACCACCACCTTTGTTTACAAATGAAGAGCAGCCGCTCCGACCAGAGCGGCTGCTTTACAAAGTTTTGACTGTACAAAGTATACCAGATATAGATTTACAGGGAAAGGGCAGGACTGTGCCAATGCAAGGGCAAGAGTGTGCCAATTTACAGTAGCGATTCCACCAACCGATAAATTTCGGTGAACGGATTGACCGCAATCCCAAAAGGCTGGTTGCAGCCATTCTGAAGATGGTACTGCTCCACATGTTTGGCATTCTGAATGGCTGCAGATGTATGTTCAGACAACTGTGCATACACATCACTGGACTTCTCATAGTCCGGAAGGTAAGCAACCAGGGCGTTTTTGACTGCGGGGTAGTCTTTGAGGAACTTTGTGGTGTACTGAAAATGAAGAAGGTACCAAAATTCAAAGCATGGATTTGATAGTGCAATGTGAATTCCTTTGGTATCCGCCAGTTTCCTTGCCTTGGAGAGCAAGCTATCTTTGGCATTGATAGGATCCGGGTTATTGTAGTTCACATCACCGTCGGCAACTACCCATACGGCGTCACCAGTTGATACAGATATTTGATTCTTGTTTTGATATTCCACCGCTTTCCGAATCAGGCTGAGGTAATCGGTCTCTCCACCGCTGGTACGGCTACCAATGACACGAATATCAATGTTGGTCTGCCGGTTGCGGTAGTGCTCAAAATATTTTGGCTCCGTCTGAGAGCCTTCTGTCACAATCAGAATGACAGGCTTGATTTTTCTGTGCCGTTGTCCGCGCTTTTCTATTTTTCCGCGTGCCATCTTACAACCCTCCCTTGATAAAGGGGATTGCTCCATAGCGGCCAATCAGATAGCCCTTCTCGACCTTGGCATCTTTGCGAATGGAAAAATCATAAAGAGAAAACAAATCAGTGGCCGCAGTCTGTTCGTCTTTTTCGGTAAACCAGATCTGGTCTCTGCGCAGCACATCCAAATCCAGAAGATTGGTATTATGTGATGTGAAAATAAGCTGTGCCCCATTGGGGTTGAATTCTGTGCTGTTAAACAGAGAGACCAGATGCTTTGTCAGAAGAGGATGCAGGTGAGCGTCCATCTCATCAGCAACAAGTAAGGTTCCCTGATCCAAAGCCTTTTTTACAACACCAATCAGTTTGAAATAGCTGTTGGTACCATCGGATTCCTCTGTCATGTTCAGCGTGTAGGAAGAAGCGTTTCCGTCTGTATCCTGTACGGTGTGGACAGCCTCAATATTGGGGAATGCATCGCCGCGCAGGGAAGGGATGGGGTCTGAATCACGCACCTGGAGGGATTGTATTCCGAAATCTGCGATACGCAGCATAGAAGCGATCACGCGCCGGTAGTCATCATCTTTGAGCTGTTCCGCTTCCAGACCATAGGCATCCGCAACTGAATGCTTGGTGATGATCTGGCAGGAGGCAAACCATTCCAACACAGGGACCACCTTGGAGTAGCTCCAGTTTGATGCAACAGACAGATAAAGTTTGTTGGCTGAGGTGCGCTCCTTGAGCGTGTTTTGTTCCTCAACATCCACCGTGAAACGAAAATCCGTTGTATCTTTCCGCTCAAAAATTAACGCCTGCCTGCCGTTGGGGTAATAATACAGATATTCCTCCACAACAGCTTTATCCGTTACAGAAAAGCCATAGACATACCGGATGCCATTTGCAGTGAAAATGACCTCGAAGCTGCTGGGGCGGGTAGGTGTTTCCCGGTCAAACTTGAAGGGAGAGCGTTCAATGGCCTTATGGACCTGCTGGTTATGCGAAGTCAGGACATAATTAACCATAAACCAAAACGCATTCAGAACATTGGATTTTCCGGAAGCATTGGCCCCATAAATGACGGTGGACTTCAAATGGTTTTTGTTTCCATCTACAATGAGGTATTCCGGATGTTCAGTATCTCTGCTGGCGAGCATAGACAGGACGATTTTATCTTTGATGGAGAGATAGTTCTCCACACTAAATTGAATCAGCATAAAACAACCTCCTAAATCCTTGCTTGCTTATATTATACCCTTGATTTTGTGAAAAATCAACGCAAATCAAAAATAAAAATAACAAACAAAGGGTTTAAGGAAAACAATTTGAGAAAAGTCTGCTTGGGAAAGCCTCCAATCCATACTCTCCAGGCGGTTTCATATCACAGGTTCTGCCGGATGATCCGCGTGATAATGCCAACGGCCACGCCACGATCCATATCCAGGCGGGTGACGGCAAAGGACACATCATCCTTCTTCCCAGGCATTCGGTAATCGTAACAGGAATGGGCTACCGCATTGACACCGTTAGCAAGCCGGACATAGACGACGCCCTTATGGACATCGGTGACCTTGCCAGCGTACTTGCCCTGGATACAGCATTTCTGCA
>NZ_NFJU01000062.1 GCF_002160025.1 Anaeromassilibacillus sp. An200
CTCCAGCCCTTCTTCCTCATAGGCGTCCAGCCGTTCCCAGTATGCTCCCGGACTCTCCGGCAGCGCCACCAGCTCCTCCGAGGCCCGGGATGCGTTGGCCTTCACATGGATGACGAGGCCATGATGGAGACCGCAGACAGTGTGCGGCAGTACGGTGTGTTGGTTCCGGCGATTGCCCGCCCGGACCCGAAGGGCGGCTATGAGCTGGTAGCCGGACACAGGCGGCACCGGGCCAGTGAGATTGCCGGGAAAGAGACCATGCCGGTCATTGTCCGGGATTTGGATGATGATGCCGCCACCATCATCATGGTGGACAGTAACCTCCAGCGGGAAAGCCTGCTCCCCAGCGAAAGGGCCTTTGCCTATTGATAAGCAAGCGGCCTGGAGCATCTACTGCACCCACGACACGGACTCTCGACAGTTTCCCGCTGTCTTTCCGTGATCCGTTCCGCTGGATCAGGGCTGATCACTTCCACCGGAAACCGCTGGGCAGCTGTGTATCGCTTGCTTGGGACAGGCAATATCGCAAATAGGCTAAAATGAATGTAGATTGGTTCATAATCTTATGCTATATTTTTAAGCAACAAATGATAACTTAATACTTGGGGGTAGTGCGAATGACAGATGAATTAAGCTCGTTAATAGAGGCATTAGAAAACACTGATACTTATGATAGAGAAAATGCGTTGATTGACTTATACATTTTTTTGAGAAGTCAAAATTATACTTTACCAAAAGCTGAAAACACCGCTATTTTTATTGAACTATCCGAATGGCGTGATTGTTCACTTAGAGATGGGGTTGAGTCCTACTACGAAACAAAAGATGCAAATGAATTGAGCAAATTAGAAAAATCTATGAAAAAATATGCTCAACAAGATGCGTGTAACAAATGTATTGTTGGAATTCGTATATATCAAGAAAAAGGTGACTTTTCCTCTCTTGATAACTGGATTATTGATAATGAGTGGGCTATAAACGACTTTTTGGTTGAATTAGCAAAAGAATAAGCTTACAGCATAATAGATGAATTAGCCGCTTTCCATTGAAGCACACAACAAAAAGCAAATACCCATCCACAGGGACAGTCGAGAAATTGGCTGCCCTCTTTCTGTACTGACAGGCTGATAGATGCCCCAGGCCCTAAACGCATGATTGAAGAAAATCCCAAAACCCACTATAATAGATTTAATAGGCAAGCGGCCTGGAGCATCTGCCGCACCCACAACACGGACTCCCGGCAGTTTCCCCGTTCCGCTGGATTAGGGCTGACCGCTGGCTACATCAAACAGCGAAGATCGCTGAAAAGCGGTGCCGGAAGTTTGCGTAGAAACACAATGCCGCTAAAATGACTTTCAGGATGAATACCAAATTAAAGGGGAAAATAATGTTTATTAAATTTGATGATTTGGATATGTTGGATTTTTTTGAGAGTGAGCCATTAGCTATTGGAGAAAAAGATGAAGCAAAATTTATATACTCCATAAAAGATAGTCATCAATTTTCAATGACACTAGTGGTTGATACTTATGCAAAAATAATAGATATTTCTGTTAGATATAGCGATAATACCATTTTTGCAGGAGAATTCGATGATGTGCTTGAAATTAGAAAAAGTGAAGATGTACTACTTGTAGAGATGGAGAATAAAAAACGCTTAGTGTTAAAAAAACACTCTTGTTTTGGGATTGTTATAGAAAATATATAGTGTACCTTTGAGTTGATGAGCGAATCATTCTGCTGCCCAATCAGTATGACCACGCCACAGACAACCGGATGGGCACACGGTACTACTGTAATGCTATGGACAAGTTGGTGGCATCCGTGTACTCATGGATTTGATAAGCAAGCGGCCTGGAGCATCTACCGCACCCACAACACGGACTCCCGGCAGTTTCCCACCGTCTTGCTGAGACCCGTTCCGCTGGATCAGGCTGACCGCTTCCACCGGAAATCGCCGGGCGGCTGTGTGGCGCTCGGCCGGAGCAGGCAATACCGCCAACAGGACAAAAGGATGTAGATTAGTTCATACTCTTATGCTATACTGTTTTCAAAAGCAACAAAGTACCAAAGGAGAATGTTCGTATGCTTAAAAGAATATCACTTTTTATTGATGGCATGGGGTTAGTTCTTTATTCTCCATTCGCAGTAAAGAAAATACCCGCTAATGAAGATTTTTTGACAAAGTCCTTGTGGAACCCCGAAGATGTAAAACAGCAGGTTGAATCATGCCAGATTGTTCCGTTTTGTACTGGCTCTCCTGGCGATTATGTGATCGACTGTTACGAGGGCTTACCAAGTGAAGATTATCTTAGTAAATTTGAGTATATTTTGCGCTTAGGGATTATTGTGCGAAATGACACCGTTTGCATAAGAGATTTGTTTGACTTTACACGTTGGCATCCAGATTGCGCAGATGATCAAAAAATAAATATTGCTTCAGGCTATTATGTTATGACTATTTGCACTTCAACACCGGAAAGCGGAATTACCGGCGACAATCAGTTGATTGAAATTCACTTTTATAAAGTGGGATATTTCCCTGCAACAAAATGTAATGGTGTTCCACTGTTATGTGAAGAATAACACCCCAGTCCTCCAACCGAGAGCAGCTATTTTCGTGCAGAAAACGGCTGCTCTCTTTCTATGCAAACAGGCAACAAGCCCCCTATGCAAAGAGAATCCTGCAAAAAATTAACCGCCTGGATGGAACAAGCAAAACCTCCGGCGAAGCTCGTCGGAGGTTAGGGCTCTAGGTTATCTTCCTGGAAAAGCGGTGAGGCAAAAAAGGTGTCAATGCCGATCCCCAGGCCCTGGCACAGCTCATGGATGATCCGCAGCTTCACGGAGTCATAGGAGCAGTTCACAATATTGCCAATGGTGGATTTGGGGACGCCGCTTTTCATATACAGCTGATACTGTGTCATATTTCGTTCGTCCAGCAGCTCCAAAAGGCGCTTGCTGACTGCTTGGTTCAATCTCACTTTCGCTCACCGTCCCTGTCCCTGTACTAAAATTATTATATGGGCCGGTGCGTGAAAATTAGTCCCTGTAACTGTACTAATGGTGTTATTTGCTGTATGATAGGTTCAGGGGTGTTTATCCATGAATGTGACCTTTTGCGGCCATGCACAGATTACAGAACGAGAGGCGCTGCAAAACTGGCTGCAAACCATAACACAAAGCCTGATTGAGCAAGGTGCCACCACCTTTTACCTGGGCGGCTACGGGGCCTTTGACAGTCTGGCGGCTTCGGTTTTGCGGGAGCAAAAGAAACGGTATCCGCAGATCGAGCTGGTCCTTGTTCTGGCGTATCTCAACACCAGACAGGATACTTCCGGTTATGACAGAACCGTCTATCCACCACTGGAAACGGTGCCGCGCCGGTTTGCGATTTCCCATAGAAACCGCTGGATGGTGGAGTCTGTCGATGTGGTGGTCAGCTATGTACTCCATGATTGGGGCGGCGCTGCCACAACTCTACAATACGCCAAGCGAAAAAAGAAGCGGATCATATCTTATTGTGATGATGTGGGCGGCTGAGGCCGCCCTGTTTTTGAGAGGAGGGAAACTTCATGGCAACCACGCGCATTATGCCGCTGCACACCGGCAAGGGCCGCACGGAGAGCCGAGCGATCAGCGACATCATCGACTATGTGGCTAACCCACAAAAGACAGACCACGGCAGGCTCATCACTGGCTATGAGTGTGACAGCCGGACCGCTGACGCTGAGTTCCTGCTGGCAAAGCGGCAGTATATCGCGGCCACCGGACGGGTGCGGGGAAAGGACGATGTGATTGCCTATCACGTCCGTCAGTCCTTCTGCCCCGGCGAGGTCACACCGGAGGAGGCAAACCGGCTGGGCGTGGAATTTGCCAAGCGGTTCACCAAGGGCAAACACGCTTTCATTGTCTGCACCCATATCGACAAATCCCATGTCCATAATCACATTATTTGGAGTTCGGTCAACCTGGACTGTGACCGAAAATTCCGCAACTTTTGGGGCAGCACAAAGGCCGTCCGGCGACTGAGCGATACCCTGTGTGTGGAGAATGGATTGTCCATTGTCGAAAATCCAAAGCCCCATGGAAAGAGCTATAACAAGTGGCTGGGCGATCAGGCCAAGCCCTCCCACCGGGAGCTGCTGCGGGCTGCCATTGACAATGCCCTGGCACAGAAAACTGCCAACCTGGACGAGCTGCTGAAGCTGCTCCAAGAGTCTGGCTGCGAGGTATCGAGACGCGGGAAATCCTATCGTTTGAAGCTCTCCGGCTGGGATAAAGTAGCCCGTCTGGACAGCCTGGGTGAAGGCTACACCCTGGAGGACCTGCTGGCCGTTCTCACCGGCAAAAAGGAGCATACACCCCGTCAGAAACCGGCCATGCAAGCAGATCCGCCGAAGGTCAATCTGCTGGTGGATATTCAGGCCAAACTCCAGGCCGGAAAAGGCGCAGGGTATGTGCGCTGGGCCAAGGTTTTTAACCTGAAACAAATGGCGCAGACCATGAATTATCTCACCGAGCATAACCTGCTGGACTATGCGGTGCTGGAGGAAAAAGCAGCGGCGGCCACGGCCCACCACAATGAACTGTCGGCGCGGATCAAGGCGGCAGAGAAACGCATGGCGGAGATCGCTGTCCTGCGGACCCACATCATCAACTATGCCAAGACCCGTGAGACCTGTGTGCCGCCTCCTTTTTGTCAGCAACACACAATACCCGAACTTCCGCCCAATAGCCACCCCCAACCGCAACTATTTTCAGAAAGTTATCATCTGCGGGCAGGATTTTATCTTTGTATTGCAGTCCAGATTTTGATATGCCTGCCATAGAAAAACCGCCTGCATCTCTGCAGACGGTTCCGGTGACAAATCGTTTCTCCCTATGAAGAAGATTGTCTCTATTCGTTTGTTTCGTCGTCCTGCACATCTCCAAAGAGGATGCGAAGATAATCCCGGCGGCCGTAGAGCACACGATCCACATAGACATCGTTGTCAAGAACTCGGTAAAAAGTGAGGTAACTGCCGGTCACCAGGAAACGATAGTCACTCTCGACATCGGCAACCGAGGACAGGGACGCGCCAATCAGACTGTGCTCCCGCGATCTGCGGATGTCCTTTGTGATGTTCCGTACCGTGGAGATCGCTGCGCTGGGATTTTCCAAATTCTTTGCGATATAGGACTTGATCCCGGCCAAATCAGCCTGCGCCTCGTCGGATAAATGCAGGTTATTCATCTGCGATTCCGAGATGTTTTTCTACGGCCTCCAGCGTCAACCAGCCCTTTTCCTCCCCGGACTTGCGGCCCTTGGCCAGCTCGTTCATCAGCCGGAGGGTGGCCTGTGTCCGCTCATAGTCCTGCATGTCCACGATGGCGTAGCGGCCCCGGCCATTCTTCGTCAGAAAAACCGGAGCGCCCACAGCCACGTCATGCAGAACCTCCGTGTAATTACGCAGATCGGAGATGGGTTTGATGTTCGGCATGGTGTTCAGCCCCTTTCTTGCCCTTAGTATACCTCGATCTGCTGTAAAATTCAACAGCATTTTTTACTGCGGTTTCGTTGACGATTGCTACCACCCCATAGTCATGCCGCCCATGTCCTGCCGGAGAGTTTCCTCATGGTCATCCGGCTTGTGGCCCATGGCGATCTTCTTTTCCTGGATTTTCCGCCGCAGCTTTCGGTCCACCCGCTGTCCCACCGGAGCGGCGGGCGGTACCGAGTTGTCACGAAAGATCTGACTCAGATGGTGGAGCAGCCGGGTGGCCGCCAGGAACACATTGGGCCTGCGCGCCTGATCGAAGTGCTCCAGGAAGAAGGCGGCGTACTCGTTTCCCTGTTCCGCCGATTCATAGAAATACGTCCAGGCCTGCTCCCGATCCTGTTTGCCGCCCTGCCCGGTGAGGTACAGTTTTCCAAGAGCGTACTGGGCGTATTGGTTGCCCTGCTGGGCGGACTCGGTGAGATAGGCCACTGCTTTTGGCACGTCCTTCGGAACATCTTTCCCCTCCAGATACAGCTTTCCCAGGCGGTAGGCGGCGCAGGAGTTCCCCTGCGCCGCCGCTTTTCCATACCAGGATACCGCCTCATTCGTTCGATTTTGGCCTTGCAGGAACTTTCCCAGCGCGTATTGGGCGAAGTCATATCCCGCGTCCGCCGCCCGTCGAAACCACAGTTCCGCCTGCTCGTCATCGGGGAGAACGCCCCGCCCATCCCGCCAGCATTTGCCCAGTTGGTAGGCAGCCAGGGAGAAACCTCTCTGCCAAAGCTGCTCCAGTACCCGCACCTGCTCCGCCTTTTCGCTCTCTGGATTTTCGTACTCCTCCAGCACCTCCTTGGCACTCTGGTAGATTTCGGCCATCTGCCAATTGGAGTCCCAGGCGAAGTACACCGCATTCTGGTCCTCATCCACCTCGTCCCTCATGCGGGCATCCTCGAAGGTAAACGTACCCAGCTGGAGCCGCTCCGCCTCCCGGATGACCATGTTCTTGATGGCTTTGAACTCCTTCTGCTGGGAGAGAGTCAGGTGTTCTCTGGGGGAGTCTTTGTAGTAACGCTCCAGCTCGCCCCGAAGCTGATTCCACTGTTCATAGCACTCTGCCACCTCCGGGATCTTGGCCAGCTCATCCACGATGGCGTCCACCTGTGCCTTCACCGGCTTTTTCAGGTAGCCGTAGACCTTTTTGCCCTTGTGGTTCTCCAGCATCCCGGCCAGCGTCTCCATCTGCTCCATGATGCCGGATGAGCCGCCCCATGGCCTCCGTTGCCGCGTCCCGCACTTGGCTGTAGGACAGATCTTTCTTCTGGTAGAGAGACAGCAGCTCGTCCCGGAAGATCTCATTGGACAGTTGGGAGCGCATCTTTTCGATGCCCTTTTCTGTGAGATACCCCTGCTTGGGGTCTGCCGACCAGACCATCATGTGGATGTGTGGGTGGTGTTTTTCATCGTGGAAGGCGGCCCGCCACCGGAAGTTACCGGGTGAGATCTTCATGGCCTGAGCCAGTTCCGTCTGGTGGGCCAGCAATAACTTCCGCCAGCTCTCGCTGCTTTCGTAGCCCAGCCGGTGGGCATCCTCCCGTTTCAGAGAGTAGACAAAGGTCCACACCGGTCCGGTATGTCCGTTGATCTCCTCCATGGTTTTCTCCAGATCGGCGGGACCGTCGGCGGAGAACAGTCCGTGGGAGCGGGGACGCTGGGCCATATATTCCAGGTATCCGCCGCCGTCATGGGAGGGGGGCGGAGCCTCGATCAGCTCCACACCCTCCCGGGTGGCGATGTACTCGGCGTAGTGACTGCCGCCGTTTCCCGGCTTGATGTAGCCCGACTTCTGGATTAGTCCCGGCATCACTCAGCCCCCTTTTGGTAACGGACCGTGTCTTCGAAACTGATCTCGCCGTTGGTCTCCTTGACCTCTTTGACGCACCGGACCCGGGCTTTCCGCAGCTCATCCAGGTCGATGTCCAGGTCGGTGGCCAGGAGATTTCCCATGAGGTTTTGATCCACCGACAGCTTGAACAGCAGGTGTCCTACCCGTTTGCCCAGGGCTCCCAGCTTTCCCTCCAGCACATCGGCCAGGACCCGGGGCAGGTAAGCATCAGCGGATTCTGCGTCCAGGTAACCGGAGTAGAAACGGATGGCCTTTTCGATAAATTCATTTCTGGTAGAGCAGTTATCTCGCCGGTAGCGCGATTCTACCTCGGTCCAGGCGGATTCACTGAGCCAGACGGAATGTTTCTTATTTCCCTTTTTCAAATTCAAAATCCTCTCTTTATTGCATCAGCGCCGCCCGAAAGCCTGTCACAGCGGGGATTCAGGCGGCTTTTGAGAAAAAACAGCGCCAATCTCAAATCGGGTTGGTCGGAACAGCGCCAACTCCAACCCCTGAAACCGCCCGCACTGCGGGCGGAAGTGACCGCCCAGGCGCAACAAAAGCGCCAGGGCTTTCTCCTGCTTTTCCTTTCGTCCTCCGCAAATCAGTTATGGGGCGGCAAATTCCCCGGATAGGCCTCCTCCACAGCGGTGGAACAACGGGCCAAATCCGCCCCGAGACCGCCGGGAGGAGCAGGGACTCTGCCCTGCCCCCAAAGAGGGCACATGGTGGCTTACAGGCCGTTACACGGGGAGAGCTGCTTGCTGCAAGGAACGGCGTACTGCGGCAGAAAGATCCGGCAGTATTCCTCCGGGCCGGACACCAGATGCCGGCGCATCATCTCGCCGCACTGAAACATCTGGAACACCACATTTCGATAGCAGGCCGTTATCTCCTCACGGCACTCCTTTGCAAATATTCTTTGTTCATCTGTCAGGTTTCCACGGCTCTCATCGCAGAGGAACAGGGCCACCCCGTCTTCGTCGATAGACTCCTCGTGCGTACGGTTCCACCGGTTGACAATGTACCGCCGCATGTCTATGGTGCGCCGTGCTGACAGAGATGGGTCCTGCTCGATCAGGCAGTCGATCATCTGCATCAGCATCCGGATGCACACTCCTTTCTCTTCAGCGCCGCCATGCGTTGTTCCGCTCTCTGTCGTTCCAGCGCCAGGTCAGCTGCGTGGAGCTGCCGCTCATAGAACTGTTCAATGGACATCTGGATGGGCAGGATGTAGTAACGCAGACAGCCGTTGAGGGTGCGGACGTCCCGGGTGGTGACGGTGGTGCGCTCCGTCCGGATCAGACCGCGATCCTCCAGTTCGGTCACATACTTGCGCACCGTGTTGACGCTCATCCCCACCGCCTCTCCGATGGCCCGGTAGCTGGCCACGCACTGGTAGGTCCTCCGGTCCTCCCGATGGAGGAGAAATCCGTAGACCGCGATCGCCCCGGCGGACAGTCCCAGGGAGAAGATCTCGTTGGGGAGGGGGAAGTAGTTCTTGATGGGGTCCCGCTTGGGCCAGTACTGTTTTCTCATTTCACACCTCCCGACTGTCCCTCCGCCCACAGGATGAACTTCTCTTTCGGAACTACCATGCGTTTCCCCACACGCAGTGTGGGGAAACCGGGATCGTTGAGCAGCTCGTAGGCGGTGGAGATGGACACGCCCAGTACCTGCGCCACCATCCTGGCGTTGAGGAACAGGGGCAGATCGTCGTAGGATTTGTAGACAGACAGTTTCAATGCTTAGTACCTCCGGTGTTTCAAATTCAGAGAAAAATTTCTTGCGTTTCGGAGGTCTCTCTGTTAAACTGGAACACAGATCAGGCTGTGTTTTCCGAAACGCGGCAGGCCGCTGAACTGTTGCAGCAGTTCAGCGGTTTTTTTACAGGGTCTGTCTTTTTCTTTTCTGATTTTGGCCATGCACCATACCGGTTCCTGCCCTGCGGCCTTGTTTGACCAACACAGCGTTTTCTTCCCCTTGGCACGCTCAGCTGTCAGAGCCCTGCGACAACGTCCTGGCACTGCTTCTCCGGAGAGTATCGTCTCTGGTGATGGGTATTCATTTTTCAACGCCTCATGAAATGCCATCACAGCTGAGAATGAAAATAAAGGCAGTGCATAGGACGGCGGCATCTGCTACACTAAAGTCAGCAGGCGTAGTCCGGTTGC
>NZ_NFJU01000063.1 GCF_002160025.1 Anaeromassilibacillus sp. An200
AGATTCCAGAGTGATGCAAAAAGAACAGAGGGAGGAAATGTTGGAATATCTGCTGTCTCAGCCTATTTCAGGGAAGCAGCAGGAAATGATGGCATCTGCATGCAAGGTAGAGCAGATTTCTAAAGAAGCAAGGAAAAATCTTTGGGAAAAGCTTTCTCAATATTCGGTTCCATCTGAAAGCATTTCATCAATTATTCATGCATTGATACAATCCAAAGTGATGCAAAAGAAGCAAAGGGAAGAGATGTTATCTTATTTGCTTTCCTGTCCATTATCCACAAAACAGATGAAAGAATGTATTTTGAAAGCAGTAGAATTTTCAACTAATCATAAAATTTTTGAATTTTCAAAAATTTTTGAAAGCTATCTCAACTTTCAAAATGCAATTAATAACTTGACTCCCTGGATTGATGAAGAACGTTTGGAATGGAAGAATGGAAAAGAAACTGCATTAAAAAAAGTACTCTTCGAGGGTATTATACCCCAAGATGCCTTATTAGATTTAATCTGCACAGAGCATATTTGCTATTTAAAAGATGCATGTATTGAATTTATCGATCGCAAACAATTGTGGTTGATGATGGAGGAATTACTATTTTCTGAGGAGTATTATTGTCAGTTTTCCTGCAAAGAGCCATACGTTTTAGATTGTGGGACAAATATTGGGCTTGCAATTTACTATATCAAACATTATTATCCAGAAGCTCATATTGAGGGATTTGAACCATGGAAAACAGCCTTTGACTGCGCGGTAAGAAATGTAGAAAGAAATGGATGGAAAAATGTAACTATTCATCATGCTGCGGTAGGTGGGAAAGAGGATGTGATGCAGTTAACGGTAGTTGCAGAAAATAGTTTAGCCGGGAGCCTCGCAGGAAGATTAGATGAAATGATTGAAAGAAAACATTGGGAAAAAAGTGTAGAAAATGTAAAGGTAGTGAAACTTTCTGATTATATTAATCGCCCGGTAAATTTTCTAAAAATGGATATAGAAGGATTAGAAAACGAAGTGATTGAAGAAATAAAGGAAAAGCTACCCAATATTTCTCAAATGTTTGTGGAATATCATTATGGATCTAGTATGAAAGATAATTCTCTAATAGAAATATTAAAAATTTTGTCTGATGCTGGATTTGTTTACCAAATTTCCAAGTCTCTTTCCTATACAGAATTGACACGGAAGAGACCTTTCGCACATGTTGGAAAGATGGTTTCTGAACTGATTTGGGCTGTGAAAAAATAACGTAATTGGAGGATAAAATGAGCAGTAAAAGAATTATTTATTTATGCCCCACTTTAATTTCTCTAATGAACAGTATTATAACTCAGCTAACTTTAAATAAAGGAATTCCGGCAGATATTGTTTTCGAAAATACAATGGATTTTTCTGAAATTAGCGAACGTCTAATGAAGTATCCAATATTCGAAAAATGTTTTCACTGGAATTCCCTTGAAGAAAAGTCAATTTATCATGATTTAACTCAACATGAAAAATTGCAGGTGTCTCATCGGCCTTCAAAAATTTTCCATATTCCTCGATTAAATGATCAATATACAGATTTATGTGTTCATATAGATTCCTATGCAGCTAAATTTTTTTATTACAGTTTAATTGAAAAAGGAATGAATCCGGACATTCATTTTGTAAGTGAAGGTACCGGAACATATGCGCTTGATTTTGTCAATACAGCTCGAGATAGTATTGATCATGAATATTATAAACATAAAGCATTTTTAAAAAAAGTAAAAAATGTTTATATTTATCAACCACAACTCTTTACCGGAAACAGAAAGATTGTGAATCTTGTAGAAATTCCACTTTTTTCATCGTTGGATTCTTCCATTCATAAAATGATTAATGAAATTTTTGGAAAGGCAAAACCTGTTGAAGAAAAACTAATCTTCTTTGAAGGGGTTTTTTGGGGGGACAATTATTTAGTAAATGAAATGGATCTTTTTTTGGAGATTGCTGATTATATTGGAAAAGAAAACATTGTAGTAAAGCGCCACCCTCGCAATAAAGTTGATCGTTTTACACCGATGGGATTTCATGTGATGGAACAACAGTATCTTCCTTGGGAGATTATGATTAAAGATATTGATTTGTCAAAAAAGGTATTGGTTTCGGTGGCTTCCTTTACAGCATTTTCGGCTAAAGAAATGTATGGACGTGTTTCAAGATCGATTCTTTTGGAAGATTTGCTTTTGGGAAAAGCACAGTTTTTAGAAGATCCAGGATATAAAAGATTTTTTCAAAGAGCAGAAAAGTTGTTTAATCAGGACGAAATGGTATCCTGGAGACCGAAAAGCATGAGGGAATTGCAAATCGTGTTAGATATTCTTGAGGAAAAAGTGGGAGGTTGGGGTAAATGAGTCAATCGGATTGGAGACAGCAACTTTCTGAGATTAATCCGCCGTATCTTTCAATTGTAGTTCCTGTTTATAATACGGAGCAATATCTTCGCAGTTGCTTAATATCTGTTGTTTTTCAAACTCTTCCTGAAACGGAAGTAATCGTTGTCAATGATGCGAGTCCTGATAATTCTCAGGTGATTATTGATGAATTTGTTCAAAAATTTCCGGATCGTGTTCGCTGTATAGTACATGATCACAATCAGGGATTGGCATATGCAAGAAGAAGCGGATTAAATGCAGCCAATGCACCTTATGTTTTATTTGTTGATTCTGATGATTTTATTAGTGGCCAGCTAGGAGAGGATTTACTTAAAGATATAGTGAGCCGCGAATTAGATATAGATTTTTTCCCAATTTTAAGGTGCTGGATAGAAAATGGAAAAAAGGAGGTTTTAAAGCCTCCGCAAAAAGAGGATAAGGAAACTTTTATTCGAGATGGGTATGCAGCATTTTGTGGAGCCATTTTTCGTAAAGAATTTCTTCTTCAGCAATCAGAAATTGCTTTTATACCAATGCTTTATGAAGACGCTGCTGCTATGCCGGCTTTGATTAGCCGAGCTAAACGGGTAGGATCCTATACCCCAAAAAATTATTATTTCTATCGATATGAACGTCAAGGTAGTATTTGTTCGCAACAAATTTCTAATAAAAAAATACATGATTCCTTTCAAGCAAACTTTATAGGAATAAAAAACGTTTGTCAAACCTGGAAATCTTCTTATGAATATAGAATGTTAAAAAGGGCCTGTGCAATATATCGAAATGAACCTTCCGTTCACGATTATGCAGTTTTTCATGTGAAAGAAGCGCTGAGGTTATGCGAATATCATAAAGAAGATTTTTCGCCTGTTTATCAAAAAAATTTTGAAACAATACAAAGAAGACCGGATCATATTTTAATCCCTAAAATTGTTTATCTCAATGGATTTATGAGGGATCAAATTGTAAATTTTTCTCGTTATCAAGCCGAAGCTGAAAAGGCATATTTATTTGCTCCAGAAATAAAAACAATAGACGCAAATATTTGCGATATGAATAATTTACCAGTATGGCTATCCGATCACTCAGAAGAAGAAAAAGGATTATATTTTATTTTGAAAGAAATAGTGACAAATGGCGGAATGTATATTGCTCCGACTGTGCGTGTCACAACCTCTTTTAACCGCGAAGCTTTTAGAAGTGCTTTTTTTGTATCAGGAGGTTCAGCATCTGTTTTAATGTGTGCTTTTGGCGGGGAGAAAGATAGTTTTTTACTATCTCAAATTTTGAAAATGGTCGAAGCTCCCTCTGTGAGATGGAAACGAAACAGTATAGCAGATTGCATAGCGCATGTTTTAATTGCAGAATGTGGTGTTCATTTAGATGGACGAGAAGAATTTGCTCATTACGGATTACATATGATAGCTTTTTCTGATGTTGTTCGTTCTATTAACCCTAAACAAAGTTATAGTATTTTAGATTATAGTAATCTAAAATATTCTCATGAAGAAGTTATTAGTCTTCCTTTTTGGATGAATGAATTTGCCTGGGAATGTGCCCAAAAGGCTGCATCTGTTCAAAGAAAAAATGCAGCAAGCAATTCATACGCTGAACAAGAGTTAAAAAAAATAAAATCCACCAGACTATTTAAAATTGCAAAAAAAATATATTATTTCATTCCACGGCGACTAAGAATATGGTTATGGAAATAATCTACTAAAGTGAATTTTATAATGCGGTATAACTTAAATTATTTGAGATTTCTTTAAGGGAAAAGGGAGGGAAGAGAATTGTCTATGGCAGTTTCAGTCGTTATATTATGTAATGTACTCCGTTTTCTTTTAGATTTTGCAAATAGCTCCCTCTATTACAGCTTATACAACCGATAGGATTATCTTTTTTCAGTTTTCAGGCGGTCGAATATCTGATCGATATTTATCGTGGAAAACGAATTGTGGAATCCGTGGGAACTATTCGATGGAACGTTACTTACTTTAGGGTTGGATTGGCCAAATATAATGGTATTGCTTTTGTCCTTGATAATTGTGTTAACTATGAGCATTTGCCAATATAAGAAGATTCATTGGAAAACCAATTTGAATGAACCAGGGTTTCGTATTTTAAGCTATTGTGTATGTTGCTTGCATTACTGTGCTTGTTGTATTTGGAATTTACGGTTCATCTTACAGTGCTTTTTCTTTTATTTACGTTAATTTTTAGTAAAATAAAATTTTTTTGTTAATTAAGGTGGTGGAGATATGAAAAAAAGAAACACCTGCTCTCCGTCGCGTGGAAAAAAGAGCTCTGTTTTAATGAATAAAGAAGTAGTAATGCAAGATTCATTGCAGAAAAAAGAAGAATTGCCCGTTAAATCTATAACTACAAAGAGTTTTCTCCAAACATTGTCAATAATTATGATCTTGTTTGTAGTATTATATGGGCTTAACGGTTTGCTTTTAAGCAGAGCAGGAAGTCAGTATATTTTAAATGGTCAAAAAATACAGAAACTTCTTATGATGTTATTTTTGCAGGAAGCAGTCATATGAATAATGCAGTTTATCCAATGGATTTATGGAAGGAGTATGGATTTACTTCATTTAACAATGCTCAGTCAGGAGAAATTCTTCCTGTTAGCTATTATACGTGCAAAGAAGCCATTGAAAAGTATCATCCTAAGGTTTTAGTGTTGGATGTATATCTGCTTTATCATGCCCGTCGAGATGGAAATATTTCTTGGATGCACCAAAGCATTGATAGACTGTCTCCCACAAATAAAATTCCAGCTATTCTAGATCTAGTACCACAGGAAAATCTGGAAGAGTTTTTATTTCCTATTACACTATATCATTCACGCTGGAAAGAACTATCACAAGTTGATTTTATAGGGGAAAATTCTGTTTATAGAGGATGTGCCCAAAACTTTGATATTGCAGAAGATATCGTAGGACTCACTTTTGAAAGCACACCAGAAAATGTAAAAATACAACCCCCACAAGTTCCCGTAGAATATCTGAATAAAATTATCGATTTATGTGATCAGACCAATACGGAATTACTCTTAGTTGCATTACCTTATTTTATTTCTTCTAAATTGGACGCAACTCATGATCTCAGTAATGATATGGCTTATTTTAATTGGCTGTCTGATTTTGCACAAGAAAATGACATCCCTTATATCAACTACTTTTATTTGGTAGATGAAATTGGTTTTGACTGGTGGAAATGTTTATATAATTATAGCCACATGAATTATTGGGGTGGCTCTATTATTACAGAGCATATAGGCAAATATTTAAACGCACAGTATGACTTGCCAGATCGCCGTGAAGATCCCGATTATCAACATTGGAACAAGGATTTGGAAACTTATCAAAAAAAGGTAGATGAGAGCTTATCGAAAATACAAAAATGAACGTGAAATGAAAAAACATGTTTATTGTGAAAAGTTTTTCTATCAAGGTGTATTAGAATCAAATTTAGCCGTAAAACGCTTTAAACAAAAGATAGTGATTATTACCAATGAAAAATTAGAAATGTAATGAAGGAATAGACATTTTCAGTTTCTTTTACGCTTTGTCTCATCTTTTACACATTTTAAATCACAGTATGAAAATAAGTCCATTATGAGTGATACGTTTTTACGAAAATTGTATCTTTACAGAATACTCATTTTAATTGTATGGATCTGTTTTATGACATTTTCAAATTGTTTTAAACTTGTTTTTCCTTATTTAATGTTAGACTATTTAAAATATCGTGTTTCTCCTACAATTTCCCATGAAAATATTTTAACAAATTACATGGATTCAGAAATGCTTTATTTGTAGCTATAAGAAGATGGAAAATGATAAAATATAGCATATGAAACAAATGTACAAAATGACATTTGTGATTTTGCAATCTTCATAAAGCCAGAAGCATAATTTAATTGCAAAATTTTAATGAGTGTATGTCAGAATAAGTATTATAATTTTGTTGATTGGTATATTAAAAAAATTAAAGCGCTTTAATTATTGAAATGTAATTTTGGTGTAATTTTTTTAGTACTATCTAATTTTTGTAAATATTAAATTATTGGTAGGTAATTTTATGGTTGCAAAATTAAAAAGATATTCTTTTATTTTTGAAGAGTTAGTTAAACGTGATTTTAAAAAGAAATATAAACGAACGTTTCTTGGAATGAGTTGGAGTGTTCTTTCCCCGCTTCTTCAGTTATTAGTTATGCGTATTGTATTTACTCAATTCTTTGGTCGAGGAATGGAGCACTATACCACATATTTGTTTTGCGGTAACCTAATTTTTTCCTATTTTAGTGAATCCACTGGACAGGGAATGTCCTCATTGATAGGGAATGCTGGAATATTTACGAAAGTGAATGTTCCCAAATATCTGTTTTTGTTCTCCAAAAATGTGCAGGCTTTGATTAATTTTGGCCTGGTGCTTGTCGTTTTTTTTGTGTTTTGTCTGATTGATGGCATCACTTTTACCTGGAAATTTGTGTTGCTGTTAGTACCGATTTTCTCGTTGATGTTCTTTAACATTGGTGTAGGTTTAATCCTCTCTGCTCTGTTTGTTTTTTTCCGGGATGTACAGTATTTGTGGTCAATATTCACACAGCTGCTGATGTATTTGTCCGCAATCTTTTATTCCATTGATTCCTATAGCCCCATGATGCAGAACCTTTTTCTTCTCAATCCTATTTATCTCTATATCCGTTACTTCCGCAAAATTGTGATAGATAGCACGATTCCTTCTGTTTGGTTCCATCTTCTTATGCTGGCAGATGTTGTAATTGTGCTGGGAATCGGCTGTTGGATGTACAAAAAGTATAATACAAAATTCCTGTATTATGTATAACGGAGGGAAGAGTATGGCAGTTTTAGAACTTCAAAAAGTCTCCATTCGTTATATTACGGGAGATTTTAAAGACATCGGACTGAAAGAATTTCTGATGCGCAAACTTACGCACCAGTATCATGTTCAGGAATTTTGGGCGGATAAGGATGTAACCTTTTCGCTGGATCGGGGCGACATGCTTGGCATCATTGGTTCAAACGGTGCGGGCAAATCTACTTTGCTCAAGGTGATTGCTGGTATTATGGAGCCGACAAAGGGGGTTGTGAAGAGAAATGGAAGTATCGCTGCACTTCTAGAGCTTTCCAGTGGCTTTGATGGGGATCTAACGGTCAAAGAAAATGCTTATCTTCGCGGGGCCATGTTAGGCTATACCCGCAAATTTATGGATGAAACCTTTGACAAAATTCTCGATTTTGCCGATCTGCGTGACTTTCGGGACCGACCATTCAAACAGCTTTCTTCTGGAATGAAATCCCGGCTGGCGTTTTCCGTTGCCAGTCTCGTCAAGCCAGATATCCTGATTCTGGATGAGGTGCTCTCTGTTGGCGATGGGGCATTCAAAGCTAAGAGCGAGGCGAAAATGAAGGAGATGATGGGTGGTGGCACGACGACAATTCTGGTTTCTCATTCTTTGGAGCAGATTCGTGCGCTATGCAGTAAGATTCTTTGGTTGGACAAGGGGCAGCAGATCGCCTTTGGTGACGATGTGGAAGAGATTTGCAACCGGTATCAGGAGTTTCTTAGCAGAAAAAATAAATAGTTTTTCATGCTACAAAGTGTTTCGATATGACACAGACTGTTTCTTCAAAAATGCAACCCATCTTTTTATACCTGTTTTCATTCATAAAAAATCTAAAATATTTTAATACAGCGAAAGATGATTTCAAAAAATGCAAGAGAGTGTGAATTCTTTCTTCACTGGCTTATTTATCTTTCCCAATGAGATGCAGTAGATTTGTGTGGGAAACCATGCCAACCTGCTGCTACTATATTTGCGTATCACTTTCAGATAGCCATTAAATCTTCGGATAAGACTTGAGCGTATCTGAACTCGTTCCGGCCATTATAAACGGAATCTCCATACAGCTGCAGGCGAAGTGGAGCTGAAAGTTCCAAAACTCAAGGGCATTCCTTTCGAGACGGCCATTATTGAAAGATATCGCCGCAGAGAATCTTCCGTGGAAGAAGCTCTGATTGAGATGTATCTGGCCGGTGTTTCTGTACGCCGTGTTGAGGATATCACCGAGGCTTTATGGGGAACAAAAGTATCTCCTGGAACCATCAGTAACCTGAACAAAAAGGCTTATGAACATATCGAAACCTGGCGTACCCGTCCGCTTTCTGGAAGCTATCCTTATGTTTACGTAGATGGCGTTTACCTGAAACGCAGCTGGGGCGGCGAAATCCAGAATGTTTCTGTTCTTGTTGCCATCGGTGTCAGTCAGGATGGCTGTCGGGAAATCCTTGGCGCAGCAGAAGGGATGAAAGAGGATCGTGAAAGCTGGCGCTCTTTCTTCGTATGGCTGAAAGAACGCGGGCTTACTGGTGTTCGGTTGATCATTGGCGATAAAAATCTCGGCATGCTTGAAACGATTCCGGAAGTCTTTCCGGATGCCAGATATCAGCGTTGTACAATTCATTTTTACAGAAATATATTTTCTGTTACGCCCCGTAACAAGATGAAAACGGTAGCTCTTATGCTCAAGGCGATCCATGCACAGGAGAGCAAGGAAGCAGCTCGTGAAAAAGCAATCCAGGTAGCGGAGAAACTTCGAACCATGAAGCTTGCCAAAGCTGCCAAAAAGGTAGAGGACGGGATTGAAGAAACCTTGACCTATATGGATTTTCCTACGCAGCATTGGACACGGATCCGAACTAATAATGCCATTGAACGTCTCAACCGTGAGATTAAACGCCGTACAAAAGCAATCGGTGCTTTTCCCGATGGACAGAGTGCCTTGATGCTCGTATGTGCCAGACTGCGTCATGTAGCGGCAACCAACTGGGGTTCCAGACGCTACATGAACATGGATCATCTTTTCAAACCAGAAGAGGATCTGCTGTCTGATATCATAGCCGGTTGACTACCGGTTGCCAAACGGTGGGATTTTGATTTTGCGAAAAAACCTTGACACTATCGGTTTTCCAGAGCTGTCTGGATCATAGAAAAGATTACAGCACTGCCAGCAGCCCCCTTGGGCGTATTGGCAAACAGAAAGTTCTTCCGGTCAATCACAAAGGGCTTTAT
>NZ_NFJU01000064.1 GCF_002160025.1 Anaeromassilibacillus sp. An200
AATGACCGCCATCCGGCACCGGATGGCGCATGGCGCTCCAGATTGCGCGAAAATACGCCTGACATTTCGCTCCTTTTTCCCTTTGGGTTCTTGTTTACAAACCAAAAAAACTGCTCTGGCTTGATTGCCGGAGCAGGTTTTTCTACAAGCTGGGGCGGCATGGAGAAATCCATGCCGCCTTTTACATACCAAAATTCATCCAAACCCCAAAAAGGTTTTGCGGAAAATAAGTTTTTACGGATTGCAAGTAAAAACTATTGATATTCTTGGAGTTTTTCGCTATACTATTAGTAAGGAATAAGGAGGCGAACGATATGATTATCCGACCACAATATATGAACACGCTGAAAACCTATCGGGATGTTCCGCTGGTGAAGATACTGGCAGGAATCCGGCGCTGTGGTAAATCCACAATTTTAGATATGCTGCGGGCTGATCTGCTAAAAAGTGGGATTGCCGCAGACCACATTATCAGTATGCGTTATACGTCAGAGGATTTTGACGACGGTATGACCGACAAGGATATGTATAACGGTATCAAGGAGCAAATGACCGGAGATGGGCGCTACTATCTGCTGCTGGACGAAGTGCAGGAGATTGACGGTTGGGAAAAAGCAGTCAACAGCCTGCTGGAAAATGCCAATACCGATATTTATGTGACCGGCTCCAATTCCAAGCTGATGTCCAGCGAGATCTCGACCTATTTGACGGGACGATATATCTCCATTCCGGTTTATACGCTGTCTTTCGCTGAATATCTGGATTTTAAAAAAGCAGATTCCCGTTCCCCAAAGGAGCTGTTAAACGAATACCTGCGGCTGGGTGGATTCCCCATTGTGGCGCTGGGCAGCTTTGACGAACGCTCTGCCTATCAGATCGTGGAGGGAATCTATAACTCTGTGATTACCAACGATATTACAAAGCGGCACAATATCATGAACTTCGATTTGTTCAACCGTGTTGTAAAGTATATCGTGGAAAATGTGGGCAAGACCTTTTCAGCCAATGCCATTGCGAAGTTTCTCAAAAGCGAGGGACGTTCCCTATCCGTCGAAGCAGTTTATAACTATCTGAACTGGCTGGAAAAGGCGTTTGTGATCTATCGCTGCCAGCGATATGATTTGCAGGGAAAATCCGTGCTGAAAACCCAGGAAAAATTCTATCTGGCAGACGCTTCTCTGAAATACTGCATCATGGGCTTTAATCCGAAGTCTATTGCCGCTATGCTGGAAAACATCGTGTATTTTGAACTGCGGCGGCGGGGCTATGAAGTTTATATCGGGAAGAATGAAACGAAAGAAATTGATTTTGTGGCGGTGCAGCGTGACGAGCGTATCTACGTTCAGGTGTGCCGCAGGCTGCCGGAGGAATCGGATCGGGAGGTTGCCAATCTCCTCGAAATCAAAGACCACTATCCGAAATATGTGGTAACGCTGGATGAGTTGGCGGCAGGAAATATCAATGGCGTGAAGATCGTGCATTTGGCGGACTTCCTGCTGAGTGACACATACTGATCTAAGAGTGTGATACAGTGCCGAAAGAAGGGTGGATATGACCAAACAGGGCGATTTCCTCATTTATTGCGTGGAAACCTACAAAAACGCCAAGCACTTGACTGGCAGGCAGGTGGCGGAACTCTTTACCCGCTACGATGTATGGGACTATGTGTATTCCTGCTATGAAGCCCTGCACACCACCGGGGCCAATTATATCGTGGAGGATATCGATCTCTATATTGAGGTCAGGAAACCTGCTATGGCTTAAAGCTGCTGCCAAAACTGCACACTCCCCATTCGTATCTGCATATAAATCGCAAAAGTATATGCAGAAAAGGGCCGATTGGAGCAATCCAGTCGGCTTTTTCCATATCTGAGAAGAGTACAGCCCCCTTTACATAGTCAGCTACCCCACATGGGGCGGCTAATCTACGGCTATGTAAAGGGGGCTGTATTTTTTTATGCCTTTTTACGATTCAGAAGCCATCGAACGGGCAAGGCAGGTGGACTTGCTCACCTACCTGCAGACCTGCGAACCCCAGGAGCTGGTTCATGTCTCCGGTAACGTCTACTGCACCAAGACCCATGACAGCCTACGGATTTCCAACGGCAAATGGTGCTGGTTTTCCCGTGGGATCGGCGGTTGCAGCGCGCTGGACTATCTCATCAAGGTCAACGGCTATTCCTTTTTGGAGGCCATGGAAACCATCTCCGGCAGGGCGGCCATCCCGCCGCCTTCCTTTGTGCCAGCGCCGAAGGAGGAAAAGACCAAGCACCTGCTTCTGCCCCAGGCCGCCCCAGACAACCGGGCGATGATGGCCTATCTCAAGGGCCGAGGCATTGACCAGGAGATTTTGGACTACTGCGTCCAGACCGGGCGGATTTATGAGAGCCGGAACAAGGGCCACAGCAACGTGGTTTTCGTGGGTTTTGACAAGGATGGCAAGGCGCGGTTCGGCTGCCTGCGGGGAATCAGTGAAGCCCGGTTCCATGGGGATTTAAGTGGCAGTGATAAGCACTTTTCCTTTGCCCTGCCCGCCTGCGTGGAGAATCCAGCAGTTCATCTGTGTGAGTGCGCCATTGATGTCATGTCCTACGCTACGCTCTGCAGGCTGGACGGGATCGACTGGCGGCGGCACAATCTGTTGTCCCTGGCCGGGGTGTACCAGCCAAAGAAAAAGATCGAGGAAAGCAAGCTGCCGGTGGCCCTCACCCGGTTTTTGGAGGACCACCCCCATGTGAAAACCATCTATCTCCATCTGGACAACGACACCGCTGGCCGGCTGGCGGCCAAGGCAATCATGGCTGTCATGCCGGAGGGCTACCGGGTGGAGAACAAACCGCCGCCCCGTGGAAAGGATGTGAATGATTTTCTGTGCCACCGGCTGGGGATTCCCATTCGGGGCAGCCACGGCAAAGAGCCGGAGCGGTGAGTTGACGGTTCTCCAGCTTCGACAAATTCTCCCTCTTGCAAATTGTTATCATATATGTTAACATTGAAGCAGTGAGGTGAGAGTATGGATGAACTGCGCAAACGGCAGAAAATCATATCCCAGCTTGTGGAGGCCCGTCTGGAACAGGGCATTTCCCAGGCAGAACTGGCAAGGCGGCTGGGAATCCAGCGTTCCGGCATTAACCGCCTGGAAAGTGGGACACAGAACCCCACGCTTGATATGATCTTAAAAATCGCCTCGGCGCTGGGGAAGGATGTTTCACTGGAACTGAACGACAAGGAGGAGCCTATGAGTAATGTTTACAGTCTCCGCATTTATGATACGGAGCTAATGCGCTTTTCCATGGAAAAGCAGGGCTTGTCCGGCCTTGTGGCTGAAATCTTATACACCAACGAGGAGCAGGCCCATTTGCTGCCTTTGGATATGGAGCGCGCCGGCGAGGGCGTCATCCATTGGCTGGAGCGGCGGGTTATCCCCAAAAACCGCGCCTTTGTGGACGAGATTTTGAAAACCCTTGGCCTCAGCCATAACGACACCAAGGGAATCATCGACGTGTGCAAGGGGCTGTCGCTGAACGACAGCTATTGGGTGGTGCCGGAAGGATTTGAGGGGAAATTTTCCCAATACAATCTTTACGAAAACCGTTTTTCTGAGATACTGGCGTTGGTGGCCTATACCGGCGCAGGCGGGAGCAGGCAGGCGTTTACCACATCCCCGGAGCTGACCACAGGCGGTATGCTGCCCAAGGCGTGGCGCTATGTGGAGCACGATGGGATTTATCTCTACAAGGGCGGCACGACCGGCGCGTCCAATGCGGGCCGGGAGCCGTACTGCGAGTATTATGCTTCGCAGATTGCGGAAACCATGCGTCTGAACGCCGTGCATTATGACCTGGAGAACTGGAAAGGTATTACCGCCTCTAAGTGTGCCCTGTTTACCAACATCGACACGGCCTATATTCCCATCGGGCGCATTGTCCGAACCGGGGGCATTGCCGCCTGCCTTGCCTACTACGACAAGCTGGGGCCGGAGTTTTCCGAGCAAATCCGCAGTATGCTGGTGTTTGACGCCCTGATTTACAACGAGGACCGCCACTTTGGAAACTTCGGCGTCCTGCGGGATAACCACAGCGGCAACATCATCGCACCCGCCCCCATTTTTGACAATGGGCTGTCCCTGTTCTGCTATGCCGGCAAGGAAGATTATGCGAACCTGGACGAGTATGCAAAAACCCGTTCTAATCCCTACAACATCTCCTATGAGGAAGTGTGTGCGGAGGTCATGGGGCCAAAGCAGAAAGAGCAGCTCCGCCGCATGATCGGGTTCCGGTTCAAGCGCCACGAAAGCCTGGGCCTGCCGGAAGAACATCTGCAGGCCATTGAGAAGCATTTGGAGGGCCGGGTGCGCAAGCTGCTGGCAATCCCCACCCGTCATCTAAAACAGGAGAAGGCGCGGTAAAAACGAATACCTTTTTGGAGAGCGTTCTGAAAATGGACGCTCTTTTTTGCTGCCCATTTTTAGAGAGGAGCGTGAGCGATGAACCATTATGATGTTACCATCCGGGAAACGCTGGAGGTGAAAATGAAGGTGGCGGCAAACAGCCGGGAGGAGGCCGAGCAGTTTGCCAGGGATCAATGGAAACGCGGCGAGGTCGTTCTGGACGCCAGCCATTTTACAGGCGTGGAGTTCCATGCCAAGCGGTATTCCCGTGACCGGGGCGAGCGATGAGTTCTTTTTTCGCCTGTCCCGGATTCCCCGCAGGGGAATGGAATGTAGCTGTACCAGCAAGCATCGCCTTTGTGATACCACAAAGGCCGCTTGTTAGGGGGAACGCCCCCTAATACCCCTTTTGAAAGGATGGAGGTTTTCATGGAAGGATTGTTTTTCGCCATTGGATTTCTGCTGGGCGGTGTGGTCGGCGTGCTGATTATGTGCCTGCTTCAAATCAACCGCATAGGCAGAAAGGAGGATTCGGAAGAATGAGAAAACGCAACGTACACGTTCAGTTTTGGCTGGACAAAAAAGAGGCAGAAGCCTTCAACAAAAAAGTAAAGCGCAGCGGCCTTTCCCGTGAGGCGTACTTGCGCCATCTGGTGAACGGCCTGGTTCCCCAAGACGCACCGCCACCCGCCTACTACGACTTTATGCGGGAGCTTCACCGGATCGGCGGCAATCTCAACCAGATCGCCCAGAAAGCCCATGTGCTGGGCGTCATTGATGAGCGCCGCTACGATGAGGAAATGCGGAAGTTTGACCAGCTCGTCCGGGACATCACCAAAGCGGTGATCCTGCCCAAGCCAATGGAGTAACCATGGCCACTACGTCCATCTGGCGGGTGAACGGCTGGCTGGGCAAGGTCCTCATCTATATCGAGAATCCAGATAAGACCGAAAATCCTGATTTCTTTGAAAAACAGGATATGGATGGCAAGGAGACTCAGGGCCTTGCGGATGTGATCGAGTATGCCGTTCAGCAGCAAAAAACAAGCAAGGTGGTGGAAAGCGAAGGCGAAACGGTTATGCGGCAGTTTGTCTCCGGGGTGAATTGCAGCCCCTCTACTGCCCGCGATGAGATGATAGCGGTGAAAAAGCGGTTTGGAAGGAGGACGGGACTGTTGCTTACCATGGCTATCAGAGCTTTGCCCCAGGCGAGGCCACGCCGGAGCTGGCCCATGAGATCGGCCTTGCCCTGGCAAAGAAGCTGTGGGGTGAAAAATACCAGGTGCTGGTGGCTACCCATCTGGACAGGGAAAATCATCTGCACAATCATTTTGTAGTGAACACCGTTTCCTTCGTGGACGGAATCAAATACCACCGTACCGAGCAGGATTATTTCGATATGCAGCGGGAATCGGACCGGCTGTGCCGGGAGTATGGGTTGTCCGTCATTGAAAATCCCCAGCGGGGAAAGTCCAAGCACTACGGAGAATGGCGGGCTGAGCAGGAAGGCCGACCCACCTATCTCTCCCTCATCAAAGCCGATGTGGATACTGCCATCCGCCAGTCTATGACGGAACGGCAGTTTTTTTATCATCTGCGGCAGATGGGTTACGACATCAAGGTGGGCAAGGATATTACGGTTCGTCCGCCGAATTACCCCCGTGGACGCAAACTTATGCGCAACTTTGGCGAGGAGTATTCCTTAGAGAACATCCGCAGGCGGATTTTAGCCCAGCGCCGCCCCCAGCGGGAACACAGGCCAGAACCGTTTCGGTGCAGGCTCCACGGGGATTTGAAACAGGCCAAAAAGGTGACGGGGTTTCGCGCCCTCTACTTCCACTACTGCTATCTGCTGGGGGTATTCCCCCAAAAGCAGAACCGCCCGCCCAGGCGGGTGCCTCATGCACTGCGGGAGGATTTGATCCGGGCGCAGGAGCTTACCGATGAAGCCCGCCTTCTTTCCCGGCACCGCATTGACACCCTGGAGCAGCTTAACGCCTATCGGTCCGATGTGGAATCTCAGCTTGCCGGTTTAACGGAACAGCGGAAAAGCCTGTACCGGAAACTTCGCACCAAGGCAGTGCTGGGCGACCCCGCCAGGCAGGAGCATATCCGGGCTGAGATCTCCAAACTATCTGCGCAGATCAAGGAGCTGCGCCGGGAGGTGAAGCTGTGCGAGGACATTGCCCTGCGCTCCACTTCTATCAAGGATAAGATACAGGCCGCCCGTGAGGAAGTCTCCGGCAAGGATGAGAAAGCCCGCCAGGAGCCGGAGCAGGGCCGGGCGGCTCCCCCAGGAAGGAGATGATTTTCTATGTATAACTCAGGCGATGCGGCGGAGCAAGTGGTACGGATGAGCCTGGAGGGCGCTGAATTTGCCCTCAAGATCACCGGTTCTGCTGCTAAAAATCTGGCCGCCGCCCTTTACACGGTTCTGAAAGACCAGAAAAAGACCAAGGGCAAAGCCCGCATTGAAGCTATGCTGCGGGAAAAGCGCCCCCTAAAGGTTTACACCATCAAGAAGGAGGATTGCCCGGAGTTTGCCAAGCAAGCCAAGGGGTACGGGATTGGTATTTACCTCTCATCCCGGCGCAATTACCGCAGAGGCGAAGAACACGGTTCCGCCAAATGGGGCGATCCGCGGGCCGTGAACAAGAAGTACCGGGCGAAAGACCCGTTTCAAAACCGCATTTTCACCCAGCACGTCCGCATGGGGCTGGATGGCCGGAAACACCGCCGCAACCTCAACACTTTGGTGGTGGGCGGCAGCGGTGCAGGTAAAAGCCGGTTCTACGCCAAAGTGAACATCTGCCAATGCAATACGTCCCTTTTTATTTTGGACTGTAAGGGGGAACTGCTTCGTGACTGCGGCGGCCTGTTGGAACAGATGGGCTATGAGATCAAGGTGGTGGACCTGCTGAACATGGAGAAAAGTCACTGCTACAATCCCTTTGCCTATCTGAAATCCGACAATGATGTGCAGAAGATGGTGACGAACCTGTTCAAAGCCACTACCCCGAAAGGGAGCCAGTCCAACGACCCTTTCTGGGACACGGCGGCCAGTATGCTCCTCATGGCGCTGGTGTTTTATCTGTGGTACGAAGCGCCGGAGGACGAGAAGAATTTCCCCATGATTATGGAGATGCTCCGAGCCGGGGAGGTGCGGGAGGATGATGATTCCTACCAATCGCCGCTTGACGAACTGTTTGACCGGCTGGAAATGCGCTCCCCGGATCACATCGCTGTGAAGTATTACAAGGATTATCGTTCCGGCTCTGCCAAAACGCTGAAATCTATTCAGATCACCTTGGCGTCCCGCCTGGAAAAATTCAATCTTTCCTCGGTGGCGGCCCTCACCGCCACGGATGAACTGGACCTTTCCAGCCTGGGCGAGAAAAAAGTGGCACTCTTTGCTCTCATCCCGGACAACGACGCCAGCTTCAATTTCTTGGTAAGTTTGCTGTATGCCAGCACTTTCCAAGAACTTTTTTATTCTGCCGACCGGGTACACGGCGGTAGCCTGCCCGTACCGGTGCATTTTCTCATGGATGAGTTCGCCAACGTGAGCTTGCCGGATGATTTCGACAAGCTGCTGGCCACCATGCGCTCCCGGAATATCAGCGTTTCTATCATCATCCAGAACATTGCCCAGCTCAAGGCGCTGTTTGAAAAGCAGTGGGAATCCATCATCGGCAACTGTGATGAATTTCTGTACCTGGGCGGCAACGAAACGTCCACCCACAAGCTGATCTCCGAGAACTACCTGGGGAAAAGCACTCTCTGGCTGGACACCTACGGCAAGAGCACCGGGCATTCCGGCAGCTACTCCACCAACAACCAGATTACGGGCCGGGAGCTGATGACGCCCGATGAGGTCCGTATGCTGGACAACAATTTGGCCCTGCTTTTTATCCGTGGCGAAGCGCCGTTGATGGATGAAAAGTATGACCTCTTGAAACACCCCAACATCAAGTACACCACCGATGGCGGCGCGCCCGTCTATTCCCACGGCGGCACTGAAAACGCCGTGGCGGATATGACCATTGGCCGCCTCACCCCCGGCGACCTTGCCAATATCCAGGAGCCGGAAACCCTTTACGAACTTCTGTCCGATGAGGACATGGAGAATATCTTTCAATTCAAGGAGGAAAAGCAAAATGAAGCTGTTTCATAAGGAAAGCAAGCAGAAGAAAGAAACCCGCAGCCTGCCCATGGGCAAAAAGAGCCGGAGCGCCTTTGCTGTTTATGCGGCTCTGGTGCTCATGCTGTGCTGCTGCACTACCACGGCCTTTGCTGCCAGCGACCCGTTGACGGTTATCAACAACCTCAGTGATTTCATCTTCGGCCTGATCCGCGCCGTGGGTATGATTTTGCTGGGCTTCGGCGTCGTGCAGATCGGCCTTTCTCTGAAAAGCCATGACCCCAGCCAGCGAGCCAATGGTTTTCTCACCCTGGCCGGCGGCGTTGTGATTACGTTTGCGAAGGAGATTTTGACCCTGATTACCGGCTGATTCTAATAACGGCAGTGTGGGGGCAGGTCCGTGGCGGCCTGCCCCTTACCGTTGCCGGAAAGGAGGTTGTTGAATGTCCGATAACTGGGTTGTTCAAAATTTGCAAAATGCCCTCGATACCTGGAACAAGTACCTGTCTGAGATTTGGCAGCTCATCACCCAAAGCCCGGAACAGTTTAAGGGCGGCTCCATCTGGGGCGTCATTGTCAACATCCACGACGCGGTGCGGGCCATCGGCCTTGCGCTTTTGGTGCTGTTCTTTGTGGTGGGCGTTATGCGTACCTGCGGCAGCTTTGCCGATGTGAATTTCTGTTAGAGAACATATACAACTGAATACGGATT
Organism: Anaeromassilibacillus sp. An200; assembly: GCF_002160025.1. Classification (GTDB taxonomy): domain Bacteria; phylum Bacillota; class Clostridia; order Oscillospirales; family Acutalibacteraceae; genus Caccousia; species Caccousia stercoris. The sequence goes on from NZ_NFJU01000064.1 coordinate 9,243, forward strand.
TGTCTGATGGAAAGCACTTGCAACTATCCGAGAAAAGAACGGATATATGCAGGTGCTTTTCTTTTTCAAAAAATCAGAACACAGTGTCCAAAATCGGCTATCCGCACGGGCTGTAAGGTAGGGGGCAAGTCTGCCCGTCTGTACCTTGCTACGAAAATAAGTAGCGAGGGCGTGTACCTTGACAAACAGGTTTTCAATGCCTCATGAAAAACCATCGCAGCACAAAAAGCGGCAGGCCAAAACCTGTC
>NZ_NFJU01000065.1 GCF_002160025.1 Anaeromassilibacillus sp. An200
CATTTCCATGCCCCAGAGCGAGGGGGGAAAGGGGGAGGTGACTTTCTCTTTAAGGCCCCGTAGGGGCCGCTCTTTGGCTCCCCCTTTCCCCCCTTCCCGCCCGCAGGCGTTCCCCGCCGCAGCGGATTTTCTTTTTGCTACTTTTTCTTTTGGAGGTGTGCGTATGGCTATGGATCAGCAGGTTGCTATGGAGCGGTTGCGGGAATCGTACCAGGAAAAGAATGAGCATTTGGAGAAGTTCCTGGAGCCGGTCACGCCCTTTGAATTTTACCGGGAGATCTTCCCGGTGGGTAGTTTTGAGAGGAAAGGCCATTTTGAGGACGCAAAGGGTAACGGGATCGCGGTGACGGTGCCGAAGGCTGCGGGGATTGCCTTGGAGATTGAGGGTGATGGCAAGGCTAAACGCTACACTATCACTGATGAGTTGTCTGAGTTGTCGAAGGTCTTTGATACGGATTTCACGATCATGTCTCCCATTTCTTACTTTGGGCGCCGGCGATGTGGCAAGAACGCTCGCTATCTCTATGCCTTAGTTTTTGATGTGGATGGGGTGGGTATGCCCCAGCTCCGGGACACGCTGCACCAGATGAATAAGGATATTCTTCCCCAGGCAACCTTTGTTGTAAACAGCGGGACGGGACTTCACCTGTATTATGTCCTGGAAGAGCCGATCCCTATGTACCCACATAACCAGAAATGCTTGAAGGAATTGAAGTATGCCCTTACCCGGCAGATATGGAACAGGTACACCTCTACCATCAAGGAGCCGCAAATGCAGGGCATTTTGCAGGGGTTCCGGGTGGTCGGCTCCGGCTCCAAACTGGGCCGGGAGTATCCTGTGACGGCGTACCGGCTCGGCGGGAGGGTGACGCTGGAAAGGTTGCTGGACTTTATCCCGGACAGCAACGGGGAGCAGCAGTACCTTGTGGGCCTCATGCGGAAGGGTCGGCTCTCACTGGCCGAGGCGAAGGAGAAGTACCCGGACTGGTATGAGCGGCGGATTGTCAAGAAGGAGCGGCGGGGCCGTTGGACGGTCAAGCGTGACCTTTATGACTGGTGGCTGCACCGGATCGGGGACGAGATCAGGGTGGGCCATCGGTTTTATGGCATTATGACGTTGGCGATCTATGCGAAGAAGTGCGGGATCAGTGAGGAAGAGCTGCGCCGGGATGCTTTCTCCCTGCTGAAACCCTATGATGATATGAGCGTGGAGGACATCAACCGTTTTACGAAAGATGATGTGGTGTGCGCTCTGGAGATGTATAACGAGGACTATGTGACATTTCCCAGGGACGATATAGCGAAGATCTCCGGTCTGACTATGCCCGTCAATAAGCGGAACTGGCGCAAGCAGAGAGAACATCTACAATTTGCGCGTGGTGTGCGAGAGGTTAAGGGCAAACTTGGTGAGTCTATAGCTGGTGGTGGACGCCCATCGGCTCAGGAACGGGTGTATGAGTGGCGGCAGCAGCACCCGGAGGGCCGGAAAGCCGACTGTCACCGGGACACGGGCCTTGATCCTAAGACGATTCGTAAATGGTGGGATGGCGTTTCTTCAGAGGCAGGAGGGGCTTGATTTAGATAATCGAATATGGTACAATAAACAGTACAGAATATAGTACATAAAATGAGGCGGAGGTGTGTAGAATGATCGCTATTAACTTTTCAACGGCCCGGAGCCGGCTCAAGGATTTCTGCGACAGAGTTACGGATAATGCTGAGACTGTTATCGTAACGAGAAAGGCAGAAAAAAATGTAGTAATCATCAGTGAGGAACGGTATAACGAGTTGGAGAAGGCAGAGCGGAACGCTGCCTATTTGAGCAAGCTGGAGAGAGGGCTTGAACAGGTCCATGCTGGGCTTGGTATTACAAAGACAATGGAGGAACTGGAGGCAATGGCGGAAGATGGCGCATAACATTACTTTCTCGCCGGATGCCTGGGCCGACTACCTTTACTGGCAGTCAGAGGATAAGAAAACGCTAAAGCGGATCAACAAGTTGCTCCAGGAGTTGCAGCGGGATGGAGCAGTGCAGGGAATGGGTAAGAGTGAGATCTTGCGGGGAAAAAAGGGCATGAGTAAGCGGATCGACAAGGAAAACCGGCTGGAGTATACAGTGGAGAATGACAGCATTGTGGTGTTGTCTTGTAGGGGCCACTATGAAGATTAGAAAATAGGAGGTGTGGTCCTCATGGTAAAGAAGGTGCTGCAGATCGGCTATGAGCCGGAGCGTGACCGACTGACCTGGGACGGCTGGGACATTCACTGCGGCCAGGGCTTGGATGTGCTACTACCAGATCGGCTCGGTGGGGGCACGTGGCGTCCAGTCTCCTTTGAGTACAACTCTGAAGGTTGGTATATGCCTGGGTGCCCTGGCGTCTCCCCGGTTGGATTGTGGGCCAGGGAGAGCAAGGACGGCTAAAAGTAAGCCGGCGTCAAAAGAGACGCCGGCTTTTTCTTGTTTTCTGTATTTCTATATTGCTATAAAAATAGATGTATAGTAAAATAGAAATCAAGATACATAGAAAAGTATGATTCTATAATTGTAGAGGGGTGATGACCAATGATAATTGCAGTAGCCAATCAGAAAGGCGGCGTCGGAAAGACGACCACGGCCCAGGCTCTCGCTGCAGGTCTGGCCGGAAAAGGGTACACGGTGCTGGGGATCGATCTCGACCCCCAGGGAAACTTCTCTACGGCCTGCGGCGTGGAGAGTTACAACGTCCCGACGATCTATGAGGTGATGAAGCGGGCGGCCACCATCCAGGAGGCCATGCAGCACACGAAGGGCGGATATGATTTGGTGCCGGCCAATATTATGCTGGCCGGAGCCGAGCAGGAGCTATCCCAGACCGGGAAGGAGCACCGGCTGAAGGAGGCTGTGGCTCCGGTCGCCGGCGACTATGACTTCATCGTAATCGATACGCCGCCTTCCCTGGGCGTGCTGACGGTGAACGCCTTTACCTGTGCCACCGATATACTGATCCCCACCACGGCCGGGATCTTCGCCACGGCCGGGATCTCCCAGCTTAATGAGACGGTCACAAGCGTTCAGAAGTATTGCAATCCTGGCGTGAAGATCCGTGGCATTCTCTTTACCCGGTTCAATCCCAGGGCCAACATCAGTCGGCAGATCAAGGAGCTGGCGGAGCAACTGAGCGAGTATATTTCGGCGCCAATCTATAAGACCTATATTCGTTCTGCGGTGGCGGTTGAGGAGGCCCAGGCGAACCGGGCCGATATATTTGACTATGCCGGGAAGTCTACCGTGGCAGAGGATTACAGGGCCTTTATCGAAGAATTTCTGAAAGGGGTAAACGAGTGATGGCAGGAAAAACAAAGTTTGACCAGGAGGCTGCGTTCAAGTCGATCATTGGGGCTGGCCGGGAGTCGGAGGCGGAAAATCAAGAAATGCCAGTGGGGAAAGCGAAGAATAAGGATCGGGTGCAGCGGTCGTATTTTCTGGATCGGGATATTGATAAGGCGTTGCGGAGGATGGCACTGGAGGAAGAAAAGAATCTGACAGAGACAGTCAATGATGTTTTGCGGAGAGCATTGGAAAAGTATCTATAGATAGTTAGCTATACAAAAATGGATAGCTCCTGACTTTCGATATAAGTCTCAGGAGCTATCCATTTTTGATTTACTCTTCAGGCCAGATAGCGATTAGATCCCCATTGCTAAAAAAAGCGATAGAATACCCATTCCCAATACTTCCATCGCCAAAAGAGACTCCCCATGCATTAGAGGTAGAATCTTTTATGATTGCGATAGGTTCAAGTTCAATGCTTATGGATAACGCATCGGAAATCTCATCAAAGATATACTGACCATACTGAAGAGCATCGTCCTCATCCAAAATTTCGATTTTAGGAGCAGTGAATTCAAAACTTGAAATGTCCATTTTGTAGTCAGGAATAGAGTCAATCTCGAATTCATATACGGGAAGTCCCATAGATATGCCTCCGGAGTTTGCTGGAGCAGAGGTGTTTGCACACGAAGATAAAATAAATAGTGATACTACTAAAAGTAGCAAAGAAATTCTCACATTTCTCATAAGCAAAGAGATCAGGCGAAGTCTGGGTTAGGCCAAGTCTTCGTGCTACATCCAAAATCACAGCCTTGGGCCAAATGAGAATTCCATGCGGATCGACAATTATTAACTAAAGTAGTTCTCTCAGAATCTGTTAATTCATGCCAATCAAAAGAGGTGGCCACCGTAGTCTCTGTTTTTGAAGCATAATTGTAGCGATAAATTTTTCTTTGTGGTGTGACAACATATGCGTTTCCGCGAGTACTTTCAGCATAACTCTTATCACTGGGAGAGAACGATTCTGAATTGGGGTGAGTATGGATATAGCCGACATAGGTTGTGCCGCTCGGCACATTAATATTGATATTGGGGCAACCGTGAGGACTTTCAATCTGAACATTGGTGTAATAATAATTTGAGCCAGATCTATAAATCGCAGCACAATATTCGAAACGAACATACATACCGGAACTGTAGATTGCCGTTGCAAAATCCTTGGCGGCAGCATCAGCAGAAGTAAAAGCACCTGAAGTGTAACCGTTCCGATACACTACAGTTACATAAGGCATATAGGAGGAATTTACGCCGCCATATTCAGTAGAGGCGAGAACACGATCATATGTTGAGGAAGAATTGTTTGTAGTATTTTTTATGACAATACCCTTACTATAAGAATAAGTTCCATCTTTCCAGGCCTTAGCCGCACTCGTTATATTAAAGGAATACCAAGAATTTGCTCTCATGCTCACGGAAGAAATAGACGGCCCTGTATTACTTGCGACATTCGCCGAATTATACGTGACAGAGGACTCAGACCAAGAATTACCAGTATAGTAGTAAGCGGTGAGAGTAGCAGAAGAAGATGTGCTACCACCTGATTTTCTCACATTATATGTAACACTATTGATTCTGGTATTAGAGAGCTTATTAAAGAATGTGCTATTTTGCAAAGATGGAAATTTTACCAAAAGATAACCGATTTTGTACGTGTCATCGCAATATCCAACATGATGATAGTGATTGTCTCCCAATGCAGCACTGGGAGCACCAGAATAAACGATAGCATCGTTGGTCGAAGTGTTCACATTGAAGGTAAATGTAGGATCAACTGTTACTGGATATATGGTGGATGGTGCGTTCAAAAATTCCTCATCAATATGTAAAGTGAGAAGATAGGTCCCGTTCTCTATTGGGGTCAGCTCATAATAATTGTCAATGGTCTGCTTCAAATTTTGATCATATACAAGAATAGATGCAATACTTGCGACAATTTCTCCGGTTTCAGGATCGGATAGAGATATTCTTCCGGTTTCTGTAATTTGAGGAGTAAGAACACCGGTATTCATAATGAAAGTAAACTCAGATGGGGCGTTGGAAGAGGCTAAGACAATTTGCTCCTTGTATCCATTGTATGTGGTATAGTAGCGAAGTAAAGTTTCAGGCCCGAATGCGTTTTCGTATTCAATATAGTCCTTATCAAATTCAGTTTCAGTTGTCTCACTTCCAACTTCAGCATCTGATATGCTTCCACCAATGGTGTTTATAGCGGAGGGAATTCCGATGGAAACACGATAGCCATCATGCATAGCTGTTAAAGCAGAGCCGGAGAAGAAGTTTGTTGGATAGTAAACTTTAATACTGTTGTGTTCGCTGCTATACCCGATACCGTCTTCACTACCAAAATATGGAGAGATGCTGGTATCAATATCATGGACAACCCCATTATCGTCTATATACTTTACAGGATGTTGGAAAATATAAGCTGTGTTGAGATTTGTATTAGAATTTCGATAGACTACAGTATACAAATCTTCCTCTTCTTCTCGGACGCGGTACAGACTGTCATCTGCTTCAAGGATGTCGAGCGATAGAGCTTCGATTGGCGCATCGACATCCGGGGTGTATACCATATCATCATTGCTCCATCCAATAGTGTCAAAATTGGTCATCTCTATTGGGCTCACATCATCTGAGGCTGCGGTGGATACAGGCAACATTAAAGTTGCAAGGAGCGAGAGCGAAAGGAAAAAACTTAAAATTTTTCTTAGTTTGCTCATAGTAGTCTCCTTTCTCAATTCCGTAGGTTTACTAAAAGGGGAAAATAGGTAACAGCAGGCTCTGTGAACAGTATACAGGTAATGTAAGAACTTGTCAATTACAACAAAATAAACGGACTATGGACAACAGATAATTTGAAAAATGCCCAAAAAGATGATTTAACAAGGCACAATCAGATTAACGGTTTACCCGTTTATATATGAACGGGTAAACCGTTATACGGTTATATTTTTGAATATGTTGACAATCTGGTTCTTCTATGGTAACATGAGTATGGAAGAAAATAGTTGTTGAGACTGCGGATCGGCTCGACGTCGATTAGCGGCTCCGATGGAAAGGAGGCTGGATAGAAGAGATGGCTGTGGCCGGTGCTGGTCGGGAGCTGCAGCGGATATGAGTGCTCGTCTGGGCGAGGGTAAATAGTAATTAGGCCCAGAGCGTCTTGGCCGGGAGTTGCCGGCTGGGGGTTTAGCAGTTTGCTAATCAGAAGCCATGACAGGGTTGATACTCCTGTGTGGTGCGCGGGCTTGCCGAAGTAACCTTTGTGAACTGGAAAGCGCACCATGGACCCCACCATGAGTAATCCTTTTGAAAGTGATGGGTAAGTGAAATGTATCGTGTCCCTATCCACCCTCTGAGAGTAGCCGGGATACTGTAGATCTCCCGGAGAGCCGCCCACCTCTAAAATGGGCCGACAGATCCCCAACTGCCGTAGAACTGAATAAATGGGGCTGCACACATAAGCAGTGTAAAAAAGTGTAGGGAGCAATCCCAAACCCGTCACACATAAGACGTTAAAAAGTGTACTTTGCCGAATGTCGAGTCTCCAAAGGGAGCTGGCAGGAGGCGGCTTAGCTTGAACTCATAGAAAAATAGAAAACAAGAAATCTCGTTTTATAGATAAATAGAGACAATTAAAAATATATTTGTATTTTCATAGTAATATAGAAATCTATTTTGAGAAAGGAGGGTGCCATGGGCCGGCGCAATAAGTCGTACTCCAAGGATCTCCACCAACAAGCCTACGAACGGCTGAACGGTATGCAAGCCTTTGGGGAGAGCCGGCGGGCGGCCAAGGTGGAGGGAGCCGACAGAGATAAGATATTTTCCTTCAACACCTACAAGAGCTACTGGAAGCACACAAAATATTTTATCAAGTACATCAAGGAGCACCACCCGGAATGTACTACGCTGAAAAAGGCAAGGAAGTATGTGGGCGAGTGGCTGCAGGACGGCGTGGATCGGGGCCTCTCTGCCTGGACGATAGGGGTGCAGCGGTCGGCCATGGGGAAGCTGTACGGAATTGCCCCGGATGACGAGGACTTCTTTAAGGCCCCCAAGAAGCAGAGAGAAAATATCAAACGGAGCCGCGGCACCCGAGTGCGGGACAAGCACTTCTCTAAAACCAACAATGACGGCCTGATTAAGTTCTGCCAGGGGACAGGGTTGAGACGGAAGGAGCTGCAGGAGCTTCGAGGGAAGGATCTCGTGACCAGGGCGCAGATCGAGGCGGAGATCTCCGAGCTAAAGAAGCTCCCGCCGGTGGAGCTGACGCCGGACGCTGAGAAACGCCTGGGGATGCTCCAGGACGCGCTCATGTTCCGAGAGGACTACTTTACCCACGTCCGCAACGGAAAGGGCGGCAGGGAGCGAATAAGCCCCATCATCGGGCCGAATACGGATCAGATTGTGGAGCGTATCAGAAGCACGCCGGCAGAGGAGAAGGTGTGGCAGCACGTCCACCAGAGCGCCGATATTCACGGCTACCGGGCCGAGTATGCCACGGCCATCTATAAGAGCCATGCCCGGCCTATTGAAGAAATTCCCTATGACCGGGTAAACAAGGGGACGGGACACCGCTACCAGAGCCAGGTCTATACCTGCAGGAAGGACGAGTCCGGCCGGAAGCTGGACAAGGCGGCCATGCTGGTCTGCAGTAAGGCCCTGGGCCACAACCGGCTGGAGGTTGTAGCGAATAACTATATCCGAGATCTGTGAGGAGGTGCCGGTATGCCTAAGTTTGTAAGAAAAGCAGCCCTGGACAGATACCCGGAGGTCGCCGGCGGTCGCAGCTCTGCGGACTGGACTCACGTACTTCTGACGGAGGAGGAGTACAATGAGCTGCTCCGCAAGATCTCCGTGGCGGAGAGGGATGTCAGCGAGGCAAAACAAAGGGCTGAAAGGGCGATATCTGATGCTAAATGGGAGGCCGCTCAAAAGGCCCAACAGACCCGCCAGGAGGCCAAGGAGCAGGTGGCGGCTATCCAGGGGGAGCTGGAGCAGGAACGGGCGGAGAACGCCCACCAGCGCGCCCTGAATGCCAATTTGCTGCGGGTCAGCAGAGAACGAGCCAATGCAGATCGAAACCTGAAGCCGAAAAAAGAACGGTGTGGGTATGTGGTGGTAAACTCAGAGGAGAAAGAGACTGGCTTCAGGGCTGGTAGCAAGCGGCTGCACAAAGTTATGCTCTGGGAGACAACGATTCAGACTCCATATTCTGTTCAGATGGCAGAGGCGGTAGTAAGAAAGCAAATCGAGGAAGACTTGTTCCCGGCTGGGAAGAAGGCGATGATCGTCGGCCGGATCGGGATTACGGGGAAGTTTAACGGCAGCTATGAAAAGTTTCTGGAGGGGAAAACACAAAATCCAGAGGACCCGTTTTATAATGGAAACGTGGTGATCTCCCGACAGCAGCGTTTGAAACGAAGGTTCCGTCTGGAGTATTGGGAGGTGGCAATCGTACACACAAAGCCGCTGGGTGATATTCCAGAGGATCTTCTGCCGTTTGAAAAGAAGCCTGTCCAGGGGGCTTGAACTTGGCTCCTGGACAGGCTATAATAACAACTAAAAATAGGGAAAAACTCTATTGATAATATATGCCGTGTGTGAGAGCTTATCTGGGGTTAAATCTGGACTGTCGAAAAAATGGGAAAAACTCTATTGATAATATATGCCCCCCTATGGCCTTTAGGCCCGTAAAAAATCTCTTGAATTTCTCTCTCGGACAGGGAGAAAGTCGGAGGGGAAAAGGGGGGTGAGCGGCGGGGTGTGGGAATGTGGTAAACCCGTAGGGTTTTCCATCATTTCCATGCCCCAGAGCGA
>NZ_NFJU01000066.1 GCF_002160025.1 Anaeromassilibacillus sp. An200
GCGATGGTTTTTCATGAGGCATTGAAAACCTGTTTGTCAAGGTACACGCCCTCGCTACTTATTTTCGTAGCAAGGTGCTGTCCATCGATGAACTACCCTAAGTCTACACCTAAATGACCGCCCGTCCCGTATATCCGAAAGGTAGGAAATCCGCCCGGAAAACTCTCTATTTCCACGCTCTCGGAATTGTGGTAAAATGATAAGTACAAAGAGACAAATCGAAATCTATGAAAATAGTACAGCGAGAAGGAGTATGCGAATGCAGGATACAATCATTCAATTAAAAGCTCTTGGGCAAATGCCTGACTCATTGACAGGTAATCCAGCAGGAGAGCTTGTCAGCAAGTATGACGAACTACTTATAAAAGTGAAAACACCGCTGACAGAGGAAGAAGTTGAGGCATTAATTGGTATTTTCCCCGAAAGTACGATGTATGAAGTTGAATGGACATTGTTACATTTAGTTGAAACATATTTCAAACCAGAATTGCTTTCAAAATATAGAAATTTAATTTCAAAATGCCCCAGTGAAGAGTGGAGAGACACTATGAAAGTACGCTTAGATAATTGGGAAAAGAAAAATGGTAGTCATATTTAATACGACACCTTCCCATTTATCGGGCAGACAAGGAGGGAGAGCATGGAGTTATCCATACAAGAACGCCTGAAAGACCTGCGTGTGGAGCGTGGGCTGACGCTGGAACAGCTTGCGGAGAGAACTCACCTCTCCAAGTCTGCTTTAGGCAGTTATGAGGGGGATAATCTCAAGGACATCAGCCATTATGCCCTTATTGAGTTAGCAAAGTTTTACGAAGTGACTGTTGATTATCTGCTGGGCCGTTCCCAAACAAGAAACCACCCAAACGCCAATCTTGCAGACCTGCATTTGAGTGATGATATGATTGAACTATTGAAAAGCGGGCGGGTGGACAATTCTCTCTTGTGTGAACTGTCGACCCACCCGGATTTTCCCCGGCTCATGGCCGACCTTGAAATTTATGTGAACGGAGTAGCGGGAAAGCAGGTGCAGAGCGCAAACGCCATTGTGGACGCTGTGAGTGCAACGATTATGAAACAGCATAATCCCGGCTTGACTGACCCACAGCTGCGACAGCTTATCGCCGCCCATATTGACGATGACAGCTTTTGCCGCTATGTGATACAGCAGGACATAAACAAGATAGCCCTTGACCTGCGGGAAGCCCATAAGGACAATTTTTTCAGCGTTCCGGAGGACAACCCACTGGAAGATTTCTTACAGACCGCCGAGGAAACCGCCAGAGAGGACAGCGACCCGGAGCAAGCGGCTTAAACTGAATTACAAGAAGCTGTCTGAGGAAGAAAAGAAGTGGCTGAAAAAGATTGCACAGAAGTCGGACTTGCTGAAAAATCCAAACCCACAGCGGGGGAGAAAATAAGTGGGCGACAAAAACAAATTTTACAAACGGAGGATACCATGAAGAAAGACGATAGAGAAAGATGTTCGTGGGCAACCACAGAACTCTATAAAGAATACCATGATGAGGAATGGGGAAAGCCCGTTCATGATGATAGAAAACTATTTGAAATGTTGGTTCTTGAAGGTATGCAAGCCGGATTATCATGGCTGACGATATTAAATAAAAGAGCTGCATTTAAGGAAGCCTTCAACGAGTTTGATTATCAAAAAATTGCTCTCTATGACGAAACTAAAATTGATGAGTTAATGCAAAATCCCAATATTGTTCGCAATAGATTAAAAATTAAGTCGACAATCACAAACGCACAGCAATTTATCAAAATCCAAGAAGAATACGGAAGTTTTGATAAGTTTATTTGGTCTTATGTTAAGAATAGACCGATTCATAATCATTTCAAATCGGAAGCGGACATTCCTGCAACAACGCCACTTTCAGATAGAATCAGTAAAGACTTAAAAAAACGAGGCTTTAAGTTTGTAGGCAGCACGATTATATATGCGTATATGCAGGCAATCGGAATTGTAAATGACCATGTGAAAGGTTGCTATTTGTATGTACCAGAATAATTCAATATTTCGGTACAATTTATCGAGAGATAGCAAAGCCAGCCGAGCCAGTCAACGGTCAAGATGAACGGCGCATAAATGCGCCGCCGTTGACAGTCCCGCCCGTCTTTGCTGATGGGCAATCAAGGCGGGAAAGCCCTAAAATGGCTTCCCGCCTATTTCAATAATTGGAGGAGATAAAAATGAGATCAGAAAAGGAAGTTTATGATATTGTTTTGAATTTTGCAAAAACAGACAAACGCATTCGCATGGTTACTTTGGAAGGATCTAGAACAAATACAAATATTCCGCCTGATGATTTTCAGGATTTTGATATTACTTTTTTTGTTACGGATATGGACAGCTTCACAAGTGATGATAAATGGCTAGATATATTTGGTGAAAGGTTGATTCTGCAAAAGCCGGAAGATATGGAATTATTTCCAGCTGTAGAAAAGGGATTTTCATATTTAATGCTGTTTACTGATGATGTTAAGATAGATTTAACTTTGCTGCCGCTGGAACTGATAGACGAGTATTTTACATGGGATAAACTGGTAAAGTTACTGTTGGATAAAGACAACCGTATCGTAAAGCCGCCAATACCAACGGATATAGACTACCACTTGCAGAAGCCTACTCAAAGAATGTTTGACGATTGCTGTAATGAATTTTGGAATACTACAACATATGTAGTAAAGGGCTTATGCCGCAAAGAAATTCTTTTTGCTATTGACCATATGAATGATATAGTACGAAAAGAATTGCTTCGCATGATTTCCTGGCTGATTGGTATCAAACAGGGATTTCATTTCAGTTTGGGAAAAAACTATAAATTTATGAAGCAATATGTCCCAGAGGAATTGTGGGAACGACTTATGTCCACTTATAATATGGATTCCTATCCCCATATGTGGGAATCCTTTGAACAATGTATGGCATTGTTCCGGGAGGTTTCGTCAGAAGTGGCATGCCAGTTGGATTACCAGTATCCACTATATGATGAAAAAATCAGTAATTATGTGATTCGGCAAAAGAAAAAATATGGCATTGAAGATGATAACAAATAAAATTTTTTCAATCGAAAAAATTTATTTTGATTATTCAATTTTGAAAAACTGAATACCTCAAAATCAGAAAGAGAGCGGCCAAGCACTTTGAGGGATTGGCCGCCTTGTCCACCCATTCAGCGGGACGGCGGGCGACCGTCAAGGTCGGGTGTAACCCCGTTCATTTCAGCCTTGACGGTTATCCGCTGTCCTGTTACTTTTCCGGGAGTGTGGCCACAACTTCGGGACACTTTGTCCACAAGTCGGAGCGTAGGACGAGGGACGGGGGCTTTCATATACGCCCTGTCTGCTGATGAAACCAGACCTGCGCTTGCGGCTCCACGCCACGCAAGCACAGCCCTGTTTTCTTGCCGCTTCAAATCTTGCCGCTTCAAATGCCCTTGCCCTCCCCGGCGGCAACGGCATTTTCACGACAACGCCGACAGAGCGTATAACACACTACACTTTGCTTCGCAAAGTCGTGTGCCAAATGGGGGCGTTGCCCCCTTTGGAAACCCCCACAAGAAAAGGCGATATGCTACCCCTCCACGGGGCGCATACCGCCTTTTCTTGTTATCCAGCCCTCCGGCTGTATTGGTTGAGCAAAAGTCAGCGTGGGATTGGTGTGGTATCTTTATCTAAGTGATACCCCTTTCTCTCACTTGGAGACGGTCTGCCGTACCACATTGAGTTTGACCGCCAGCTCCTGCTGGGAAAGTCCTTTTGATTTTCGGATCGCTCGGATGTTTTCGTTCAACATGGGGATTCACTCCTTTCACTCTCCATTGTAGGAAAAACGTCCCGTTGCCGCAAGCAACGCAGAGTAACACCTTTCTTTTCCGCGCAAAATATTGTATACTAGGGCTTGTTTGAAAAATAAAAGTTGCACAAAAGGAACAAATATGCGAAACTAAAAGGTATGAAACGCTATGAATTAACAACAGAATAATGGGAGCGAGTCAAACCACTTCTGCCACCGGAAGAAACAGGGAAGCGAGGCCGCCCCCGCAAGGATAACCGGACAATGCTGAACGGGATGCTCTGGATTGCCCGAAGCGGCGCCCAGTGGCGGGAACTGCCGGAGGCCTACAGCCCCTGGCAGTCTGTGTATGCCCGATTTGCCAAATGGCGGGATGATGGCACACTGGAAACCGTGTTTCACGCATTGTCTGAGGATGCGGATATGGAAAATCTGAGCATGGATTCTACCTGCATCAAGGTACACGAAAGCGCCAATGGCGGGGAAAAAAACGGCAGATAAGGCAGTTGGCCGTACCAGAGGTGGTCTGAACACAAAGCTCCATGCCATTGTAGACGGGCTGGGCAACCCAGTGGAGTTCCTTCTCTCGGCCGGAAATGATAACGATTGTGTTCATGCCATAGAGTTGTTGGAAAACGTTGAACTCTGCGGGAGCAATGTGCTGGCAGACCAAGCTTATGGTGCTCGATCCATTCGGGAATACATCTCAGAGCATGGGGCCAATTATGTGATCCCGCCCCAAAGCAACGTGTCTAATCCCTGGCCGGTAGACTGGTATCTGTATAAGGAGCGGCATTTAATCGAGTGCTTCTTCCAAAAAATCAAATGGTTTCGCAGGATTGCTACCAGATATGACAAGCTGGACGCCTCCTTTTTAGCCTTCGTTTACCTTGCCGCCATTGCTATTTTGTTGCTTTAGTACAAGCCTCCTGATTTTTCAAACAAGCCCTAGCAAGCATATCGAAAAATATAATGGAGAAACCTTCCGCCCAATGGCGGTCTGGCCAGGCAGGAAACCTCTTCCCCTGTGCCCATTCCTCCTGAGTTGCCTCATGTGGCAAACTCCAAGTATGGGATCACTGGGAGCACATTCTCCTGGGCGTATTTCTTCCAGTTCCTCCGGCTCCAGGTCCCAGGCGCAAACGAACTTCACGCCACTTCCTTTTGCCCTGCGATCTCATTTTACCTGGTTTTCCCGCCGCTGTCAGGTGCTTCCGCAGATTGGGCCGCTTTTTGACCAGCAAAGACTTCCCATTTCCGTCTATAGATGCTACAATGGGATTGATCTTTGTCGGGGCGGCCTTGCGGGAACCTTTGTCCCGATGGCGGAGAGAGAAGATCAACACGATCAAGCCGCACAAGGAGGTGCCTATATGCCTGAGTGGGAATGGGAAGAAGGAAGCATTCTTTATGCAAGGTCTCCTGATATTCCACCCAAAGATATTTTTCAAGCTGTCTGTCGGGAAGTTGGCCGCTACTATCAAAAGAAAGGATTGCGATATCTAAGATCTAAGCGGGAATTAAAATGGAACGGTTTGAATTTGCGGTGCCAGCTTGGGCTTTGGTCGTCCCATAGCAATATAAGAGGCGAATGGGTCAATTTAGAAATTGTTGCAAGTTTTTTCGCGCTGGATTTGTCCGGCATGGAGCGAAATGGCATTTTAACGATTGGACTTCGTCCAAAGAATTTCAATATATATGGGATTGATTTGGCTCAATTTCATGAAATTATCCTCTATATAGACGACGTGATCCAAATTGCTGGAGAACTCGATACACATGATGGATTAGAAAAATACTTTTTGACTATTTCAAAAGAAGATTTTGCTGCCGCCAGTACAAACAATGCCCAGTATATGGGGAACCTATTAGGAACAGAGGGGATATAAGACTGTCATAGCGCCCCCCGCAGAGGTGCGGACAGCCGTCCCCAGGAGGCTGGGACGGATAAAAATAGGATTGCAGGCAGCCCGCAGAGTCGATATAGTGAAAGCTACCTATAACACTCCCCTTCGCCATACAATGCGGGGTACCGCCGAAAGATTGAAACAGTTACTTTACAGTAAATCGGATTTGATGAGGAGATGGTTTAGATAACCGTAAAAGAAGCAAGAGCGATAATAGCTGCTCATGCCGGAAGTGCGGAAGGCTTTGCAGATGGCTATGCCTATGCGTTACGATATGGTTTTGGAGATGATGTGGAAGAAATTCAGCAGAAATTTGATGATATCTTGATAAGTCTGAAGGTTTTGAAAAAAGGCTCTTGTTCATTGTGTTTGGACAAAGAACTGATGAGAGATTTAAGTCAAATACTGTGGATCAGCATTTTGTATATGAATAAGCAGTCTCCGCACTTTCGCGTCATTGGTGTATTTGCAGAAATTTTATCAGAAACTCTGGTCGATCTCTTTGGAGATATGGAAGAGCCTTTTGTAGCTTTCGATAGCTATAAAGAGAATTATGATAAGATATTTCTCCAAGAAATAGAGCAGTAATTTTCCATTTCTGGAGAGTTGCTGAAATCCATTCTAAATGAATGGAGTGCCATAGCCTTACCATCATGTATTCGTGCGCTCATCTCCGCGCCAGGAGCCGCCCCTGCCAGCGGCGCTGCAACCGAACGCCGGCCCCTTGGCCGCTCCCCGGAACTGTCCTGGAGAGCGGCCGTTTTTTGCCCACACTGGGGACTTCCCATTCCCCGCCGGGGATCGTACAATGAGATTGATTTTTGGTGGGCCAGCCCTGCTTGGGATATTTTCCGGACAGCGGGCAACAAAAGAGACGAAAGAATGAGCAGAATGGAAATATTGTCAACGCCGGAGTAGAAAAAGCG
This sequence comes from Anaeromassilibacillus sp. An200, assembly GCF_002160025.1. Classification (GTDB taxonomy): domain Bacteria; phylum Bacillota; class Clostridia; order Oscillospirales; family Acutalibacteraceae; genus Caccousia; species Caccousia stercoris. The sequence continues at coordinate 6,648 of NZ_NFJU01000066.1, forward strand.
GAATCGCCGGGAAGAAGCTGACCCAACCGCCGGAATCACATCGCCGGTCTTGTGGTGCCGGAAACCTACCCGCTAGTTATCCGTGCGCCGGAATTTCGGCCGGTGGGACCGGTTAGACGCCGGCCTTGAGGCGGTCCCGCAGCCGGTCTAGGGCTTGTTTGAAAATTGGCGATGTGTCCAGCAGCAAGGGATTTTGGGCCGCTGGCAAGCAATTTTTTCGCAGGAATCCTGGCGGATTTCAAGGAAAAATTGCGCCATCCAGGGGACAAAAGACCCGCAGGTTGGGCATGTTGACATTTTTCAAACAAGCCCTAGGAAAGATTTGTTTGTATCGTGTTGTTTTAGGGAAAAATGAAAGGACGATTGCATATGAAAACGAATCGTTCGGGTGTGCTGCGCCTGATTTTGCAGGTGCTGCAGGGCGTTCTGATCGGGGTGGGAGCTGTGCTGCCCGGCATTTCCGGCGGCGTGCTCTGCGTGGTGTTCGGCATTTACAAGCCCGTGATGGAGCTGCTGAGCAACCCTTTCCGCCGTTTCCGGACACATGTGCCGAAACTTCTGTCGGTCATTCTGGGTGCGGCGGTCGGTTTTCTGGGTGTGGCCAAGCTGTTGGCGTTTCTTTTGGAAAAATACCCCGATCCCTCCGTGTGCCTTTTTGTTGGCCTTATCGCCGGCATGCTGCCCTCGCTTTTTCGGGAGGCAGGGGAAAAAGGCCGCCCGAGGGGAAGCTGGGTTTCTCTCGCCATCGCGTTTGCTGTTATTCTGGCATTGCTGATTTCTCTGAATCTTTTTTCCGTGACGATCACGCCCAGCTTTCCGTGGTATCTCTTCTGTGGGTTCTGCCTTGCTTTGAGCGTGATTGCACCCGGCATGAGCTTTTCCACGCTTCTGATGCCGCTTGGCCTTTACACACCGTTTGTGGAAGGGCTCGGCAGCCTGAGGCCGGAGGTTCTGGCACCCGCCGTCATCGGCGCGGGGATCACCGTGATCGGTCTGGCCAAGGCGGTGAACGCGCTATTCGATCGCTTTTATGCCTATGCTTTCCATGCCATCATCGGTATCGTGATAGCTGCCACGGTAATGATCATTCCCTTCGGCAGCTTTGCCGTTTCCGTGGGAAGCGCTGCGGCGAACCTGATTTGTCTGGCAGCGGGCATTGCGGCGGCTCTCGCATTGGATCAGTTTAATCAGAGAGTTCTCAAGCAGACAGATTGAGTCCCCCTTTCCCCTTGCATCAACAGCCGTTTTGTTTCCAAAAGATTCGCTGTGCCAGCTGCGGATCCACGCTGCAGTCCTGCAAGAGTGCTCCCCTGCGCGGCAGCCGGCATTACCTGCATTGTCCGAACCGTCATTACGCGAAGGATTCCTGCGCGGGCGCTTCCATTTCCGTGAACCGACTGGAACAATATGTGCCCAGGGAACTCGACGCGCTCGCGGAGCAGTATCTGGACAAAGACGAACTGGAACAAAAGCTGGAGTTTGACAGCACGATGCAGAAAAAGAAAAACAGCTCGCAGACGTGGAAGAAAAAATCGAAACAGGGGATGCCCGCCATGCCATTGTGGAAAAGTACGCGCATCCGGATCATCTGACCCGCGAAATGGAGGAGATCCTGATCGACTATATTACGGTCGGAAAGCGTATCCGGGGGACCAGAAATGTTCCGATCGGGATACACTGGAACAGGTAACAGAAAAAAGTGATGAACTTGCCAAACGCCGAAAAACTTTCCAAAGGTCCGTTTTGTTGCAGGTGCAAAGAGGCAGCATCCGCAGAAAAAATTTAAATCTTGCGTAGGCTTGTGGAAAATCAAATGGGGCTGCAAGAAAATCCATACAGAACCCGAAGCCGGGAAATATGGTGAAGAAACACGACTCCTGCTATAATGAATTCAAATAAATATCAGCCATGGAAGAAATCGTGCAATACCATGATTTCCCACAAGCGCTTTTTGCTGAATAAGTTTCTGTCAGGAGGTATCAACACTTCCCAAAGTGTCTTGCATACAAATATAAAACAGAAAGGGTGGTCTTTTATGAAGATGAATCGTGTCTGGAGGGTTCACGCTTCCTAACCCTCCGAATCTTTTTTGGAGGCAGCAAAATGGAAAACCCGATTACCATCCGTGAAGCAGTCACGGAAAACGATGCTGCAGCTTTTTGGGAGCAGCTTCACATGTATTTCAAACGAGATATTTTTCCCGATCCAAATGACCGAAACAGAGAATATTTTCTCAGTGATTCGGAATACCGAGCCCATGTGCAGAAGATTCATGACAGACCGGAAGATCGGTGCTTCTATCTGTTCTTTCATCGGAATGGACGGGACATCGGCTTTGCCATGCCGGTCATTTACACCTCTGAGGATGGAAAATGCTTTGTCATGGAGTATTGCGTGT
>NZ_NFJU01000067.1 GCF_002160025.1 Anaeromassilibacillus sp. An200
CAGGGACAGCGGACGGATTTAACTTCCGACCCAGTGGGTTGGAAGTTAAGCGGAAAGGAATCTGCAAGTATTGTCGGTAAAGAAGGCGGTGATAGTCAAACACAGGTGCGAAGATATATCCGCCTTACCCACCTTATCCCGGAAATTCTGGAACTGGTAGATAACTCGGTGCTTAAAGACCAGGAAATGCTCCAGATTGCCATGCGCCCTGCGGTGGAGCTGTCTTACCTGCGAAAAGAAGAACAGGCCGACTTGTTCGCTATCATGGACGAGATGGACTGCACCCCGTCCCACGCCCAGGCCATCAAAATGCGCCAGATGTCCGAAGCCAAGACTGGCGATGAAAGGCTGGCCAAAGACGCCCTTGTTTCCATTATGAAGGAGGAAAAGCCCAATCAAAAAGAACAGTTCAAAATCCCAAAAGAAAAAATCAGCCGTTTTTTTGCGCCGGGGACGCCCACGCAGAAGATCGAGGACACCATTGTTAAGGCGCTGGAACTCTACCGCAAGCGCCAACGCAGTTTAGAGAGATAACCTTACTGCCAAGGGAGCAGTGCGCCCATTTGCAGGGAACCGGTGTTTTCGCTGTTCCCCCTCTCCACACCTTACCCCCTCATACCACCTAAACAGCCTAAAAAAGAAGATATTTGGGGAGGCTGGTTCTTTCAAGAACCCACAGGGTTATGGATAGAACGGATAAGGCGGAGAACGATTGGCGCGCCTCTCTTTTTTAGAACGTAAACAGAATCCAGCCGCAAGCAGCACATCCAGAGCGATGTGCTGCTTGCGGCCATTTCAAGGAGGTAACACGATGAAAGCATTGAGAAAGCCTCTGTCTCTGTTCATGGCCCTGCTCATGTGCCTGGGCGTGTTCGTAGGGACAGGAACCACGGCTTTTGCCGCAGGCGAAACCATGACGACGTATATGATCGACCTGCCCCGTGCCAGCGACCCCAACAAGGCCGGATGGGGCCATCCCGCCCTGAATTTCCTGGGTGGCTGGTCCACCGGAGAGAACGACAGCTTTTCCGTCCACACCCAGGACGCATTCAATGGCAGGGCCATCTACTGTATTGAGCCGGGCGTCGGTGTGAATACCGGCGACCAGTACACCGGGCGCGGTGAGGATTTCTGGGATAACTATCCGTCCAACTTAAACCCCACCATCCCGCCGGATACCATCAAGGAATATATCGGGCGGATCATGACCTATGGCTGGCAGGGCAACGCCGATACTTCGTGGAACAGCAACAATCCCGATGATGCCAATGAGATGGCGGGCTATATCGCTACCCAGCTTCTTGTTTGGGAAACTGTCGTGGGTGAGCGCGACAGCCAGTTTAACCATGTGGACGCCAATGCCCAGGGCAAAAACAACGTGACGGAATATATCAGCGCCGACCATCCGCTGTACAGCGAGATTTTCAGCCAGTATTCCGCCATTGAGAGCGCGGTCAAGCGCCACACTATGCTTCCCAGCTTTTTCAGCAGCACCGCCGACGCCGGGGCCTATGAGCTGAAATGGGACGGCCAGCAGTATTCCCTCACTCTCACGGATACCAACGGTGTGCTGAGTGACTACACCTTCTCCAGCAGCACCACAGGGCTGAATTTCTCCGTGGACGGCAACCAGCTCACCATCACTTCCGCCCAGGCCATCAAAGGCTCTGTGACCATTAAGGCGGAAAAAGTGACTGCCCAGCGCAGCGGTGTTGTGGTTTGGACAGACGGCGTTACTGGCGGCGGCAAGCAGGACTTTGCCACCTACGGGGAAACCGTTTCCGACCAGATGGTAGGCTATCTGAATCTGGAAGTGAAAACCGGCAATATGAAGCTGATTAAGACTTCCGAGGATGGACAGGTAGCCGGAATCAACTTCACCATCACCGGCGAGGGGTACAGCGCCACCAAGACCACCAATGAGGCGGGCGAGATTGACATCTCCGACCTCAATCCCGGCGTTTATACCGTAACCGAGCAGTCGATTGATAAGTACGAACCCCAGGAAACCCAGCGCGTGACCATCGTCAGCGGCCAGACTGCTACCGTGAATTTCAACAACGCCCTCAAGCGCGGCAGCCTGGAAGTGACGAAAACCAGCGAGGACGGGCTGGTGGAGGGCATGACCTTCCATCTGTACGGCACGTCCCTCTCCGGGCAGCCGGTGGATGAATATGCTGTGACGGACTCCAGCGGTGTGGCACGCTTTGAAAACGTGCTCATCGGCACGGGCTATGTACTGGAGGAGGTGGATACCCCTATCCGTTATGTGGTGCCGGATTCCCAGACAGCTACCATCGAGTGGAATGAAGTTACCCACAAGAGCGTGAACAACGTGCTGAAGAAGTTCCGCGTCACTGTCACTAAGAGCGATGTGGAAACGGGCGCGCCCCAGGGCGACGGTTCCCTGGCCGGCGCTGTGTATGGGCTGTATAAGGGAGACACCCTTATCGACAGCTATACCACCGATGAGAACGGTCAGTTTACCACGGATTATTATATCTGTGATTCCGACTGGACGATTCGTGAAATCAACCCCAGCGAGGGGTATCTGCTGGATTCCACTATTCACAAGGTAGGTGCGGAGCCGGAACTGTATGAGATCGAGCTGAACGACACCGCCAATGATGTGACCGAGCAGGTTATCAAAGGCGACATCGCCATCATCAAGCATACCGACAACGGAGAAACCCAGATCGAAACCCCGGAAACCGGTGCAGAGTTCCAGATTTATCTCAAGGCGGCAGGCAGCTATGACGCTGCAAAGGAATCTGAGCGCGATGTTCTCACCTGTGACGAGAATGGCTTTGCACAGTCCAAAAAGCTGCCCTATGGAACCTATATTGTCCACCAGACGAAAGGCTGGGAAGGACGAGAGCTGATGGACGATTTTGAAGTGTATATCGCTCAGGACGGCCAGATCTATCGCTATCTCATCAACAACGCCAATTTTGAGAGCTTCATCAAGGTGGTCAAGGTGGATGCGGAAACTGGTGTTACCATCCCCTATGCAGGAGCCGGGTTCCAGATTTATCGTCCCGATGGCAGCAAGGTGGAAATGACCTTCACCTATCCTACCCCCACAACCATCGACACGTTCTATACCAATGCTGAAGGATATTTGGTAACACCCGAAAAGCTGGAGTATGGCTCCGGGTACTCTTTGGTAGAGGTACAGGCTCCCTATGGTTATGTGCTGGACAGCACACCGGTGTACTTTGATGTGACCGAGGACGCTTCCAGCGAGGAAGGCGGCGTGACGGTCATTGAAGTCACTAAGCCCAATATGGCACAGAAAGGCGTCATCAAGGTCAGCAAAACCGGCGAGGTGTTCTCCACCGTCACAGAATCCAACGGAGTATATCAGCCGGTGTATGACGTAACCGGCCTGTCTGGTGCGGTGTTTGAAATCACGGCGCTGGAGGATGTTTACACGCTGGATGGTACGCTGCGTTATTCTGCGGGCGAGGTGGTGGACACCATTACCACCGGTGAGGATGGCACAGCCCAGAGCCAGCCTCTCTATCTGGGCAAGTTCCAGGTGAAGGAAATCGAGTTCCCCCACGGCATGGTGGATACCGGTGAGAATGTCACCAATGTTGAGCTGGTGTATGCAGGCCAGGAGGTAGAGATCACCGAAACTTCCGCCAGCTTCTACAACCAGCGCCAGAAAGTACAGGTCACTCTGAATAAGCTGCTGGAGCAGGATGAAGCCTTCGGCATCGGTATGAATGGCGAGATTTCCGCCGTCACCTTTGGCCTGTATGCTCAGAAGGATATTACCGCAGCGGATGGTTCCGTAATTCCGGCAGATGGGCTTCTGGAAATCATTTCGGTGAATGAGAACGGTCAGGCTGTCTGTGCTACCGACCTGCCCTTCGGCAGCTTCTATCTGAAGGAACTGTCCACGGACAGCCATTATCTGCTGAACGGCGAAACCTTCCCGTTCAACTTTGAATACGGCGGGCCGTCCGTTGCTGTGGTGGAGATTGCCGCCAATAACGGCGAGGCCATCACCAACGAGCTGATTCGCGGTGAAATCCACGGCCTCAAAACAGACGAGAATGGCGCTGGCCTGGGTGGGGCTGTGATTGGCCTCTTTAGGAGTGATGAAACCGAGTTTACGGCAGAAAATGCCCTTGCCACCGCCACCTCTGCGGACGACGGCAGCTTCTCCTTTACCGATGTGCCGTATGGAAATTGGGTGCTAAAAGAGCTGGAAAGCCCGGAGGGATTCGTCCTCTCCGATGAGGTTATTTCCGTTACCATCGAGGAAGATGGGCAGGTTGTGGAAATCTCCTTTGCCAACGAGCGCGTTTATGGCGACCTGCGCCTTACCAAAGTGGATAAGGATTACCCGGACAACAAGCTGACCGGTGCCGAGTTTGAGGTGTACCGTGATACCAATGGTAACAAGGAACTGGACGAGGGCGACGAGCTGCTGGGCAAGCTGGAAGAAACCAGCACCGGTATCTATGAGATGTCCCATATCCTCTACGGCGGTGTGTTCGTGAAGGAAACCAAAGCGCCGGAGGGCTACCTGTTGGATGAAAACGCCTACTATGTGGAGATTGTCGAGAACGGCAAAATTTACGAAGTGGAAAATGAAGCTGGAAAGGGCTTTGTCAATGCGGCACAGACCGGCTCCCTGCGGATCGAAAAGACATCCAGCGACGGCAAGGTGGAAGGGTTCTCCTTCCGCGTGACGGGTGCCAATGGTTATGACCAGACATTCAAGACCGACAGCACCGGCAAGATTGAGATCACCGGACTGCGCGTGGGCGATTACACCGTATCGGAGGTATCGGACAATGCCAGTGCCAACTATGTGCTGCCTGCTGATAAGACGGTGACGATCTTTGCGGATAAGACCACCGTTGCACAGATGCACAACGAACTGCGCGACACCCCGAAAACCGGTGATGAGAGCAAACCGTGGCTGTGGATGACCCTGATGGGCGTATCTGCCGCCGGAGCCGCTGTTCTGGGGATTGCGGCCTATGTGAGCAAGCGCCGGAAGGACGAAGAATCCGCTGAATAATACAGCGGTCAAAATTTGTGACAGGAGGAATTGACTATGGAATTGAAAACCATCATTGCGGTAGGATTGGTACTCTTTATTCTCGGCGGCCTGATCTTTCTCAAGATCAAAAGCCGGAAGAAGTAATCCAGCGGGGGCGGCTTTGAGGGGCCGCCCCTTTACATATCCCAAAAAGAAAGGAGCGTGATTGCGATGAGAGAACGATTTGAACAACGGTTATTCCGTATCTTTGCCCAGGCGGGATATTCGCCGGTGCAGCTTCTAACGATCACCCCGGAAGAAATGGTGGAGATTCCCGGTATCACCGTCCCCAATATCCGGGCGGTGCTTTGTGTTCAGAACAAAGTGCTTGCGGATCGGAATAAAGTCCGCAGCGGCAGACTGGTGGAGGAATTGCTGAAAGAAGCCGAAGAAAGCAGGTGTTTCCATGAATGAACTGCACCTGCTGGACATACTGGCGGCCCGGCATGGCTGTTTCATCTCCGACTTAAATCTTTCGCCTATCCTGCGGCGGGCGGCCCTTTTGGACCTGTGCCGGATGGATGAGAACAGCTATCCGTTGTCTCAATGGCAGGACGCGGTGCGCTACCTTACCGGGGATGAACGGGATTTTGCCAGTGTAAAGGAAATCAAAGCATTTATCAAACAGGATATGGAGGCGTAGGGATGAACGATGATTCCACAGAAAAACGCATGGCTGGTGATTATGAGGTTATCCAAGCGGTGCATATAGGCGACCGCGAGGTTGTCCTGGGGGAAAATCCACAGGATGAAACCGGCATGAAGTATATGTGCGCCTTTTGCCAGCAGAACGCTTTGTTTGCAGAATACAGCGAAGTGATGGCCAGTGATGATTTCCCGGAGATTGTGGAGTTGTTTGGCCAGCGGATTGCCGAGCAAGCGCAGAAAACCCACATAGAGCTGAACAAGCCCCGCATACAGGGCATAGACGACCGCCCCATCACGGCGGAAGGCTGTATCCCCATCTCCCATGAAGATGATCTCCACGGGAAAATCGTGGTGATAAAGCCGGATGTGCTGCGCCGGGAATACCGCAGGGCCACTCGCCAGCTCAAACTCTGTATGGGAGGTTTTGGGGCTTCTCCACACAGTCGAGGATCAGCCTGTTATTGCGTTGACCTTTATACCGGCAAAGAGAGCCGATATGAGCGCATGGACGTGCTGGGCATGATACAGCCGGAGAACCTTCCCGGCTGGGCGAAGCATGGCCTTACTGCGATTCAGCAGGAACAGGCCAAAAAGAAAACCACGAAGGAGCGTGAACGATAATGGATTACAGAGAAAACGCCGGATATATCATTACGGATTCCTGTCATGTGGGCGACAGCGAGTTTGTCTTGGGCGTTCATTTGACAGCGCCCCAGCAGTTTGTCACCTGGAAATGCACAGACCGGAAGGACTATTATTGGGGCCACTATTTCAGCGACCTGTTTTCTGCGCAGAAGGATTTGGTGGCGCGGGCGCAGGAGGAGGTGCAGTGCCTGGAGGAACAGCGGCAAAACACCATTGCGCCGGAGGCTCCGCCCTATTCCCCATGGGGCAAAGTCCAGGAGTGCGAAACGCTCTGCCCTGGCGTTTATTCCGTTTCTACCCCAGGGCATGGCGGCATTATGGTGCGCCGGGAGCTGGCGGAAAAGGTATTCCGAAAAGAAGCGATGGGCTGCGGCTTTATAGAGGGCGGCTATCTCTGCTTTGAGGAGGACTGCGACGCGCAGGTGGCTCTCCGGGAGTTGATGGATAAAAAGATGTTCCAAGTTCCGGTGAACGAGCACTTTGGTCCCGGAGTATATGAGGATGTTATCAATAGTAGTGTACAAATTCACCATCCCGAATATTGGCAGGCACGGGAAAAGGCCATATCGGAGCAAAACCGACAAGCGAAAAAGAAAGGACGTGAGCGATGATGGAGCTGAAAATTACCAGCATGACCCCGGCGGATCGCTTGTATGCGTACAACCAGAGCAGCCAGCTTGAAGGGCAAACCGGCTGTATCGGCCATCTGCGCGGAGATTTTGGCAGCGGCCAAGAGTTTTACACTTCCTGGTTCGACCACCGAGGTGAATACAAGACAGATGAATTTAAGGCGGAGCTTGATGAGGTGGTCAATGCTCTGCGGGAGAAGGACGGGCTGCTCTACACCCGTGGCAGCATGACCAGGTTTTGCAATATGCGCCTGGAGGCTGAGTTTGAGGGAAACTACTGCGCTGAGTACGGTTTTAAGGTGCAGACGCCCCAGCACACCTATATGCTCCGGTGCAACCCCAATTATGGAGACTATAACTTTTACCTCTACGCCTACGTTGCCCGGTTCCTGGAACACCACATGGAAAAGGCTAAACAGGGCATCCGGTTTATCACGCCCGGCTACAAGGAGCTGTTCCGTATCCCCGATGGCGACCACATCCGCATTTTCACGGGCGGCGGAGAAACCCGCGACCGCACCTGCCGGTTCATCGACGAAACCCATTTTGAAACCAGCGGAGGGTATTCCAGCGCCCTGTATCATATCTGCGAATTTGCGGAGCGATTGGAGCAAACTCACGGGAGCGTGATCCCGCTGCGTTCTTCTCTGCCGGTGCAGTGTTTCAGCGTACTTCCCTCATCCGGGGAGCTGATTCTTCTGACCAGAGGCGAAAAAGGATACAGCCCGTGCTATGATTTTTCAACACCCGACGCCCAACAGAACCGAGAGTTTGCAGATGACCGCAATGTGAAGAACGGTGTTACCAAGGCGCAGGAGGCCGCCATGCTTGCCGGCTCCATGTTTGGCTGGCAGACCCCCGCCGCCGATCCCAGAAACTATGACAGGCAGGGGCAGCCCATCAAGCCCAGGCAGAAAGACCGGGGTGAAGCCCGATGAAGGAGGAAAGACACGTTATCTGGAGCAATTATGGTCTTGACTATGAGGATTGGAGGGATGACCTGGAGGCGGACTACCCGGATTTATCCGAAGATGAGCGCATTTCCCTGATGTATGAAATCAATGGGGATTACCTGGATGATGAACGCGCCAACCTCACGGTGCAGCTCTCCCAGCCGATTTTAGTCGTAGGCGACCTGGGCCTGTGGAATGGGCGGCGTATGGGATATAAGGAAATCCCCAGCGGCAATATCCGGGACTGCCTGTATTCCGACACAGATTATTCCACCTGGTATGTGGACCGGCTGGGCGACCTGCGGTGCGACGCCATCCACCACGATGGCACAAACCACTATCTCTACCGTGTGTACAAGGACAGCGCCAGCCCTTCCCAAATTGAACTGCTGAAAGAAAAACTATATCGCGGCACTGCTACCCGCGCCGATATTACGAGAGTGACCCGCAGGCTGGGCGATGACATCGCCAAAGTCTACGGGTTTTCCATTCCCCGGCAGCGGCAGGCCGCAGCCATGGAAAGATGAGGTGATGAAAATGGCGTCTTTACCGCCCGTTATGCTGGACACGCATGAGGATTGGTTCAACTTGCTGATGACGGTTCTCCATCAGCAGGCGGAACAGAACCCCTATGAAGAATACCGGGAGATGGCCCAAAAGCTGATCGACCAGTTTATGCGCTATGGGAGGCCCTTTGTTGACAGCGACCATGCGCCCTGCGTGGCGCTTCGGATGTACCCGAAGGAGGCCGGAAATACCATCTGGCTGTTGCTGCTCTCCCTGTGCAATTATTATGACCCGGATAAGGATTACA
>NZ_NFJU01000068.1 GCF_002160025.1 Anaeromassilibacillus sp. An200
GCAGTTGACCGACCGCAACTTTATTTTACCAGAAGGTTTTTTCATTATATAATTTCTTTTACTCTCCCCGGCCTAGCCGGGGGTTGTCGTTTCGCTAAAGCATATTAACACAAAGAGCGCCGCCACCGGACAAATATCCGATGACGGCGCTCTTTTCTTGTTTACAAAAGGTACAAATCCAGCATTTTTCCTATGTAGAAACGCTCTGCCGCCCCATATAGGGAATCATACTGCCCCTACCCAGAAAAACCGCCACAGGCGGTTTCTTCCCCTATTTTGAACCCTAATTCCTGCACTTTTTGGAACGGAGGGAAAGATAGTGCGGGCAGGATACCACCACCGCTCGGAAGCTCTGCTTGCAGGGATGGATGCAGCTCTTGCAGAGCTTGTTATATTGACGCCTGCCGTTCTCACCCAGGAAGAACGACCATTCCAGACGCCATTTCTTGCTCCGGCTCATAAGTCGCCCAGCTCCGGGGGCTTCTTCTGCAGGGCAGACTTGTCCGGGCTTTTCCGTTCCGCGCACTCCCGTTTCGCGTCCTCCAGCCGCTCCCGGATGGAGGGCTTTTTCTCCGGCGTGGTCCTGCGCGCCTCGGTCTGGGCTTTCTCCAATTCCTCACCACGGTGGCCGTTGTTGATGATCCCGTCAATCATGCCGTAGTCGTCTTCCAGGGTCATTTCCGCCGTGTGCAGCGGGTTTTCTGGCTCCACAGGAACGGATACGATCTGCCCGTTGATGCTGGCGAACAGCTCCGGCCGCTTGAATCGCTCGGTGTACTTCTGGATCATATCCGGGGGCAGGGACGCAAAATTCTCCGTCCCCAAGCCCACTACCAGGAAGGTGCCCACCACAATGTCGTAAATCTCCCCATGCTCGTCCCATAGGGAACGGTTCAGGTCCAGACCACTGAGCTTGCCTTCATCGTTCAGCACCAGCCCCACCGGATCGTCAAAGGGATAGGAGGCGGCAATGTCGCCGCCCACCTCCGCTTGCAGCGCATGGAGTCCGGGGTCGATCTCCTTCACATAGGGCTCCTTCATCTGCTCCATCGCATACTCGGTGCTGCGCTCCACACCCAAATCGTCAATGATAAGCAGGTCGTACTCGTCAAAGCTGGCGATAAAGTCGGCCCTGTCCTCGGAGAACATCCCGGTCAGGCGGTTCAGGATGGTGGGAAAGTTCGTCATCAACACCGGAACATCCCGGTCAAGCAGGGCGTTGGCGATACAACCGGCGAAAAAGGACTTGCCGGTTCCCACATCCCCGAACAGCAGCAGGCCAGTGTTGTTCTTGTAAGCCTCCTTCCAGTTCTCCACATAGGCGCGGGCCTTGTCCATCAGAGGGGATTTTGGCCGTTGTCGTTGGCAAAGGTGTAGTCGTACAGATAGCGGTCTTGCAGGCCCTGGGCCTTCCGGCGCTTGATACGCTCCATGCGGCGCTGCCGTTCCTCGGCGGCCTTGCGCTGTTCCTCGGCCTCCCGCTGGCACTGGCAGATACAGCGGGGCATGAAATAGCCGGGTTTCCCAAAGCATGGCACAACGGTCTGCCTCTGGCCGCCGCACTTCTTACAGTGAATGAGGCCGTCTGCCGGGTCTATGTACTCGTCCCCGGCCAGCTCCACACCGGCGGCTGCCTTGTCGATCAGCGCCCGGATTTCTGCGGTAATCTCAATCATACGGTTTCATCCTCCTTTACGCTGTAATCCCGGTTGCGAGAGGGCGGAGCCGCTTTCCTGGCGTCCTCGCTGGCCCAGCGCCGGATGGTGGCGGCATGGCTCTGATACCGCTTGCCGGTAGAAGCCATATACTCCGACAGCTTTTCGATGTACTGGCCCCATACGGTGGGAAAGCTGGCCTGCAAATCTGCCAGTTCCTCGTCCGTCAGGAAAACATTCTGGTAACGACCATAGGTGCGGGCGCTCTCACTCTCTCTATTCTCTATACTCTTATCTCTAATATCTAATCTCTTATCTCTAATCTCTGGTGGACAAATGTCCGCCCCGTCGGATGGGAGCAATTTTTGACGCTTCAACCGCATACGCTCTTTCTTTTTCCGTTCCCCCTCGGTAGAGGACTGGCCGATCAGCAATTGGATGTCGGCCATGTAGTAGGCCCCATCGGTCAAAATCTCCACAAGGCCAAATTCGAGGAACACCTTCAAGGCCCTCTCCACCGTCCCCACCTGATGGCGGGTAAAGGTGGCGATGGTCTGGGGCGTGTGGGGCAGATGGTCGTTGAGCATGAGAATACCGCCGCTTTTGAGTGACATGAGGTACATTTTCAGCAGCAGATTGGAGTACAGCAGGCCATTCTGCATACTCTCCAAAATAACCATTGTTTCGCTGTTGTAGAAGTTTTCTTTCAGCTTGAGGTAGTAATATTTTCGATTGTCTGACATGGGTTCCTCCTTGGGGTTTATTTCGGGGGTCTGTACGCCTTTAGAGAGCCGTTTTGGGGGCCAGAGGATAATCTATCAGGCCCCCAGCGACACCCTCGAAAAAAGCCTTGATTTACAAGGGGTTTTCGGCCCCTAAAGCGTGACATTTCGCCCTTTGTTTCCGCTTGCGCTGGGCGGCCTTGATACGCTTCATGCGTCCGGCACATTCCGGGCAGTATTTGGCCCGGTTGGAGCCGGGGGTGAACAGCGCCCCGCAGATAGCACACCGTTTGGCGTCCAGGCGGTGGAACAGGGCTGTTTCCAGTTCCCTGTCCAGCGGCAGCACCGCCGCCCGGAACCACCGGCACAACAGGGAGTAGGAAATGGACTGGACACAGACACATTCCTCCCCATCGTCCAGCGCGATACAGTTGCCGCCGTCATAGTTACAGCACTCATGTACCAGCCGCCGCGCTCTGCGGTACTGGCGGTAGTCCATGACAGGGATGGGTTCAGGCTTGCTTTTCTTCATGCTGGCACTTCCCACACCCGCCGCAGTTGTCGCAGCCCTGGCAGGCATGGGCCTCCGGCTCCGGGCCGGTGGGCGCGTCTGCCAGTTCCGGCTGCAAGAGGGCAAGGGGCAGGCGGATATTCAGGTGGACAGTGACGGGTAAAATAATCTGCTTCATACAGCGACCTCCTTCAATGAATTTACTGTTAAATATTCGTGCAAAGTATTGTTTTCTTCGTGCAAATGGCATATACTAAAAGTACCAGCAGAAAGGGGTTGATGATATGGCTGGAAATACCACAAACATCAGCATCCGCATGGACGCGGATTTGAAGGCACAGGCCGACGCCCTGTTTGCGGAACTCGGCATGAATTTATCCACGGCGTTCAACATCTTCGTGCGCCAGTCGCTTCGTGAAGGCGGTATTCCCTTTGAGGTGAAGCTGGAACAGCCCAACAAGGAAACGATTGCTGCCATGCTGGAAGCGGAAAGGATTGCAAAAGACCCGTCTGTAAAGGGCTACAATGACCTTGACGAGTTGTTTGCCGACCTGAAAAAATGAAGAAAACAAAGTACACCGTCAAGTACACGACCGCTTTCAAAAAGGACTACAAGCGGGCAATCAAGCGCGGCCTGAAAATCGAATTGCTGGAACAGGTCGTGGCGCTGCTGTCGATGGGCGAACCGCTGCCAGATAAAAACCGCGATCACGATTTGTCCGGCGATTGGGTGGGCCATCGGGAATGTCACATTCTCCCGGACTGGCTGCTCATTTACCGTATCGAGGATGATGTGCTGGTGCTAACGCTGGCCCGCACCGGGTCGCACAGCGACTTGTTCGGCAAATAAACCGTCTGCCGCCGTATGGGGGAAACCTGTACGGCGGTTTTTCTGTGTGTAAAGGGGTCGGCAAAACGCCGTACCCTTTATCGCTCCGGCCCCCGGTCGCGGGGCTTATCCTGTCCCTGGCGGGCCAGTGGGTCGGCGGCCTTGCGGAGCCGTTCAACGGCTTTCAGTTCCTCCCGCATGGCCTTCATGTCAATGGTGTCCACCTGCTTCTGGGCGGTCAGCAGGTCGATCTCGCGCTGCCATGCCTTGGGGGTGATTTCCTCGCCGCTGTCCTTCAGTTCCTTCAGATACCGGGCCGCCGCGTCATAGAGGATCAGTTCCCGGCTGTGGCGCTGCTCGAACAGTTCCCGTTTCTCCGGCTTTACCTTGGCAAGCTGCTTTCGGATGGGCTTGTACTTGTTGTACTGCGCCCACATCTCCTCGCGCTCTGTGAGGGTGGCAATCCGGCGCTCGGCCTGGACGATTTTCCCCCGCAGGTCATAGTAGCTGCTGTTCATATACCGGCCCACAAAATTGAAGTAGATTTCAACCTCCTGCGTAGTGTCCTGGCTGCCTTTGCGGGCGCGTTCATGGACAAGGATTTTCTCTACAAACTCGTTGAGCATGGTATTTGTCAGCGTGTCGAAATTCTCATACTTGTCAATCAGGGCAATAAACTTTTCCGCAGATTTCCGGCTCTGCTCATAGCCGGTAACGGCCTTTTCCAGTTCCGTGATTTCCGCATTGAGAGCGTCCTGCTCTTTGGCATACTGTGCGTCCAGGGCCTCATACCGGGCATCCGGCAGCTTACCCAGGACGTTATCCTCATAGATTTTGCAAATCAGCCGTTCCAGTTCCCCAGCCCGCTTTTGGGCGGCGGCCAGCCGTTTCCGCTTCTTGGATATGTCGGCGGTCTGCTGGGCGGCCTGCGTTTCCTGGACGGTGCGGATAAACTCCGCCCGGTCATTCTTGGAATACTCCGCGATGGCCCTGAGCATATCAGCAATCAAGGTCAGAACAGCTTCGGCCTTGATACGGTGCTGTGTAGGGCAAAGGGAGCCGATAGGGTACTTCCCATACTGGCCGCAAGTGTACTGCGGGACACGCTTGCCGTTGTAGGTGCGGTGAACATACATCTTGCCGCCGCAATCGGCGCAGTACATCAGGCCGGTCAGGGGATGGGCCTCCCCAAAGCCGTCCGGGTAGCGTCTAGCGTTTCCCCGGATACGCTGCACATTGTCAAAGGTTTCCTGGTCGATGATAGCCTCATGGGTGTTCTCGAAAATCGTCCACTCGCTTTCGTCAACATAGTGGCTTTTCTTGTCCTTGAAGTGCTTGCGGGTCTTGAAATTGACTGTATGGCCTAAATACTCCCGCTTTTTCAGGATTTCAACAACGGTAGAGGCACTCCAACGATAAATATCCGCAAAGGTGTTGTTTCTATCACCACAGTCAGTTTTGATTTGTTTTTGGCCGAAAGCCTCTTACCGCTTTCTAAGGGGATTCGGATTTTGCTCGCCAACGAGGAACAAGCAAAAATTCAGCCTGAACTCAATGATTTACTACAAACCCATAGTACAGATGTGTTGATGACAACACCTACAAAGATGAAATCATTGATTGCGGACAACACAAAAACTGACTATATGAAACAATTAAAGTTGATTGTCCTGGGCGGTGAGGAGTTGGCTGTGCAATTAGTGGAAAAACTGCGAAAGCTGACCTCTGCGGATATCTATAACATTTATGGACCTACCGAGACGACTGTGTGTGACAAATGCGTGTGTAACAAATGTTGATATCTCTCTTGGTAGGCCAACGTCAAATGCACAAATTTATATTGTTGATCAATATAGGAAACTGGTTCCCATTAGCGTGACAGGTGAGCTTTGCATTGCAGGCGACTGCGTGGGCGCTGGGTACTTAAACCGTCCTGAGCTGACCGCACAAAAGTTTATTGACAATCCGTTTGGCACAGGTAAGCTCTACAAGACCGGCGACCTCGCCTATTGGAGAGAGGACGGGAACATCAGTTATGTGGGGCGCAACGACTTCCAAGTGAAAATCCGTGGCCTCCGTATTGAACTGGGCGAAATTGAAAACGCCATCAGCATGGTGGAGGGCGTTTCACAGGCGGTTGTTGTGGTTCGCAAAGACGAGACTGGCAGGCAGCTCATTTGCGCTTTCTACACTGGAAAAGAACTGGAAGCCAAAGAAATCCGTAATGAGATTGGAAAAACGCTGCCCAAATATATGTTGCCGCACATCGTCACCCACCTTGATGAGATGCCCCTGACCGCCAGCGGAAAGACCAACCGCAAGGCATTACCGGAAGTGGATCTCTCATCCATTGTCACGCAGGCAGAATATGTGAGGCCAACAGGTAAAATAGAGAAAAATTTGGCCAAACTCATGGAGGAAGTTCTGGAGTATTCCCCTGTTGGATTACTCGATGATTTCTTTGACTTGGGCGGCGACAGCCTAAAGGCAATCGAGTTTGTTTCAAAGGCCCACAGCGAGAGAATTTATTTTGAATTACAGGCGGTATTTGACAATCCTACGGTGCAAACACTAACAGAGCACATTCAGAAGAAGGACAAAGAAGAAGTCGTTTGGCGTACTGGAGATTTTGAGTCGTACAATGAGATTTTGAATCAGAACGTAATTGGAAGCGCCCCTGTTCCAAAAGAAACAAGGATCGGAAATGTTTTGCTCACCGGTGCAACCGGCTTCCTGGGTGCGCACATCTTGAACGAGTTGCTCAATGAGGAGTGCGGCAATGTGTACTGCCTTGTGCGGGGTGAAAACGAGTCCGAAAGCTGCAACCGTCTAAATTCGGTTCTACGCCATTATTTCGGCAATAAATATGACGGTTGTCCAAAACTAAAAGTTGTGTGCGGTGACATCGAGGAACAGTTCGCACTGGATGCGCAAATCGACATGGTGATCCACTCAGCGGCCAGCGTGAAACATTATGGTTCTTACAAATACTTTTATGGCATCAATGTAGTCGGAACAAAGAATATGCTGACTTTTGCAAAAGAAAAGAATGCTCGCTTCCTGTATATTTCAACCATCAGTGTCAGTGGGAATACTTTTGCTGACAGCTTCGATGTCTATGTCAGCGAAGAAGAAAAGCATTTTTATGAAAGCAGCTTGTTCATTGGACAAGACCTCAGGAATGTTTATGCCCGCAGCAAATTTGAGGCAGAGCGGGCGGTTTTGGATGCGATGAAAGAGGGCCTACGGGCGAATATTTGCCGCATGGGAAATCTGACCAACCGTGCGTCGGACGGAGTATTCAGCCAAATTATAAATCAAATGCTTTTGTCCAACGCATGAAGGCTGGCATCGAGTTTGGAATCCTGCCCGATTATTTGATGGAGCTGTATGCGGAGTTTACGCCGATTGATGATGCGGCAAGAGCGGTAGTTACTGTTGCAAGGCATTTCAACGCCCACTATACCGTATTTCACATCAACAATAACAAGCCTTTCTATTTTGACAGGCTCGTAGATGCGGCCCACGCTCTGCATATTGACCTGAAGGTAGTACCGGATGCCGAATTTACAGCGGCATTGAAAGAAACGGCCAAAAACACCGAGAGTTCCTATGTATATGAGGCATTTATCAACGATATGGATACCAACGATAAGCTCATGTATGATAGCAACATTCGGATTGAAAACGAGTTCACGGTCTGGTACTTGGAACAGCTTGGGTTCGAGTGGCAGGAACCCGATGTGGATTATCTGCGTAAATGGGTCGGGTATTTTGTTAAGCTAGGATATTTGAACCTATGACGCCGCAAATTTATCTTATAAAAGCTTTAGCGCCGTTGCAACACCATCAACGAGAGATCTTTTGGCGATGTGTGACGCCGGAAAAGCGAGAACGCATTTTACGGCAAAGAGTGCAACAAAACGCAGACAACATCCTGCTTGGCGATGTTCTCGTAAAAGTCGTCATAAAAGAAACATTCCATATCCCCATATCCGAACAGAGATTCGGTTATGGGGAATATGGAAAGCCCTATCTACTGGGATATCCTGAGATTCAATTTAATATCAGCCATTCCAACCAATATATTGTTTGCGGCATTTGTGACCGTCCAATCGGCGTTGACATTCAAAAAACCGGTACCTATAAGCAAACTGTCGCGGAACGTGTCTGTTCTCAAGCCGAATTGCAGAAGATTTTGGAAAGTAAAGATAGAGACAGCGAGTTCATCAAAATATGGAGCGCAAAAGAGGCGATTTTAAAGGCATACGGTCATGGAATTGGAAGTGTTTCTTTACGAGAGGTAGACAGTTCAAGCGCAAAATCTTTGCGAGTAGGGCAATATTGGTTTAGTTATGTTGTAATATAGGTAACTAATGTCGATATAGCGCAACCTATTCTTTGCGAGCAACGCATTTGTTCCCATAAACGATGAAAAACAGCTTTTCGATGTTGCATCCAAGCTGATTTCTACGTCTGTTGAGGTGACAGCTTATCCCCTTTGAAGCACATCTCCCATGTGGCTCCATGCATTTGATCCCCAACGCTGTTTTTCTGCGTCTCAGTGGATGGCGTCTGCGCTTGAGCCGTACAAGAATCAAAATAGACCTAAAAAGACAGTAAGCGTCAAACGTAACGGCGCATAGACAATCCCAGCTCAGAGATGATTCTCAGAGCTGGGATTGTCTCGTCATTTTACTTTACACGTCTCCGGAGCCTTCCAGGGGA
>NZ_NFJU01000069.1 GCF_002160025.1 Anaeromassilibacillus sp. An200
GACAGGTTTTGGCCTGCCGCTTTTTGTGCTGCGATGGTTTTTCATGAGGCATTGAAAACCTGTTTGTCAAGGTACACGCCCTCGCTACTTATTTTCGTAGCAAGGTGCCATGAGGCCATAAAAAGAACCTCTCACCCTATTTGCCGTTGGGTGAGAGGTTCTATAACCGCTAAAACTTATTTTTCCAGAAAAATTTTTAGCTTTTTGAGGATTTTCATTTTCCTCTTATAAACGGCGGGCTGAGAAATGCCGAGTTCCATCGCCAACTCGCTTTCCTTGCGCTCATCAAAGAATAATGCCTGGATCAGCGCACGTTCTTCTGGAGTCAGCAGGGAAAGCGCAGTATGTAGCCTGTCCACTTCCAGCTTGTGAAGCACCATGCTCTCCACACTTTCCTGCTCATCGGAGAATTGCCGGGCATTTTCATCCACCAGCCGGTCCAAAGAATCTTCGCGGCTGGGGATGATCTGCACCACTTGACCCTCCTTTCCGAGAACAAACCGCTCGGTTTTCAAATCGTTCTCAAAATAGCGCATTTTCCGGTCGCTCTGCATATAGGCCCGGTACACTTCATCCGTGACCTCTACAAATTGGCCGCGAATCCATATTCTTTTTTTATCAGCGTCCACGCTGTTTTACCTCCGATCAGTCTGAATTGTGAGAAATTCAGACTGGTCGGGCGGCCCCCTACAACGTGGAAATGATGGGGTTCCTCTATATAGAAAAACGCACCTGCAGAATGGGGTATTAACCCAAACGGCAAGTGCATTTCTTTTTAGTTCGTGTAAATCATGGCATGATGGTTCAGTGCGAAGGGCGTAAAGCCACGATGAACAGCAAGCGACTTTTTTGACAGCCTGCGCTCTGTCGCATTATGTCGAAACGCTTTTTCCTCCATGGCGGCTCCCTCCGTGGGCCGCCAATCCCGCCAGCGTCAGGGCGTCGTCAGTATGAGGGCATAGAGAGCGGCGGCCTTGATTTGTTCAAAGCCGCCGTAATGTAATCGGGCATGGGAAAAGGGCTGCTGCACGACGGCTTTTTTTCTTTTGCCGTCGTCCGGCAGATGATTTCTTATGTGGTTATCATAAATTGAAATTTTGAAGATTTCATAAAGATTTGAAAAAAGGGCGGCCCAAAGCCGCCCATGAAGTCAATATGGAATTGAGATTGTAACCTGTGCGCCGCCAGTTTTTTCGGAATTGCTCAAAATAAGCTGACCTCCGTGTTGAGTAACAATAGAGTTTACCACATAAAGCCCTATCCCATAATGAGATTTAGAATTTCTGCTTTGATCGTCCATATAAAACTGTTCTGTTGCTCGTTTCAATGCCTCAGAAGAAAAGCCACTTCCCGTATCGGTGATAGAGAATAGTATTGCATTATCTTTTTCATTCACATCAAAGAAAATGGTTCCTTTCGCTGGCGTATATTCTACGGCATTTGAGAGAATATTGACAAAAGCCCTTATCAGTTGTTCCCTGTCCACAGAGATACATTCCTGATTGAAATTCTGATTCCATTCCAAATGAACATTTTTTACAACGCATAAGCCTTTTGCCTGTGTATGGATTTCCTGCAATAAGGAAGATACTTTCACATTTTGGCGATGAAAAGGGAAATTCTCTTTTGCTTTCGTCATTTCAATCAAGGTTTCAACATAATCCTGCATTTGGATAACGCTGCCCTCGATATAGTCCGTACATTCTTTCTGATTTTCAGCAAGTTCCGTATCATAAAGCAACTCTGCGTTTCCGCGAATGATGGTTAGTGGTGTTTTCAGATCATGGGCCAAAGCCGAAATCTGATCTTGACGCAATTTATCCGCCTGCCACTGTTCCGCAAGCGACATTCGTAATGCCTGTTTCAAATGTTCCAAAGCATATAAAGCACGGTCTACTTCAAATATACCGCTGCTTTCAATCTTAAAATCCAAATCCTGTTGCTCAATTTTCTGTGTTATGAAAAGCAGCTTGTCGATTTTTTTACCAGTATATTTCCCGAACCAATGGGAAATAAGGAACAAAAGAAAGATAACCTCAACAATTATCAATCCGACAAGCAGTAGATCAGTTGTCGGACAGATCCGCCGAAGTGTGGCATTACTGAATTGTGAAGTCAAACGGTAGCGCAAAAGAATAACTTCATCTCCGCGGTCAATAACCAAAACACGGTATGGGGTAATCCGATCCATTCCATTTGTGACGGCTTCAACCCAAAAAGTGTTGGCGGTATCTTCTGATAAAGAACCATCCAGAAACACACCCGTAGGAGAATAAACGGCATAGTCGCAAAAGCTGGGGATGTCGGCTTTGTTGAACAATTCATCTGTCTGTATGCTTTCTGCTGCGGCAGCAATTCTATCTTCTATCTGCATAGCGGGGATAATGACCCCAGTGTTTACACAGAGGGAATATAGCCCTAAATTGATGGCGATAATTAAAAGGATGCCGCCAGCAACTGCAAATATATACCGCATGAAGATAGAACGTAATTTCTTTACTCCCATTTATAGCCCACCCCCCAAACTGTTTCGATAGGGGACAAGTTAACAGCGGCCAATTTACCTCGGATATTTTTTATATGGGTGGCAATTACGCTGTCATCACTTTCCCCATCAAAACCAAAAACGGCTTCATAAATCTGCTCCCTGGAAAAGACCTGACCTCGATGCAGGGCCAGATATTCACAGATTTCATACTCGCTTTTAGTTAAGGGGAGTTTATTCCCATTTACTTCCGCTTCCTTTGCATTGATGTGAAAAAGTATTCCTGAAATAGATACTGCGTATTTCTTTTCTCTGGTATCTCTGCGTAAGTGTGCATTGACACGGGCAAGCAGTTCATTGGTGCCAAAAGGTTTGGTAATGTAATCGTCGCCGCCAATCCCCAACCCACGAACAATGTCGCTTTCCTGCGTTTTTGCGGTCAAGAAAATAATGGGGCAATCTACACGGGAACGAATTTGATTGCACAATTCAAAGCCGTTTACATCAGGCATCATAACATCCAGCAAAATCAAATCGTATCGTCTGAAATCCATATCCAGAACAGCCTTTGCATCTGCTTGAAGTGTTACAATATGAGCGTCTTTTTCAAGAATACGCTTAATCAGTTGCAACATTGCATTTTCATCATCAACCACTAAGATATTTGCCATGTCCATCTCTCCTTTCCCTTAGATTTCTATTACAGTGGCCCCAAAAGGCATGAGGGCGAGTTTGGCAATCTTAAAGCATTGCATCCCAAACGGTATGCCGATGATTGTGCAACAAAGCAGAACCCCATTTAGAGCCGCTGATATAGCAAGGGGAATACCGCTTATGACAAGCCATAAAATATTTGCCAAAGTAGACATCGCACCGCCGCCATACTGAATTTCCTTTCCAAAAGGGAAAAAGGCAAGAGATGCAAATTTGAAGCATTGCCGTCCAATCGGTATGCCGATAATAGTTATACACCATAGGATACCCGATATTGTCCATGACAAGCCTTGCCAGAGTCCTCCAAATAAAAACCAAATTACATTTCCTAAACAACCCATATTCGACCACCGAATCAATCATTTACACATTTTCCGCCATATTTTGAAAACCAAATAAGCAGAATGGCAATAAACAGAACCGTCATACCCAAACACATACCTATCCCCAATTTAAGTTCCGCATTGATGGTTGGCAAAACTTGCAGGACGAATTTAAGCGAAAACTCCGTTAAACGTATCCCAAAACCATACGGCAGTACAAACCACAAGCCTGTGCCTAAGCCTGTTTGAAGAAGTGCAGCCAATAAGCTGCCAATAGCGCCTATACCTATGCAGATCGTTCTTCCGAACCGAAAAGCTAGAATGATGTGAATCGCATATAATAAAATATTACTGCTCCACAAAGTCAGAACTGGAAACATAAGGGAAGATACTGGCAAAATCAGTTTGGTTCCTGTCACGGGAAGTACCATAATTAACAGGAATGTACTGAACAATATTGCGAACAAGCCGGCGAAAATAAGCAAGAGGAATTTGGATGAAATGGCCTTGGTTCTGGAACGCAGCACTAAAATATTTTGACAGTGCCCGGCCCGGATTTCCTGCTCTGCGGCAATCTCGCAAACGATACTGATAACAAAAGGATATGCGATAGCAAAAAGTTGAAAAAATACCGCAATTTTATTTATATCACTCACAGCCGCAAAGACCGCATAGAGCAATACAAGTGCTACCCCGGAAATTGGAAATAAAATATGAGCCACAAAAAACGAGGAATTCCACAACTTGAAAAAATCGCTTTTTACATAATACCATAACTCAATCATGTTTTCTATCTCCTTTAGCGAATAGCCATACTGTAAGCCAGAAACACAGTACCGCTAAAACTAAGCTGATCCCAACGGCGGGAATGACCGCTCCTGTATTCAAAAGAAAAGAACCGTTTTCAATGGGAATCCCATTAGGGTGCATTTTGAAAAAGGGGCATACAATACGCGCTGGAATAGCAAACGGATTGAGATAAAACAAATTGCTTTCTGCTCCAATCATGGACAAAACAATATTGCAGCCAAAGGAAATCAAAACAGCAATCAGATAATTTGCTTTTTTTGTGAGCCACATAATAAGTGGAAGCTGCCAAATGTAGGTGAGGAACAGCAACATACAGCCACCTAACCCGTTAAGTGGATCAATGTTCATCACAGTAAAAATACCAAAGGCTGTGCAGCCGCCCCACATGACAAGGCTGGTTAAGAAAAGTAATACAGTAACCGCCAGCAGTTTACTGAACCAGATTTTTTTCATGGCAATCGGCAAGCATAAAATGTTCTGATACTGTGTGCGTTTCTCACAGCTAATAATGTTGGCGCACCAAATAGCAATCGTAATTGGCAAGATTAAAGTGTACCACCAATTATAGGCGGTAAGCTGAACAGATTTACCACTCAAAAAATATCCTAACCCCAAAGTGACAACAGGGGCAGCGATGAATAGCTTTAATGCAAATGTATGACGCATCTTTAATAGTTCGGAGCGGATAAGATGAAACATTAGTTTTTCCCCCTTCCACCATTAGCTGCCACAACACGCATAAAAATTTCTTCCAGATCAGTGTTCTTGTCTATTTTGTTTTCGTATCCCAATTTTCCAGCAGCAATAATTCCAATGTGATCTGCAATCTGCTCTACCTCGGATAGAATATGGCTGGACAGAATTACCGTTATCCCATGCGCCGGAAAAGAACGAATAAGTTCCCGTAGTTCTTGAATACCGATAGGGTCTAATCCATTCGTTGGTTCATCCAAAATCAACAATTTGGGAGATGCCAGTAAAGCAAGGGCAATTCCAAGTCTCTGCTTCATGCCTAAAGAGAAATGTCCCGCTTTCTTTTTCCCTGTGTCTGTAAGATCAACGATGTGTAAGACTTCATCAATGCGAGTATTCGGAAGTCCAAGTGCAAGGGTTCGCACTTTTAAATTTTCATAAGCGGTCAAGTTTTCATACAGAGGCGGCGTTTCAATCAATGCACCAATATCCTGCAAATCGGCACGGCTCCATGTGTGACCGTCCATTTCAATACTGCCGGAACTCGGCTTGAGGATGCCTACTATCATTTTCAGAATAGTAGACTTGCCCGCGCCGTTGGGCCCCAACAAGCCATAGACGGAATTCCTCTGAATGTTCAGCGATACATTATTTACGGCCATCTGCCCTTTGAAGTTTTTGCAGAGGTCGGTTGTTTTCAAAATCATATCCATATCTTTCTGTCCTTTCTTTTTGATTTCAAAGATAGAGTACAGGATAACTTTGAAGATTTCATAAAGATTTCAAAAGTAAATGCTGTCATACTCCGCAAGATAGAGGAACCTCCCGCATTATCAAAGCGAGAGGTTCCTTATTGGGTTTAATTTAGCCCTCCAACAAGAGCTTCAACTTTTTAAGGACTTTCATTTTCCTCTTATAAACGGCGGGCTGAGAAATGCCGAGTTCCATCGCCAACTCGCTTTCCTTGCGCTCATCAAAGAATAATGCCTGGATCAGCGCACGTTCTTCTGGAGCCAGCAGGGAAAGCGCGGTATGTAGCCTGTCCACTTCCAGCTTGTGAAGCACCACGCTCTCCACACTTTCCTGCTTATCGGAGAATTGCTGGGTATTTTCATCCACCAGCCGGTCCAAAGAATCTTCGCGGCTGGGAATGATCTGCACCACTTGGCCCTCCTTTCCGAGAACGAACCGCTCGGTTTTCAAATCGTTCTCAAAATAGCGCATTTTCCGGTCGCCTTGCATATATGCGGCATATACCTCATCCGTGACCTCAACATATTGGCCGCGAATCCATATTCTTTTTTTATCAGCGTCCACGCTGTTTTACCTCCGATCAGTCTGAATTGCGAGAAATTCAGACTGATCGGGCGGCCCCCTACAACGTGGGAATGATGGGGTTCCTCTATATAGAAAAACGCACCTGCAGAATGGGGCAACGGCTCCAACAGCAAGTGCGTTTCTTTTTAGTTCGTGTAAACCATGGCATGACGGTTCAGTATAAAGGGCATAATATCCCGTTGAAAAGCGGGAAGTTTTTTTGACCGTACACCGTCAATCAGGCGGCCTACGACATAGAATCATACTCGCTGCTTCTAATAAGCAGCGGTGCGAAGGATGACCAACGCATGAAATATCCCTCCAGGCCAAAACGTGGTCTGGAGGGATGGGCATGACAAACCACCCTGCCAAAACCTCGTTTTTTTTATTGGCAGGGTCAACTATACGATCCTGGTCAGTTCACTTTTATCCGCACTGTCAGTTCTCTAAAATTTGAACTGCTATGCCATTATAAATCTGGCATAAATCCTTAAAATAGAAGGAGAGGTGAACTGAAAGTGCAGAATGAACATGAAACACTTGGTGAGATCATCAAGAATGCCCGCATAAAAGCAGATATTACGGTCGAAGATCTGGCAGCCAAGGTCGGAGTAACCGAGAGATTTATATATCGTATCGAGAACGAAGGCAAAAAGCCCAGCTACGACATCCTGTACAAGTTGATTCGGGAGCTGTCCATTTTACCCGATCAGATTTTCTTCCCGGAAAAGCAAATTGAGGATTCCGAAATGGAAAACCTTGTCCGTATGCTGTATAACTGCGATGAGCGTTCTATGCAGATCATCAAGGCGACAGTTAGGGCGGCCTTGGACAGCCAGCCCAAAGAGTGAAAAAGAGCCGATGTCCGTGGGAAATTCTCACTGGTTCATCGGCTCTGCGTCTATGCGTCTGGCTCTTTGATGACAACGATATGTAGTTGTTTCGCCTGAATCAAGCTCTCTCGTTTGCACTTTGGGCAGTAGAGAGGATAATTGATTAAAACTGTATCCTCCCTGATTCGATCACGGGTTTTATTCCCGCAGACGGGACAATAAACCCACTCTGTTTGCTGCATGGGAACCACCTCCATTCTCCTGTTTTCAAGACATGGCCGAGGGCTTGCTGCTCTGCAAGCCCGCCGGCGTGTCTTTTTTTATTCTTCCTTTTCCCGGAATCCCCAAGCCTCAAAATCCGTATCGTCCTCCTCCGGCTCAACTTCCTCGGCATAATCGGGACCGGTAGCCTCTGCCGGGGGATTGAGCATATAGGGAGCGACCTGTACCGGCGCTTCGCTATGGATCGCCAGCACCCTGCGGACAGCCTTGCCGCAAAAAACCATGGCGACGGCAAAGGCAAAATACTGCACACAGCTTGTAAGGTAGAGATTCACAATAGCCAGTTCATTTCCCTGCACAGGGACGCCCTGTTCAAGCTGCCGGGAAATGTTTTGATGGCAGGCCGCCAGGGAAACAAATGCCGTGATCAGCAGCACCGCTGCAAGAGCATAAAAAACTGCGGAAAGGATCGTTCCCTTTTTCGAGGGTTTCGTAATTGGATTGCCGTCCATCTCCATCAATGTGCCCTCCTTGTATTATAGAGTAGTAGTTATTAAAGCCCCTCTCCAAGGGCTGTGCTACACTGTAAGGGATGCTGTGGATTGGTAGTGTCCTCCTACCACAAGATGGTTC
>NZ_NFJU01000007.1 GCF_002160025.1 Anaeromassilibacillus sp. An200
TCAAAAAGTACACCTTATGAGAGCTACATTTTTCCATTATCCCCTTTTTTCATCCAAAAGAACTTTATACTCTCGTAATCTACGGTAAAAGGTAGCTTCGCTCATATCGCACTGCTGTAAAACCGCGGTAATGGACAGCTTTTTTTGTTGCCATGCGTTGACAATTTCTCCAAAATCACCAGGCAAGGGCTTTCCGGGTCTGCCGAATTTAATCCCCTTTGCTTTTGCGGCGGCAATCCCTTCTGCCTGTCGTTTTTTTATGTTTTCACGCTCATTCTGCGCCACAAAAGACAGGATTTGCAGCACCAGATCGGCAATAAAAGTCCCCATCAAATCTTTCCCGTTTCTGGTATCCAGCAGCGGCATATCCAAAACACAAATATCAACACCGATTTCTTTGGTAAGTACACGCCATTGCTTTTGGATTTCCTCATAATTGCGCCCCAATCGATCAATACTCAGGATATACAGCAGATCCCCGGCTTTTAGTTTTCGCACCAACCTTTTATAATGAGGACGTTCAAAATCCTTGCCGGATTGCTTATCCAAGAAAATATTTTTTTCGGGTACAAGCACTCTTCGTAAAGCAATCATCTGTCGGTTCTCATTCTGATCTGTGCTTGATACTCGCACATATCCATAAATGTTCATGTTACTTATTTCTCCCATCTTAAAAAATGATAAAAAGGAAGCAGGAATGGTATATCACCGCTCCTGCTTCTTGTTTTCTCTGCGTAACGTAATGATTTTCTGATTTTTCTGAAACTTCTCCACCATTTGCTCTTCGTTGAAGGAATACGGGTTGTCCTCGCACAGTTCGGCACAGAGTTGTCCAATTTCTTCCCGCAGCTCTGTGCAGTCTGGTCTGCGGAAGAAGCGGTGGTGCAAGGCTTACGTGTAGTCGTTCATGGTATTCTGCCCTCCTTTCCAAGACACACAATACCGGAAACATTCAGGAATAGCTGTTATGAAATGACTTTTTACAGTCGATCCCATCGCTGCGAAGTTGCTGGTACAAAGAATATCCCAGGCAACCAGCTTTGTACTCACATACAAACTGGAACCTTTTGCCTCCTTGTCATGATGACTCCTCCTTTTGTATACGGTAATTCCTGTCTGCTTTTGTTTCACACCTTAAGTATGACAGGTAAATCCCCACCTTACAATTGGAGGAGTCATTTCACATTGTCTATGGCAGTCGCGGAAAGTTATATCAGAAAGTTCCTAGTTGAAAATGGCTTTTTGAATAGGATGGATTATGCAGCGCAGATCACCGCTGCGCTTTTGATACTTCTATGTACTATTACAAAATTGTGTATACAAGTAATGTGGCATCAGTTAGGAGCAATAGGCCAGAAAGAGAGTTTCTATGAGTAACGAACAACAATGCCATTCTACGGGAAATGGGCACAGTACAGCAGCATTTTTACAGATGGTGTGACAGGAGAATCTGGAAAAACTACTGGAAATCCTGGTTCATGATCCTGATTTTGAACGGCTATAAATGGATACCAGTTACTGTACTGTAAAAATAATCAAATATTTGTGTTGAAATTCTGTATTGGTGACAATATAATAATAAGGCTTGCTATATTTTATTCCATTTATTTCTTTTCAAGGAAACTAATATAGTGGATCGAAACAGCTGCAAGATAAGCCGATATCCAAAGGCGAAATAGCAAAAAAAGAGAACAAAGTAACAGGGAGGTTGCTTGGTGAGTAGTTGGAGGAAGATGAGAAAGCGCGCACATGCCATGCTTTTGGTGTGTGCCATGCTGTTATCTCTATGCATGACGGATTTTGTGGTGCGCGCAGAAGAGACGCCCACAGGGCTTTGTGTCCACCATATGGAGCATAACGAGGAATGCGGCTATACGCAGAGGCAGGCGGGAACAGACTGCACCCACACCCATGATGACAGCTGCGGATATGTACAAGCACCGGAAGACACACCCTGTACCCATGTGCATGATGAGGTATGCAGTTATGTGGAGGGTCAAGATGAGATCCCCTGCGATCAGAACTGTATGGATACAGACAGTGATGGTATAGTGGATCATGTGGAGGGCTGTACCTATCGGCCTGCAGCAGAAGGCGTGCCATGTACCCATACACACGACGAAATATGCGGTTATGTAAAAGGTCAGGATGGGAACCCCTGTACCCATGTGCACGATGAAACATGTGGCTATGCGGATGCCGGAACCATAACAGATGGCGTTGCAGTGACTCGCGGTGTGGGTTCCGTTGTCCACAGTATGGTCCAGTTTGCGGCAGCCGACCAAGTGGATGCCACTCTCTACGATATCAAGGCCCAACTCCTCACCAGCCAGGATGATCCCGGTACAGATACCGAGTGGAGTACCTGGGACGACACTGTAACCGATACGAATATCCCGGAGAAAGAGCTGCATCTTCAGTATGAATCCGACTCCAGCAAGCGTATTTTGGATTACGGACCGGCCAACAGATGGCCCTCCCAAAAGGTAGGACTGATGACAGATGTGGGCTGATCCAAACTGGAGATCCGCCAGTGCCAGAATCCAAAGGACTCTGACCTTGACAGTCACAAAGAGGATCTGGGCAGCCGAAATCTGGTTAACCTCTTTTCCGGCAGTGTCACCGTACATGTGAAAAACCTTTATACGCAGCCCGCAGGTGATTTGAGGGTCAGTAAGATTGTGACTGGAGAAAATCCGGATACAACCACAGCTTTCCATTTTCGGGTCACTCTTACCGGTGAGTCCACGGATCCGGATACACAGCAGCCTATTTCCGGTTCGGATATTACAGGAACTTATGGCGGCATGACCTTTCAAAATGGTGTAGCTGACTTTACCCTTACCCACGGACAGACTGTTACGGCCAGCAGGCTGCCTGCGGGGCTGACGTACACAGTGACGGAAGAAGCGTCGGAGGAATATACTGCCATTTGGACGGGACAAAATGGAACGATCCAAACGAACGCAGTTGCGCAAGTTCATTGTATCAATGAGAAAAATGAAGACTCAGTCCCCGCTGGAAACCTGAGCATCACCAAGACTGTCACTGGAGAAGGCGATCGGGAAAAAGCCTGAACCTTTTCAGTGACCTTGAAGGATAGCACCGGTGCCAATCTGAGCGGCAGCTTCGCCTACTCGGGAAGCAAAACAGGTACGCTGACAAGCGGCGGAACCATCCAGCTCAGGCACGGGGAGACAGTAATCATTTCCGGAATTCCTGCCGGGACCCAGTACCTGGTGACCGAAGCCGAGGCCAACCAGAATGGCTATGAGACCACGGTAACCGGAGCACAGGGAAACATTATAGAAAATGCTACCGCTCAGGCTATGTTTACCAATGAGAAAAAAGACGGGGGCGGTGGCGGAGTTTCGGATCTCACCGGAAGCCTGAGTATCACCCAAACCGTTACCGGAGAGGGGGATCCAGAAAAGCCTGGACCTTTTCGGTGACTTTGAAAGACAAGAGCGGTGCTGATCTGAACGGCAGTTTCTCCTACTTAGGCAGTAAAACAGGTACGCTGACAAGCGGCGGAACCTTCCAGCTCAAGCACGAGGAGACAGTGACCATCTCCGGAATCCCTGCCGGGACCCAGTATCTGGTGACCGAAGCCGAGGCCAACCAGGACGGCTACCAGACCACGGTAACCGGGGCGGAAGGGATGATTCAGGAGGGTGTCCTTTCCACAGCGGTATTTATCAATGATTGGAGCAAGAGCACTACAACGCCGGAGATTCCAGATAACCAGGACGGCTCCAGAGACCCCAACACCCCTCAGACAGGGGATAACAGCCTGACCGGGCTGTGGGGAGTGCTGTGCGCAGTCTTCTTGCTTGGGCTGCTGCTCACCTGGATGATCGGCAAAGTTCAACAGAAGAAGCGAATCCAGAAATAACAAACCAGGGCGTCGGCGAGTTTCCTCGCCGACGCCCTGGTTCAAAATGGAGCTTTATGAAAAAACGAAAATTTACCCTTCGTCATGGGATCATGTTGGTCTGTACCCTGGGATTTTTTTTGTCCGGCGGGATGCTGCTGAGAGATTTGAGCCGTTCCGCCTGGGAACGGGCGGCCAATGAAAGATTGGCGCAGCGGGTGGAGCAGATGTCTCCCACTGTATCCCCCTCTCCCGGGGAAACGATCTCATCCCCGGAACAGGAGGATCCGCAGCGCAATTACCGACCGCTGCTAGAAGAAAACCAACATTTGGCTGCCTGGCTGACCATAGAGGGAACAGGAGTGGACTACCCCGTTTTGTATACACCGGAAGAACCAGAATACTATCTGCGGCGAGCTTTTGACGGCAGCTATGCAGTCAGCGGCAGTTTGTTTATTGGCACGGACTGTGTTCCCGATAGCAGTAATGTTTTGATCTACGGCCATGAGATGAAGGATGGATCCATGTTCGGTGAACTGGATCGCTATGCCCAGGAGGAGTATGCCAGGGCGCATCCGGAGATCTTCTATGACAGAATCTGGGAGGATGGAAGCTATGAGCGCCGGACCTTTTTGGTCATGGCAGCCGTCTACAGCCAGGTATACCAGGTAGAGCAGGAAAATGTATTCCGCTATTACTACGGTACCGACCTGTCAGAAGAAGCAGCTTTTGAAAACTATGTAACCCAGGTCGAGGCAGCATCTATATATGATCTGGGCGTTACTGCAAAATATGGGGATCGTCTGCTTACCTTATCCACCTGCAGCTACCACACACAGGACGGACGCTTTGTGGTTGTGGCTCGGGAAAGTACACCTCACACAGGCAAATTGCCATAAATTAGAAAAACCGATAAATCGCTACGATATATCCCATACATATCTTCCATTTATATCTGGTGTAAATGCAGCCTCAGGGAAGAAACGGATGGAATTAATCTATTCAAAAATGGGTGGGGCTTGGCTCAGATCTTCCTAAGAGCGTAGACAAGAATTTCAAGGATGGAGAATTATGAATTTAAAAGAAAAATTGTATTCAAAAGTTAGTGCTTATAATAAACCAGTTTCAGAACAAGATATTCGATTATTTGAGCAAAAATATAATATTTTGCTTCCACAAGAATTAGTAATATTTTATACAAGTATATGTAATGGATGCAAAATGCCAGATGGAAGTGAAATAAAAAAATTAGAAGAATGGGAGATAAATCCATCGTATATTATTAAAGATTTTCCATTTGAAGACTTTTGGATTTGGGAAAATGATGAGTCTTATGATGAGAGTAAGCTACAAGAAACTTTATTTGGGAATATTGAATTAGTTGACATTGGAGATTGCCAAACATGGAATATAATTGTTCAAGGGAAAAAGAAAGGAGAGATGTGGTTTTTTGCTGATGTAGGAATTCAACCATGTGTTCCACCAAAAGGAATGTTAGAGTGGATTGAAGGTTGGCTTGATGGAGATAACGAATATTTTGGTATAGAATAGAAGTGGACTTTGGGAGGTATATCATAAATGTATATCAATTATTTGGGCTATCAAGAATATGGAACACGCAGCGCCAAGGTGCTTTCAACGGAAAAAGAAACTTTAACCGAAACTAAATTGTCCCGGCTTTTTTCTATGATTAGACGCGAGAAAATCAGAAATGTCAATGCTGAAAATAAAGAAGATGGGATCTCTATCTGCATTTTCTTTAATGACACAAATTCACACATTGAAATTATTGATGAGGAAGAAGAAACTCGGTATATCTATGACAATATGCTGGGTGATGATAGTGACATTGGTTTGTTCGGCTACGATTTTCCAAAATGGTCCGTGTGTGATAATTTGGAAACAACAATCGATATTTTGAAAGAATTTATAGAAAGTGGTGAAAAACTTCCCACTGTTTCTTGGAGAGAAGATTGGTAAATAAATTTCCCTTTATTGGGAAGTTGGGCGGTGCGGAAAAGAAGCAACAAAAGAAGGAAAGCTGAAACCCATAAAATAACCTGAAACGACTCTCCCTCAAAAATTTTAAAGTTACTGTCCAAAACACTTGTCTTTATTCGTTTAGTAAATATGATCACCCCTGTTTTCGTTCCGAAGCAAAACCAGGCACTTTTGTTGCAATAGCCACCCAAACAGATTCTTGTGCGTCCAGAAGCAGCCAACCAGGCTGCCTTTCTTTTAAACAGATTTTTTAACCTTTTTGAGAAGGCAGCAGCCGTTCCCATGCCCGATAGATGCGCAGAATATTTTCCGGGTTCGCACCGGGGCCAAATTCGCATTGGGCGATACAGCCGCCGTCCTGCCACAGAGTTTCACAGACACTTGCAACAGCCGCATCAATTTCGGAAAGCGTGCCATGCGGAATGAGGTTCTGCCGATCAATCTCTCCCCAGAAGGTAAGCTTGCCCTTAAACTGTGCCAGGTTTTCCACACCCATACAGAAAATCTGGCTATTCATGGCGTCCAGACCAAGGTCAATCAGCTTTGGAATGATGCGCAGTGTGTTGCCGTCGGAGTGCATAAACATCTTTTTGCCGTGTGAATGGGCAATCTCAATGTAATCTCGGTACATTGGCCGGAAATACTGATCCCACAGCGCGGGGGAAATCAGCAGATCGTTCTGCGAACCCCAATCATCCATCATGTTCAGCGCATCCACATTGGTTTCAGCCCACTTTGTCAGCAGGCGGCAATAGAAATCGTGCATTCTTTCGAAAAAGTCCAGCATCGCGCGGGGCGGATCGAGCAGATCCATATAAAGGTTTGCCGTGCCGCGGATAAATTGCAGCTGCTCAAATGGGCGAGGACAACAGCCGCCGAACAGGAACTTATCCTTTTTCTCCGCGCAGGACGCGTTGACCTGCTCCACGTTAAAGGAAAGCAGCTCCTCGGGGATGTGCACATTTCCCACATCCGCCCAGTCGTCGTCCAGCACGATAGGGCGCTTGACCTCGCCGATCACGCCGCCATGAATATTTGTAAACACACAGCCCCACTCGTCCGTGTACTACCCACAGCATAAGGATCGCCCTGTGTGGGCGCAACCGCTTGATACTGTACCTGAGGGCCATCAAAATCCCAGATAAATTCCTGTTCCAGCTGCTTCATCGTTTCCGGATAATGCTCTGTTGCCCAAGGGAGCGTCCACAGCTGGCGCGGTGCCCTTTCTTCTGTATTGCGGAATTCCAATGTGCGCAGAACAAGCTCCTTTGATGTCATACTGTCTCCTCCATCCCACCATAGAAAGCAGTGCACAGGCTTTTTGTACCACTCTGTTCCCTGTTGTCCCCAGCGTCCGGCACCGCCTTTTTCGATAGTATACACCTCCCTTTCCTGCCACGTCAAACTCCAGATGAAATTCTCTGTATCGCCCGGCATATTTGCCCCAGCTTCCGGCAAGAATAGCCGTGGAGGTGTACAGCTTATGAAATTTGATGGAAAGCATGGAAAAAATACCAAAGGCTTTTATCTTGCTCTAGGCATCTGTCTTCTGGCTGTCGGAATCGCGGCCTGGACGACATATGACAGCGTGGTGAATTTTACCGCACGCGACGAAGCGCTGCAAAGTCAGCCGTCCTATCAGGCAACGGAAAAAACGGTAAGCGGCGTTAAAGAAAGCTCTTCCAGCCCGATTCTGAGCGCAGAATCCTCGCAGCCGGAAACATCGCAGACGCAGCAAAAACCGGAACCTGATCCCATTTCCAGCGCGCCTGAAAAAACAGAATCTTCTCAGGCGCCCGTGAAGGAACCGGAACCGGAGTCTGAAGCAGAGCCTGTGCAGGAAACAGCCGTGGAGCCCGAACAGGAGCCGGATCCTACTCCTGAAAGCCTTTCCTATCCGATCGGCAAAAGCGTATCGCAGCGATTCAGTGGGGACAACCCTGTTTATTCGGAAACCATGGGAGACTGGCGTGTGCACAGCGGTGCGGATATCCCGGCACAGGCTGGGGAAAACGTAACGGCGGCCTGCGCAGGCACCGTTTCAGCGGTATCGCAGGACGAACTGTACGGCGGCTGCGTTGTGGTCACACAGGGCGAACTGGAAGTGTATTACTATGGTGTGGATGAAATTGCGGTAAAAGCAGGTGACACCGTCGCGCAAGGGGATGCCATCGGCGTTCTGGGCAGCGTGCCGTGTGAAAGCGCCGACGGCGATCATCTGCATTTTGCCGTCAAGCGCGCGGGGGCATGGATCGATCCGCTTGAGCTTCTTTCCTGAGAGTCCGGCCATCGTTTCCCTTTCCTCCGGGATTCCTCGTTGACGCTCCCTCCTCTTGTGTGATAAACTGGAAAAAATATCTGGAAAATCGCAAGGGATGGGGGCGTCGCTGTGTCTGGGCTGAAAACGAATGGAGTTCTGCGCATAGGGCTGATTCAAATGAATTCTTTGCCCCGCGATCCCCGGCAAAACAGAAAAAAGGCGGAGTTTCTGATTCGCAAAGCTGCACTGGCAGGCGCTGATCTGGTGCAGCTTCCCGAAACCTGGAACACCGGTTTTTTTCCGAAAGAGGAACTGCTTTCCCTGGCGGAGCCGGAGGATGGAGAAAGCCGAAAGCTGCTTTCCCGCCTTGCCAAAGAGCTTCATCTGGCAATCGCGGGCGGATCCGTTTTAACCCGCCGCGGAAATCAGGTCTGCAATTCCTTTGTTTTTTACACCAGCGAAGGACGTCTGGCGGGAGAATACGACAAGATACACGCATTCTCCCCTTCGCAGGAAAACGTGTATCTCCAGGCAGGCAGCAGCCTGTGCTGCCTGGAAGCTGGAGGAATACGGGCCGGTGCGCTTCTGTGTTATGATCTCCGCTTTTGTGAACAGGCGAGACTTCTGGCCTTGCAGGGAGCGGAGCTTCTTCTGGTCTGTGCCCAATGGCCGCGTGAACGGATGGAGCATTGGCGGATACTGGCCCGGGCCCGAGCCATCGAAAACCAGGTATTTGTTTCAGCGGTCAACGGGTGCGGGTGTTTTGATGGTGTGCAAAGCGGGGGCGGCTCTCTGGCTGTCTCCCCATCGGGAGAAATACTGGGCCAGGCGGGAAAGGACGAGGAAATCCTTTTCACGCAACTGAAAACAGCCGAGAGAGCCGCACTCAAAAGGCAGATGGATCCTCTCAGCGATCGCAGGCCGCTTCTGTATGCGGGCCTTTGCCAGCCCGCGCCGCATCAATAAACGCTTTCCCGAACAGGGCGAAGCGGCAGCAGCCGCTCCGCTCTTTTTGTCATTTTCCCGAAAGGGAAATGAGACGAAGCTGTGACGAAAGTGTAATAAAAAAGATATTGGTATCTGTCGCCTTTTGTGGTAAAATAGTCGAAAGGCTGTCGGCGCTTTTGATGACTGCAAAAACTCGGCCGCGCCGTACCGGACGCCGCAGGCGGACATGGAAAAGCCCGCTTTGGGCGTACAAGGGAAGGGTTGGATGGTAAACAATGATTTTCAGCAGCTTGATCTATTTGTTTTTCTTCTTTTTGATCGTACTGCTTGCGTATTATCTTGTGCCGCGCAAGCTGAAAAATTTATGTCTGGTGATATTCAGTCTGGCATTTTATGCATGGGGTGAACCCGTTTATGTGGTTCTGATGATCCTCACCATTCTGGTGGACTTCTGCTGCGGACTTTTGATCGGCCGCTTTTCCGAACGAAGGGGTGCAGCCCGCGCCATTGTGCTGGGGAATGTTCTGATTAACCTTGGTTTGCTGGGTTGGTTTAAATACGCAGGGATGCTTGTCAGTACGTTTGACCAGATCACAGGGCTTGGCGTTTCCATCCCGGAGGTTGCCCTGCCGATTGGTATTTCCTTTTATACCTTTGAAAGCATTTCCTACTCGGTGGACGTTTACCGCAAAGAAGCGCCTCCGATGAAGAACATCATCAATTTTGCCACCTACCTGTCCTTCTTCCCCCATCTCGTAGCCGGTCCCATTGTGCGCTATGAGAAACTTCAGGCCCAGGTAGTCCAGAGACAGGAGACACTTGAGAAATTCACAGCGGGCATGATGCGTTTCTGTCAAGGTGTTTTCAAAAAGGTTTTGCTTGCCAACAATCTGGCAGGGCTCGCTGAGCGCGTCCAATACATGGGAAATCCCTCCACACCGGAAGCATGGATGGGCATTCTCGCCTACACCTTCCAGATTTACTTTGACTTCTCCGGCTATTCGGATATGGCCATCGGCCTTGGCATGATGTTCGGCTTTGAACTGCCGGAAAACTTCGATCACCCCTATATTTCGCGCAGCGTATCCGAATTCTGGCGCAGATGGCACATGACGCTGGGCGGCTGGTTCCGGGAATATGTATATATCCCGCTGGGAGGAAACCGCCATGGCAAACTGTCTACCGTGCGAAACCTTGCGATTGTCTGGGTGCTGACGGGACTGTGGCATGGAGCAAGCTGGAATTTCGCCTTCTGGGGTGCTTACTACGCCGTTCTTATCATTTGTGAAAAGCTCTTCCTGGGCAAGCTTTTGGAAAAAACGCCTGTCTTTATTCAATGGCTCTATACCTTCCTTGCAGCCGTGATTGGCTGGGTCTTTTTCTCCTATACCGACATCGGTGCAGCATTCCGTGTCCTCGCGGCCATGTTTGGATTCCCTGGAAGCGGAACCGACTCTCTTGGCGTATATGCTTTGCTGACATACGGCGCGACCATGCTGATTGCCGCAGTATGCAGCACTCCGGCGGCAGGAAATCTTCTGGAAAAGCTGCGCACCTCCGGAAAGCCCGGAAAGGTAATCTGGTGCACGGGATTTCTGGTGCTGTTCGTTGTCAGCATCGCATTTTTGGTGGATAATTCCTACAATCCGTTCCTGTATGCCAAATTCTGAGAAGCTGTTTTGTAAAACTGCAAGGAGTATTTTTCTATGAAAATACAAAACGTAAAGAACGAATGGAAAAAATGCGAACCCGAATATGCGATTCTCACTATCATCTTGCTGTTGTTTCTGGTGGTGGGAGCTGTGTGGATTATATTTGCGCCAAAGGAAGATTTCTCCGAAGATGAGAACCGCGCATTGGAGCCCACTCCCAAGATAAGCGTGGAGAGTTTGCTTGACGGATCCTTTATGGATTCCGTGGAAAGCTATATCGGAGACCATTTCCCTCTGCGCAAGCAGTTTATTTCCCTTTACAATGCCACACAATATGGGATAGGCAAGCGCGATGTGAGCGGCAACTACTCGTCCACTCCCGCGGAGGGCGGCGTTTATTTTGGGCGCGACGGGCATTTGTATGAAGTACTTCTGCCGGACCGTACCGGAATTTTCGAAGAGAACGCGCAGGCTCTTGTCAACTTTGCAAAAGCTGTGGATGTTCCCGTGTATTTTCTTCCCGCTCCATCCGGCAGCCAGGAACAGCCGGAAAAGCTTCCTCTCTTCGCACCAAACCACAGCCAGCGCGAAGAGCTGCAGCGCCTGAAAGAGCTGGCCAGGGACGAGGCGGTCGTTGTTGACACATTTGATGCTTTGAGCAGCATCAATGGAGACTACTATTACAAAACGGATCACCACTGGAATACTTTTGGCGCATACGCCGCTTATCAGGTGCTTTGCAGCGAAATGGGCCTGACCGCCACTCCGCTGGACAGCTATGAGCTGCGCACCGTAACACAGCCGTTTTACGGTACGCTGTATTCCAAAGCGGTTTCCTGGTTTCAGCAGCCGGATCGCATGTATCTGCCTGAACTCAAGCAGCCGCAGCAGATTACGCAGTATGTCAATGGGACCGGGCCGCGGGAAGGAATCTACTGGGAGGAATATTTGGAGCAAAAGGATAAGTACTCTGTCTATCTGGGCGGAAACCGCGGCGTGGACGTGGTGAAAAACGCGGATGTGACAAACGGCCGCAAGCTTCTTATCCTCAAGGATTCCTATGCAAACAGCATGATCCCCTTCCTCAGCACGAATTTTTCCGAAATTCATCTGATTGATCTGCGGTATTACAACTTTAATGTATATGATTATATGAAAGAACAGGGAATCACGGATGCAGCCGCCATTTACAGCGTCAAACAGCTTTGCGATGTATCCATTGCCAATAAGCTCATTGTTCGCTGAATAAAATTAAGTCTTTGAGAAAAGGCGCTTGGCTGCTCCCCCAGCCAGCGTCTTTTTTCTTTAAAATTGCCGCGGACGGATGCGGCCGCGCGAATTGACAAGAGACGGGATGCAGTCTATAATCAGGAGACAGGGGCAGGTTGACTGCCGTAATTTTGCCGCCGCGTCCTGCTTGGGGGACCGAACGGCAGCAAGGAGAGGATCGTAATGAAACAATTTCTGTGGGTTATGCAGGACGAGCTGGGCCTGCACGCACGTGTTGCGGGCGACTTGGTCAAATGCGTGAACTCCTGCACCAGTAAGGTAACTCTCGAAAAGGGTGGAAAACAGGCCGACGCCTCCCGCCTTTTCGCGGTGATGGCGCTGTGTGTCAAGCAGGGTGAGGAAATCACCGTCACAGTGGAAGGACCGCAGGAAGAACAGGACAGCGCCATGCTCCAGGAGTTCTTCCGCGATAACATGTAAGACGCCGGGACATGAGAAAGATCAGAGGAGTGGCAACCTCCGGCGGAGTTGCGTGCGGGCTTGTCCATTTTGTATACGATCCCGTGGCGGCCCCTGTCTTTTGCAAAGCAGCAGATGTACAGCAGGAGCTGGCACGTGTGGAGCTGGCCTGGGAAACCGCCAGAGAAGAGCTGGATCTTCTCTGCGGGATAGCAGGGCGCGAAATCGGCGGGGAATGTGAAAAAATATTTGAGATTCACCGGATGATGCTCGACGATGAGGATTACAGCGAAGCAGTCCGGCGGGTGATTCTGGAGCAGGGAGCATGTGCGGAATTTGCCGTGCGCCGCGCGACCATACAGCTTGGCGCAATGTTTTCCGGGATGGAGGATGCGTATATGCGCGCCCGCATCGCGGATGTGCAGGATATTGGCCGGCGCCTGCTCCATGCACTGAACCCCGCGCTTACCGTACAACCGCCTTTGCCGGAAGGCTGTGTGGCCGCCGCACCCTATTTTACGCCAAGCCAGATCCTTCAGCTGTGCGGAGACGGGGTGCGCGGCTTTTTGGCGCAGGAAGGATCCAGTAAATCGCACGCGGCAATTCTTGCCAGAATGCTTGACGTCCCGGCTGTAACGGCGCTCGGCGCGTCCTACAGCCGCTTATACGACGGGGGCATGGTGATCGCGGACGGTTTTACCGGAGACATCATCCTGGACCCGGACGATCGGGCGCTGGCCGCTTATCGGGAATACGCAAAGCGTCCCGCTGTGCGGGAGGAAACGCTCCGCCAGCTTTGCAGCCTGCCTGCCCGCACACGGGGCGGACGGCGTGTCGGTATCCTGGCCAACATCTGGAAAACCTCCGATCTGCCGCTGGTGGTAAGCAGCGGCGCGGAGGGCGTTGGCCTTTTCCGGACGGAATCGCTGTTCCGCAACCGCACGGAACCTCCCGGAGAGGAGGAACAGCTTCGGATCTACCGATCCGCAGCACGGCAGCTTGGTGATCATCCCATGACGGTGCGCACGGCCAGCCTTGGAGCACACAGCCAGGTTTCCTGCATCCCCTATGAAGAGGAGCCAAATCCTGTGATGGGAGTGCGGGGAATCCGCTTTTCTTTGGAGCATCCCGATCTCTTCTCCGCCCAGCTGCGCGCACTTCTGCGTGCCGCGGCAGACTTCCCTGTGGGTCTGACCTTCCCCATGGTTACAGGGGTAGAGGAGCTGCGCCGCGCAAAGGAGCTGCTGCATCATGCAATGGAAGAGCTCCGTGACAGGAATGTGCCTTTCTGCGAAAACATCCGTGTGGGGGTTATGGTGGACACGCCCGCCGCGGCGCTGATTGCGGAGGCACTGGCCCGGGAAGTGGATTTCTTTGATGTGGGAACCAATGGGCTGACGCAGTTTGCCCTTGCGGCCGATCGGGCCAATCCTGCGCTGACCACACTGTATGACTTTCATCACCCTGCTGTACTGGAGTTGGTAAAGCGGGCTGTATTTGCTGCGAAAAATGCCGGGATCCCTGCTATTATCTGCGGAGACGCTGCGGCCGATCCGCTGATGCTGGGCTTTTTCCTCAGTCTGGGAGTGGAAGCGCTTTCCGTTGCTCCATCCTCCGTGCTGGAACTGCGCCGCGCCGTTCGTTCCATGGAATAATGGGAAACGAACCGCGCGGCGGGTATCCTTTTTAAGGAGTGTGCCAATGATCAAGGAAAATCAGAGAATTTTCAATTTTCTCTTTGCGATTTTCAACGCTTTGCTGTGTGTGCTTGCCATGATCTGCGCATATGGCGTCCGTTTCTATGTTCTCAGCGGAGAACATGGCGTTCATTTTACCTACTATATGAAGCTGATGGCGATGACCGTCCCGGTGAATTTTCTGCTCTGCCAATCCTTCGGTTTGAACGATTCCTTTCGCCGGAAAAATCTGATTTCCGAAATCGGGAAAGTGATCGAGGTCAGCTTTCTGGATGTGATCTTTGTTTTTCTGCTGAGCTTTTTGCTCAAGGAGGTCAACGTCTCCCGCGCCACGGTATTATTGTTTGGTGCTTTTTATGCTTTGTTCTCCACCGCAGAACGTGTCGTGGTGCGCAAAACGCTTCGGGCCCTGCGCAGACACGGTTATAATCTCAAGCACATTGTCATTGTGGGATGGACCAGCATATCCGGCGATTTTTGCCGCAGGCTGATGAAAAACAAAAATCTTGGCTATTGGATCGATGGATATATTGCGGAAAAAAAGGCTGATATCAGCCCTCTTGATCTGCCATATTTAGGGGATTTTTCCTGTTTGCAGCAGCTTTTGGCTCCCAAAGGGATTGATGAAGTTGTTGTTTCCCTCGAAGAAAAAGATTTCAACCGTTTGGGTCATATCATTGAAATCTGCGAACAGGAGGGCGTCAAGTCCAGTCTCCTCCCCTTCTACACAAAATACCTTCCTATGCGTCCGTACATCGATGAGGTGGAAGGGCTTCCGCTGATCAACCTGCGCCGTGTACCGCTGGACAACCTGCTGAACAGCTTTGTCAAACGGGCCTTTGATGTGACAGCTTCCTTTTTGGGCCTTCTGATTCTTTCGCCGTTCCTGCTGGGGGTAGCGGCAGGAGTCAAACTGACCTCCCCCGGTCCAATCATTTATAAGCAGGAGCGCGTTGGGCGCAGCAAGAAAATTTTCACCATGTACAAATTCCGGTCGATGGCTGTGGAAGGAAATGCCGACACAACCACCTGGGGAACGCGGGATGATCCGCGCCGCACACGCTTCGGGACCTTTCTGCGAAAATACAGCATCGATGAGCTCCCCCAGCTTTATAATGTCCTGCGCGGAGACATGAGCCTGGTTGGTCCCAGACCGGAACGTCCCTTCTTCGTAGAGAAATTCCGCGAGGAAATTCCGCTTTACATGATTAAGCATCTTGTGCGTCCCGGTATCACCGGCTGGGCGCAGGTGAACGGCTGGCGCGGGGACACTTCCATTGAAAAGCGGATTGAATGCGATATCCATTACATTGAAAACTGGTCGTTTCTTCTGGATATCAAAATTCTGTTTCTTACGGTATTCCGAGGCTTCATCAACCAAAGTGAGGACGCCGCGTAAAGGAATACCGTTGCAATTATGAAAGAGCCGCCCGCTTTGCCGGCGCGGGGAAAGAGAGGAATTGAATTTGCTTCCTTACATGATTTTGCTTTTGTTTACTCTGGTTCTTGGTATTTTTCTTTGTGAATGGAAACGCAACTCCGCTTCCGTGCGCTCCCGCGATCTTATTTTCCTGTGCATCGCCGGTGCCGGGCTTACGATTTTTGCTTCTCTCCGTGGAAGCAGCGTTGGCATTGACTATCAAATGTACCGCGACTATTTCTTCGCCATGCGGGAGGGCGGCGCAAGCTATCTGGTTTCTTCCAGTAACCCCTACCGTTTGGAGTGGGGGTACAGCCTGCTGAACTACCTTGTCTCACTGGTTTCCAGTGATGTGCGGGTGTTTATGGCGGCAGCCGCCCTGCTGATTGCCGGTTTGACTTGTCTGTTTATCGCGAAAAACTCTCCTTCCTGGTGGCTGAGTGTATTTGTATTTGTCAGCTTCGGATTTTATAACAATTCTCTGTGCTTCATCCGCCAGAGCATTGCCATTGCGATCTTCCTCTTTGCCATCCCCTTCCTCAAGGAGAAGAAGCTGATTCCTTATCTGGTGATTGTGGTGCTGGCCGCCTCGTTCCATAAAGCGCTGTTTATCATGGTCGTGCTTTATTTCATCGCTCATATCCCCGTCACCTGGAAATCTCTGACGGTTTACGGAGCACTGACCGCTTTGGTTCTGATCTTCAGCTGGCCGCTCTTCCACTTCGTCACACAGTTTGTCTATCAGTATTATGCAACCGAGGAAGGCCTGTACTATATGCAGGGCCGCGACTGGCAGACTGCTTTTGTCCCTGTGGTTTATATGCTGGTGATCGTTGGGCTGCGGCAGTATCTGCTGAAACGCGATCCCAAAAATATAGTTCTGGTCAATTTCTCGATCTATGCGGGACTGCTCTACATCATGACCTGCAAGCACTTCCTGTTCCAGCGTTTCGGCATGCTGTTCTTTACTGCGGCAATCCTGGTCATTCCGGAGTTTCTCGTTTCGATCGATGCAAACCGCGATGAACTGGCAGAGCTCGAACAGGGCGGAGCGGCCAAAGTGGTCAAAAAGAACGCAGGCCGGAAAAAAACAGCCATCGAGCTGCGTGAGCGGCGAAGCGCCCTGCGCAACCGTAAATACTACTACCTGTACTCTGTGGCAGCGCTTATCTTTATCGGGGTGGTCTATTATATCTGGATGCTGATGCAGGATCGCACACTCCTTCTCCCCTATGTCACCTTCTTCCAAGGGTAAGGAGGCATCCCGCTTGAAACGCATTCTTTTCTGCGCCTCCACAGTATCCCACCTCCGGCGCTTCCATCTGCCGTATCTGCAGGCGTTCCAGGAAGCTGGCTGGGAGGTATGGGCCGCATCGGATACGGGGGAATCTCTGCCATATGCGGATCGCACCGCCATTCTTCCGGTGGTCAAGCGATTTTTCAGCCCACAAAATTTAAAAGCCGTAGGGGCGGCGCGGCGCCTGCTCCAGGATGGCCGGTTTGACGCGGTCAGCGTTCACACAACGCTGGCCGCGGCCGTGATCCGGGCTGCCGCGCTGACGCTTTCCAAACGTCCCATTCTGTTTTACACCTGTCATGGCTATCTGTTCGCAGAAACAGACGGTGCGGCAAAGCGTCTGGCTTACCTTCTGCCCGAAAAGCTGTGCGCCCGTGTAACGGACGTTCTAATGGTGATGAACGAGGAGGATC
Source organism: Anaeromassilibacillus sp. An200 (assembly GCF_002160025.1). Lineage (GTDB taxonomy): Bacteria > Bacillota > Clostridia > Oscillospirales > Acutalibacteraceae > Caccousia > Caccousia stercoris. Next base: position 17,252 of record NZ_NFJU01000007.1, read on the forward strand.
GCCGGATCGCGGTGAAGCACCGGTTATCCTCCGATGGGATCGTTCACTCAATCCCCGGCATGGGGGTAGACTTTTCCCGTTATTCTCCGCTGTCCCCCGAGCAGCGTGCCTCTCTTCGTGCGCAGTACGGCTACGCGCCGGAACACGTTGTTTTTGTTTATGCGGCAGAATTTTCCGCACGGAAAAATCACGCGCTGCTCCTGCACGCCTTTGCAAAGATGGCACGGGAATGTCCGAATGCCCGTCTGTTTCTGGCGGGAAACGGCGCTTTGCGGGAAGAATGCGTCCGCCTGGCCGGGGAACTGAACGTCTCCGATCGCGTATATTTTGCCGGGGAACTCAATGGTATGGGACCAATTTACGGCATGTGCGACGCCGCGGTTTCTTCCAGCCGGAGCGAAGGTCTTCCCTTCAATGTCATGGAGGCGATGGCAGCTGGCGTTCCCGTTGCGGCTACACGGGTCAAAGGACATGTGGATTTGATCCGACCGGGAGAAAACGGCCTGCTCTTTGCGCCGGACAGCCCGGAGGAGGCAGCGGCCGCCATGGCACAGCTGTGCCGCTCTCCCAATTTGCGCGCTAAGCTTTCAGCCTCGGCTGCCGCGGATCTGGATCGGTATGCCCTCCCCAATGTGCTGCCCCAGGTTCTCGCCATTTACCGGGAACGTTTCCCCCACGACCTCAGCTCTTTCTCAAAACCATGAAAGTGTTTTTTCACTTTCTTTCAATTTTCTTGCTTCTCCAGCAAAAAACTGTCTCTTGGATGAAACAAGCAGAGGATTCTCCTGCAAAACGCGGAGAAATCCATGCTGAGATTTGGAAATTGTGTGAATTTGGACGATTCTCACAGGAAAATTCTCCGATTTGGCTTTTTTGATTGAAAATATCGGGCAACCGTAGTATAATTCAATACATTAAAGCGAAGCTTGACTACATTGCGGATGGTTCGCGGCCAGCGGACATTTTCGCACCAGGAGGGTATGATGACCATGAAAAAACGTATTCTCGCGGCTTTGATGGCGCTTGCCATGCTTGGCGCCTTCTCCGGCTGCTCCAACACGGGCAACGGCGGCTCGGCTTCCGGCGGCAGCGACTCCGACACCATCCGGATCGGCGGCCTCGCTCCCCTCACCGGCGATGCAGCCAGCTACGGCGTAGCGGTGAACAACGGCATCCAGATGGCTGTGGAGGACATCAACGCCAACGGCGGCATTGACGGCAAACAGATTAAATACATCTATTACGACGAAAAGGGCGACACAACCGAAGCGACAAACGCCTATAACAAGCTGGTGCAGGACGATAAGGTGGTAGCCATCATCGGCGACGTAACCACGAAGCCCACACTGGCTGTGGCGCAGACCTCCCAGCAGGACAACATCCCTATCATTACCGCCACCGCCACCGCGGCTGAGGTAACGCTGACCGGCCCCAACATTTTCCGTGCCTGCTTCACCGATCCGTTCCAGGGAGAGCTGATGGCCTCCTATGCCTCGGAGAAGCTTGGGGCCACAAAAGTGGCTGTCCTCTCCGATATGGCGGACGACTACTCCTCCGGCATCGCGGAGGCCTTTGTGGCCAAGGCCAAAGAGCTGGGCATGGAGGTTGTCGCGGATGAAAAATACCAGGACGGCGATGTGGACTTCAAGAGCCAGCTGACCAACATCAAGGGCCAGAATCCGGACGTTCTCTTCCTGCCGGTCTATTATGAGGATCTCCGCCTGATCTCGGCACAGGCCAAAGAAGTGGGCGTGACAGCTCAGCTCTGCGGCGCGGACGGTTGGGACTCCGTTCTCACAGATAACTTTGATTCGAGCGTGCTCAACGGCGGCGTATTTTGCAGCCAGTACAGCACGGAAAGCACCGACGAGCGCGTGCAGAACTTCATCTCCACCTACAAGGAGAAATATGAGATGGATCCGAATATGTTCGCTGTTCTTGCCTATGACGCCACCAACATGATGGCACAGGCAATTTCCGACGCGGGCAGCACGGATTCCCAGGCTATCATTGACGCAATGGCGGCGCTGGAATACGACGGCCTGACCGGTCACATGACCTTCGATGCGGATCGCAATCCGCAGAAGTCCGCTGTGATTGTCTCCATTCAGGACGACACGTACAAATTTGTTGAAAACTACGATCCGGAGGCATAACGCCGGATTGTCTGAAATTGAATTTCATGCGCCCATGCGGCGCGTGCTCAAAAGGGGATGATTTCGATCACCCCCTTTTGGATTATCTTGAGGCAGGAGGGTCAGGGATGGATTTTCTCACACAGATCATCAACGGCCTGGGCCAGGGCAGCATTTACGCGCTTGTGGCGCTCGGCTACAGCATGGTCTACGGTATCACCCAGCTTATCAACTTTGCGCACGGCGACATCATCATGGTGGGCGCCTACACCACCTATGTGATGCTCATTATGGCCGGGACGCCGCTCTGGGCCGCGATTCTCGCGGCTGTCCTGTTTTGTGCGGTGGTCGGCGTCATCATCGAACAGGTGGCCTACCAGCGTCTGCTCAACAAAAATGCTCCCCGTATCTCCCTGCTGATCACGGCGATCGGCGTCAGCATGCTGCTGCAAAACCTGTATCAGCTTATTTTCAAATCCGACGCCAAATCCGTCTCCAATGTTCTGCCGAGCTTTCCAATCCCGGTGGGACCGCTGGAAATCAGCAGCGTCACGCTGATTACCATTGTGACCTCCGTTCTGGTGATGCTCCTGCTTCAAATTCTTGTCAAGAAAACGAGAATCGGCAAGGCTATGCGCGCCACCAGTGAGGACGCGGGCGCGGCTAAGCTGATGGGTATCAGCTCCCGCAATACGATTGCGTTCACCTTCGCTATCGGCTCCGGCCTTGCGGCGATCGGAGCGGTGCTGTACTGCGGCGCGTATCCGCAGATCACCCCGTATATGGGAAGCATGCTCGGCCTGAAGGCTTTTGTCGCGGCGGTGCTCGGCGGAATCGGCAGCATCCCCGGCGCAATGATCGGCGGCATCCTGATCGGCGTGGCGGAAAGCCTGACGAAAGCTCTTGGATGGTCGCAAATCACCGACGCTGTCGTGTTTGGTATTCTGATTCTGGTGCTTCTGGTCAAGCCCGCCGGGCTTTTGGGCCGGAACATCAAGGAAAAGGTGTAAGGAGGTGCGCTGGCTGTGACTAAATCAAAGAAAACGGGGCGAATCCCCAAAAGCAAGCTTCTCTCCTATGCCGTCAACGCCGGGCTTCTCCTGGTGTTCTATTTCCTGTTTTTCGCCCTGATTGCGAACGGTACCATCAATCGTTACTCCTCCGGCATTATGACCACGATGTTCATCAACATTATCCTGACCGTCAGCCTGAACCTGGTCAGCGGATTTCTGGGCCAGCTGGTGCTCGGCCACGCGGGCTTCATGAGCGTGGGCGCTTATACGGCGGCTCTGTTCACCCTTTACTCAGGCCTGCCGATCACGATCGCTTTCCCCATCTCGATTGTCCTCGCGGGCGTGATGGCCGCTGTGTTCGGCGTGATCATCGGTGTGCCTGCCCTGCGCCTGCGCGGCGATTATCTGGCTATCATCACACTGGGCTTCGGTGAGATTATCCGCGTGATCATCCTCGCGTGTGACTTCACCGGCGGCGCCAAGGGACTGCGCGGCATCCCAACAATCCTTCCCAAGGGCAGCGACGCTACCTCCCTCGCTCTGGCAAAATACTCCTACGTTTTCTGGCTTGCCGTCATCACTGTGGTGGTGATCTGGGCGTTTGTCCGTTCCCGTCACGGCCGAGCTGTGATCGCCATCCGGGAGGATGAGATCGCGGCGGAAGCCTCCGGCATTCACACCACCTACTATAAGCTGTTCGCCTTCGTGATGGCAGCATTTTTCGCAGGAGTCGCCGGTTCTGTATACGCCCATCACATTGGCGTGCTGGATCCGGGCAAATTTAACTTTGACTACTCCGTTGAAATCCTGCTGATGGCTGTTCTGGGCGGTCTCGGCTCTATCACAGGCTCCATTATCGCGGCAGTCGCGCTGACCATCCTGCCGGAGTTCCTGCGCGGCTTCGAGGACTACCGGATGCTGATTTACGCGGTGATCCTCATCATCGTGATGCTGTTCAAACCGTCCGGCCTGATGGGGCAGCGGGAGTTTTCACTGTCCGGTCTGGCCGCACGCCTGACGGCCAAAAAGAGAAAGGGGGAATAAGCCATGGCAGTTTTGGAAGCAGAAAACCTCAGCATTGTGTTTGGTGGCCTCCATGCTGTGGATGACGTCCATTTCTCTCTGGAAAAGGAACAAATCATGGGCCTGATCGGCCCGAACGGCGCGGGAAAAACGACGGTATTCAACCTTCTCACCGGTGTGTACACTCCCACCACCGGACAGATCAAGCTGGAAGGCCAAAGCATCCTCGGCAAAAAAACGCACCAGATCACCCGCATGGGGATCGCGCGTACCTTCCAGAATATCCGCCTGTTCAAAGACATGACGGTGCTGGACAATGTGCGTGTCGCCATGAACCAGAAAATGAAATATTCCGCTGCCGCCGGGATTTTCAGTCTTCCGTCCTACTGGCGGGAAGAAGCGGAGGTGGAGGAAAAGGCTTTGGAGCTCCTGAGCGTGTTCCATCTGGAGGATCATGCGTCGGATCGGGCCAAGAATCTTCCCTATGGCCAGCAGCGCAAGCTGGAAATCGCCCGCGCTCTCGCGGCGGAGCCCAAGGTACTCCTTCTCGATGAGCCTGCCGCCGGCATGAACCCGACGGAGACGGCAGAACTGATGGAGACTATTGAGCTGATCCGCTCCCGCTTTCACATCTCCATTCTCCTGATCGAGCACGACATGAGCTTTGTCATGGAAATCTGCGAGCATCTGGTGGTGCTCGATTACGGCCGTATCATTGCTTCGGGCTCTCCCGAGGAGATCCGCTCGAATCCAAAGGTCATTGCTGCGTATCTGGGAGGTGAGTGAGATGAAGGGAGAAAATGTGATGCTTGCCGTAAAGGATCTGGAAGTCTATTACGGCTCGATCCACGCCATCAAAAAAATCAGCTTTGAGGTGCGGGAAGGAGAGATCGTCACACTGATCGGCGCGAACGGCGCGGGAAAAACCACGACCCTTCACGCGATCAGCGGTTTGGTCAAAGCGCGCTCCGGCGAGATCAATTTCTGCGGAAACAATCTGCGTTCCATGGAAGCACACAAGATCATCCGTCTCGGTCTGGCACAGGTGCCGGAAGGGCGGCGTATTTTCGCCAGCATGACGGTGCAGGAAAACCTGGAAATGGGAGCGTACATCCGCCGCGACCGGGAGCAGATCCAACAGGATTATGAGCGTGTGTTTGAGCGCCTTCCCCGTCTCAAGGAGCGCCGCCGCCAAATTGCCGGTACACTCTCCGGCGGCGAGCAGCAGATGCTTGCCATTGGCCGCGCGCTGATGTCCAACCCGAAGATGCTCCTTCTTGACGAGCCTTCGATGGGCCTCTCCCCTCTTCTCGTCAGCGAGATTTTCAAAATCATCCGCGACGTGAACGAATCCGGAATGACGGTTCTCCTGGTGGAACAGAACGCGAAGCAGGCTCTTGAGATTGCGGATCGCGCTTATGTGCTGGAAACCGGAACCATCTCCATGTCCGGCGACGCTTCGGAGCTGGCCACCGATGAAAAGGTACGTGCGGCTTATCTGGGCGGCGCTCAATAAAAATACGAGAAAACAAACAGGGTGGATTGCCAAAATGGTAATCCACCCTGTTTTATGCCAAACTGCGATCCAGAGCACGCACCCAGTCTTCCAGAGAAAGTTCCGCTTCGGGGGAAGTCTGGTAAAAGGAGGCGTGAATCATCTGGTTTCCATGAACCAGAACTACGGTAGGAAAGACAGCGGTATATGCATTGGCGTAATCTGCTTGCAGGGAATCCGGGAGAGAAAGCGACTGGTAATATTTTTGATTTCTCCGCCAGTCGTACGATTCGTATTCCCGCGCCAGTTCACGCGCCATCCATGGCGCAGCCGTCTCATAATAATCCACCGTCAGCCCGCCGGACACGGTACGGCCATCCGCCAAACGCAGGGAGCCACTCTGGTGGACAGAGAGAATCTGTGGAGCCAGCCAGTCGGTATGACGCTCTACCGTGCTTTCCAGCGGTCCGCCGGTTTTCGGTTTCCACTGCGCATCCGGAACGAAATCCTCCATGGTGGCAAAGGGAAGCGTTTCCTCATAATCCTCCAACGGCTGTGTAAAATCGCCGTGTGCATCCGCATTCCATAAGGCAAGCAGGCAGCCGAAAAAAGTACAGAGCAGGAGTAAATAGGCCGCCAGCGAGCAGTGATAGCGCCGGGCACGCGTCTGCCAGTTCTTGTGATGATTCAAAGGCTGCCCGGCGCGCAGGCGCTTCCACAGACGGTGCAGCTGCACCGCGGAGGCCGCCGAACTGCCGATGCTCCACACCACCAGCACATTTCCCAGCAGGGAAACGGGCGTTCCGAGAGTAAGAAAAACGGCAAGCGGCATCCAGTTTCCCAGAATCAGAGGGTACAGAACAAGCCACAGCAGGAAGGACACCAAGCTTCCCACCGCGCGGCGCCGGATCTGGTTCATGGAGATCGCCTGTACACGCGGGTCGGTATGCAGCTCCACCTGCTCAGCATCTTCACAGGCATACAGATAAAAATCGCCGCGGCGCGCCACAAAATGCCAGCCATACTCCTCACTGAGCGAACGGGCTTCCTCATCGGGACCCGTATTGTCATCAAACACTCTTTTTTGAGGAGCTGCTTCGACACGGTAACGAATCCGGCGCGGTTCACCACACACAAAGCAGGCAAAACCCGCAAAAAAACCGTCCTCATCCAGGATCAGTCCCTGTGCGGCCATGCTTTGCAGCCAGCTCTCCGTCGCTTCCACATCATACCCCGGACAGGGCGGGAACCGCCAGGTGCGGCGCGGCTCCTGTGTCTTGCTGCTCATCTCTTCTCCTCCCTTCGCTCTCTGCGTCTGCTACACAGCGGCGCAGACGCTCCACTTCGCTCTGATACGCCTCCTCTCCCTTCTTCGTAATGGAATAGGTGCGTTTTCGTCCATCGGAAGCGATCTCCTGAATGTAGCCTTCCTTCTCAAACTTTGCAAGAACGGTATACAGGGTAGCTGGACCAAGCCGCAGAACCCCCTGTGTTTTCCGTTCGATGAAAGCAGCCGCATCAATCCCGCACATAGGTCCACGGCGCAAAGCCATCAGCACATAAAACATGGACTCTGTTAAGCTTTCCAGCGCTTTCTTTGGCATGAAATTTTTCCTCCCATCAATATCGTTTCATGATATCATCTAACGATATTATAAATTTGCAGACACCCTTTGTCAAGCTTCCCGCAGCGCAAAGATTTGTTGTTTATCATTCTGTGCCTTTACGGAATTTTGAGAGGTTTTGGTTTGACAGCCAGGGCAATCAACGGCTAAAATGAATGTATCTATAAACCATTTCATTCGGCGTCCCTCTTACACTATCACCAATGCTTCGCGATGGCAGCGGTACCGAACGTAAGCACCGCAAAGCTGGCAAACACAACAACAGGAGGAAACAACCATGAACGAAATCACACTGGGCCGCACCGGCCTGAAGGCCCCCCAAATCGGATTGGGCTGCATGCGCATTGCCGGCATGGAGCTTTCTCAGGGAGAAAAGCTTATTCGCACCGCGATGGAAAACGGCATCCACTTCTTTGACCATGCCGACATCTACGGCGGCGGAGAGTGCGAGAGCTTTTTCGCCAAGGCATGCGGAATGAACAGTTCCCTGCGCGAGAAAATGATTTTGCAGACCAAATGCTCCATCCGCCCCGGCTGCTTTGATTTTTCAAAAGAACACATTCTCAAAAGCGTGGACGGCAGTTTGAGCCGCCTGCATACAGACTATGTGGACTTTCTGCTTCTTCACCGCCCGGATGCTCTTATGGAACCGGAGGAAGTCGCGGAAGCCTTCCGGGTTCTGAAGGAATCCGGCAAGGTCCGCTATTTCGGCGTCAGCAACCAGAACCCCGGGCAAATGGCGCTCCTGAACAAATATTGTGACAACGCCATCCAGGTCAACCAGCTTCAGTTCAGTATTGCCCACTGTGGTATGATCGACGCGGGACTCAATGTCAACATGGACAATCATGAAGGCGTGGTGCGCGACAGCGGCGTACTGGAATACTGCCGCCTGCATGACATCACCATCCAGGCATGGTCGCCGTTCCAGTACGGCATGTTCGAGGGCGTATTCCTGGGGAACACCGAGAAATACGCAAAGCTCAATGAGATCATCGATCGCCTTGCAGCGAAATACGGCGTGAGCAACTCCGCGATTGCCGTGGCATGGATTTCCCGTCACCCGGCGAAAATCCAGACCATTGTGGGAACTACCAATCCCGAGCGCCTTGCCGGCATCTGCGCTTCCTGCTCTGTGACGCTCACCCGGGAAGAGTGGTACGAGCTGTATCTGGCCGCCGGAAAGAAACTGCCATAAAAAAGCAGCGATGCTTCTCCCGCCCTGCGGCGGCGGAAAGCATCGCTGCTTTTTTACTTATTTGAGAAATGTTTTATAATCCGCGTAATTATCCGCGAGCAGACGCGGTGTGTCAAGACCGTATGGACAATGATTCGCGCAGTGGTTGCAATGGATGCAGTTTTCCACGCGCTGCATTTTCTCCTGATTGTCCTCGCTCAGCCAGCCCTGCGTCGGAGAACGGCGCAGCAGCAGGGACATACGCGCCGCCGTCGGGATATCGATCCCAGCGGGACACGGCAGGCAATAACCGCAGCCACGGCAGAAATTGCCCGCCAGCTCCTGGCGGTCGTGTGCAATGACGGCGGAAAGCTCCGGCGTCATAACAGGCGGATTCGAGACATAGGACAGGAATTCCCGCAGCTCGCTCTCCCGCTGGACACCCCAGATCGGCAGCACGTTCTCATACTGCGCGAGATACGCATAGGCGGCGGCAGAATTGGTGATAAGGCCGCCCGAGAGCGCCTTCATTGCCACAAAGCCGACATTCTTTTCCGCGCAGAGACGCACCAGCTCCTCCTCTTTCGGATCCGCCAGATAGCTGAACGGGAATTGCAGCAGATCGTAAAGGCCCGATTCCACTGCTTCACGCGCCACAGCCAGACGATGGTTTGTTATTGCGATATGGCGGATTTTCCCCTGCTTTTTCGCTTCCAGCATGGCCTCATACAGTCCGCTTCCATCACCGGGCTTTGGACAGAGGGGCGGATTGTGGAACTGGTACACATCAATATAATCTGTGCGCAGCAGGCGGAGACTTGTCTCCAGATCCTTCCAGAAGCCTTCCGCCGTCTGAGACGGTGTTTTAGTCGCCAGGAAAAGCTCCGCGCGCTTCCCTCCGCCGAAGGCTGCACCCAGCTTTTCCTCACTGTCCGTATAGCTGCGGGCCGTATCAAAATACCGGATTCCGCCGTCAAACGCCTGGTGCAGCAAGCGCACCGCTTCCTCCTGTGTGATCCGCTGGATCGGCAGCGCACCGAAGCCGTTTTTCTCCACCCGGATGCCCGTTTTCCCCAACAAAACAGATACCATGTTTATTTCCTCCCTTTTGCTCACGAGGTTTTACTCCCCCTCCCCGCCGCGTGTCCGGCGGCGGTAGGCCAGGTATTCCTCCAGAATCACAACAGCGGCCACCGCGTCGACTACTGCTTTTCTCTTTTTGCCGCGTGTATTCGTATCATTCAGATAGCTGTGCGCCGTCACAGTCGTCAGGCGCTCATCGCGCAGAGCAACGGGCAGGCCGGTCAGCGCTTCCAGCGCGGCGGCAAACTCCCGTGCGCCCTGAGCGCTCTCGCCTTCGCTGCCGTCCATGTTGCGCGGCAGACCGACCACGATCTCGCCTACGGCAAGCGCTTTCGCTTTGTCCGCCACAGCCTGCGCCAGCTTTTCCCGGTTGTACTGAGTGATCACCTCGACCGGGCTCGCGAGGATCTCTCCCTCGTCGCACACAGCAAGACCTGTGCGGGCCTTCCCCAAATCCACTGCCAATATCTTCATTTTCTCCACCAATCCTGTTTGGCCAGCGTTGAGGTTTCCGGCGTCAGGTGCGACGCATCGTTCAGCAGCACAATGCGAGCCTGGTCGTCGTCGGTAAATTCCAGCACGCTGATCCCCGTATTGTCCGACCAGGGCGTTTCATTCAGATGGTCGATTGAACCGTGCAGCAAACGGCAGATCAGGTTGCGGATGGCGCAGCCGTGCGAGACAACGCAAACCGTCTGCCCGCGATGGTCGTGCACCACTGACAGGATGCCGCGCCAGATCCGCTCGTACACCTGCCGCATTGTCTCCCCGTGCGGAGCCTCAAAATTTGCGGGATCGCGATACCAGCGCTCATTCTGTTCCGGGAAACGCACCGGCAGCTCGTCCCACCGCGTTCCGTTGTAATCGCCGCCATCGATCTCGATCAAATCCTCATACGTCTCCACCGGGAGATGATGAAAACGGTTGACCGCTTCCGCCGTCTGGCGCGCCCGGAGAAGCGGGCTGCTCACCATAGCGTCCAGCTTCGTGTTGCGCAGGCGCAGACTCAGCAGATCCAACTGCTTTTTGCCGTTTTCGCTGACTCCGCAGTCAATCCGGCCCTGGAAAATCAGCTGATCATTTCCCACAGATTCACTGTGTCGGATCAAAATCACCCTTGTCTTACGTCCAAACAAACGGCGGAACACGGCCAGAGCCTGCGTTTCATCAAAACCGCCGAAAACGTTCGCGTAATTTTTCACGCCCGTCAGCCGTTCCCGCAGGCCCAGAATCTCCTCCTCCGTCATCGAGACGCCGGAGCAATCCGCCAACGCGAGAAAGACTTCCTCAAATTTCTCTCTGGAAATACCGAGGAGACGAAGCAGCTTCTCCGCATGCTCCGCTTTGCGCTCCAACGAGAGATCCAGCAAAGACGGGGCAAACACCGCACAAGCTCTTCCATGGGGAATGTGAAACCGTTCCGTCAGCACATAACCGAGCGGATGCGGGTAAGCTGTTCCAAGGGCATTGAGCACAAAACCAGCTTGCAGCGACGCGGTATAGAGTGCTTCATGGCTCTCTTCCGTCAGCTCCTCCCCCTCATACAGAGCAAGGAGGCGTTCCCACAGGACGGGCAGGCAGCTCTCCGCGAGAGCTGCGGACATCGCGCCGCAATGTGGGGAAAGGTAGCCTTCCATCGCATGGCAGAACGCGTCAAGCCCCGTGGAAATCGTCTCCGCGCGGCTCATGGTGAAGGTATATTTCGGATCGCCGAAGGCAAAAACGGCGTAGAGATCGTCTCCCTTGCAGGAGCGCTTGCGGCCCGTGCGATCCGTCAGCACGGAAACGGCGCTCACCTCGCTGCCCGTCCCGCTCGTCGTGCCGACCAGAACAATCGGCAGCGCGCGGTTTCGGGGCGTGCTGGTGTAAAGGGCCTCCCCCTCCATGCCGGGATTCGCGGCCAGCACAGCCACAGCTTTGGCCGCGTCCATTGGCGAGCCGCCGCCGATCCCCACCACAAATTCCGCGCCAAACTCCGCGCACATCCGCGCGGCTTGCTCGCAGTCGCTCAAAAGCGGGTTTTCCCCGATCCCGTCAAACACGCGCCACGCAATCCCCACGGCATCCAGGGCGGCAGTGACATCCGCCTGCGCCCCGCTCTTCACCGCGGAGGAACGCCCCGTCACAAGCAGACAGCGCTTTCCCAGCGGCGCAAACCGCTGGGCGTTCCGACAGACAGCATCCCGCCCGCCAAGCAGGCGGACGGGAAGATAAAACTGATCCTCCAACAAGATCAAAAGCCTCCTTTTCCCGCGCTTACCACGGGCGGATCCCGCCGGTCAGCTCTGTGACGGAAGCAAGCTTCTCCTCGTCCAGATACCGGTTCAACCCCTCCAAAATCTTGACGGGAGCATACGGATCCGTAAACAGAACCGTGCCGATTTGCAGCGCCGAAGCACCCGCAAGCAGCATTTCCACCGCGTCCTGCCAGGTGGCGATGCCGCCCAGACCCACAACCGGAATCTTCACCCGCTGGGACGCCTGCCAGACCATGCGCACCGCGACGGGAAACACGGCCGGGCCGCTCAGGCCGCCGGTGTTGTTGCGGATGATGGGGCGGCGCGTGCGGATGTCAATGCGCATTCCTGTCAGCGTATTGATGAGGGAAATCGCGTCGGCTCCGGCCGCTTCCGCCGCCGCCGCAATCTCCCCGATATCCGACACGTTCGGGGAAAGCTTGACCATCAGCGGCTTTGTGCAATGCTTGCGGACCGCCGCCGTGATGGCTCCCACGCCCTCGCAGGAGGTGCCGAACTGCACGCCGCCCTGCTTGACGTTCGGGCAGGAAATATTCATCTCAATCATATCCACGTCGGAGTCGGAAAGCTTCTCCGCCATGGCACAGTAATCCTCCGGCGTATTGCCCGCGATGTTCGCGATCACCGCCGTGCCCTGCTGCCGCAGCCACGGAAGATCCTCCCGGATGAAATGATCCACGCCGGGGTTTTGCAGGCCGACGGCGTTGAGCATGCCCGAAGGGGTCTCCGCGATACGCGGGGGCGGGTTGCCGGGACGCTCCTGCAAGGTAATCCCCTTGCAGGAAATGCCGCCCAGCGTGGACAGCGGGTAAAATTCCGCGTACTCGCGCCCGAAACCGAACGTGCCGGAGGCCGCGATCAGGGGATTGGCCAGCTCCACGCCGGCAATGTTGACTTTTAAATCCGCCATTTTCGCTCCTCCTCTCAGTCAAACGCGACCAGACGCGCGTCAAACACGGGGCCATCCTTGCACACATGGCCGTGCCGCCAGCCGCCGTCCTCTGTTTTCAGCTTACAGGCGCAGCCAAGGCACGCGCCTATCCCGCAGGCCATGCGCTGTTCCAGAGAAATCTGGCACTCAATGCCGCGCTTTTCGGCCTCCGCCGTCAGCGCGCGCAGCATCGGGGTGGGGCCGCAGGCAAAGATCGCTTCGCAATCCTCCGGCAGACACTCCGTCACCAGGCCGTGATGGCCCGCGGAACCGTCGTCCGTTGCAAGAATGACCTGGTTGCCGTTCTTTTCGAAATCCTCCTGGAGAATCACCGCGTCCTTGTTCCGGAAGCCTGTCACCACCGTGGCGTTTTGCCCGAAAGGCTTTGCCGCCGCGACAAGCGGGGGAACGCCAATGCCGCCGCCGACAAAGCAGACCTTGCGGGTGGTATCCCCGAGAGCAAAGCCATGGCCGAGCGGAGCGAGGATATCCCAGCTGTCGCCTTCCTTCGTCTGCGCGAGAATGGCCGTACCCTCCCCGCGAATCTGGAATACAAAGCGCAGCCGATCCTCCTCGATCGCACAGATCGAAATCGGGCGGCGCAGCGTCTTGCCCGGAACAAAAATCTGCGCAAACTGACCCGGCACGGCGGCGCGGGCCAGCTCCCCGGCCTCCACCCACGCGCTGAACACATCGGCGGTCAGCTGCTCAAAGCGAACCACACGGCATTGCCGTACATCGTATTGCTTCATGCGGCACCTCACTCCGGCAGGCGGATTTCGCCCACCTCGCTCATGATATCGTCACGCATCCGCACAGCCTCCGCGGCAGCAGCCTTCGCGTAATCCTCGGGCGCGGCGTCCGTCTTTTTCCAGGCGCAGAGGATGGAACGCGAAGCATTCACGATCGCGCCCAGGCCGTTTTTATCAAAGCCGGGTGCCACGTCCTTCGCGCCGCCGCCCTGCGCGCCATAGCCCGGCACAAGGAAGAAGGTGGAGGGCATGGCCGCGCGCAGCTCACCGAGCTGGGCCGGATATGTCGCGCCGACAACGGCTCCCACGCCGGAATAACCGTACTTTCCGGGAAGAGAGGTTCCCCATTTTTCACAGAAGGCTCCCATAGCGCGATAGACCGTTTCGCCGCTTTCCAGCTTTTGATCCTGAAGCTCTCCGGAGGAGGGGTTTGACGTCTTGACGAGAACGAAAATTCCCTTGTCCTGCGCGGCGCAAACCTTCAAAAGCGGATCAATACCATCGGTGCCCAGGTACCCATTGACCGTCAGGCTGTCGGCTCCGAACGCTTCCACCAGCTTATCCTCCACAGCCGTCAGGCCAAGATGAGCGGTCGCGTAAGCCTCCATGGTCGCGCCGATGTCGTTGCGCTTGCCGTCCAGAATGACATACATGCCCTTTTCCTGCGCATAGCGGATGGTTTCGTGCAGCGTGCGCACACCCTGCCAGCCATACATTTCATAGTAGGCCGCCTGGGGCTTGACCGCCGGGACAATCCCGCACAGCGCGTCAATCAGACCTTTGTTGTATGCGAGAATCGCGGCCGCCGCGCCCTCTAGCGTCTGGCCGTGCGCCGCATAGGCTTCCTCCTTGAGATAGGCCGGGATATAATCCAGCTTGGGATCCAGCCCTGCCACCGTCGGGTTTTGCAGCGCGGCAATCTTTTCGATCATCTTGTTCAGAGACATCTGTGATACCCTCCATCCTGTTTTCTTGCCATATGGTTCTATCTTGGATCCCCGTCGGGGAAATTCCATTTTCCGGTGCTTTACACACCCTCACGCCAAACAAAGCGGCCGCCGCAGATGGTAGCTTTCACGCGGCCTGTCAGCTCCCTGCCCTTGAACACCGCGTTGCGGCTCTTTCCGTGCAGAGAATCCGGGTCGACCGTCCAGACTTCATCCGGGTCAAACACCACCACATCGGCGGGCGCGCCCTCCGCAAGCGTTCCCGCGTGCAGGCCAAGCAGGCGCGCGGGGGATGTGCTCATCAAACGGATCAGCTCCGTCATCGTCAGCAAACCGGGCTTGACCAGGAAGGTAATTCCCGCCGCCAGCGAGGTTTCCATCCCGATACTGCCGTTCGGCGCTTTCGCAAAATCCGCCTTCTCCTGCGGCGTGTGCGGCGCATGGTCCGTCGCAATGGCTTGCAGCGTCCCGTCGCGCAGCGCCTCAATCACCGTCAGGCGATCCTCCTCTGTGCGCAGCGGCGGACTCATGCGCTTGTCCGCGTCACGATCCCGCAGCTCCTCGTCCGTCAGGGCAAAATAATGCGGAGCCGTCTCACCTGTCACCTGCACGCCGCGCCGGCGGGCATCGCGGATCAGTGCCACACTCGTCTTTGTGCTGACATGACAGATGTGCACGGGCACACCGTAAGCAGCGGCCAGAGCGATTTCACGCGCCGTACCGCAGTCCTCAGCCGCCGCCGGAACGCCCGGCACACCCAGCGCCCGGCTCACCGCGCCCTCGTTCATCAGACCGCCAGCCGAGAGATACAAATCCTCACAGTGCGACACCACAGGAACACCCAGCTCCGCCGCGGCCCGCATCGCCTGCGCCATCTTGCGGGAATCCACCACGGGACGGCCGTCATTGCTGAACGCGCAGGCGCCCGCCTCGCGCAGAGCCTGGAAATCGCACAGCTCCGCCGCGTCTCCCAGTCCCTTTGTGATGGCCGCCGCCACATATACGTGCGCGTCGGCATTCGCCGCCTTGTCCAGAATATACCGGACAGTTTCCGGCGTATCCACGGCAGGCTTTGTGTTCGGCATACAGAGCAGGCTGGTCACACCTCCCGCCGCCGCCGCACGGCATCCGGAGAGAATGTCCTCTTTATCCGGAAAACCCGGATCGCGCAGGTGCACATGCATATCCACCAGGCCGGGGGCGGCATGCAGGCGTCCTTCGCCATCAATGATCTCCGCATCCTTCGCGTCAATCCTCTGGCCGACGGCGCGAATCGCCCCATCCTCCACCAGGATATCCGCCACAGCTCCGTCCCGGCGCGAGGCGGGATCGGTCACTTTCATATTCTTCAGCAAAATTCTGCTCACTCTTTCACAACCCTTCCGTGACAATTCGACGCGCGCCGGAGAACCTGTCCTTTGCGCCGCCGCCTTGTTTTATTATACAATAGGGAAGCCGCTGTGACAAGGCTTGCCATGCGGGACGGCGGGGAAAACACTCTTGATTTATACCCACCCCAGCAAAAGCTGTTCCGTGATCGCCAGCGTTTCACGTGCCACACACGCGGGGAGAAGATAAAACGGTGTGCGTCCCGGTACTGCATACGACGCAATCCCCTCACGCTGCGCCAGAAGCCAGGCGCGGAATTCATGGTATTCGTCCGTGACAATCAGCATCGGCTCAGGCAAATCATTTTCCTCCATCACTGCTTTGCTGAACGCGATATTCTCCTCTGTATCCGAGGATTCCGCTTCCAGATAAATCCGGGAGGGCTCTACCCCTTTTGCAATCAAACCATCGCGGATCGCGGCGGCTTCGGAAATGTCCTCGCCCGTTCCCTGCCCGCCGGAAGCCACCACAGACAGAGACGGATGCTCCAGAAGATACTCAGCCGCACGGTCTATCCGAGCCTGCAAATCCGCGCTCGGCACGGTGCCGTTGACCTTGCTTCCCAGCACCACCACCGTTCCCGACGGATCCTCCGGCGGCGCGCGCAGCGCCCCCACCGTCATGCAGGCAAAAAGGGAAAAAGTATACACTACAGACAGGATAAAAACAGATAATATTACTTTTGGTATCCACTTTTTCTGTTTCTTTGCTGTCCAGGCCGCTAACCGGGGCCAAACATGTGCCCCAACCGCCAGAACGGCTCCCGCTGCAAGTCCCACCCATGTTCCAAGGCTCCACACACCGGCAAAGACAGCCGGCAGCAGGAACAGCGCACACAGCACCAGTCCGGTAAAAAAAAGAACACTTCTCATATGGTTTCTCACAACACTCCCCCTTTCCGTCCAGCGCACCTGCGCGGAAATGATGTTTTGCACAGTATACCAAAAGATCCTGAACAGGGTGTGAATTCTACAAAAAATATGGTCCGGCACGCTCTCAGAGCGATGCCGGACCGGAGGGGAACATTCAAAAGATCGGAGGTTTGCGTGGGAAAATCCGCAAGACCTCCCGGCGTAATCAATCAGTAACGGCTGCGGGGAACATAGGTGGTATGCAGCAGCTCATGTGCTTTGTGTCCGCCGGGCTCACCAAGGAATTCCTCGTAGGCCTTTTGGATCAGCGGATTTTCATGGCTCTTGCGCAGAGGCATATTGGCGTCCTGTGTATAGAGCGCCTGCGCACGCGCCGCGCGCAGATCGGTAAAGTTGCGCACGGACGAAGGCTGGATCGGCTGGCCGCCGCCATTGACGCAGCCGCCGGGGCAGCACATAATCTCAATGAAATGATAGCCGCCTTCGCCGTTCTTCACCTTCGTGAGAACTTCGTTCGCATTATTCAGACCGCTCACAACGGCAACCTTCACATCCATGCCGGCGATCTTGTAGACCGCTTCCTTGATGCCCGCGCCGCCGCGCACTTCCTGATATTCAATGCTTTCCACACTGCGGCCCTCGAGCGTATCGGCAGCCGTTCTCAATGCAGCTTCCATTACGCCGCCGGTCGAGCCGAAGATGACGGCCGCACCGGTGGATTCACCCATCGCCGGGTCAAACGCTTCGTCCGGCAGGGTATTGAAGTCAATACGGCAGAGCTTAATCAGACGGGCCAGTTCACGGGTCGTCAGAACGATATCGGTATCGGCGATTCCCTCGCCCGCGCCCTCCATATCGTCACGATGAATCTCAAACTTTTTCGCCGTACAGGGCATGATGCTGACGACAACAATCTTGCTCGGATCAATGCCTTCCTTCTGCGCGAACCATGTCTTGATCATCGCGCCTGTCATCTGCTGCGGCGATTTGCAGGACGAAACATTCGGCAGAAGCTCCGGGAAGTAATGCTCACAGAACTTGACCCAACCGGGCGAGCAGGAGGTGATCATCGGCAGCGTACCGCCGTTCTTCACACGCTCGATAAACTCGTGCGCTTCCTCCATGATAGTGAGATCCGCGCCGAAATCCGTATCAAACACCTTTTGGAATCCGATGCGGCGCAGGGCGGCAACCATCTTGCCCTCCACATTCGTGCCGACCGGCATGCCGAAGCACTCACCCAGCGTGGCGCGGATGGACGGGGCCGTCTGGACCACAACATACTTTTCGGGATCGTTCAGGGCGGCGAGCACGTCGGCGCACTGATCCTTCTCTGTGAGAGCGCCCGTCGGGCAGGCGACGATGCACTGGCCGCAGGACACACAGGGAACATTCGCGAGCGGCTGCTCAAACATGCAGCCGATATGGGTATCAAAGCCGCGGCTGTTCGGGCCGATGACGGCCACATGCTGGTTTGCGCAGGCGGCGACACAGCGGCGGCAGAGAATACACTTGGAATTGTCACGCACCAGATGATAAGTGCTGTCGTCATAGGTGGAATCCGGCATCGCGCCCTCATAGCTGGTGGAATCCTCCACGCCAAGCTCCTGGCAGAGCGTTTGCAGTTCACAGTTGTTGCTGCGCTTGCAGGTCAGGCAAGCTTTGTTATGCACGGAAAGCAGCATTTCCAGCGTCATTTTGCGGGATTCGATGACCTTCGGGGTATTGGTGTAAACCTCCATGCCCTCATTGACCGGATAGACACAGGCGGCTACAAGGGAACGGGCCCCCTTGACCTCGACCACGCACATACGGCATGCGCCGATCTCATTGAGATCCTTGAGGTAGCACAGCGTGGGGATGTCGATCCCGGCGCTCTTGGCGGCCTGCAGGATTGTATAGTCAGCCGGCACCGAGAGGGGCATGCCGTTGATTTTGACATTTACCATATTCATGAACTCTGGCAGCTCCTTTCTTATCTCTTCTCAATCGCGCCGAACTTACATTTCTCCATGCAAGCACCGCACTTGATGCACTTCTTCGTGTCGATCACATGAGGCTGCTTGACCGTGCCGGTGATAGCGCCCACCGGGCAGCTTCTGGCGCACAGCGTGCAGCCGCGGCACTTGTCGGGATCGATGTGATAGTTCGTCAGGGCCTTGCAGACGCCGGCCGGGCAGCGCTTCTCCGTCACATGCGCGATGTACTCGTCGCGGAAATATTTCAGCGTGGAGAGCACAGGGTTCGGGGCCGTCTGGCCCAGCGCGCACAGGGAGTTCTCCTTGAGATAATAGCAGAGCTTCTCAAGACGGTCGATATCCTCCAGCGTACCGTTGCCGCTGGTGATCTTGTTCAGAATCTCAAGCAGGCGGCGGGTACCCACACGGCAGGGCGTACACTTGCCGCAGGATTCGTCGACGGTGAACTCGAGGAAGAATTTCGCGATATCCACCATACAGGTGGTATCATCCATGATAATCATGCCGCCGGAGCCCATCATGGCGCCGATGGCAAGCAGGTTGTCGTAATCGATCTTGACGTCCATCTCCGAGGCCGGAATACAGCCGCCGGAGGGGCCGCCCGTCTGCGCCGCTTTGAAGGTATGGCCATTCGGCACGCCACCGCCGATCTCCTCAACGATCTCGCGCAGGGTGGTTCCCATCGGGACCTCCACCAGGCCGGTATGCTTGATCTTGCCGCCGAGCGCGAAGACCTTCGTGCCGGAGGAACGCTCGGTGCCGATCGACTTGAACCAGTCGGCGCCGTTCAAAATGATCTGCGTGATGTTGGCCCAGGTTTCCACGTTGTTCAAAATGGTGGGCTTCTCAAACAGGCCCTTGACAGCCGGGAACGGCGGACGGGGACGCGGCTCGCCGCGCTTGCCCTCGATGGAGGTCATCAGCGCCGTTTCCTCACCGCATACAAACGCACCCGCGCCAAGACGCAGGGAAATGTCAAAGTTAAAGCCGGTACCAAAAATATCATTGCCGAGCAAACCGTACTCGTGCGCCTGGTCGATGGCGATCTGAAGGCGCTTGACGGCGATCGGATATTCCGCGCGGACATAAATATAGCCCTGGGACGCGCCGATAGCGTAGCCCGCGATGGCCATGGACTCAAGCACCACATGCGGGTCGCCCTCCAGAATGGAGCGATCCATGAACGCGCCGGGGTCGCCCTCATCGGCGTTGCAGCAGACATACTTCTGATCCGCTTCATTCGCGGCGGCAAAGCCCCACTTCACGCCGGTCGGGAAGCCCGCGCCGCCGCGGCCGCGCAGGCCGGAGGCTTTGATCACGTCGATCACCTGCTGCGGTGTCATTTCGGTGAGCACCTTGCCGAGTGCCTGATAACCGTCGACGGCGATGTACTCATCGATGTTCTCCGGATTGATCACACCGCAGTTGCGCAGGGCGATTCTTCTCTGCTTGCCGTAGAAGGTCGTCTCATTCAGGGACTTGACGGAATTATCGTCGACCACCGTCTCCTGATAAAGCAGGCGTTTGACAATACGGCCCTTGAGCAGATGCTCCTCCACGATCTCAGGGACGTCGTCAGGCTTTACCATGCTGTAAAACGCGCCCTCCGGGTACACGACCATGATGGGACCGAGCGCGCACAGGCCGAAGCAGCCGGTGCGGATAACATTGACTTCCTTTTCCAGGCCGTGCACCAGAATCTCTTCCTTGAGCCGCTCGATGACCAGCTCGCTGTTCGAGGAGGTACAGCCGGTACCGCCGCAAACCAGTACATTAGAACGATACAATACAGCCGCCTCCTTTACTGTGTATTCGCGCCGATGGTGTACTCTGTCACCACATTGCCGTTGACAAGGTGATCGTTCACCACACGCACGGCTTTTTCGGCAGTCATCTTGACATAGGTGGTTTTCTTGTCACCCTCGATCACTTCCACCACGGGCTCATACTGGCAGATGCCGATGCAGCCCGTCTGCGTGACCATAATATCCTGAAGGCCGCGTTTGGCGACCTCTTCCACAAAGGCGTTGAGCACCGGGCGGGCGCCGGCGGCGATCCCGCAGGTGGCCATGCCGACCTGTACGCGGACGGATGCTCCGCTCTCTGCGCGCAGTCCCACCTGCGCGCGTGCCTTGTCGCGGATGGCCTGAAGCTCAGCTAAAGACTTCATTATGATGTTTCCTCCCTTAATAGTTCTGCTGTCTGTTCCTCCAGAAAACCGGCGATCCACTCGGAAACCTCCGGGGCGCTCAGGGGAACCTCCCCCAGTACCTGCCGGAGCTCTCTGGTGTCCAGGACAAACTCCCTGCCGTCCCGGATCCGCCGGTATACAAAATCAAGCTGCGGGTTGCAGGTGATCAGCAGCCGCACCGTGCCGGAAATGTCCCCCAGCGGGATCATATCGACATGCGACGGTACAAACTGCGCCGTCAAAACCGTCCCCTCCCCTTTTTGAGAACGAATCGAAAAGCTGCCTCCCGTCATTTCCGCCTCCATCTTGAAGAGGGGAACCCCCAGCCCCACCTTGCGCGTGGTGCGGGTGGTATAAAACGGGTCGATCACACTTTTCACCTGCTCCTGCGTCATGCCGCAGCCGTTATCCTCCAGTGTAATGGAAAGCCGATCGGCGGCGGAATCCTCCTGCACGGTCAAGCGCACAAGGGACGCGCCCGCGGTGATGGAGTTCTGAGCGACATCCATCACATTGAGCGCCAGCTCACGCATCGCCGCTCTTGTACTTTTCCAGGATGCCGTCGATATCCTCCGGCACCAGACGGCCATACACCTCGTCGTTGATTGTCATGACGGGCGCCAGGCCGCAAGCCCCGATGCAGCGGCAGGCCGTGAGCGAAAACATGCCGTCCGCCGTGCATTCCTCCGGCTGGATGCCAAGATTCTTGCTGATCGCGTCGAGCACGTTTGCCGCGCCCTTGACGTAACACGCTGTTCCCAGGCAGACGGAAATATTGTACTTGCCCTTCGGCGTGAGGGAAAACTGCGAATAGAAGGTCGACACACCGAACACTTCCTCCAGCGACACCCCCAGGCCGCGTGCGATCATCGTCTGCACCTCCACCGGAAGATAGCCGTAAACCTCCTGGGCTTCCTGCAGGCAAGGCATGATCGCCCCACGCTCATCCTTGTGACGGGCAATAATCGCATTCAGTTTTTCTTCCTGCTCCGGCGTACCGCTGAAGGGCAGGTTGCTGATACGTTTCTGCATTCTCTTTCCTCCCTAGACTGTTGCAATGCTTGGTGTTGCGAATTTCGTAAAACGGAATCGCGGCGCCATTTTGGGGTAAATAGCCACATTCCGACTCATTTTACATGGTACAGTATAACATAACGTTTCTGTAAAATCCAGAACTTTCTGTAGTTTTCGCTAAAATAAATCGCTCAAATCGTTAATTATTTAACAATATGAAAATTTTCGATTTTGTATTACTTAGTACAAAATCTTTCTCTTTTCGCAATTCGACGAAAAAAATCGCTCATTTTACAGAAGCAAAGCTTTTTTCTTGCCGGAAAAGACAAAAAAGCAAAAAATTCACTCGTTAAAAATATATCAATATATGGTATTCTCCATATTTTTTCTTACCAAATAAAAAAGAAATCGTTTATTTTATCTTTTTCCCATTTGCAGCTTTGTTCTTTTTCTCTGCCGGCGTATCATTCAGAGGCGCAGCGGCCGCCTTCTCCCCATCCAGGATGATACCAGCGGGCAGGCAATTCCCCGTTCAGGACAGCAATCAGAGCCTGCGGCGTGTTCTCCGGAAGCTCCAGCCACGCCGCAGGATCCGGCATATTTTCCAGGTAATGGGCATCCGAATCCATCAGAAGCAGCTTTCCCATAAGCTCCGGATTGGTGCGCAAAAGCGCGCGCGGATCTCCCTGCGGACTGATCTCCGCCGTGTGGAAATCCGGTTCCGGAGGAATCGCTCCTAAACTCGCGATCAAACTATAAGAATCACGGTCCACATGCGCCGGAAACGCCGTTCCTCCCAGCTCCCGCGCTTTTTTGGCGGCTTCCTCCGCTGTGACAAAGGAGGCGGCGAGAAGCATGCGCTCCTCCTCCCCCACCGGCTCGTCGCGGCTGTCCAAAAGAAACTGGCGGCCAAAAATTTCCGGGCGGTTTTGCAGCGGCGGGCTGTTTTCTTTGACAAAAGCTTCAAACGCTTCTGCCGCCTTCAGCGTGGGAAACAGGCACACCACATGGGCTTCCTCCGCGGTGCACAGCTCCATGCCCGGCACAACAACAAGGCCCGCGGCGCGCCCCGCCTCCATGACGGCTTTGGCATTTCCGCAGGCATTGTGGTCGGTGACGGCAATCAGCTGATACCCCAGCAATACCGCCATATTCACCAGATTATTTGGTGTCATGTCATCGCCGCCGCACGGGGACAGGCAGGAATGCAGATGCAGATCGTAGAACACCTTCACGGCATTTCTCCCAGCAGCGCCGCCACACGCAGCGACGTGCGATAGCTGCCCTCCGTTACGCGAAGCACGGGGATCTCCTCCACTTCGGCCCGCTGCTTTGCGTTTTCATCCAGCGGCGCATCCTCTGTCAGAAGGATGCAGGCCCCATCCTTGAGCGAACAGACCGCGACAGCGTTCAGGTTTCCCATCACCGTCATCCAGACCGCGCTCTCCGGCAGGCGCGCCATCACCCAGCTGAGCAAATCACCCGCATAGCCCGTTTTCACTTCACGCGACAGATCGCCCTCCACCAGAACCTCCGCGCCCAGCTGCTCTGCCAGTTCACGCACCGTCATTTCAGGCCCTCCCTTCCTTTTTCACCCGCGGCATGACCGCCGATCGCTCCCAGGACGTCCGCCATGCTTCGGATTTCCTCACGCAGCACAAAGATGCAGTCGCTCTCCTTGGCTTCTCCCTTCACCACGTCCTCCGCCAGCGAGCGGCATGAGGGCGCGCCGCAGGAGCCGCAGTCCAGTCCGGGGAAGCTGCCGCAGATCCGGTCGATATCGGACATCATCTGCAAAGCCTGTTCCATATCATCCGACAGCTTGAGCACGGGCGCAAATTCCAAATCCGTCTGCCAGTGCAGCGCGTCGCGCACCTCCTGCTCCAGATGGTTCCGGGAAACGGGAAGATACCGCCGGAGTCTTTGCAGCCGCGCCTTTGCCACATAGGCGTTTTCCACGGTCAGCACGCCGCCGACACAGCCGCCCGCGCAGGCGTTCAGCTCGATGAATTCCAGCTCGCGGATCCGCTCGTCCTCCAGCTCCTCCAGCACACGGATCACGTTTTCAATGCCGTCGGCCGCGAGATATTTATCGTTCAGCAGAGCGGCGCTCTCGCCCCCGCTGGAAGCCCAGCTCACGCCAATCACTCCGGCTCCCTGCAGTGCCTCGGTTTGATCCAGATGCTCCATTTTTTCTGTCAGCTTCGGGAAAATCTCGCTGATCGCAATGGCGCCATCCACCTCGGAGCGCTCAAAGTTCACCGGAACGCGCACGTCCGTCACCTTCGCCGGGCAGGGGGTGAGAAAGAATGCGCCGATTTTTTCCCTGGGTAAGCCGGTGCGCTTCTGGGCCTCATCCTTGGCCAGGCGCGCCGCGAACTCCATCGGGGATCCCAGGGGCAGCACATGGCTGCACAGATCGGGAAACCGCACACGGATCAGCCGCACAACCGCCGGACAGGCCGAGCTGATCACCGGAAGCCGCAGCGTTCCCTCACGCATCATCCGGCGCGTCGCTTCCGACACAAGCTCCGCCGCCCGGGCCACCTCAAACACATCGTCAAAGCCCAGCCGTTTGAGGCCGGTCAGGACGATGTCAATATCATCGAGATGGTTGAACTGCCCGTAGAGCGTGGGGGCAGGCAGAGCAATTTTATACTCGAAACCATTCAGGACGGACAGCGAATCATACTGCGCCCGTTTGGCATGGTGCGGACAGACACGGATGCACTCGCCGCAGTCGATGCAGCGTTCCGAGATAATGCATGCCTTGCCGTCCCGCACACGGATGGCTTCCGTCGGGCAGCGCTTGATGCAGTTGGTGCAGCCCATACATTTCTCGCTGTCGAGCGTCACCGAATGAAAAAAGCGATCCAATCTGAGGATCCCCCTCTCTGCGGCTCCGCAGCGCTCAGGCGTATACCTTCATGAAAAGAGTTGTCCCCTCTCCCACTTTGGTGTCGATGCGGAGTTCGTCCGTGTATTTCTTCATATTCGGCAATCCCATGCCTGCGCCGAAGCCGAGATTGCGCACATTGTCGGGGGCGGTGCTCCACCCCTCCTGCATGGCCTTTTCCACGTCCGGGATCCCGGGTCCGTGATCCCGCAGGACAATCTGCACCTGCTTTGGATCCACATCCACCACGGCCTCACCGCCGCCCGCGTGAATGACCATGTTGATTTCCCCTTCATACATGGCGATCGCCACCTTGCGGATTGCATCGGGGTTATAGCCAAGCTGCTTGAGCTTGCGTTTGACATCGCTGGAAGCTTCTCCCGCACGGGTGAAATCGTCTCCCGGCACCTCATACCGCAGGGTCAGCGTATTCATTTCTCCTCACACTCCCCGCGCAGTCCTCCGGCAAACAGCAGGCCGCAGGCGGTAAACATCCGGTAATCGGTTTTCAGCACGATGATATCGCGCGAACGGGCCAGATCCAGAATGGCTTCGTCGATCTCTTTCCCGCGGACAAACACCACACAGCGCATGTCCATCATCTCCGCCGTGCGGATCACCTGCGGGTTGCACAGACCCGTCAGAAGCAGCGCCTGATCCTTGACAAACGCCAGCACGTCGCTCATCATATCGCTGCCGCAGGCCGTCTTGATCTCCGTCTCCATATCTCCTTCGACCAGAACCTTGGCGTTCAGAATGCGTACAACCTCACGTACCGTCATACTGGTTCCTCCCGTTTTGCAGATTCTCTTAAATTTTATAGAATTCCAGTATAAAACTATAGAAAATGGTTGAATCTATTATACCAGCGGCGCTTCAAAGGCGCAAGAGGGCGGCGCAAATTTCCTGTAAACGGGCGCAAAAAGGCCTGCAACTCCCTTTGGAATCGCAGGCCTTTCTCTTTTATTCCAAATACAGCATCATGGCTTCCCATGGGCGCAGAGCTCCCGCGTGGGACGGATAATTGGCAATCAGGGTGCGGGCGTTTTTCCACTCCGCCTTCGGCTCCCAAACGGTTTCCTCATCGCTGAAATTGCATACCACCAGAAGTTGTTTTCCCTCATAGGCACGGCGGTAAACAAAAAGCTTCGGATGATCCGGCTCCAACAGTGTGAAGTCTCCATGCGCGAAAACAGGCAGCTCCTTGCGCAGTTTCAAAAGCTTCTGATAATAATGGAACACGGAATCCGGATCGGCCAGAGCCGCCTCGGCGTTGATCGTTGTATGGTTCGGGTTCACTGGAATCCACGGCGTCCCCTCGGTGAATCCGGCGTTTTCCCCGGCGGTCCACTGCATGGGCGTGCGCGCGTTGTCGCGGCCCTTCGCATAGATGGAACGCATGGTCTCCTCCTCCGGACGGCCTTCCTCCTGACACCGCTTGTAAAAATTCAAAATTTCCACATCGCGGTACTGATCGATCGGCAGACGCACGTTCGTCATGCCCAGCTCCTCGCCCTGATAAATGTAGGGCGTCCCCTGCATGCCGTGCAGCATGGTTCCCAGAAGCTTGGCTGACTGCACACGATATTCCCCGTCGTTGCCCCAGCGGGAAACCACACGGGGAAGGTCGTGGTTGTTGAGGAACAGGCTGTTCCATCCGCAGCCGTGCAGCCCTTCCTGCCAGCGGGCAAAGCTCTCCTTGAATTTTACAAAAGGCAGCGGACACAAATCCCATTTCTCTCCGCCCGGCTTCTGATCCAGCATCATCTGCTCAAACTGGAACACCATGGAAAGCTCGCTGCCGTCCGGAGCGCTGTACAGCTTCGCGCGCTCCAGATTGGCACCCCACGCCTCGCCCACTGTGACCAGGCAGCCCTTCTGGAAGGTCTCCCGGCTGAGCTCCCGCAGGAATTCATGCAGGCGGGGGCCGTTTCCGGTGATCTCCCGATCCGGCTCCTTGGCGATCTGATCAATGACATCCAACCGGAAGCCCTCCACGCCCTGCTCCATCCACCAGAGGATCATGTCATAAATCTCCCGGCGCAGAGCGGGATTTTCCCAGTTGAGATCCGGCTGCTGCGGGGCGAACTGGTGGAAATAATACTGTCCCAGCTCCGGAACCCACTCCCAGGCCGGGCCGCCGAACACGGACTGCATCCCGTTCGGATACCGGTCCGGCGTGCCGTCGCGCCAGACATAGTAATCATGGTACGGCGATTCCTTATCGGCCTTGGCCTTCAAAAACCACGGGTGCTGGTCTGAGCTGTGGTTGAGCACCAGGTCCATCATGATCCCAATGCCGCGCTTTTTCCCTTCCCGAATCAGTGTGCGCATATCCTCCAGGGTACCAAACAACGGATCGATGTCCCGATAATCCGAAATATCATATCCGTTATCCACCTGCGGGGAAGCAAACACCGGCGAAAGCCAGATGAGATCGATCCCCAGCTCCGCCAGATAATCCAAACGGCGGATAATCCCGTTCAGATCGCCCACGCCGCTGCCCGTTGTATCCTGGAAACTCCGGGGATAAATCTGATAGACAACGGCGGATTTCCACCAATCCTTTTTCGTTTTGTCAAGCATGCAGCTGCTCCTCCTTCTGCTGATATGTGCGCCGGTTTCTTCATGGGGAAGCTACAGAAGGAGCTCCCGCAGAAGCGCCGCATAGTCGGCCCCAGAACAATACAGATCCCACTCCGGACGCACCGCCAGATCATCCGTATTCAAAAAGCAGGTATGAATTCCCAGGCTCCGTGCAGGGGCAATATCGTCGCTGGGGCTGTTGCCCACCATCAGGCAGCGCTCCGGCCCAACGCCTGCCGCCTGAATTGCCAGCCGGAAATAATCCGGATCCGGCTTTTTGATTCCCTGATCGGAAGAGATAAAGATTTTATCAAAGCGGTTCCACAGCCCCAGCCGCCTCATTTCCGGCTCTGTGAACAGACGCTGTGCGTTCGAGAGGAGGAACACCCGTTTTCCCGCACCGCGCAGCGCATCCAGCAGCTCAAGGGCGCCGGGGTACAGCTCGGATTCGTCGGTGGAACAGGCGCGCAGCATCATTCCGACCTGGCGCAATGTCTCATTGGAAACTTTTCCTACCCCTTTTTCCGTGAACAACGCCTGGAAAACAAGTTCAAACTGAACCTCAACACACTGCTTCCCGGAGGCCTCTCTTGCCACAGCCTCCTGCTTTTCGATCTGCCTGCGGTACGCTTCCCGCAGGGTCTGCGGGGTATAGGACGCACCGTAATACCCATACAGGTAGGAAAGCGGTTTCCATACACGGTCCAGATTTTCCTCATCGGTATGAATGCGGATCAGCGTCCCATACAAATCAAAAAAGACTGCGTCAATCATTTTCATCCGTGTATTCCTCCTTGATACAGCATTTCAGCGCCGGACGCAGACGCCGCCCGGCGCAAGGAAACCATCATGCAGGCCGCGGGAAAAAAGCGCTTCCCGGCCCTGCGCGATCTTCCAGTCCGTGTCTCCCGCGTTCAGCAGAACCTCCACCTCCCCGCGGCGATACCACACAAACCGGCTGTCCGGCTCTGTTTGGATGAAATCCAGTTCCCCGCCCTTCAGGTCCGGCAGGGTGCGGCGCAAATCAATCAGACATTTCACCTGACGGATACGCTCCTTATGTTCCGGCGTTTCCAGTTCGTCCCACGGCATACAGCGGCGGCAGTCCGGGTCATGGCCGCCGGGCAAGCCAATCTCCGTGCCGTAAAACAGGCTGGGGCTGCCGGGAAGGGTCAGAAGCAGGGTGAGCTGCTGGAAAAAGCTGTCCTCGCTTCCCGCGCGCGTGAAGAGCCGATCGGTGTCATGGGAATCCAGCAGGTTAAACAGAACCTCCGTTGTCTGGCTGCGGTAGCGCCCCAGACATTCATACAGGCTCCAACCGAGTTCCCGCGCTGTGCGCTGTGGATGGGAAAAGAAACCGGCCACCGCCTGACGGAACGGATAGTTCATCACCGCGTCATACTCATCGCCCTCCAGCCAAGGGGACGCGTCGTGCCAGATCTCGCCCAAAAGATACACGTCTGAGCGGACCGCCAGCACACGCCGGCGCATCTCCCGCAGAAAATGGTGGGACACCTCGTTCCCGACGTCAAAGCGGATACCGTCCACGCCGTACTCCCTGACCCACCGCTCGCACAGGCCGCAGAAATACTCGATTACCTCCGGATGATTGGTGTTCAGCTTCGGCATCTGATCGGAAAAAGCGAAAGAATAATACCGGCCGTCGCGGGTATCCCGTCTTTCTTCCGGAAGCGGCCAGCGGTTGACCAGGAACCAATCCCAATAAGGGGACGAAGGCCCCTTCTCCACCACGTCCCGCCAAGGAGCGAACAAGGCCCCGCAATGATTGAACACCGCGTCCACCATCACCCGGATCCCGGCGTCGTGTGCCTCCTGGACCAACGCGGCAAACTCCTCGTTGGTGCCGAAGGCCGGATCCACCCGCTCATAGTTTTCCGTATCGTATTTATGGACGGATCCCGCCGCGAAAATAGGCGTCAGATACAGCCCGTTTACACCGAGATCCCGCAGATACCCGAGCTTTTCGCGGATCCCGGCCAGATTCCCGCCGAAGCGCTCCCCGTTTGTCACCGGGCCGGTGCGCCACGGCGTTTCTCCCGGCTCCAATCCAGCGCGGCGGAAGCGGTCGGGAAAAATCTGATACCAGACCGTGCCGCGCACCCACTGGGGCGGGGATGGAATGTCTGAGGGGTTCATCCATGGCTGGTAAAAGGCAGCCGGAGCGCCGTCTTTCTGCTGCTCTTCCGGCGTACAGAAGCCATCCTCACCAAAAAACCATGTTTCGCCATTCTGATGGAGCTCAAAATGATACCGGCACCGCTTGTATGGCGGGCGGATCACCGCCGTCCACCAGCAAACATGCCGCAGGCGCAGCGGCTGGGGAAGCTCCACCCGTTCGCCGTGCCACCGCTCAGCTCCGCCCAGGATCCCAGCCTCGAACGGATCGCCCCAGTGCAGAAAGACTTTTTCCACCTCGGGGTCGGTTTGCAGGCGAATCACCAGTTCATCCTTGTTCCGGGCATAGCTGTAAGGGGCTTGCGCCCGATGGAAAACCGCTGCAAAATTCATCGGTCTTTCCTCACCTTCTCCCCGGTTTCCCACGCCTGCGGGCGTTCGAGTGCTTCATAGACGCGCAGCAGCTCCCCGACGCTCCACGCCTGCGCAAAGCAGCCGCGCGAAGCGGTGGGGTTCTCTCCGTCATAGATCTCGGGAAGCTGTCCGGCGCAGCCCTCGCGAAGCGCGGGAATCAGGGCATCCAGCCACTCCCGGACCTGTTTGACAGCCCTCAATGTATAATTATTTACCTTTAAATAGGACAAGTAAAACGCTCCCAGCGGGAACGGCCACACCGTCCCCTGGTGATACGCGAGATCGCGCTGCTCCTGCTCCCCGCCGTAAGTGGGATGAAAGGACGGATCACATGGAGAGAGCGTGCGCAGCCCCACAGGGGTGTAAAGCTCCCGCAGCACCGTATGCACCACCTGCTTCTCCTGTTCCGCGCTCAGCATGGAAAACGGCATGGACACCGCCCAGATTTGATTGCAGCGGATCTGGACGTCCTCCGGGCCCCCGGAGACCAGGTCTCGCAGCGCTCCCTTTTCCTCCATCCAGAACTCCCGGGCAAAGCTTTCCCGCACCTGCTCCGCAAGGGCGGCGTATTCCTCCCCGCTTTCTTCCATGCGCGGGGCAAGATGTTCCAGAATCCGCAGCGCGTTGTACCAGTAAGCATTGATCTCCACCGGTTTTCCATGGCGCGGGGTCGGCAGAATTTCCCCAATGCGCACATCCATCCAGGTCACCTGATCCAGATCCTGTCCGGCGGCAATCAGGCCGTCGCTGTCCATATGGATCCCGTAGTCCGTTCCATGCCGGTACGACTCCACAATACGCTTCATCACCGGCCAGGCCCGGCGCACAAATTCCCAATCCTCCGTCCTCTGTACATACAGCCAGACGCAGTTGACAAAAAGCAGCGCCGCATCCACCGTGTTATAGAGCGGTTCGTGGCCTCCCTCGGGGAACAGGTTCGGCATCAGCCCGCCGCGCTCGTGCTCCAGGAAGGTTTCCAAAATACTGCGGGCATCCTCGAAACGGCCAGTTGTCAGCGTGCAGCCGGGCAGGGCAATCATGGTGTCGCGTCCCCAATCCTCAAAGAAGGGATAGCCCGCGAGGATCGTCTTGGCCCCGGTGGACTGGCGCTGCACAATGAATGCGTCCGCGCTCACCGCAAGCTGCCGGGCAGCGGGATGATACAGGCCGCTTTGCTTTTCAAGCCGCCGCAGCCGCCTCTGCGCCCCGCGCAGAATCGAGGATGCGGAGGGTACATTTTCTTCCAGCGAATAGACAATCTCCAGCTTGCGCCTTCCTCCGTCGGACAGCGTAAAGCGGATCCGATGGTTGGCCGCCGTAAGCCCCTGTGCGCGCCGTCCGTCACAGACGTCATAATCGTATTGCAGCGTCTGAAAGCGGATCGCCAGAGGTTCGACGCGCCCGTTGGTAAACAGCCGCATCCGCAGGCCCGCGGACTCCACCGCGTGGTCCCGGAATACAAACGGCTGCCCCGGATCGAGATCCCGTCCCTTCGGCACAAATTGCAGCCAGGGCGTTACCGTCAGGGCGCAGGCTGAGCCGGACTCATTTTCCACTTCATAGCGCACAACCAGCGTATTCTGCTCCCAATCCAGCGCAAGCACCTTTTCCACCTGCACGCCCTGCGTCTGATATCGCCACCGGGGCAGGCCGTCCACCTCCACACAGGAGAGATGCTTCCAGCCCTCCTCCTCGGGTGCGTCCGCGAACCGCTGGCTGGACAGATGCACATTGCATCCCTGCACAGTGAGCACCTCTTCCAGCCGGTGAATCAGATTCCACCGTTGGTTTGGCGGAACGGTGCAGGCCATCAGAACCGCGTGATCGTTGCGGCTGGCCCCGCCGATGAGATTCTGCGACGAAAAGCCGCCCAGCCCGTTTGTCAGCAGCCAGCAGCTTTCCTGTCCCCTCACACCGTCTCGAAAATCCTGTTTTCCATAGAGTAAACGCATGTGTGGCTTCCCTTCTCCTTTTATCGCTTATGGCCTGTTTTCAAGCAAGCCCCAAAATCAAAGCACTCCCCGGCGCGGCCTTGGCCTCCTGTACCGGATGCGGGGCGCGCCACCAGAAGCTCTGTTCGCCGTCCGCCAGCAGTTCCCATCTGCCGTCCGGCAGAGGAACGGATACCGCGCGGGAGGAGGCGTTATCGATCAGCAGAATCCGCTTCCAAGGTCCTTCCGGATTATCCAGCTCAACCACCGCACAGCGGGGAGCGGGGATGGACGTGTGCAGCACGCGCTCCCGCGCGCGGGTACTTTTGTCGCACAGGGCGGGGATCTGCTTGCGCAGGGCAATCAGTCCTTTATAATACTCCACCAACTCCCTGTTTTCCCATGCCCTCTGCCAATCCAGCCGGTTCAGCTCAATGGGGGATCGGAAGGTATTGTCCTCCCCCTGCTTGGTTCGCCCGAACTCCTCGCCGGAGAGGAAGAACAGCCGCCCCTGGCAGGTCATACAGATAGCTGCCGCGAGACGGTTCGCCCGCAGGACCTTTTCAGTGCCGTGTTCCCAGTCCAGATTGGGATCGAGTGTGGCCACCAGCTTATCCCAGAGCGTCATATCGTCATGACAGGACAGATACGTAATCACCTGGGAGGGAGCGGCGGCGTGAAAAGCGCCCGTATCTCCGCACCAGGCTGTCACACTTTGCAGGATCCGTTCCTCAAAGTTCCGTCATGAACCGTAAACACATCGCCGTCCTGCGGAGTCAGGCGCACATATCCCTTCTCCTTCTCCGGCTTCAGGGGCTCCCCGTTCCGCTTCACGGAGAAATTCTCTGCGTAAGAGGGAACACGCAGATACAAAGTCATACCGGACGGCCCATGGTAGGTGACGGAAGCGTTTCCTTCCCACGGCATGGAGGATTCGCAGGAGAGCGAAGCCTCCCCCTGTGAGGTGAAAAACTGCGCTTTGTTCCCCACATAGAGATGCTGATATACGGCGTCGCCGTCCTGCGTATACACATATCCGCCCAGTCCGCAGAGTGTGCGGATGACATTGGGCGGACAGCAGGCACAGCCGAACCATTTCACGCGCTCCGGCTCCACCGACTCATGATCCTTGCGGTAACGCGCTACATCCGGCTTGAGCATCAGAGGGTTGACGTAGAAATAATGCTCGCCGTCCTCGGAAATTCCGCTGAGCACATTATTATACAGGGCGCGCTCCATCACGTCCGCATATTTCGCATCGGGATCCAGCTTGAGCATCCGCAGCGCCCACATGGCAAGCCCGATTGCCGCACAGGTTTCCGTATAGCAGGTATCGTTGGGGAGATCGTAGTCGATTGTGAAGCGCTCGCCTTCCCCCTGGGAGCCCACGCCGCCTGTCAGATACATGCGCTTTCCCGTCACATTGTCCCAGAGTGTGTCAAGCGCGGCTTTCAGCGTGGGATCCTGCTTTTCCAGCGCCACATCCGCCGCGCCGGTATAGAAATACATCGCGCGCACCGCATGGCCTTCCGCTGTTTTCTGATCCCGGATCCTGGCGTGCGCCTGGTGGTAATCCGCTTCAAGCCAACGGTTTTCGCGGCTCAGCTCCAGAAAACGCTCCTCCTCCAAAAATGCGGGGCGTGTGCCGCGGTTCTCCACAAAATAATCCGCCAGCTCCAGATATTTCTTCTCCCCGGTCGCATGGTACGCCTTCATCAGCGCCAGTTCAATTTCCTCATGGCCCGGGTAGGAATCCAGCTTGCCTTCTTCGCTGCCGAACACCGAGCGAATCAGCTCCACGTTCTTTTCCATCACCCGCAGAAGGCGATCATCACCCGTGACGGCGCGGTACGCCACGGCTGCCTCCAGCATGTGGCCTGTGCAGTACAGCTCATGGCCGTGGGCAATCTCCTTCCATTTCCGATCCGGCTTTTTCAGGATATAGTGCGTGTCGAGATAACCGTCTGCCTGCTGGGCTTTTTCAATAATACCGATCGCTTCGTCAAGCGCCGCTCGGATCTCGGGACTGTCCTCATAAATCAGGCTGTAGGATGCCGCTTCGATCCACTTGGCCACATCGCTGTCCTGAAATTGATACCCATAGAACTCTCCTTCCTCCATGCCGGCGGCAATTTTAAAGTTGCGAATGGCATGGCTGGGTTCCGCGCCCGGCTCCCGATCGTTGAGCACCCTCCACTGGTAGGGTACGACCTTTTCCACCGCGTTTCGGATCCTTTTGTTCCAGAATCCATCATCCACATGAATCTGGCGGATCCCAATCTCCTTTGCTCCCATTGTTTTCATCCTCCCAACTTTTTATTGGGGAAACCGCACGGCAAATTCCGCGGATTTCCCAAGTGCGGAACTCTGTTACTTCCCGCCCATAGAGCGGGATTTTTCCGCACAGACACGCATAGCCTGCATTACACTGCTGCGCAGGCCGGTTTCTTCCAGCACCTGCACCGCCTCAATGGTTGTACCCGCCGGAGAACAGACCATGTCCTTCAGCTCACCGGGATGCTTTCCCGTTTCCAGCACCATCTTTGCGCTGCCCAGCACCGCCTGCGCGGCAAAGGAGTAGGCCTGCGCGCGCGGCATTCCTTCCGCAACGGCAGCATCCGCCATCGCCTCAATGAAGAGGAACACATACGCAGGCGAACTTCCGCTGACCGCCACCACGGCATCCATGAGCCGTTCGGGAATCTGTTCGGCACGCCCGAAGCTCTCCAACAGCGCCCGGCATGCGGCAAGCTGCGGCTGCGTCACCATCGCGTTCGGGCACATGGCCGTTACACCCTCTCCCACCATAGCGGGCGTGTTGGGCATAGTGCGCACAATCGCGGTTTCTTTTCCCAGATGCTCCTCCAGCCAGGCAAGCGTTTTGCCGGGCGCAATCGTTACAACCAGCTGGTTTTCGTGCAGGCTGCCGCGAATCTCTTCGGCTACCTCCTCATAAAACTGAGGCTTCACGGCCAGCACGAGAATCTCCGTTTTCTCCGCTACCTCGGTGTTGCTCTCCGTAACACAGATGCCGAGCGATTCCGCCGCGGCGCTCCGGGCCGGAGCAAATGCGTCGGAGGCCAGGATTTCCTCCTTTTGGCACACACCGCTGCGGATCACCCCGCCAATCATTGCTTTTGCCATGTTTCCACAGCCTATAAATCCGATTTTCATCGCTGTTCCTCCTTTTTCTGCCGTGCGCCGTTTTCGCGCGCCTTCCCCCATCAGGAGAAGGACTGCTCGGTGCGCGCGATAATTTCGTCCTGCAAAGCCTTGCTCAAATTGCGGAAATGATCGCTGTAGCCCGCAACACGCACAATCAGATCCTTATACTCTTCCGGATGCGCCTGCGCGTCCAGAAGCGTCTGCCGATCAATTACGTTGAACTGGATATGGTGGCCGTCCATATTAAAGTAAGTGCGGATCAGGTTGGCCATCTGCATCAGCCCCGTCTCGCCCGCCACCACGGAAGGCGTGAATTTCTGATTCAGCAGCGTGCCGCCCGTGCGGATATGATCCATCTTCGCGCAGGAACGGAGAACCGCCGTCGGGCCGTGCGTATCGGCTCCCTTCTCCGGGGAAATGCCCTCGCTCACAGGCTTATGCGCCCGCCTTCCGTTCGCGCTCGCCAGCATGACTTCCCCGAAGTACACATGGCAGGTGGTCGGCAGCATATTGATCCGGTAAGAGCCTCCCCGCTGGTTCGGACGGCCCGTGACCGCTTTCTGGTAATAGCCGAACACATCCTGCATGACAGCATCCGCGAAATCGTCGTCGTTGCCGTATTTGGGGGTGAAATTCTGTACCAGGCTGAGGATCTGCGGATCGTTCACAAAGTCCTCCCGCATGGCGCGGAGCAGCTCCTTCATCGGGATGTTTTTCTCCTGGTAAACCTGATACCGGATCGCCGCGAGACAGTCCGTCACCGTGCCAATGCCGACGCCCTGCAAATAGCTGGTATTGTAACGGGCGCCGCCTGCGTTGTAATCCTTGCCCTTTGAAATGCAGTCGTTTGTGATGATCGACAGGAACGGCACCGGCATGTAATTCGCATAAATGCTCTCGATGATATTGCTGCCCTTCATCTTGATGTCCAGGAAGTAATCGATCTGCTTGTGATAGGCATCCAGCAGCTCTTCATAAGAATGAAAATCCTCCGCGCTGCCCAGCGGAAGGCCAAGCTGCCGGTCTGCTACATAATCATACCCGTTATAGAGAGTCAATTCAAGAATTTTCGGCAGATTGAAATAGCCCGTCAGGATATACGCCTCGTTGCCGAAAGCGCCTGTCTCCACGCAGCCGCTCGTTCCGCCGCGGCGGGCATCCTCAATGGACTTTCCCGCCGCCAGAAGCTCCTGCAAAATCGCTTCCGTATTATAAAAAGCGGGCTGCCCCCAGCCCTTGCGGCTGATCTCACAGGCGCGCAGCAGGAATTTCTGCGGCGTTTTGCGGCTGATCTGCACGTTTGAGCTGGGCTGGAGCAGCTTCATATCATCCATGCAGTCGAGAATCAGATAGCTGACCTCATTCACACCGTCGGTGCCGTCCGGTGCGATGCCGCCGGTGTTGATATTGGCGAAATCTGTATAGGTTCCGCTCTCCTTGAGCGTGATGCCGACCTTGGGAGGCGCGGGCTGGTTGTTGAACTTGATCCACAGGCATTCCAGAAGCTCCAGCGCCTGATCCCGCGTAAGCTTTCCCGCGTCCTTATCCGCTTTATAGAAAGGATATACATGCTGATCCAACCGGCCCGGGCTGTAGGAGTCCCAAGGGTTGAGCTCGCTTGTCACAGCCAGATGCACAAACCAGTACATTTGCAGCGCCTGGTGGAACGTTTCCGGCTTATGTGCGGGAACGACTGTGCAGTTTTCCGCGATTGTCAGCAGCTCCGCCTTCCACTGCGGATCCGTCTCCTCCTGCGCCATGCTCCGTGCCAGCTCCGCATAGCGCTGTCCCAGAATCATCACGGCATCGCAGGCAATCGACATGGCGGAAAGTTCTTCTTTCTTGTGAAGCGCTTCCGGATCGCCCATAAAATCAAGCGATTCCATGGCTTTTTGGATCTCTTCCTTGTAATCCGCAAAGCCCTTGTGATAGATCTTTTCTGAGCCTACGGTATGGCCGGGGCCGCGCTGCTCCATAAACTCGGTGAAAATCCCGCACTCATAAGCTGCCTTCCATTCGTCGCTCATACTGTTCAGAATTTTGTGACGGATGGAACGGTTCTCCCAATAGGGAATGATGGTTTCCTCCTGCGTTTTGAGATCCTCAGGCGTGACGGCAAACCGGATCAGTTCCCGCTGATCCATGATCCGCATATCCTCCACCGTGTGGCAGCAAAGCTCCGGGAACGTCGGCGCAGACTGCGGGCCATCGCCCTTTTCGCCGACAATCAGCTCGCCTTTTGGAATGGAAATCGATTTGTTTGCAAAGAAATGCCGGAGGGTAAGCGCGCGAAGCTCCGGAATAGAAACCGTCCCCTCATATTTCTGATATGCTTCTGTTTCCAGCACGGCGCGTTCCATATAAATGCGGGGCTGCGTATTCAAACTTTCCTCCCGCAGACGGCGCACCCTCTCTGTGCACCCGTGCTGTTCCTGAGCCGTACGCCCGCCCTGTTTCTCCTGTACTTCCATTTTCTGTCATCCCTTTCTTCGTTGTTTGCATGTATGCCGGCCGTCCAAACGGACGCATTTATCCTCCAATGACAACCTGGGAATAGCCTGCCTGCCGGAACAGCTCCGCCAGGCTTTCCAGCTTTTCCTGAGATGGAACGCGGAACAGCTCCCCCTGCCCGGAGCGCCCCAGCTTCCGGTATTTCTCCTGCCCGAAGGTGTGGTACGGAAGCAGGTGGATTTTTTCTGCCCGCACCCCCTCCTTCAAAAGTTCCACCACAGGAAGCACATCCTCAGGTTCCGCGTTGATCCCTTCTACAAGGGGGATCCGCAGACGCAGACGCGCCCCGTCCCGGCTCAGGCAGCGGAGATTTTCCAGAATCAGCCGGTTATCGGCCCCTATCCATTTTTTATGTTTTTCCGGATCCATGGCTTTGATATCATAAAGGAAACAATCGGTATATGCCCGGATCGCGTCAAACCGTTCATAAGGAGCCATCCCGCAGGTATCCACAAAAATGGAGATCCCTTCCTCGTGCAGCAGACGGCACAGACGGATTACCTCGTCAAACGGCTCCGCAGTCATCACCTCGCCGCCCGAAAGCGTCACACCGCCTCCCGACTGCTCATAAAACATCAAATCCTTTTTGGCCTCATCCACAATCTGCTCGGGGCTCATCCCCTTTCCCGAGAGCTGGCGCGCTCCCGCCGGACACACCCGGACGCAGACACCGCAGGAAACGCATCTCTCCCGATCCACACGGACGCTGTCCCCCGCCGCTCCCCGCGGACAGGCTGCCGCACACGCACCGCACTGGGTGCATTTTTCCGCATCCCAGAGAAGCTGAGGCTCCGGCTTCTGGCTTTCCGGATTGTGACACCAGGCGCACCGCAGAGGACACCCTTTAAAAAATACAGTGGTACGGATCCCGTCTCCGTCATGGATGCAATACTTCTGGATATTGAAAACAGGCAGGCTGACCATCCTTCCGCCTCCTTATTTCGCTTTTGAATTTTAATTATATAGAAATTATCCTCAATCATATTCATTTTTATGAATACGGTTATAAAAGCATCACGCCGCAATGTCAAGCACTCCTGCGCCTTTCATCCCTGTAATATCAATTTCACCAGAGTCTTATTTCCGTCCACGTCTCAAACGTCATACCTTTCATTTCACTTTTGTGAAATACACATCTTGACTTTCTTCCGGGAAGCCGATATGATTCAAGATACAACATCATTTTCACGGCACCAAAAGACCTGCGTGCCGGAAGGGAGGAGCTGTATTTTGGATACCAATGCAGCCATCGGCACAAAAGTCAAGAATCTGCGCATAGAGAAAAAGATGACGCTCAAGCAGCTGAGCGAGGGAAGCGGCCTGTCCGTGGGATTTCTTTCACAGTTTGAGCGGGGCCTGTCCTCCATCGCGCTGGATTCCCTGGAAAAGCTTTCCCGCATCCTGGAGGTCCCGCTTTCCGAGCTGTTCAAGGATCCCATTCACAGCGAAACAACCGATCCCATTGTTCATGGGGTGGAGCTGGCTTTTACGGAAATCAGCCCTCAGATCTATCAAAGCATTCTTCGTTCCAGTGAAGTTCCCCGACAGATGCTCCCCCGCGTTTTCACCCTTCTTCCGCTGGATTCCATCGAGGAGAACAATATCGAGCTGTACTGCCATGAAGGGGAAGAATTCGTCTATGTGCTGGAAGGAGTTGTCACCTTCTTTTTGGAAAACGCACGCTATCTGCTGTACCCGGGGGATTCCATTCATATCTCCTCCACGCAGCGGCACAACTGGGCTAACCACACCTCACGGAACGCCAAAATTCTGACCATCAACACGCCCAACCCTTTGAACACACAGGAAGGCTAAAAAGCAGAAAACGCCGTCCACGGCACATCCCTTTCAGGGAGTGCAGCGTGGAACGGCGTTTCTTTTATTTCGCCATAGCGGCTTCGATATCCTCCAGCTTTCTTGGGATGGAAGCGGAAAGATTCTCGCATCCGTTCTCCGTCACAAGGCAGTTATCCTCCAGGCGGAATCCGATCCCGCTGTCCTCATCGTAAATGCCGATATCAACGCAGAACACCATGCCGGGTGCGACGGGATGCGTCATATCCACATCGTCGTGCACATCAAAGCCGACATGATGCGCACCGCCGTGCCACATGTACTTCCCAATCTCGTCGTAGGACTGAAGCTTTCCGATCGCCTTGAGCTGTTCAAAGCAATACTTCCGCGCCGTCTGGTCAACGGAAGCCATCGGCATGCCCGGCTTGATTATGGAGAACATGTACTCCGAGGTGCGGTAAGCACACGCATACAAGGCCGCTTGCTCCTTCGTAAACTTTCCGTTGCACGGCCAGCCGCGGGAGACGTCGTTGACCTCATGATCCCAGCAAGCGCCCACATCGTTGAGCACCATATCCCCATCCTGCGCCTGTCCTGTGTAGCTGTAATAATGGATGCAGAAATTGTTCTTTCCCGCTGAGATGATGGACGGGAAGCCCGGAACCAGCACGCCCCGGCTCGTCAGCGCATGGTCAAACTCCGCCTTATATTCATACTCATACATCCCCGGACGGGAGGCTTTCATCAT
Source organism: Anaeromassilibacillus sp. An200 (assembly GCF_002160025.1). Classification (GTDB taxonomy): domain Bacteria; phylum Bacillota; class Clostridia; order Oscillospirales; family Acutalibacteraceae; genus Caccousia; species Caccousia stercoris. The sequence goes on from NZ_NFJU01000007.1 coordinate 57,317, forward strand.
CGCCAGGATTCCGGCCCGCGTCACCGTCATCGCCTGCCGCATTGCCGCAATCTCACACGGCTTCTTGAAGGTGCGCTGGCGGCGAAGCTGAGGCAGCAGGCTACGGATTTGCAGCCCTGGATACCGCCGGGCCGCGCTGTGTGCAAAGCGGTGCGTTTCCCCCGGCTCTTCCTCAGGTGTATGAAGGAACAGATCCAGCCAGAGTGTGTCAAACTCACCGTTTGTAGCCGCGCGGCGGAAATCGTCCTCAAAATTCTCCACACAGCGGATCTCGGTGATACCGGACTGCGCCGCAGCCTCCTCTGCCGTAGGACGGCGGCCTGTCCAGCGCTCCTTCATGGCGTCATGGGGCAGGATATAGAGCCGTTCGGTCGTCACCCCCGCCGTCTTTTGCAGGTACAGGACAAATCCCGCAAAATCCACACCTGTGAGATACAGAAAATTACGGCTGCAAAAGAAGGGATAGTAAGCATCCGCGGACTGGCGGGGAGCATTCCCCGAAAACAGCACGGCCGCGGAATTGTCCGGCAGAAAGTCCAGCAGAGTTTTCCGGTTTGCCTGATAGAATGATGCTTCCATTTCATCGTCCTCTTTTCACTGGAATAAAAAATCAGCTTTACCAAGAGTTTTGTGAAATTGGAATGAAGCAATTTCACTATTATGAAATTATTATAAGATTATTTTGGGAAATGTCAAGACACCTCATGACAGACAAACTCACAAAATACATTCTCCGTGCCCGGATACCGTATGTACCGATCCTGAGGGAATGGTAATTCTCGCCAGCAGCTTTTTTCCTTCATAATTCAGGTACCGCAGTCCGCCGCAGCCCGGATAGCGAAGCTTCAGCCTTTCGTTTACATTGCGGATACCAAAGCCGTGCGTCACCTGCAGATCCACCTCTTGATAGTCCAGGTAAGCGTTCAGCTTTTCCGCGTCCGCTCCCGTCCCCGTATCCGTCACCTCTACCCGAAGCTCTCCGCCTTCCTCATACGCGCGGAGGAATATGGTAATTCCCGCGTCCTGCCGGGTAATCCCGTGCCGCATGGAATTTTCCACAAGCGGCTGCAAGGTAAATTTCGGTATCACAACCTGGTCGGCGGGCAGACCAGGAAGAAGCTCCAGACGGATTTCCTGGCGGAAGCGGAGAACATAGACGGAAATATATTCCCGGATATTATCCAGCTCGGTGCTCACGGTCACCAGGCTGTCCGGCTCGGTGATACTGTACCGCATCAGGTTGGCAATGGAATCCACTGTGGCGGCAATATCGTCCTGCTCCCGCTCAAGTGCCATATAATTGACGGCATTCATTGCATTGAGCATGAAGTGAGGATTGATCTGTGCCTGCAAAGCGCGCAGATCGCTTTCCCTCTTGAGGTTTTCCTTCTCCCGCACCTCCTCAATCAGCGTATTGATGCGCCGGAGCAGGCTGCCAAAGCTGCGGTTGAGCCTCTGGATTTCCAAAGGCCCCCGCACGCAGGCATCATCCCACTGGATGCCTCGCGTATCCTGGATGGCTTCCAGCTTTTTCGTGAACTGCACCACCGGTTTGGAAACTCCCCTCGACAGCACCAGCGACAGGATGATTCCAAGCACCATAAAAACAGCAGAACAAATCAGATAGGGAGACATCATCAGCCAGACCTGATGGCTGATGTCGCGGTAGGGCGTCAGAAAAACCAACTGAAGCCCCCACTGCAGTTCCTGAGAGCTGCACAGATACTGTTCGTTTCCGATCACCATCTGCGAGCTGAGTTTTGTGGGAACAAACGAAACGTCCGACACCGCAAGCTCTTCCAGTTCCTCAGAGCAGTACACCTGCTTGCCCTGATCGTTGAGCAGAAGAAAGCCGCTGTGCTCGGTGACCGGGACAAGGGAAAGCAGCCTGGGGATCTGGGAGATGGGAATGCTTCCCAGCAGAACCCCTACGCCCTCCTTTTGATGCGGGCCGGTATAGGAGCTGTTTTGAAGCTTGCAGGCAAAGCAGAGGCGAGACTGCTCCTCATCCACAAAAATATATTGTCCGCTTCTGCGCTCCAACGCTTTCTGATACCATTCCTCGTCAGCCACCTTCTCCCCGCTGAACACATTGCTGACATTGGCGATCGTGTTATTGGGAAGAAACAGATCGCTGATGGGAAGCTGCGGATTCACATACAGCTCCACCTGAAATCCATTGTTCAAAAGCAGCGACTGTGCGTAAAGCTGAGAGGACAGGCAGTTGTTGAGCGAATACTTCGTATTCAGATCCATCAGCTCATCCTGCCCGATGGATCGGCTCAGCAGGACTCCAAGCTGTTCATCGCTGGTATATTCGTAGGTAAGCTGATCCACCGTCTGCGTAAAAACGCTGCTCAGGCGGACGTTCGCCTGCACAACCGCGGCCTGTGACGTGATCAGATGCTGCGTGATGGAATAACGGAACAGCAGATAGGTTGCGGTGTTAAGCGTCAGAAGGATGGCCGAAATCATGCAGCAGACGATCAGAAACGTGCGCTTTGTGATACTCATCGCCGCGATATTCATAGGCTGTTTTCCTCGCCGATCAGATCGGAAACATTTCCGGCCGCATACAGGTTCCGGTATTCGCTGGGCGTCATGCCCGTATGCTTTTTAAAGAATTTCGCGAAATACTGAGGATTATCGTAGCCGGAAGCAAAGCAGATGTCCCGGATCGCGATGGAAGGATCCCGAAGCAGGGCCTGCGCATGATTCAGCCTCCGGGCGGAAAGATAGCTGCTGATATTCTGTCCCGTCACATTTTTAAACACCGTGCTGAGATACGAAAGGGAGAGATGCAGAGAATCCGCCAGATTGGAGATGTTGAAATTGGAATCCGTATAATTCTCCTGGATTGCCTTTAAACAATACGATACAATAGGATGGGCATATTCTGCCTTCTGCTCCTGTGCATACTCCATCAAATCGTAATACTGCGCGGCCAGGTACGCCAGACGTTCCCTCTGTGTGCTCAGCCTCCAGTATGCCGTCATCGCTTTTTGGCGCATGGCATCCAGAGAAGAGCGATCCTTTCCCAGCTCCTCCTGATAGGAGAACAGATAGTTCAGCAGCTGAATTCCCAATACATCTTTTCGGTCGGACAAGGATCCCGATACCTCATCGCTGATCAGCAGTTCGCCCATTGCGGCCATATCCCCCTTGTGAAGCGCCTCGCTGACACGCATCCGCAGGCTTTCATCCCCGGCGTACCACGGCGGGACATCCGCGCTCAGCTCGCTCTGAATGGCGATCAGCCGCTCCTCCAGGCTGTTGAGCTTGGCCCGGGTGATCGGTTTCAGAATATAGTCTGTGACGTGATATTGGAGCGCGCGCTGGGCGTATTCAAATTCACTGTGCCCGCTGATCAGGATCATGCGGGTATCCGGGCAATTTTCAAACAGATACCGCGATAACTCCAGCCCGTCCACATCCGGCATACAGATATCTGATATCACCACATCGGGCTTTTTCTCCTCGATCAGCTCGATCGCTTCCCGCCCGCTGGCGGCACAGCCTGAAAGCTTTCCGGAAAAACGTTCCCAGTGCAGCATGCGGGAAATCCCCTCCAAAGCCAGGCAATCATCGTCCACAAGAATGATCTTCATGATCTGTAGTTCCCTCCCCAAACAAGAGACTTATATTACCTCAACAAGTCTCAGTATAGCACATTTTACACAAAACGAGGAAATTTTCAAAGGGCTTTTGACTGTTTTTTCTTTTTTTCTCCTGAAAAAAGTACACTCCACTTAAAATTAGTCTCGTTGTGGAACAGACTTTGGACATTTATAATGGAGACAGAAAGAGAAAAGCGAACCAAATGCCGTTCATGAGGAGGGGCCGCAATGAAACAAGCGACAATGCACGCTGGCAGCGTGCGAAAAAAAGACGGTTTCGTCAAAACCTTCAAGAAAAACTTCCCGCTGACCCTGATGGCGCTGCCCGCGCTCGTTGTGATGATTCTGTTCCGGTATCTTCCCATGTCCGGACTTCTGCTTGCTTTTAAACGCTTCAGCGTGCGCAAGGGAATCTTCGGAAGCGAATGGGTTGGCCTGAAGAACTTTGAGTTCCTGTTCCAGACCTCCGACGCCTGGATCATCACCCGAAACACCATCTGCTATAACGCACTGTTTATCTTCCTGGATCTTGTCCTTGCCGTCGCAATGGCCATCGGCCTGAGCGAGCTTCTGAACAAAAGACGCGCCAAGCTGTATCAGACCATCTTTATGGCCCCTTATTTCCTTTCCTGGGTTGTGGTCTCCTTCATGGCCTTCTCCCTGTTCAGCATTGACGACGGCCTGTTCAACCATCTGCTGGCTTACTTCGGCATGGAAGGGGTCGACTGGTATTCGGAACCAAGCAAATGGCCCTTTATCCTGACCTTCTTCCAAATATGGAAAACGATAGGATACTCCACCGTTATGTACATCAGCAGCCTCACCGGCATCTCCAATGATTACTATGAGGCCGCCATCATCGACGGCGCCACCAAATGGCAGCAGATCAAGAGCATCACCCTGCCGTGCCTGCGCCCCATGATGATTGTTCTGACCATTCTTGCCATCGGCCGTATTTTTTACGCGGATTTCGGTCTGTTCTTCCAGCTCCCGCGCGATTCCGGTCCGCTGTATCAGGCCACGCAGGTCATTGACACCTACGTTTACCGTGCTCTGAAGGAAACCGGAAATGTGGGCATGGCCGCCGCGGCCAGCCTGTACCAGTCCATTGTGGGCTTTGTTCTGGTGGTGGGCGCAAACCTGGTAGTCCGCCGCATTGAGCCTGACAGCGCTCTGTTTTAAGGGAGGAGAGAACGATGAAGTATTTCAAAAAGAAAGCGGGCGGATCGGGGGACGATCTTGCCGTCAACCGGATATCCACCAAAACCAATGTGATTCTGAATGTTGTCTTTCTCTTCTGGACTCTTGTCTGTGTCCTGCCGCTGATTCTGGTCGTGATCGTTTCGTTCAGCAGCGAGCAGAGTATTTTCCAGAACGGTTACACCTTCTTCCCGTCTGAATGGAGCCTGGACGCCTACAATTTCTTCTTCAAGCTCGGCGATCAGCTCCTGCGCTCCTACGGCATCACCATTTTTGTGACCGTGGTGGGCACACTGTTCAGCCTGGCCATCACGGCGATGTTCGCCTATGTGCTCAGCCGGAACGACTACGCCTACAACCGCATCTTTACCTTCCTGATGCTGTTCACCATGCTTTTCAACGGCGGTATCGTGGCCACCTACATGGTCAACACACAGCTTTTGAAGCTGGGCGACAGCGTGGGCGCTCTGATTTTCCCCATGTCCCTCAATGCATTCTATGTGATTGTCCTGCGGACCTTCTACAAGGGAATCCCGATGGAAATCATTGAGGCCGCCCGCATTGACGGCGCGGGAGAGTTCAAAACCTTCTTCAGCATCGTGCTGCCGCTCTCCAAGCCCGGCCTTGCCACCATCGGCATGTTCACCACCATCGCCTACTGGAACGACTGGTTCCTCGGCATGCTCTACATTGTGGATCAGAAAAAGTATCCCGTGCAGACGCTGCTCTGGAGCATGCAGAACAGCCTGGAATTCATGAAGCAATCCTCTGCCAACGCTCTGGAATACGCGGAAATGGCCGCGAACGCCCCCACGGACAGCGGACGAATGGCTCTCACCGTGCTGGTTGTCCTTCCCATCCTTCTGGCCTATCCCTTCTTCCAGAAATATTTTGTCAAGGGCCTCACCGTCGGCGGTGTGAAAGGCTGAAATCCCCGGGTTTTCCGCGCCTCACCGGCGCGATGCCAAGATATACCAACATATTGCAAACCATGCAACATTGGATAAGGAGGAGCATTATGAAAAACTTGTACAAACGCGCAGCGGCCCTTGCCTTGGCGGCAACCATGACGGCAGGAGTTCTGGCTGGCTGCAATGGCAGCAACACCACCGCCAGCACCGGCGGCGGAGAGGTATCCACCCCGGCTTCCGGCGATGCCGCTGATCCGGCTTCCCAGCCTTCCTCGGAGCCGCAGGAAATCACCCAGCTGATCTGGTACATGTCCATTAACCCTGTGGCAGCCGACACCGAAAAGGTCATTGAAAAGCTCAACGAGTACACGCGGGAAAAGATTGGCGTGGAGATTGACTACAAGGTCATTGCCAACCCGGACTACAAAGAGAAAATGCCCAACCTGATCAATGCGGGCGAGTACTTCGACATCTGCTTTACCTCCAACTGGACCACCGACTATCTCCAGTTTGTCGGCAAGGATGCTTTCATGGACATCACGGAGCTTCTGCCGCAGTATGCCCAGGATACGTACAAATTTATCCCTGAAGCAATGTGGAACGCTGTGAAGGTCAACGGCTCCATCTATGGCGTCCCCTCCTACAAAGAGATGGGATGGCAGGGCGGCCTTGTCTACAACAGCGACATGGCGGAAGCCTATGGCCTGGACATGACGGCCGTCACCTCTCTGGAAGATTACACGGATGTGCTCAAGACCGTTTCGGAGAAATCCAAAGCGGAAGGCAAGGACGTTGTGGGCGTATCCGGCCTGACCAATGCCTGGCCGATGGCCGCTCCTTATGAGTCTCTGACGGGCACTCCTTCCCTCCCCGCCGCCGGCGCTGTACCGGAGTTCAAGAACTTCGCGGACGTCGCGGATCAGGGCGTCTTTAACCAGTACACCAGCGAAGAATACATGAACTACTGCCAGACCGTGCGCGGCTGGAACCAGAGCGGCTACCTGGGCGGCGACCCGGTCAACTATGACAGCGATACCGCTAACCGCGACAACGATTTCAACAACGGCGCTCTGTTCTCCTACTTCATTCAGTACGCTCCCGGCACGGCCGAGTCCATGAGCGCTTCGAGCGGCCACGGCGTTGGCTTCGCTCCCCTGATGCAGCCTCTGTTTGAAACCCGCAGCGCGATGGGCGGCCTGCTGGCCCTGTCCTCCGCGAGCGAGCATCCGGAAAAGGCTCTGGAATTCATCAACCTGCTGAACACCGATGAGTATGTCGGCACCCTGATCCGTCACGGCATTGAGGGCGAGCACTACACCGCTGTGGGTGAAAACCAGGTGGACAAGACCATGGGCGGCACTCTGACGGACAACGGCTATGACTACACCTATGGCTGGCAGTTCGGCACCCCCTTCAACCAGAAGTGGGATATCAGCTATCCTGAGAACATTGAGGAGCTGTTCATGGATTACAACGAGTCCGCGATCATCTCCCCCAACAACGGCTTCACCTTTGACACGGTTCCCGTAGAGACACAGGTCGCCGCTCTGACCAACACCATTGCGGAATATGCACCTTCTCTGGAAACCGGCTCTGTGGATCCGGCTGACTACATTCCGAAGTTCCTGGAGGCTCTCAACGCCAACGGTGCAGAGGCTCTGATTACAGAAGTCAAGACGCAGCTCGATGCGTTCAATGCATCCAAATAAACCCAACTCAAAAGGCCGGCGGCCCCTTCCGGGCATTGCCGGCCTTTCTTCCACAGGAGGGAAATCCCTATGAACAAACGACCCAATCTCCTCTTTCTGCTCACTGACGATCAAGGGGCCTGGGCAATGCGGTGTGCCGGAAACACCGATATCCACACCCCCAATCTGGATCGTCTGGCTTCCCAGGGCATGCGCTTTGACAATTTCTTCTGCGCCTCCCCTGTATGCAGCCCGGCACGCGCTTCCATCCTGACCGGCCGTATTCCTTCCCAGCACGGTGTGCACGACTGGATCCGCAGCGGCAGCCTGGACAAGCAGGCCTTGGGAGAACACGCTTCCCATCCCTATTTCGCCAGTGAGGACGTTCCCATCCAATATCTGGACGGCCTTGTGACTTACCCGGATCTGCTGGAACAGCAGGGCTACACCTGCGCCCTGTCCGGCAAATGGCATTTGGGCGACAGCATCCATCCCCAGCATGGATTTTCCCACTGGTATACCATTGGGCGGGGCGGATGTCTCTACAAGCAGGCGGATGTGATTGAGAACGGCGAGCTGCATTTTGAAACCCGCTACATCACGGATTTGATCACGGAGCATGCGCTGAACTATCTGGACTCCTTTGCACATCAGGACAACCCCTTCTACATCAGCGTTCATTATACCGCCCCTCACGATCCCTGGGATGAAGATCAGCATCCCGCCGAATATATCGATCTCTACCGTGACTGTGCCTTCACCGCCACGCCGGATGAACCCCCGCACCCCAATCAGATTCCCACCGCCCCCTGCGGAACCGGCGAAGAGCGCAAGCGCCTTCTTCGCGGATACTACGCCGCCATCTCCGCCATGGATGCGGGTGTGGGACGGATTCTGGATCGTCTTGACGAGCTGGGCCTTGCGGAAAACACCCTGGTGATCTTCACCGCGGACAACGGCATGAATATGGGTCACCACGGGATCTGGGGCAAGGGCAACGGCACCTTCCCCTTCAATCTCTTTGACACGGCGGTAAAGGTTCCGTTCATCGCCCGCTGGCCCGGACACATTCTGCAAAACCGGGTTACTTCCAGCATGTGCAGCCACTATGATATCATCCAGACACTCAACGACCTGCTGCATCTGGAAGCCGACCTGCCTGAGGATCTGCCCGGCCGCAGCTTCGCCCCCGTTCTGCTGGAAGGGGAGGACACCGACAATCATGTGGTAATCCTCGACGAATACGGAAACAGCCGCATGGTGCGCAACCGGGAATGGAAGTACATCCACCGCTATCCGTACGGCCCGCATGAGCTGTACCACCTGACGGAGGATCCCGGAGAAACCGAGAACCTTGCGGACAAGGCGGAATATGCCGATATCCAGGCTTCCCTGTGCGACACACTGCAAAAATGGTATGTCACCTATGCGGATCCGGCCGTGGACGGCAGCCGCGAGGCCGTGACCGGCTTCGGACAGATGCGGAGGCCCGGCATCTATGCAAACGGCAGGCCGGTTTATGCGCAGAGCCCCAAATACCAGAAATAAGAAGGGAAGGGAACAGCATGAAACAAAACATTGTCGCCAACGGGATTCACAACTATACCCCTCCGGAGGAATACATCCCGCCCCGCTCTCCCGAGGTGCAAAAGCACCTGGAATGGTTTATGGGGCTTAAACTTGGCTTCATGATGCACTGGGCGCCGGGCTGCCAGCTGGGAACCTATGAAAGCTGGCCGCTGAGCGACGGCGACGCCGCATGGAGCCAGGAGGATTTCACCTGGGCCCCGCGCGAGGAATGCAAACAGCAATATTGGGACGCAAACAAAACCTTCAATCCCGTGAAATTTGACGCGGCTTCCTGGGCGGAGCTTGCGAAGGAATGCGGCTTCCAGTATCTCCTGTTCACCACCAAGCACCATGACGGCTTCTGCATGTACGATACAAAAACCACGGATTACAAAATCACTTCCCCCGACTGCCCCTTCCACACGCACCGCGACGCGGATATCGTCGGCGCGCTCTACCGGGAATTCCGCAGCCGCGGCATGGCTATTTCCACCTACTTTTCCAAACCCGACTGGCACAGCCCGTATTATTGGGCTCCGCAGTTCGGCACGGCTCCCACGCGCAACGTCAATTATGACGTCAACGAGCACCCTGAGCTCTGGGAGCAATATGTACAGTTTGTTCATGAGCAGATTCGGGAGCTGTGCAGCAAGTACGGAAAAATTGACGTGCTCTGGCTCGACGGCGGCTGGGTCCGTCCCGACAACCTGGGGCAGGATATCCGTCTGGGTGAAATCGTGGAGGAGATCCGCTCCACCACACAGCCCCACCTGATCGTCTGTGAGCGCACCTGCGGCGGCGAGTATGAAAACTTCATCACACCGGAAAAAACTGTACCGGACACCGCTTTGCAGGTTCCGTGGGAAACCTGCACCACGATCGGCGAAAAATTCTCCTTCCATTACACAGACACCTTTAAGAGCGGACGGGAGCTGGTGCATCTGCTTCTGGAGGTTGTCAGCAAGGGAGGAAACCTGGCTCTCAACCTGGCTCCCCAGCCCGACGGCCTGCTGCCGGAGCGCGCGGTGCGTTCCCTGCGGGATCTCGGCGCGTGGCTCAAGCTGTTCGGAGACGGAATCTATGGGACGCATATTGTCAGCCCCTATTTTGAAAACCGTCTCTTCTACACACAGAAAGACAACCGTGTTTTTGCCTTCTGCACCTATGAGGAAATCCCGTCGCTTCCCGCAAAGCTGACGGTCCACTGTCCCCTCCCGGTGGAGCATGTGCAGAGCATGCGCACCGGTCAGACAGTAAAATTCCGCCAGAACGGCGACTCCGTTGTGCTGGACGTGTCCGGCCTTGCGATGGGCGGCGCGTTCTACGCTGAGGGCTTTGCTCTTTCCGTCTCCCTGTAAAAACAAACTCCTCCTTATCATAAAAAAGGCCCGTACCGGCCGGATCCACTGCGATCCTGAGCCGGTACGGGCCTTTTGATATGATGATTTATGATTCCCGGATTTCCGGATGCAGCCCTTCCTCTTTTGCAATATAGGACAGAAGGGTTTCCCGCAGGGAATCGCACACCTCACGGTATGCGGGATCCCCGCACAAATTATGCCGCTGATACGGATCGCTGGGAAGGTGATACAGGTATTTCTCCACATAGACCGGGGCATTGGGGAGACAGGTTTCCTCCCGGGAGGAAATGGGAGCCTCCACACAGTAGGTCCATTCCGGTGTGCGCAGCGCCCGCCCGATACAGCTTTCGCTGATCTGGATGAACACCTCCGGATGGATGGGCTCTCCCGGATGCTCAATCAAGCGCTGCATCGGCACGCCCCGCATCTCCTCCGGCTTCGGAATCCCCGCCGCGTACAGGAGTGTGGGAGCAATGTCAATCAGGCTGGTCAGCTCCGTGATCACGCGGCCCCCGTTAAAGATCCCGCCGCGCGCGAGGAACGGGACATGGATGCTGTCATCGTGGCAGGAGCGCTTATATTCGCTGTTTCGGGTGCAGAAGTGCGAGCCGTGATCTGAAGTATAGAATATGATGGTATCCTCATAAATCCCCTGCCGCTTCAGTTCCTCCATCAGTCTGCCCACATTGTCGTCAAGGCTCTTGCAGCAGCCAAGGTAATCGGGAAGCTGCTCTCTCCAATCCCCCTGGGTTCCTTCCAGATCGCCGGGAACGGGGAAATCCCGGAAACGCTCTTTGGAGCCCTCCGGCCCCTCAAAGCAGTTGCGATCGTTCTGATGGTGCGGTTCAATATAGGAAAGGAACAGGAAAAAGGGTTTATCCTTGGGCTTGCGCAGATATTCCAGCGCAAAATCCGTCACCGCGTCGGCGCGGTACCCGGTAAATTCCCGTTTTTTGTTGTCACCGTCGTACAGATAACCGCCATAACCATGCGAGGTATATTCCAGGACATCGGAAGCAATCCAGAAGTCACGGTAGCCGCCCCGATAAGGCTCGGGAATAGCGGTAATTTTATGATCTACGCTGTCCGGGCCAGGGCGGAAGGAACGGTGAGACGCCAGATGCCATTTTCCCACATAGGCCGTTTCATATCCGTATTCATGAAACCAGGAGGCAATCCCCTTTTCGTCAAGAGGCAGCATCCGATCGTTTACCTCACAGCCGATGGAGGTGGGATATTTTCCCGTCTGAATGCACGCCCGCGCCGGTCCGCAGACAGGCTGGCATGTCATCGCGTTCTCAAAACGGGTGCCCTCCGCCGCAAGCTGGTCGAGGTGGGGCGTCAGCTGAAAATGCTTTCCCAGCGGTTCCCCGTAGCAGCTCACCGTATCCCACCGCTGCTGATCGGAAAAAATAAACAGAACATTGGGTTTCGACAACATGATAATCTTCCTCTCTCAAAAATCAGAACCATCGTCTTTTTCTGTTTCATACAAGCCTTAAGCAAACGAAATCTGATCCGGATACCTGTTTTCCGTGCAGAGCATGGCGCTGAGAAGCTGCTCCCGCATCTTTTGCAGGATGGTCTCATAGGCCGGATCTCCCGCCATATTTCGTGTTTCGCGTGGATCCACGGCAAGATCGGTCAGCTCCTCCTCGCCGGTTTGGTATCTGACATATTTATAGCGCTGTGTGACAATGGAACGCGAAGCAACATCCATCGTTCCGAAGCCATTGCGGTATTCCGTCATACACCAGTTCCTCGCTTGTTTTTCGGGATCCAAAAGATGTTCCCTCTGAGACACACCATCCACATAGGACGGAATCGGCACACCAAGCAGCTCACACAGCGTTGGGGCCAGATCCACGGAGGAGAACAGCCCCTCATCCGTGCGCGCCTTCACGCCGGGAACCCGCATCAGCAGCGGCACGCCAACCAGTCCCTCATAGTAGAACGGCCCTTTCAGCCACAGGCCGTGATCGCCCAGCAGTTCGCCGTGATCCGAAGTGAACACCACCACGGTGTCCTCATCGAGCCCCAGTTCTGTCAGCGTATCAAGGATTTTCCCCACATTCTGATCGATAAGGGAGACCATCGCATAGGTATTGCGGATCCGCTCCTTAGACTGCACTTCTCCCAGACCGTCCGGCGTGGTATGTTTCGGCGTTACACCGGTGCGGTGCCACTCGCCTCGGAAATGCTTGCGGTAATGGGCAGGCCGTGTTTCCAAATCCTCCGGCCCGCCGATCGGAGAGGGCAGACCCTCCATGGGAAAGCGCGCGGCGGTCTCCTCCGGCGGATCGAAGGGATGATGCGGATCCGGAAAACTTGCCACAAGGAAAAACGGCTTGTCCGGATCCCGCTTCTCTTTGAGCCAGTTTACGGTACGTTCCCCAACAAAGGTGGAAGGATGCAGACGTTCCGGCAGATGCATGGAAACGCACATCGGATCTCCGGATTCGCTTTCCCCTTCATACATGGCGTCGCTGCCGCCGTTTTGCAGGAACCACTCCCGGTAATGGCCCTTTTCCCGGCTGTGTCCCACCGTAAGCTCCAGATAGTCAAAGCCCCAGTACGGCCCATGGAAGTTATAATGCGCGCAGCCGTCCGACCAGGTGCTCTCGGACTCAGGGCTTTCTCCCGGCGGTGTGGTCCCGTCCGTGGGTGTGAAATGGATTTTTCCGATATTCGCTGTCTGCCATCCGTTTTCCGAAAGATAATGCGGCAGGTTGCAGCCTGTATCGGGAAGCAGAAGGCCGTTTGTATAAACGCCATGGTTATGCGGATAACGGCCGCTGAACAGGCTGTGACGGTTTGGCATACAGATGGGATTCGCCACATAGGCACGCTCGAACTGCACCGCGCTCTGCGCAAACCGATCCAGGCAGGGCGTTTGCGCCCCCGGATTTCCATAACAGCCCAGAGAGTCTCTGCGCTGCTGATCGGTGATCAAAATCAGGACATTCTTCGGCATAGGATCCTCCTCTTTCAGCCTTTGATGGAGCCAATCATAACTCCCTTGACAAAATATTTTTGCAGGAAGGGATACAGGATCAGAACCGGAACACTTGCTACAATAATAATACCATATTTGATGGAAAATGCAATCGTCTCCATCTCCCGGATGGTTTCCGGATCGCTCATTCCATCCGCTGCCAGCGTCTGGCTGCTGATTAGGATATCCCGCAGGATCAGCTGCAGGGGATACAGCTTTTCATCGCTGACATAGATCAGGGCGTTGAAGAACGAGTTCCAGTGTCCCACCGCATAGTACAGCGCGATAACCGCAACGATCGCCTTGGACAGCGGAAGGACGATGGAGAAAAAGAAGCGCGGTGTGGAACAGCCGTCGATATCTGCCGCCTCCTGCAGCTCCACCGGAATGGTCGACTCAAAAAACGTGCGGGAAATAATAAGGTTAAACACCGTAAACGATCCGATGATGATCAGCACATAGCGGGTATTGATCAGATTCAGTCCCTGGACCACCAGATAAGTCGGAATCAGACCTCCCTGGAAATACATGGTGAACACCATGAGCTTTAAAATCAGTCCCCGGCCTGCAAAATCCCGTCTGGAAAGCGCATAGCCGGAAGGGATTGTGATGATCAGGCCGAACAGGGTACCAAAAAAGGTGTAGAAAATGGTGTTTCCATAGCCGGACCAGATACGCCGATCCTGGAAAATCATATTGTAGCTTTTGAAATTCAGGCCCACCGGATACAGCAGCGCCTCGCCGGAGGTGACCGCCGTGGGATCACTGACCGAAGCAATGACCACAAAATAAAGCGGATACAGCACACAAAGGCATCCCAGGATGAGCAGCGTGGTAACGACAATATCAAACACCAGGTCAAAGCGTGTCCTCTTAATTCTGTGCGCAGACATCAGCTCTCCCCCTTTCACCACAGGCTGGAGCCGGACAGGCGCTTGGCCACCCGGTTCACCGTCACAAGCAGAACAAAATTGATGACGTTGTTAAACAGGCCGATCGCGGTGGAATAGCTGTACTGCGCGCTTTGGATGCCCACCTTATACACATAGGTGGAGATAATCTCTGATACGCCGATGTTGATGTCGTTTTGCAGAAGATAGGCTTTTTCAAATCCCAGTCCCATGATGTTGCCTACATTCATGATCAGCATAATCACCGCTGTGGGAAGGATACTCGGCAGATCAATTTTTAAAATGCGCTGCAGCTTGTTTGCTCCGTCCACGATCGCTGCCTCATGCAGCTCCGGATTCACACCGGCCAGCGTAGCAATGTAAATGATGGAACCCCAGCCTGCCTGGCGCCACACACCGGACCAGACAAAAATATGCCGGAAATACTCGGGGCTTCCCATAAACAAAACCGGTTCCTGCATGCCAAACAGCTTTAAAAACTGGTTGATGGGGCCGTCCGGAGCAAAAAACACCTGGATCATACCGACCAGCACCACGACAGAAATAAAATACGGGGCATAGGTCACGGTCTGCGTGAATTTCTTGAATTTCCGGCTGATCGAATAGTTCAGCAGCAGAGCCAGAATGATAGGAATCGGGAAATTCATGCAAAGAGAATACAGGCTCAGAACGATCGTGTTTTCCATGAGCGTCCAAAATTGGTATGACTCAAAAAAACGCTGGAAATGGGTAAAGCCTGTCCATTTACTGCCCCAGATTCCCTGTGCGGCTGAAAAATCCTTGAACGCAAGCTGAATGCCATACAGCGGCACATAGTTGAAAATAATCAAATAAATCAGACTGGGTGCGACAAACAAATAAAGCATCCAGTTTTTCCGGACCTGCCGTACAATACGCTCGGAAAGCGGCCGTTTCACGGTGACAGCAGCTGCTTTCATCTTGTCTCCTCCTCACAAAAAGGAGTGCCTCGCAGGCGGCTGCGTGCCCTCTGCGCGGACACTCCTTTCTCTCCGGACTGTCTCAGATCAGCCGGTCTATGGTTCTGTTTTCATGCTTATCCCTGAATGCGATCCACAAAATTCTGGCAAAGCTTCTCATATTCTGCGGTTTTCAGCGATTCACAGGTTTTCAGATGCGCATCCCATCCGGCCTCATTAATGCCGTCCAGGATCGCGCTGGAGGTAAACTTTTTGAGATAGTTATCGATATCGACGAGCAGGATGGCGCGCTGGTTCGCGTTTTCCACATCATCCAGACCATCCGGCAGACCCTTATACATGTAAGGCAGATAGGACTCGACTGCCTCCACCTTCATAATGTCACGGTCGGTGGTGAATTCCTGTCCATCCGGTCCGGCGAGCTCAGACTGGAAGAAGAACGGCGCGGATCCGCCCGCAGAAATGGTGTGGCGCCACTGACCGTAGGGAATATCCTCCGGACGCTCATCCTGAACCACCATCCATTTTCCGTCCTCCGTGTAATCCCATGCCACGCCCTTGGGGCCTCTGTTCCAAAGAAGGGCTACCTCGAAGTCGGAGCGGATATAATCATACCAGCGAACCAAAACCTCCGGCTGCTCACACTTGACTGTGATGGAAAAGCCCGTACTGCTGATATTGCCGGTATCGTTCCACATCTGATCGCCATTGGGCCCTTTGAGGGGAGGCACCGCGACATAATCGTTAATCATCTCCGCTCCCACTACGATGGAGGGGTCAAACGCTATGACGGCTCCCAGAATATCCTTCCCTTTGAACTTGGAATTGAACTGCTCCTCGTTCTGGGTAAAGGTCTCGGGATCCAGCAATCCCTCACTGCTCAGTCCGTTCAACCATTGCAGACCCTGGTAGAAGCCATCCAGTGTGGGGGTAAACATTACCTTGCCGTCGATCGTGACAACGTGGCTGTTGTTGTCCAGCGCTCCGAACGATCCAAACAGGTTGCCGATCCTCGAAACCCCCTGCATGGAAAGAGGAATTTCGTCCGCCTGGCCGTTTCCGTTGGGATCCTCCGCTTTGAATGCCCGCAGAACCTCCGCAAACTCATCCGTGGTGGAGGGAATCTCTTTGCCCACCTGATCCAGCCACCGCTTATTAATCCAAAGCTGGTCGGCTGCTTTGTTGTTATAGGTTTCATCGCCGATCGGAAGAGAATGAATTTTCCCGTCTGAGGCGATGGAAGCCTCCCGCACATCCGGGCGGGCTTCAAAAAGCTCCTGAATGGCCGGAGCATACTGCTCAATGGCCGTATCCAACTCCGCAAGGGAGGGAAGATTGTTCGCCACATCAATCGTTCCAAGGAACGCATCCGGCAAATCTCCCGACGCAAGCATAATATTGGTTTTTTCCGTCCAGCCGGAAGCCGGAATCTCCATCCATTCAATCTTGACGTTGGTTGCCTTTTCCGTTTCCACCGTACATTCCTTTTCCGCAAAGGTATTCATGCACAGCGCTGCCTTGCTCACCGCAATCTTAAAGGTATCCGCTTCCTTTAGAATCGGCAGCCCTTCCGCATTCATATTCCCCGTATCCCCAGACTGCTGAGAAGTATCCGTGGAGTTTCCAGCGGGCTGAGAGGTTCCGCTCTGCTCCGCCGCACATGCCGCAGAAGAAAGAACAAGCGTGCTCAGAAGAAAGATGGAAAGCATTTGTTTGATTTTTTTCACAATTTTCCCTCCCTAACAGACTTTGTTTTTGATGCTTTCATTATATCCAAGCCTTTTTCCCGCGTAAATGAGCAAATCATGAAGGATAAGGCGAAATATGAATGAAAATAGGCCGAAATTGAACGATATATGCCAAACAGGAAATTAAAATTTTAAAAAACGTATTATTTCTACTGAAACACTGGAAAAAAGATAATTTTTTTATTATAATCGATCAAAAGAGGAGGAGTGATATGAGGAAACTACTGACACACCGGCGCGGCAGCACATCAAAGGAAGTTTTCTGGAAATACCTTGGTTCCTATGTCTGCATCGCTCTTCTTCCCATGATCATGAACAGTGTGCTGAGTTATACGCTGATCCGTGACTATCTGACCGGCCAGGTGGATCAGAACCGCACGGAAGCGATCAGCTACACGGAACACATGCTGGATCAACAGATTTCTTCGCTTGTCAGTATTGCAAGTGAAATGTCCATGAAAAGCTGTTTTACCATTGAAACGGAGAGCAGCATCGGCAATTTTTATGATATCACAGATTACCTCATGAGCAACAAGGCCAAAAACCAGTTTGTTTATGATATTCTGTATGCAGATATTTCCCGTGAACAGATTTACACAGCCAGCGGCCTGTATTCCAAAGAGGATTTCTCCGACAACCTGTATGCGTATACCGGAACGGACCTTTTTCGCTCCATGGAGGGCATTGGTCCCGGTCAACTTTCCCTGCTCCCTCTGGAAACCGCTTCCCAATACGGCCGTCCGCTTCAGATCGTGACGATTTCCATTCCCGTCAGCTATCGGTACCAAGAGAATAAACCGGCTGTAGATGGCTGTGCTGTGTTCATCATCGAAAAGAGCACGCTTGATGCCATGATACGAAGCGTCATGCAGAGCGAGAATGCTGTGGGAGCACTGTATTACGGGCAGACACCCGTCTATTGCTCCCAGGAAAGCCTCCTTTCGTTCCTTCCGCAGGAAGAGCTTCTGGCGGAAAGCATCGCGCTGGAGGGAGAACCATACGGTGTCTTTTCCGGGCGTGTCTCCCAGGAAAATTCGCTTCTGTCTGTTGTGGGGCTTGTGCCGGAAAATGAACTGAATGCTGTGCGCGACCTTATCCTGGGCTCCGTTGCCATCGTGGCCCTTCTGACTCTGGCACTGTGCAGTCTTCTGATTGCCTGCTTCATGAAACTGAATTATCAGCCCCTGCAAACATTGTTCCTCTTTGCCAGAAAGCAGCAGGGCGGCGAACTGCCCCGGATGAACGAGATGAAAACCATCCAATATGTCGTCTCCAAGCTTTCGGAGAAGCAAAATGAACTGCTGGCCCACAATCAGGTACTGCAAAGGGAGCGGTGCTTTTATGCCTTGATGGACGGAACGCTTCCTTTGGGGGAAAGCTTCCGCACACAATGCCTGCTGGCGGGGATCCGCCTGGACGGCCCCTGCTATCAGATTGTGATCCTCGAGAAGAAGGAAAATGTCGTGTTATATCTGCGCGATACCTATATTCCTTCATCCCGTCTATACTGGGATGACACCATCTCTCCCAATGAGATTATCCTTGTTCTGAGCGGAACACGGGAAGAACTGGAAAAGGACTGCGATCGGATCCATCAGTGGGAGATCGGAAAGGGAATCGGCACGGTATGCGATACTCTGGAAGGCCTGCGGGCCTCGCGGGACGAAGCTTCGCGCCAGCTTCACTGCACAGAGGGACATACGGACACCCTTCCTCTCGCGGAAATCCGATCCGCACAAGCTGCTATTTCGAGCGGCAACATGAAGCAGTTTCAATTTCTGGCACGAAGCGTGGCCGACCGTGTACGGCAGGCGGACAGCCTGGAGGGAGCTTGCATGGCCTACGCCTTGTTTATCATGGGAAGCCTGAATCAGATCCGTGCTCAGGAGGAACCCTTTGTCACATTGTCCCAATTGGAACAAAAATATGCTTTCCCACCTGCCAGTACGGAGAATGCCGCTCTCTTCCTGCTTCGTTTTGCGGATGAACTCTGCCGATCCGCCCGAGAAAAAAACGAAAAGGGAAAATTTTCCATTCAAACCGTTTTGGATTATATCGGCAGCAGCTGCTTTGATCCGACCTTCTCCATCAAAACCATGGCGGATCATTTCGGCGTTTCTTCCTCCAACCTCAGCCACTTTTTCAAAAATAAAACGGGACTTTCCCTGTCCCAGCACATTCAATCCATCCGTCTCACCAAGGCCCGGGAGCTGCTTCTGTCCACCTCTCTGCCGGTGGCGGAAATTATCAGCATGATCGGCTATACCGATGTTTCCTCCTTCATTCGCCGCTTCAAGCAGGAAACCGGCATGACGCCCGGCGAATTCCGCAGTTCTCCCCCGGCTGCTCAGATATAACGCACCGTCATATGACGGAAAATGCCGAAGCCCCGGAAAAGCAAATGCTTTTCCGGGGCTTCGGTGGTTTCAGAACCTTTTATTTGGATGTGGAAAGAAAGAATCAGCCATACAGCGGGCCATAATGTTTGCAGGCGGCGTAATCAGCGGCCTGCGCGTCCTGCGTGCCGAAGCTGGCCCAGGCATGCGGACGGTAAACCTTCTCCTCAGGAACATTGTGCATCGTCACCGGGATGCGCAGCATCGAAGCCAGCGTAATCAGATCCGCGCCGACATGGCCGTACACCGTCACGCCATGGTTGGCGCCCCAGTTGGCCATCACACTGTACACGTCCTTGAACGCGCCTTCGCCCGTCAAACGGGGAGCAAACCACGTCGTCGGCCAGGTGCGGTCAGTGCGCACGTCAATCGTCTGGTGGATCGCATCCGGCAGATCTGCCGTCCAGCCCTCGGCGATTTGCAGCACAGGGCCGACACCCTCCACGATGTTGTAGCGCAGCATGGTAACAGGCATCTCGGCACGGCAGCGGAAGTGGCTCGAGAAGCCGCCGCCGCGGAAATACTCAAAGTTGGCACGGCACCAGTCGGTCGCATCCAGGCAGGCCTTGACATCCTTTTCGCCCATCTGCCAGAAGGGCTTCATGACAGGCTCGCCCGCCTCGTTGCGGCAGGCGCCGGATCCGTCGAGCGCCGTGGCGCCGGAGTTGATCAGATGGATGAAGCCGTCCTTCGCGACGCCCTCGGGGCGCTTGCCCGTCACGCGCTCACATGCCTCGGGGCTCCAGTAGGTGCGCACGTCGTGGAAGCAAGGCGCGGTGTTCGTGACCAGCGTGCCGAGCAGCATGGAAACACCGTTGCAGGTGTCGTTTTCCGTGGCAAACGGAGTCGGCATCTTGGGGCCGTTCCAGTCAAAGGTGCTCGCGAGAATCGCCTCGGAGAAATCGGCGTTCGGCAGCCAGTCCGTCCACTGGCGCTGTCCCTGGAAGCCGCCCGCAACGGCGTTGCGGCCCAGTGCTTCCTCATGCCAGCCGAGATCATCCAGCTTCTTGTTGCCATAGAGAATGTCGCGCATGACCAGCGTCATCTTCGTGACAAACTCCCAATCCTTGTCCGCGGGAACAACCTTCGACTTTGTGATGACCTCCGGCAGATCCTTGCCGGCGTTGCAGTCGAAGCCCTCGCGGCAGTTGTCACGCACCCAGGCCAGAGCGCGCTCGTACTCCTGCGGATCGTAGATTTCCAGCTTGATGCGGCGCAGGATCTCCGTCATATCGACCCACTCGGCGCGCATACCGAAATACTTCTGGAACACGGACGCATCGCAGAAGCTGCCTGCAATGCCCATTGCCACGCCGCCAAGATTGACATATGCCTTGTTCTTCATCCAGCCGACCGCCACGGCACAGCGGGCAAAGCGCAGAATCTTCTCCGCGACGTCCGCCGGGATCTCCGTGTCGTTCGCGTCCTGCACATCATGGCCATAAATGGAGAAGGCCGGAATGCCGCGCTGGGCATGGGCCGCCATGACAGCCGCCAGATAAACCGCGCCGGGGCGCTCCGTACCGTTAAAGCCCCAAACCGCCTTGATGGTCTTGGGATCCATATCAAAGGTTTCCGTGCCATAGCACCAGCACGGGGTAACAGACAACGTGGCCGTTACATTCTGCACGGCAAATTCATCCGCGCATGCGGCCGCTTCCGCGCCGCCGCCGATGGTATGGCTGGCAACCACACACTGCACAGGTGTGCCGTCCGGGTAACGCAGCGTACCCTCAATCAGCTTTTTGGCGTTTTCCGCCATGTTCATAGTCTGTTTTTCCAGGCTCTCGCGCACGCCGCCCCAGCGGCCATCAATTACAGGCCGGATTCCAATCTTCGGATACAGCATGATAAACTCCTCCTTATTTTCCTTATACGCTTTCCAAAAGCGTCTGATATTTTTGATAAGCCGTTTCCCAGGCTTCACTTGTCTGCGGCAGATATTCCGTCAGCTTTTCCTCACGGGCAATCCAGCGCCGTCCCTCTTCCAGCGAGGGCATGGCGCCGAGCGCTGTGAGCTGAAGCATCAGATTGCCGAGCGCGGTCGCTTCCACCGGCCCCGCAACCACCCGCAGCCCGGCGGCGTCCGCCGTCATGCGGCACAGCAGACCGTCCTTTGCGCCGCCGCCCAGCACATGCAGCGTGCCGAAGCGCCGTCCTGTAGCCTGCTGAAGCTGGGAAATCGCCCAGCGGTATTTGAGCGCCAGGCTTTCATAAATGCAGCGCATGGTTTCGCCCACCGTCTGCGGCACAAACTGCCCTGTTTTGCGGCAGTATTCCTGCACGCGGCCCGGCAGATCGCCCGGCGGGGTAAACACCGGATCGTCGGGATCGATGAAGCAGCGCAGCGGCTCCGCGGCGAGAGCCAGACGCTCCAAATCCGCGTAAGAATACGATTCCCCTGCCCGTTTCCAGGCACGGCGGCTTTCCTGAATCAGCCACAGGCCGATGATATTTTTGAGATAGTTGATCTTTCCGTTCGCGCCCCACTCGTTGGAAAGGCCAAGCCGCATGCTCTCCGGCGTCAAAATCGGCGCATCCAGCTCACAGCCGAGCAGGCTCCACGTCCCGCAGGACAGGAAAGCCGCGTCCGGACCGGGATCCGGCAGAGCCGCCACAGCACACTGGGTGTCATGTCCCGCCGTGGCCAGAACAAGCGCGCCGTTTTCCGGCAGACGGCCCACAGCCGATCCTCCCGGAACAAGCGGCGGCAGAAGATCCTGCCCAATGCCATACCCGTTCAGAATGTTTTCGCTCCACTCGCCCTGCGGCAGCCGCAGCAGCTGAGCCGTTGAGGCCGCGCTGCGCTCCGTGGATACACCGCCGCACAGGCAGTACCGGAACAAATCCGGCATCCAAAGCAGCGTTTTGGCACGGGCAAGCGTTTCCGGCTCCTGCTCCCGCAGAGCCAGCAGCTGAAACAATGTGTTGATCGGCAGAAGCTGTGTGCCTGTTTCCCCATACAGGGATTCCCCGTCCATCACATGCAGAGCGCTGTCAAGAATGTGATCGGTGCGGGCGTCACGATAATGGACCGGATCGCTCAAAAGCTTTCCGTCCTCCCCCAAAAGGCCGAAATCCACGCCCCAGGTATCGAACGCCACACTGTCAAACGCGCCCGCCTTTTGAATTCCCGCGCGGATCTCGCGCAGCAAAGATTCAAAATCCCAGCGCAGATGGCCGTCCTTCTCGACAGGATTATTCTCGAAGCGGTGCAGCTCCTCCCAGCGGAAGGCTTCCCCGTCATACTCTGCCCGGATGGCACGGCCGCTCGACGCGCCGAGATCGAAGGCCAAAACCGTCGTCTTTTTTGTCATTTCACCACGCCCTTTTTCAGGAGGATATTCGCGTAAATCCGCTCCTCCCCGGTCGCGACAACGGCGTAAGCGTTCCGCGCGCGCTCATAGAAAGCGAAGCGCTCCGTCATCTCAATGTTCTGCGGGTTTTCTCCGTGCTTTTTCAGGATCTCCCTGTACTCATCCCAGATATCCGGTTTGCACGGATCGCCCGGCGTCACGGCCATAAGGGCGGCGGGCTTTTCCACATAGGAATCCAGCGGCAGAAGGGTGAGGACAGCGTCGAGCAGCTCCGGAAGCGGAAGTCCGTCCGCGCGCACCACAACGGCGTTTTTCCCCACGCTCTCGGACGGAAAATTCCCATCCGCCAGCACAATTTCATCCCCGTGTCCCATCTCACACAGCACCTTGAGCAGCTGGGGGCTGAGGATTTTCGGTATGTTTTTCAGCATGGCTGTCTCCTCCCGCTCTTACTTGTCGGTCGGTTCCCCGTGCTCACGGCGCGGATATTTCTTATAGCCGGGATGGCGGCCGGTGATCCGGTAATACTTGCGCAGGCCGATCAGCTTGTCCACGTTCTCGCGGCTGATGTCATAGCTGCCGCCAAGGATGATCGCGTTGATCGTGATCTTCGCCCACAGTTCCAGGCTCTCCATGCGGTAGAAGGCGGTGATCACATCGCTGCCGACAGCCAGGGCACCATGGTTCTCCAGCAGCATCACGTCGTGTTCATCCAGATACGGCTCGATGGCGTCCGGCACCTCGGAGGTGCTCGGCGTGCCGTAAGGGGTAAGCGGGACGCTGCCGATCGCGGCCACGTCCTCAATCATATTGTACATATCCATGCTGCGGTGCGCCACAGCAAAGCCCGTGGCTCCCGGCGGATGCGCGTGAATCACGCTGTTCACATCGGGGCGCTTCTCATAGCAGCGCAGGTGCATTTTAATCTCACTCGAGGGACGCAGGCCCTCCGCTGCTTCCAGCACTTCACCCTGCCCATTGATCAAAATCAGTTTGTCCGGCGTGATAAAGCTCTTGCTCATACCGGTGGGCGTGGCGAGGAAGGTGCCGTCATCCAGCTTTGCGGTCACGTTGCCGTCGTTCGCGGCCACCCAGCCAAGCTGCCACATCTTATGGCAGACGTCGCAGATCTGGTCTTTGATCTCCGAAATGTTCAAAAAATCAGCCCCTTTCTTCTGTTTTTTATTATACACTTGCAAAAAGGGAATTGCTTGGTATATACTGAAGAAAACTGGGACAATATTCACTTTTTGAAAGGAGCCCTCATGCGTTATTTGGCTGCACACGAGCGTGCCTCGCGCGGCACGTTTGATTTTCCAATTGAACTGTATCATGTTGACATCTCCCATCCCCGTTATGAGATGCCGTTCCACTGGCATATGGAAGCCGAGCTTCTCTTCGTTCTGGAGGGAGAATTTGCCCTTTCGGTGGAGGGAACCGAGTACGACGCACACCCCGGCGACTGCTTTTTTCTTCCCGGCGGCGCAATTCACGGAGGTTCTCCCGACCACTGCGTCTACGAATGCCTTGTCTTTGATATGGACCGCTTCCTGCCGGAAAGCGCTGTATGCCGCCGCAAATATGCCGCCGCACTGGGAGACGGAGCGCACATCCGCACCCATCTGCCTGCCAAAAGCCGCGCCGCGCAAGCCGCGCTCTCCCTCTTTTTCAGCATGGAAAAGGAGCAGCCCGGCTATGAATTCGTCACAACCGGGCTGCTCTGGCAATTTTTCGGATTGATTGTGCAGGAAAAGCTCTTTGTCCCCGATTCGGAGGAATCCCGCATCGGGCGGCAGAGAGCGGATCAAATGAAAAGCGTCCTGCGGCGGATCCGCCGGGACTATGCGTCTCCTCTCACGCTGGATGATCTGGCGGCGGAGGCGGGCATGAACCCGCGCTATTTCTGCCGCGTCTTTCGCCAGATGACAGGGCGCACGCCGATTGATTATTTAAATTACTACCGGATTGAGTGCGCGGCGGAGCTTCTGTGCACGGAGGGAGACAGTGTTACCGACGTCGCCCTCGCCTGCGGCTTCAACGATCCGGGCTATTTCGCCCGCCTGTTCCGCCGCCACAAGGGCATGTCCGCCGCCGCATACCGCCGTCAATACGGGGAATATCTCCCCCCGAAACAGGAGGAATCCGGAAATGAACCAGTCTGACATTCTGCAAACCGCGCTTGAGCAATCCGCCCGCGACTACGGCTGCGCACCGGGGGATTTTCTTCAGCCGGATCCCAAGACCGTCCTCTCCCGCCAAAACGAGGGGGCCAGGGTTTATCTTCCGCTTCCTCTGGCATGCAGCCTGGTCTCCTACGGAAACAACGTCGTCGCTCAGACCAGCGAAGATCTTTTGGAGCCGGTGCTGGCCTTTCTGCGCCGTTTTCCGCCGGAGCACTGCTTTGAAACACCGAACCTTTACGTCCTCAACAATCTGCTGGCTTCGCACGATCAAACGATCTGCTTCATGGCGGAATATTTCCTGCCAAGGCTCGAACGTCTGCGGCCTCTTTCCTGCCCCTATCCCATCCGGCTGCTCGGCCGGTCCGATTTCGCGGATCTCTATCTGCCGCAATGGAGCAACGCACTGTGTGACAAAAGGCCCGAACGCGACGTCATGGCTGTGGGCGCATACGACGGGGAAACGCTTGTCGGCCTGGCGGGAGCGTCCGCCGACTGCGAAACCATGTACCAGATCGGCATTGACGTGCTGCCTGCCTACCGCCGCCGTGGAATCGCATCCGCGCTGACCAGCCGCCTGGCGCTTGAAATTCTTGCGCTCGGGAAGGTCCCCTTCTACTGCGCCGCCTGGAGCAATCTGCGATCGGTACACAACGCCCTGCGCTCCGGTTTTTCCCCGGCATGGGTGGAAACCACCGCGCGGGCACGCTCCTTTGTTGATTCACTCAACGCGGGGGAGGGATGATCCCCGGTTCAGCTGGCGGACTTCATATGCAGGCGCAGACGGTCGGAGATCATAGCGATAAACTCGCTGTTGGTCGGCTTGCCGCGCGTGTTGTGGATGGTATACCCAAAATACCCTGTCAGCACATCGACATCTCCCCGATCCCAGGCCACCTCGATGGCGTGACGGATGGCGCGTTCCACGCGGGAGGGCGTGGTGTCGTAGTCCTTCGCCACGCTGGGATAGAGCTGCTTCGTAACAGCATTGATGATATCCGGCGTGCGCACCGCCATTAAAATGGAATCGCGGAGATAGTGGTATCCTTTAATATGGGCCGGAACGCCGATCTGGTGCAGGATCTCCGTCACCTGGATTTCCAGCGGCTCCTCCCCCTGCGCAGCGCCGGATGCCGGCGGCGGTGTGAGAGCCGCGATTTGCAGCACGCGCTCCGCCAGCTCACTTGCGTCAAACGGGGACACCATGAAATAGGATGCGCCCGATCCCATCACCTCACGCTCAATCGCGGGACTCGTAAAGTTGGAAAGGATAAGAAAAACGGGAACGTCCTTTTTGCCTGCGCAGGCCTTCATCACCCCAATTCCGTCCAAACGCGGCATAAACAGATCCGCCAGCACGACATCGGGGTGCTCCGACTCAATCTTTTCCAGCAGCACCCGGCCGTCACGCTCCGTGCAGATTACCGTCATTCCCGCCTCTTCCAAAGCAGGAACATATTCCTGCATAAATTCCCCACTGTTTTCCGAAATCAGAACTTTTAACCGCTTTTCCATGGATTGATCCCCCTATGTGATTGATTCTGTTACCAATATTACCATATATTGGAATAAATAGCAATACATAGAGTGGAATTTTTTGGAAAAACCTCGCTTTTCACGGGAGTCCTTCACAGACAGACGTTTTCCGCTCATAAAGCCTCGTCCCGAACACCGCTGACAATGCCGTAATAAGCCCGTGAGGTTACGCGGTAAATCAAAAGGTAGCACACGGCAAACACCAGATAACATGCCAGTGTGATGATCACCAGAAGCGTAACATTGGTCAGCCCGAACAGCATCAAAAGCTTCTGAAGCATCGGGAAAGCAAAGGCCAGATGCACGCCCGCGAGAATCAGCGGCAGGAAAAAGACGGTGAGGATCTGGGAATTGATGCTTTTGCGGATCTCGCGCTTTGTCATACCCACCTTCTGCATGATGGCAAACCGGGATTGATCCTCGTATCCCTCGGAGATTTGCTTATAATAAATGATCAGGACCGCTGCAAAAACAAACACCACGCCGAGCAGCACACCGAGGAACAGCAGACTGCCGTACAGGGAATAAAACCCTTCCCGCTCTGCGGCCACGCTGTCACAGCTGATCATCACAAGCGTTTCCTGCGACTGCTCCCGGAGCTCTTCGAGCTTTTCCCAAATCTGATCCTGAATGGCGATCTGCTGCGGATCCGGGCAGGAAAGATCAAAGGCATAATTCCAGGTATAATCGATCCATTCGCCCTGGCCCGCGTCGATCACCGGCTGCACCGCGGCTTCCAGATCGGGTACAAACAGATAAAGGGTGGGAATAATCTGCATGGCGGCTGTTCCGTTGCTCACAAACGAGGGCGCCATTTTCTTCACCCGAAGCTCCGGACCGTTTTCCACTTGGATTGTCCCGCTGGTGGAAAAGTTTTCATGGGTGGAATAGAGGATAACCTCATTCTCCGCCAACGTTTCCTGCGTACCCATCAGCGTATTGTAATCCTCAATGGGAATCAGGAAGATCTGCCAAACCTCAGACGCGTACTGCGCAAAGTTCAGATCCAGCTGGATTTGACCGTCCTGCACCACCCCGGCAAACAAGGCAGCGCGGTAGTCCAATACCCGCTCCGGCTCAAGCCCAGCTCCGGCGCAGATGTCATGAGCAGCTGTGCGCATCTCATCCACCCAGCCGCCCTCGAGATCGGACAGCTGCTCCATCGTCAGAGTCAGATCCAGATTACGTGGATAGCGGGTGCGCAGGCTGTCCTCCGCGCCGGCATACAGGCAGACGGTGGTGGAGATCATCACCAGAACCATTGTGCACAGAATACAGATGGAAGCCAGTCCCGCCCCGTTTCGCTTCATACGGAACACCATGGACGAGACGGAAACAAAATGGTTGGTGCGGTAGTAATACCGCTGATTTTTTTGCAGCGCACGGCAGAACGCCACGGACGCGGACACAAACAGGAGATAGGTTGCGGCAATCACCATAAGAACCGCCACAAAAAAGAGCAGAAGCGTTTGGACAGGATCCTGGATGCTCACGGCAATCCAGTACGCTCCGCCGAGGAGCAGAAGCCCCAGCACAGCCAGAAACCAGTTGGCTTTGGGCGGTTTCTCCCCCGCGTTTTCACTGCGCAGCAGCGTGATCGGGTTTGTGAGCCGGATCTGGCGCAGGGTGTCCAGCAGAATCAGCCCGAAAATCACCAGAAAGATAATCAGCGTGCGCTCCAGGGATCCGGGGGAGATCCAGAGAGTGTAGCCCGCTGTGCCGCCGAGCAGATAGAACACACACATTTCCGCCAGCTTGGAGAACACAATCCCGGCCAGAAGGCCGCCCGCCAGCGAAAGCACGGCGGTGATTCCCGATTCCCACAGCAGCACCACGGCAATATGGCGTTTTCCCATACCCAGAATGTTATACAGGCCGAACTCCTTTTTTCTGCGCCGGATCAGAAACGAATGGGTGTAAAACAGGAAAATGAGTGCGAAAAAGGTGATGACAAACGAACCAAGATTCAGACAGCCCTGCATCACATCGCCGCCCCGCATGGCACGAACCGCTTCGCTCGCGCTCAAAAAGGTGACGATATACGTCATCATGACCATGCCAGCGCAGGTCAGCAGATACGGCAGATACAGCCTGCGGTTGCTCCGGATCCCCGTCCAGGCCAGCCTGCGGTAAAACCCCTGCTTCATACCGGATCACCGCCTGTCGTCAGCACCGTGAGCGCTTCGGAAATTTTCTGATACAGCTCGCTGTCCGTGGAAGAACCGCGATAGATTTGGTGGAATACCTCGCCGTCACGGATGAACAGGACGCGACCCGCACGGCTGGCCGCCTTGACGGAGTGCGTAACCATCAGAATGGTCTGGCCGGAGCGGTTCACCGCGGCAAACAGATCGAGCAGTTCATCCGTCGCACGGGAATCGAGCGCTCCCGTCGGCTCGTCGGCCAGAATCAGGCGGGGATTGGTGATCAGCGCGCGTGCCACGGCGGCACGCTGCTTCTGGCCGCCCGAAACCTCGTAGGGGTATTTTTTCAGCAATCCCTCGATCCCGAGACTCTGCGCCACCTGCCGGACCCGCTCCTTCATCTCCTTCGGGCTTTTGCCCGCGAGCACCAGCGGCAGGCAGATGTTATCTTCCAGGGAAAAGGTGTCCAGCAGGTTGAATTCCTGAAAGACAAAGCCAAGATGATCGCGGCGAAACGCGGCGACCTGCGATTCGCGGATTCCGGCAAGATCCCGTCCGTCCAGACGGACGCTGCCGCCCGTCGGCTGATCAAGCGCCGCCAGAATGTTGAGCAGTGTCGTTTTGCCGGAACCGGACTCTCCCATAATCGCGACGTACTCCCCTTCCTCCACGGAAAAGGAAACGTTCCGCAGCGCCTCCACCTTATTTCCTCCCAAGCGGGTGGTATACACCTTTTTCAGCCCGCTGACATCCAACATACTCATGTGAAAACCTCCTTCTCCACCGCACCTCTCTGCGGCTTCTGAAAACAGGATACCACAATCCTCCGCGCCGCTTCCATCGATCCGTCTTACAATTTGCCCTCACTTCTTACGTTTTCGTAAGAAAGTGCGCAAGTGTCCACAGCAAATGAAACCACTTTTTGCGCTCAGGCTTTCTCAAAAGAAGTTGCAGGATACAGCAAAATATGCGATAGTAAAAGCAGGAAAACAGCGCTGTCTGAAAAACAGCTTTTGTGCCGGAGTCGTTTCGTACACAAAGGGCAGGCGCGGTTAAAAAATAAAAGAGAGGGAGCTTGTCATGAATTCTGATTTCCCCATCCAGGAATTGCGGGCTCAGCTGGAGCAGGCGGCAAAAGCGGATCCGGAGCAAAAATACTTCGGCGCGGACCTGCACAAATACCGTTGGAATCCCCCCGCTTCCCCCGAAGAAGTGGAAGCCTTTGAACAGAAAATCGGAGTGTCTCTGCCGGAAGAATACCGTAATTTTCTGCTGCAAGCCGGAAACGGCGGGGCTGGGCCATTTTGCGGCCTCTTTTCCCTGGAACAGGTCGAAAGCTGGATGGAATGGGAGCTGGAACCGGATCAGCCGCCCTATCTCTCCCCGGAACAATGCGATGAGGATTGGGAGGAAAGCGAGGAAAACTGGAAAAGGGGCTGCATCCCCATCGAGTCGCAGGGCGACACCTATTTTACCTGCCTGATGGTGACCGGACCAAACCGGGGCCGCGTGGTGTATCTGGATTATGAAGGCAGTTGGGTATTTTTCCCCAGAGAACCGGGTTTTTTGTGCTGGTACCAACGCTGGCTGCGGGAAATCTGTCTCCATTATAACAAATTTTGGTTCGGTACCAATCTGGACGGCGATGAGCAGGAGCTGCAAGCACAGTACAGAGAGGCAAAAACGGAAGAGGACAAGCTGTCCATCCTGCACAGTATGGATAAATTCCCCTCCTTCTCTCCTCAAACCATGGAGTTTCTGAAAGCAGCCATTTGCGAATGGCTGCACACGGAGGACGCCAGGGAATTTTTGCAGCTCGCATACCGTATCAGCCCCGAATTCCTGTTTGATTTCCTCGAAAAAAGGTGGGAAACAGGGCAGTATGACGCTGCCGTGCAGGAAATCTGGTATGCACAGTGGCACATCCGGCAGGAAACCGATCGCATCATCCAAAGCTGGTATGCTGCCATTTTGGAAAAGCTTCCGCAGCTTTCGGAGGACACGCAGGTTTGTGCGGTGGATCTTTTGCAGAAAAGCAGCGCAGTCCGGCTGGAACAAGTCCGCCCGATCTTTGAGCAGGCGAAGGATCCCGAGAACCGGCTCCAGCTGCTTACATCCTTGTCCCGTTTTGAAGAAACCGCCGAAAACCTGGATCTCTGGCTCCTGGCGCTGGAGGAGCGCAAAGATTTGAATTTTCTGAAAAAAGCGATCTTGTGTGCTCCAACCGTCTGCGATCCGCGGCTCAAGGAGTCCATTTCCCGGATCCAAAAGGATTTTTCCTCCTCTGTGGAGGCTCTTGCTCATTTTGACTATGACAAGGAAGATTCAACGAACCAGTTTTCTCAGCTGCGGCAGGAAGAGGATGTCTGGGAGAGAGCCTGCAACAAATGGAAAGATCTGTGGTACGAGGAAATCAATCCGAAAGTCCCATCCCTTCCCCGCCCTTACCGTTTGACGATCCGCTTCCATGACAGGATGGAACTGCACATGGACCAAACTCCGCCCGCAAACGGAATTCCTGTCCACCCCATCGTGGCCACCGCTATCCGCCATCAGTTTCAACGTCTGCCCTCCGTCGCCTTCTTTTGGAAACAAACCCTTGGAAAGATCAAAGCCCTGACCCTGACACCGAGCGAAAAGCTTGTCCGCCTTGACAACAAGACCCGCACGGCGGAAATCTGCGCGCCGGGCGACTATCCGCCGCCCAAGCCTTATTATTACACAATGGAAAACTGGTCCGTGATTAGCCTCATGAAAAAACTGAAAAAGCTGACCATTTCCCAAATCTGCGTGGAGGATTTTTCCTTTTTGCCGCAATGCCAATCACTGGAACATCTTTCGCTGTACAACACCAATTTTTCCGACTGCCGGGTGCTTCTGCAAATCCCGCAGCTGAAAAGCGTGGACTTGCGCCTGTGCCGGCTGGAGCATACGGAAGCACTGAAGTCCGCTCCGTTTTCTGTGTGCCTGAACGATACGGAGGAATAAGAAAAAGAGAGCGTGACACGCTCCGCAAAACGCGGTATATTGGAGGAAAAAGGAACCGCTGTCCATAACCGGACAGGCGGCAGGGAGGAGACTTGCCAACATGGAATGGAAGCTTAAAGTTCTGGAGACGGGCGGAGAAGCGGTGTTTGCGGCCCGCAACGCGATCGACGGCATCTATGAAAATTCCTCACATGGGGAATGGCCGTACCAGAGCTGGGGCATCAACCGGGATCCGAACGCCTGCCTGACGCTCTGCGATTTGAAAAAAGCGGAAGGCCCCCTTCCCCGCGCTGACGCAGATCGAAGCGTGGGGTGTGGAAGCCCCATAGTAAAAACGCCTGTTCCGAATACTGCACGGAACAGGCGTTTTTTATTTTACTGTTTACCAAACAAACGGCTGGCTTCCTCCTCAGAAAGAACGCCCTGCTCCGTCATGCACCGGATTACCTGGCGCATCCGCTGACCGGCCAGCTCCGGGCTGACGTCCGGCGAATAAGCAGACGGGGCATTCGGCAACCCGGCAAGCATAACACACTCGGTATCTGTCAGCTCCGACGGTTCCTTATTGTAATACCCCATCGCCGCATCGTAGATGCCATAGTACCCACTTCCAAAATAAATGGTATTGACATACAACTCAAAGATTTCCTGCTTGGAACAGACGGATTCCATCTCCACAGCCACAAAAATCTCGGCAAATTTCCGTTCCAGACGCTTCTCCTGTGTAAAATACTGGTTTTTGGCCAGCTGCTGGGTGATCGTGCTGCCGCCCTCGGCAAAGGAGAGCGTGCGCAGATCGTTCCAAAGTGCCCGGCCGATCGCAATGAGATCATAGCCCCCATGCGTCCAGAAGCGCTGATCCTCCGCAGCCACCACCGCTTTTACATAGAGATCGGGAAGCTCGTCGAAAGTGGTGAAATGCTCCATGGAACGGATCTCCTCCGCCATCTGTGCGACAGGCTCCTTTTCCAGGGCTTCCCGGGACATCAGATATCCCTTCACACCGAACACTGCCGCCGCCAGGATCCCCAGGCAGAAAACAGCTGTGACCACGGCAAGCACAAGCTTTCCGATACGCCGGATCCACTTCATTTTCTTTTCCTCCAAACCAGTCCGTACAGCAGCAGAACCGTGCAGAACAGGCCGCCCACCGTTAACCCAAACGTCATTTTGGGGTTTTTGGCTTTTTCTATGGTAAATTTCCTTTGTCTTGTGCGCATTCCGGCGCCTCCTTCCGCATACAGTCCCCGTAAAGTGTCGCCACGGGCTGTTCTCTGCTTTTCAGTGTACCAGAACGGCATTTTCTGTTCCATGGGATTCTCTTACTTTTTTCTTACATTTTTGTAAGGAGGATATGGCTTGCAGATAAAAACCGGGGGATTTCCGTACAGACGGAAATCCCCCGAATATCAGATACCGAACAACAGAGAGGTCAGATAATGCCTTCCTGTTTCCAGCTGCTGCGCATAGTCCATCCCCTGCGTCGCCATGTAATATTGCTTACAGAGAGCGATCGCCTTTAAATTGCACGGCGGAATACTTTTCCAGTATTCCATGGCTGCCGCGACCACATCCCCGGATGGAACAATCTGGTTTATCATCCCAAGCTCCAAAAAACGCTCCGCCGGAACCGGCTTTGCCAGCATCATCTCATAGCACAGCTTTTTCGGAAGGCTGTTGCGCACTCCCATGAAAGAAATCATCGGTGCGGATCCATTGTGCAGCTCCGGAAACTCAAAGGAAGCCTCCTTGCGCGCCACGGCCAAATCACACGCATCCACCAGACTCACGCCGCCTCCGCCGGTCTTTCCCGCGACGGCGGCAATGGTGATTTTGGGAAACGAGGCAATCGCCCGATGGACCGCACACAGAGCGACGGAAAACGCCGCAATCCCCTGTCCGGTACGCTCCGATGGGTTTCCCAAATCGCCGCCGAAGCAGAAATATTCTTCATTTCCTGCCAAAATCACCGCTTCACAGCGGCTTTCGCACGCATATTGCTCCAGCGCCCCGCACAGTTCCTGCATCGTCTCTACCGTCAGCAGGTTCCTGTGGTCCGCGGAACAAAGGGTGAGTACCACAAAAGGAAACTCCTCCCGGATTTGAAGAGCCATAGCCCCCTCCTTTCATCTCCTCTTTCCCTTTGGATTACAGCAACGAACGGATATAATCCAAAATCTCAAAGGTTTTCAGCTCTTTCTGCATCACAGCCAGCTTTTCCTCGTCAATCTTTTCCGCCACATCAAAAATGTAGTCCATCCATTCAAAGGTCTTTTCCATAATCAGAATCGGATCATGGCGCTGCGGGAACACATCCGCCGTAATCCAGCCGTCATAGCCGACCTTTTTCAGCGCCAGCGCAAACTCAATGTAATCCCACAGATTTACTGTACCCGGCACCATGTCCCAGTCCCAGTTGCGGAAATTGTCGTTGATGTGCACATAGAACAGCTTCCTGGTCTGTCCGAGGAAGGAAGCGGAATCCGCCGGAACCTCCAGCGCCTGAAGGGCATGGCCGAAATCCAGCGTCACTCCGACATTTTCCTTTCCTGTCATCTGCGCCAGATACGCCATTTTTCCCGCGTTGTTCAACAGACAGTGCACACGCGGCTCCGACTGCTTGTATTCCAGGCTGATGCGGATATCGCTGCGGTATTCCGCCGCCTCCCGAATCCCTTCCAGCGTGTACTGAAAAGCGTCGAGATAATTCAGCTCAAACGGATAATCCACACCATCGTTGAGAAGGGCGGTCGTAACCGTGGAGCAGTCCAGAGCAGCGGCGTGATCCATGGCCCGCTTGAGTTCATCCACCGCGTCACGGCGAATTTGGGGATCCGGATTGCTGAACGATCCGTAGCGCCACTTCATATCGCCCTTCACGTTCAGGTTCACCGTCGACACACCGAGACCGTAAGCTTCCAAAACCGGCTTGATTTCTTTGGGATCTGTAAAATTCTGCGGATAAACCAGCTCCAGGCCGGAGCACCCCTTAACCCGCGATGCCATTTCAATCATATCCTTGATATCCCTGGGAGGCTGGTAATCAATAAAGCGGTCCTGCACCTTCCCCATAAAGCCTGTAATGATTGAATATTTGCGTTTCATGATGAAATTCTCCTCTTTCTGTTAAAGTTTCGCTGTGCAGGAAACCGTCTCCCCACTGTGCAGATGGACAACCGCTTTGAATTCTCCGGCACCCTCCCGCGGGCAGTACGGCTTCTGCTCCCATGTTGTGAGCGCATAGAGCATAAACGGCTCGTCAAACGCGGTGTAAAGCAGGACATCATCCTCAAAGAACTCCACATAGTCTACTTTTTCCGGATACAGACTGGCCAGCTTCACATAGCGTTTTCCCTCAATGTGTGCGTCCGGTTCAAAGCCCTGCAGATAAAATTCGTTTGGCTCATCCTGTGCGCCGGACAACAGCTGCTCCAGACGGCGGGCAAAGAAAGCGTCCTCCCCGGCGGTGATGCCCCAATCGGCGGGAGGCTCCTGCTTTGTCAGATTGTTGTAATAGCCCCAGGAGGTGTGCGTGCCACGGCAGACGGCAAGCTGGCTGAAGCATTGCGAATCCTCATTGCACACGATCGGCTTGTCCGGTGCGAACTCCCGCACCGTGCGGATAAAGTCGTAATACTCCCGCCGTCTCAGACCGTTTCCATGTACCAGAATCACATCGCTGTTTTCCACAATTTCGGGTTTCCAGGATCCGCCTCCTCCGCTGCTTCCCACGGCAAAGCGTCCTCCCGACCACTCCCGCGCCATGCGGAGAAGAAAGCCCATCCCCTCCCCGCTGGAGATCAGGGGATGCTGCTGGAAATCGCCGACATCCTGCTCGTTGGCAATCTCGATGATGATATTTTCATAGCTGAGCCCGCGCAGGAATTCACAGGCTGTCCTCACCGCTTCCGCGATTGCCACGCCATCCCGGAGCAGATGCGCCTGCGCCTGATACAGGATACTGACAATCACAAGCATTCCCAGACGGTCACATGCTTCTATCACGCGCACCAGTCTGTCGCAGTACGCCGCGTCCATGTGTTTTCCGTCCGCAGAAAAACAGCCGGTATCGATCACGCTCCAATCCGCATAGGTGTAGATCGGGCCTCCCCCCTGCAATCCCACCGTGATGGCGCGGACTCCTTTCTGATACCAGTCCGGCAGAGCGGCAATCAGATCCTCCGTATTTTGCTCGGCGGAAAAGATTTTTCCGAAGCGATCGTATTTTCCCCGATTCTCCGGGTTTCGATCGTCAAATATCCCCTGGATAAACCGGGTGTTGAACAAAAGGCCCTGCATCTTTGGATCGCTTTCCGGAAGCTCTGCGTAAGTCTTTGCCCCGTTGATATAAAAATCCTGTCCCCGGATTTTATAGCTGGTCTGTCCCATCCCTGTCTCCTCCTATTCGGTGATTTGAGTCACCCGCACAATGTGCGGATCGGTGAATGGATCTCGTGCGTCGGAAGCGGTGGTGGACATGGAATAAAACACCACCGGCTCCTCACCAGCCTGAAACCAGTGCTTCTTCCCCGGTTCCAGGGTAACGGTATCTCCCGGGCCCAGCACAAGCTCATGGCGGCAGGTATAATACGCACGGCTTTCCTCCGGAATTTTCCCCCGGCTGAGCGTATCCTCCCCGTCCACATAAAGAAGAAGCGTGCCGGCAATCACCCGGAAGGTCTCTTCTTTTCCGGTGCCCTCCGGCTCATGCCAGTGCTCCGGTTCCGTCTGATACGGAAACAGTGTGATGACACGGGCCGCCAGACGCTTGGTATCAAACAGGGAAAAAATCTGAGCTCCCTCCGTCTCCAGACGGGAGAGACCGAAATCCGCAACCTCCAGCTTCTCCAGTTCCTGTTCCTGAAACACGACCCCTGCCTCCCGCATCAGCCGGGCGGCTTTTTCGCGTCCTTCTCTCTGCTGCCTTTTGGTAATCATTGCGCCTTCCTCCCCATCACGGATTCACAACATTCTGCGGTGCGCCGTTTTGGAAGGCCGCCAGATTTTCGGCTGCTATCCGCATCAGGCGTTCCCTGGCTTCCCGCGTCGCCCACGCGATATGAGGCGTCAGAATACAGTTCGGCGCACGCAGAAGAGGATTGTTTCCCCGGATCGGCTCGGTGGATACGACGTCCATAGCTGCCCCCGCCAGCCTGCCCTCCGCCAGGGCGGATGCCACAGCGGCCTCGTCGATCAACGGCCCGCGGGAAGTATTCAGCAGCAGCGTACCCGGCTTCATTTTGGCGATCGCCGCGTCGTTGATGATTCCCCTTGTGGAATCAAACAGCGGACAATGCAGCGATACCACATCGGAACAGGCAAGCAGCTCATCCAAAGGAAGCTTCTGTGCGAATGCGCAGTCCGCAGCAGGCTTTTGATCCGCATACACAACCTTCATCCCCAGTGCGGCGGCAATCCTGCCCACCGCCTGGCCAATCTTGCCGAATCCGATGATTCCCATCGTTTTGCCTGCCAGCTCTATCAACGGATAGTTCCAGTAGCACCAGTCCGCACTGTGCTCCCAATCGCCCGCGCGAACACTTTCCGCATGCGCTCCCACATGGTGGCACAATTCCAGCAGCAGCGCTGTCGTGAACTGTGCCACCGCGTCCGTTCCGTAAGTGGGAATATTGGTCACAGCAATGCCAAACTCCCGGGCAGCTTCCACATCCACAACATTGTAGCCTGTGGCAAGCACGCCGACATACCGCGCGGAGGAATCGAACAACAGCTCCCGGGAAAGCGGCGTTTTGTTTGTCAGAACCGCCTGGGCACCCTTCATGCGTTCCGCAATCTGCTCCGGCGGCGTGCGATCGTACACTGTCAGCTCTCCCAGCCGCTCCAACGGTTCCCACGTCAAATCGCCGGGGTTGAGCGTGTATCCGTCCAGCACAACTATTTTCACTGTTTCCCCTCCTGTTCCAGCAGCTCATGTGCGGTGGTGCACAGATTCTCCACCGTAATTCCGTTGAGAGCCAGCAGCGCCTCATACGGGGCAGATTCCCCAAAACGATCCAAAACCCCGATCCGTTTCACACGGCCATGTCCCATTTCCGCCGCCACCTCACAGACTGCGGATCCCAGGCCATTGAGGATGTTATGATCCTCCACCGTGATCACGCAGCCGCACTCCGTCAGCGCCTTCTCCACCGCTTCGCGATCCAGCGGCTTGATGGTGTGCATATCCAGAACACGGACGGAAACTCCTTCCCTGTCCAGCTGTTCCGCCGCGTGGAGGGCGAGGGAAACCGTATCCCCGTTTGCGAGGATGGCGATATCGCGGCCGTCCCGGAGATACTTTGCTTTTCCAATCTCAAATTCTTCTTCCTCCCCATAGAGATCCTCCACGGGGTCGCGCGTAAAGCGCAGATACACCGGCCCCTGATATGCGGCGGCCGCCCGAATCAGTTTGCGCGCGGCATGGTAGTCCGCGGGCATAATCACCATCATATTCGGGAGCGTGCGCATGATCCCCATATCTTCAATGCACTGGTGGGAAGCCCCGTCGTTGGCGGGCGTCAGGCCGCCGTGCGAACAGGCAATCTTCACATTCAGGCGGGGATAGCACACCTCCTGACGGATCTGCTCGCATGCACGCATACTGCCGAAAGCCGCATATGTCACCACAAAGGGAACCTTCCCCGCGGTCGCCAGCCCAGCCGCAATCCCCACGGCATTCTGCTCGGAAATACCCACATTGAGATGCTGCGCCGGGCATTGGTGGGCAAACGGCACCGTCTTGCAGGATTTGGAAACATCGCAGTCCACAACATATACCTCCTGCCGTTCCAGCCCCAGAGCCAAAAGCTCGTCTCCCAGCGCCTCACGGGTTGCCTGCTTGCTCATGCCGCTCCTCCTTCCAGCTCCCGCATGGCCTGGCGGTACTGTTCCTCATTTGGAGCCATCCCGTGCCACGCAGCCACATTTTCCATAAACGAAACTCCCTTGCCCTTCACAGTTCGGCAAACCACGCATTTGGGCATGCCGTTTTCCTGTGT
Source organism: Anaeromassilibacillus sp. An200 (assembly GCF_002160025.1). Classification (GTDB taxonomy): domain Bacteria; phylum Bacillota; class Clostridia; order Oscillospirales; family Acutalibacteraceae; genus Caccousia; species Caccousia stercoris. The sequence continues at coordinate 95,814 of NZ_NFJU01000007.1, forward strand.
TTGCAGGAACGAAACAGCCCCTGTGATCTCCTTCATGGAATGGCCGTCAATCTCCACCGTCTGGAAACCAAACGCGCGGAATTTCGCTGCCAAATCCCCGGAAGGCATGATCTCCTCGGTGCTTCCATCGTTTTGCAGGCCGTTGTGATCGACAAAGACCATCAGGCGGTCCAGCTGATATTTGTTCGCGGCCTGCGCCGCCTCCCAAATCTGCCCTTCGTTGCACTCTCCGTCTCCCAGCAGCGCGTATGTCCGGAAATTCTTCCCGTCATTTTTCCCCGCAATCGCCATTCCCACCGCACAGGACAGCCCCTGTCCCAGCGATCCTGTGGAAATGTCAATCCCCGGACACCGCTTCATATCAGGATGCCCCTGCAATAAGGACCCCTGACGGCGCAGCGTGTTCACCGCGTCCGCGGGCAAAAAACCTCTCAAAATCAGAGCCGCATACAAAGCCGGGCAGACGTGCCCTTTCGACAGCACAAACCTGTCCCTGTCCTCCCATTTGGGCTGTTCGGGATCCAGTTTCAAAAAATGAAAGTACAGAGCCGCTATCACATCCGCCGCAGAAAACGATCCGCCCGGATGCCCGGACTGCGCCTGATAAATCATAGTCAGAGCAGTTTTGCGGATCTCCTTCGCTCTTTCTTCCAAATACAGTATCTGCTCCTTTGTCATACAACCTCATCCCCCTTTGCAAACATACGACGTGGTATGTATTTGGTTCCCCGCCCGCCTGTTTCATCCCCGCCCGGTAAACCGAAGGCGGGGCGGCGGCATCCGCCGTGATGAAATCTGCGGGCTTTTCTTACAGCTGTTCTCTCCAGGTGATCAGCGAATCCGCCACCACCTGATGCACATGCTTGAAGTCCTTCTCTCGGATGCACTCCAACATTTTCTGATGATAATCGGGAGCCTTGGAATCCAGCTTTTCCTGCATCACATTCTGTCCGATGGAGCGCTCAAAGATTCCGTAAACACCTTTTACAATACGGATAAAAAACACATTTTTGCAGCTCTCAATCAATATCATATGGAACTGGATATCCAGCTCCTGTGCACGCTGCGGATCCCCCTGAACCAGTGCCCGGCGCATCTGGCGGATGTTTTCCTCCAGACGCAGATATTCCTCCTGCGTAATCTTTTCGATCGCCAGCCTGACTGTCGTCTCATCAAGGACCTGCCGCAGCTCCAGCATTTCTTCGCTGCTGGTTTCCCCGGATACCATGCTGTATACCACATTATCAAAGACGGACGGATTGACCTGTGAACAGACATAGGTACCGTCTCCGCGGCGAATTTCCACAATTCCCATCGCCGTCAGAATTTTGATTGCTTCGCGCAGAGAGTTTCTGCTGACCTGCATCTGCCGGATCAGCTCATACTCATTGGGAAGCTTGGTGCCGGGAGGATAAACGCCGCTGGTGATGTCCGACAAAAGCTGATCCATGATCAAATCGACCACAGATTTTTTATTGATTTTTTTGACTGCTGCATCAGATGGCTCCAACATATCCGCAACGCCCCATTCCGTTCAGGCTTGAATTGCCTTATTTTTGCTGAGATGAAATATATGGAAAATTATAATACTATCAGTATACTATCGCCGGGGCATTTTTTCAATTCCGAACTTCATAGAGAATCTGTTATTGCTTGAGCCCGCTGGCCGCGATGCTCTGCACAATATATTTCTGCATGAAGCAGAAGATAATCCCCAGAGGCAGGACGCTCAGAACAGAAAGCGCCGTCTGGATTCCCGCATGGACCTGACCGTTGGCGCCCGTATTATAGCGCACAAGACCGAGCTGGATAGTGCTCAAATCCACATCAGTCAAAACAATCATCGGCCAGAGCAGATCGTTCCACACATTCACCACATCCAGCACCACAAGCGTCGCTACTACAGGCCCCATAAGAGGCAGAAAAATCTGCGCGTAAATCCTGAATTTGCTCGCCCCGTCAATCACTCCGGCTTCATAGAGATCGCTCGGCAGATTGTCACAGAACTGCTTGATAAAGAAAATAAACATGGCGTTCGTCATCACGCCCGGCAGGATCACGCCGAAAAAGTTGTTGCTCAGTCCGATATCCTTGATAATATTGTAGATGGGCATCAGCTTGATTTCAAACGGCACCATCATATTGGAAAGGATAAACAGAAGCACAAACCTGCGCCCGGGGAAACGGCCCTTGGAAATGCAGAAGCCCGACAGTGTCGCCACCACCACATCCAGCAGGACGCAGAGGATCACCAGGATGAAGGTGTTGAGCAGATAGGACAGGATCGGCACGTTTTTGAGTGCCATTTCGTAGTTGAAAAGACTGGGCTCCTGCGGCAGAAGCCGCGGCGGAAACGGCAGGGAATAGGAATCAAAGTGGTCGAGACTGGTCATCACCAGCCAGAAAAACGGCAGCACCACACAGATGGCGAAAAGCGTCAAAACGGCGTAGTACAGGATGTGAAAGCCGTGAAATTTGATGTGCTGCGACTTTGCCTTTTTCTTCATTTCAACGACCTCCTTCTGCGTCTGGGCAGCCTGGTTTCCGTGTTGTCGCTTCCGGTCAGCTTGAAGTTGAGAAGTGTAATCAGAAGAATGATGATGAACAGAACCACCGACGCGGACGAAGCTTTGCCCAAATCCTTATAATTGAGGGTGGAAAAGGAATTGCGGTAAACGTACAGCATGATGGTATTCAGCGAGCCGGCGGGGTTTCCCGTTTCCCCGCTGATGGCGTACACATCCGTAAACCGCTTGAGCGCCGCGATCGCGGAGGTGATGATCACAAAGGTGAAAGAACTCTTCATGCTGGGGATCGTAATGTAAAGCCACTGCTTCCACTCGTTGGCGCCATCAATTTTGGCCGCTTCATACAGCTCCCGCTGCACTGCCTGAAGGCCCGCGAAAAACAGAATGATATTGTAGCCCATGCCCTTCCAGACCACCATAACAATCAGAGATTCTCTTGAGGTAGCGGGATCGTTGAGGAAATTGAAGGGCCCCAGTCCGATCTTTTCCAAAAGGAAATTCAGCACGCCCTCTTCCCCAGGCATCATCAGATACTTGAACAGCGTTGCCACCGTGATCATGGACATAATCATCGGAAGCAGAAACACTACCTTGTAAACGTTCTTTGCAACCGGCACACTGTTCAGCATGGTGGCGATCACAAACGCAATCGGCACATTAAAGCATACGCCCAGCACGGCCATATACAATGTATTGACAACCGATTGACGGAAGGTATCGTCTTCCCAAAGGATTTGATAATTGACCAGACCGATAAACATGCCTTTCATATTCTCAAAGCTGTCCATCACAGTCTGAATTAGAGGATACACATTAAACACCAGGGTTCCCACCAGCGGGATCAGCAAAAGGAGATACCAGCTGACATATTCCCTGAGCTTGTTTCGTTTGATCATGGCATTCCCTCTCTTTCCAAACAACGGGGAAGGAGCGCCGCCAAAGCGGCAGCGCTCCCTCTTCCGCCGAAGAAGGCATCACTGGCCAAGCTGTGCTTTCGTGTTATTCACCCACGTCTCAACGCCTTCATAGAACTTTGTTCTGGCTTCCTCGGGGGTGATCTCCTTGGAAACGACCAGATTGTTGACCTCCTGCAGAGGCGTTCTCCAGGTCCAGTAATCATCCGTGATAAACACACTGCTCATCTGCTTTTCATGACGGACCTTGTTGTACTCATAGTCGTACATGCTCATGCCTTCGGTGTCGCGCAGAGCGGAAATCTTATCGGAGGCATAGTTGGTCAGATAGAAGTCGACAATCTCCTTGTTGGTCACAACGCTCTTTACCACTTTCCAGGCGGTATCCGGATCGTTGGCTCCCTTGTTGATCGCAAGACGGAAAAACTCCGGGAAGCCCTGCTGGCCATTTTCTCCCGTCGGGATCGTGATGGGGATAAAGCGTTCCGTAACGTCTGTCTTTTCCGCGTAGATGTATTTCATTACAGAGGAGCTGACGGTATTGGTATCAAAGTTAATGGCAATATCATTGTCCTCCGTATAGAACTTTTCCGCTCCGGTGGAGGTTGCGATGCCTTCCGGCGAGTTCGCGACAATGGTTTCCATTCCCTTGAAATAGTTGAGAACCTCATCGGAATCCTTGATATAGTTGACATACTCGTCCATATCCAGCTCATTGAGCATCATGGTATCGCTGCTGTACGGTTTGACCGCATCATAGGAAATAGCATACCATTCCATCCACATGCTGGTGGCATACGCGCCATAGTTGGTTTTTCCCGTTTTGGGGTTGGTACCGGTCATCTGTGCCGCCTTGGCAATCAGATCGTCCATGGTGTCATCGGGCTGCGGTTCCTCCACACCCCAATCCTCAAAGAGCTGCTTGTCATACACAATACTGTTGCAGGCCATGGTAAGCGGCAGGCCGTATACCTTTCCCGTTGCCTCCGGATAGTTGAAGGACTTATAGGTGGTATAATGCACGGCGGGTTCCAGGAACCACTCGCTGAGATTATCAAAGTTTACGTCGGGATCCTTTTCCAGATACGGTGTCAAATCCATATACCAATCCGGAACCGCCACTTGGTTGGTAAAAAATGCGACATCCATCTCATTGGCTGTGGACATTGCTTCAATCTTCTGGATCCAGCCGTCCCACGGAATACTGATCAGATTGATATCCACATCCGGAATCTTTTCCTCCAGGAACTTTTCAAAATCCCCCAGGCCCAGAGAAGTCAGGCCGGAAATAGGATCCGTTGTGGACTGCTCGCTGATGCCGGGAACCACCATGCGCACCACAGGTTTCGCCCCGGAGCCGCCGTCCGCTGTGCCGCCGCCGGACGTTCCGCCCTCTGCTTCACCGGAATTGGAACATCCCACCGTCATGGGAACCAACATTGCCGCCGCCAACAGGATAGCCAGAATTCTCTTCGTCTTTTTCACTTTTCATTCTCCTTTCCTATTATCAGGGAAACCGCCGTACATCGCACCGGCTTCCCTCTCCCCCTGTTCTTTTCAGCTTTCCTCTGTCCAGACTGTCTTTTCCACGATCTCACCGCTGAACAGAAACACCTTCGCCGTCCACACCTCTCCGGGCTGTATCGTTTCCGGGAAAGGCTGCTGCAGCCAGTTGCTCCCCACGGAGTTGAGCATAAACGGATCCTCATAGGCCCGTCCCACAAACTCCTGATTCCGGTAAAATTCCACATACTCGATTTGTTCGGGATACAGGGAAGCCAGACGGATCCACCGCTTCCCCTGATCCGTCATATGCGGCTCAAGCCCTTGCAGGTAGAACCTGTCTTCCTGCTCCATCGGCTTTGTGGGAATTCCAAGAAGCTCCGCGAGCCGCCGGGCAAAAAACTCGTCCTCTCCCTTTGTGATTTCCCAGCGGGCGGGCGGTTCCTGCTTTGTCATGTTGTTGTAATAGCCCCAGGAAACCCCTTCACGGAACGCAATGGGAAGGCGGCTGATTGCCTGGGAATCTTCATTGATCACAACCGGACGTTTGGGACGGACCGCTTTCGCTTTTTGAATCAGGTTATACAATCTCTGCGGACTTTGATCGTTTCCGTGAATTAGTATGACGTCGGATGTATTTGCCACCTCAAAACTAAAGTATCCTCCCGTTCCGCTGCACCCTACCGGTAATCCTCCGGATTCCCTGCGGGCGATTTCCAGCAGCGTCACCATTCCTTCCTCCGTATAAAGAATAGGATGCCTGCGGAAATCCGGGATGTCATGCTCATTGGCCACCTCAAGAATTACATTGGTAAACTCCTGATCCCTGAGCCAGTTTGCAGCCGTCTTGACCGCCTGCATCACAGCCTTGTCATCCCGCAGAAAGCGCGTCTGTGCGCCATAAAACAAACTGACAATCACGACCATTCCCTCGTCATCCGCTGCCCGAATCAGCTTTTCCATGCGGGAAAGATAACGGGGATCGAGAGAGCTTCCATCTGCTGCATAGGGATTGTTTTCAATCGTGTTATTGTCCACTGTGAAGCAGGGGCCGCCGCCCTGGAAACCAACGGTGATGGCACGCAGGCCATGTGCGTACCACTGAGGAAGGGCAGCAATCAGATCGTCTGTGTTCTGCTCCGGAGAAAAATGCTTTCCAAATCTCTGAAAGCGTTCCGGTTCTGCCTTGTCGTCAAACACTCCCTGAATCATCCGGGCATTCATCAATAAACCATGGCAGGACGGATCCGCATGGGGCAATTCGCTGTAGACAAGGGAACCGTTGATCCGAAACCGATCCCCGTCTATTGACAATTTTGTTTTCATAGCCTCCCCCTATTCATCATACGTAGTACGTATTACGTTTCTTTATTTACATTATATAGTTTAATTTCTTAAAATCAATAGCATTTTACCTGAAAAGATCGTTTTTGTAAATAAATTCAATTTTCAAGCAGCTTTTATGTACAAATTACATATAGATGTTTTTAATTTTTTGCGCACACCTTCTCCATAAAATGCAATACATTCTGCACCGTGAAAAACAAATCCCGCTTGGCAGTCTTGCGTGCTTCGGTATACGGAACAGCCAGACGATTGATGGTAAAAATCCCGGCTACTCCCTCCTCATAGGCCTGCTCCGCCCCTTCCGCGATATCACCGACCACAGCCGCAACAGGAACACCGAGGGACGCCGCTTTCTTCGCCACTCCCATGACCACTTTACCGCGCAGACTTTGCCCATCGATACGCCCTTCTCCCGTGAGGATCAAATCCGCGCCGCGCGCCCGCTCTTCAAACCGGGCAATCGTCAGCACCGTTTCAATGCCCTTTTGAAGAGAAGCATGAAGGAATGCCGCTGTTCCCGCTCCCATTCCACCGGCTGCGCCTCCGCCTGGCAGCGAAAGGACATCCTTTCCCAAATCCCGTCGGATAACCTCTGCCAGATGCAGAAGTCCTTCATCCAGCAAACGGACCATGGCAGGATCGGCGCCCTTCTGCGGGCCAAAAACAGCAGACGCCCCCTGCGGGCCGCAAAGCGGATTGTCAATGTCGCACATAGCGCATACCTCCACCTCACGCAGGCGCGGATGCATTTGGGAAACATCAATGTGTGCAATCCGGGCAAGTGTCTCTCCGACCGGAACAAAGGTATTCCCTGCTTCATCAAGAAAACGGGCGCCCAGCGCGGCGGCTGCTCCGCATCCTCCGTCGTTCGTCGCGCTTCCGCCAAGGCCGATCACCACGCGCGTCACTTCCGGATGCTCCAGCGCACAGGCAATCAGCTGCCCCACTCCGTATGTGGTGGTACGCTCCGCATGGCGGTTTTCTCCCACCAGAGGAAGTCCGGCGGCAGCAGCCATTTCCACCACAGCCGTACTGCCGCACAAGCCGTAAAAGGCTTCCATCTCTTCCCCATACGGCCCCTGCACCCTGGCAAACTCCTTGCTTCCTCCGACTGCCCCCAGAAAAGCGTCGACACTTCCCTCTCCGCCGTCTGCCACAGGAATCTCCTCTGTCTGCACCTGCGGCCAGAGCGCACGGGCTGCACAGCGCATCTGCTCACAAATTTCCAGAGATGTCATGGTCCCTTTAAAGGAATCCGGGACAAACACAAGCTTTTTCATTCTTCTTCTCCTCCCCATTGTGACAAAAAAGAATTCAATTTATCCACTTTCCCCAAAATACATCCTATGTCAGTATTCTTCGTTAGTATAGCACACTTTCTTTCCACTTAGCAACCCCTGTTTTGTCATCCGTTCAATCTCCCTTCCATTTGTTTGCAATAGAAAAACGGCTTGGCTCCCCTCGTCCAGGAGTCAAACCGTTTTTAGAAAATATGCTTTCGTTTTACCGGAAACCTAACTCCGGTCCAAACCGCAGTTCTCAGGCTCCGGAAGGGACCAAAGAGCAGACAATCCAGGCGATCACAATGCCCAGCACCGCACCGCTCATCACCTCTGTGGGACGGTGACCGAGCTTTTCCGGCAGGTTGTCGCTGTCATCATCGCCAAGCTGCTTTTTGATTTCATTGATTTCCCTGGCATGCTGCCCCGCCGCCTGGCGCACACCCATCGCGTCATACATCACGACAGTCGCCAGAACCAGCGACAGCGCAAAGACAGAGGAGGTAAAGCCCTCCCGGATTGCCGCCGCGGCCGCAAGACCGCAGACGGTGGCAGAGTGGGAGCTGGGCATGCCTCCCGTCTCCCAAAACCGCTTCAGGCACAACTCACCCGCGCGGATAGAATCAATGATTGTTTTGAAGAATTGGGCAAAAAACCAGGAAAGGATTGCGGAAGAAAGCAGGGGGTTACTGGTCAACAACTGAAGAATCGGTGTCGCCCTCTTTCATTTGCTTTTTTTGGGTGTGTTGCTTATAAATCAGCGCCCCGATGGCACTGATAACAGCCGTGACAAGGAACACTACGACGGCCATGCCGTAATTCTCCGTTCCCAGCGCATTGCCCCCCAGCGTGGAAGAAACCACGGAGGGGATACGGGCCAGCGAGGTCAGCAGCAGAAAGGTCCGCAGCCGGATCGGGGTCAAGCCCGCAAAATAGGTCAGAATATCCTTCGGAGTACCGGGGATCAAAAACGCAAGGAAGATGACGAGGTTCAGCCGCTCCGCGTTTTGAAGGAATTGCAGCGACTGCAGCTTCTCCCTTGAGATGAACGCTTCCACCATCCGGATCCCCAGCTTTTTGGTAAACAGAAACACCAGCGAGGAACCAATCGCCGTTCCCACCAGGCACAAGATGGTTCCTTCCACCGCTCCAAAGGCATATCCCGCCCCTATCTCCATCGGTTCACCGGGAATCACCGCGACAATCACCTGCAAAATGACCATTCCTATAAAGATCAAACGGCCGAACATGGAGTGGCTGTCCACCCAGCTGCGAAACTCATCCGGATCTCCCAGCATTTCGAGCAGAGGGCCTCCAATCCACACGGTGACGGCGGCAAAGAACAGAAGCAGAATCAGCAGGGAAAGCAGGCTTACCATTTTTCTCCGCCTGCGGTACCGGCGTTCCTCCTGCGGCAGCGTTTCTTTTTGATTTTCACTCATAGTTGGACATACTCCTTACGACGGATCCGCAGTCCGCGGCTTCATCGCTCTCATTATAATATAAATTGTGATAAAACGGAAGAGGAATCCCACGTTTCCTGAAATTTTTCACCTTTCCGGAATGGGAAAGGAAACCGAAACCCGCAGGGAAAAGCGCGCGGTAACTCTGGCGCCGCCGTGCGGGCTATTTTCCAGCGAAAGCCATCCTCCATGACGGCCGCACAGCGTCTGGCAGATATTCAGTCCCAGGCCAAAATGCGCGCTGTTTTCATGGCTCTTATCTTTATAAAAAGCCTTTGTCGCCTGTGTCAGCTCCTCCGGGGTAAAGCCGCGTCCGTCATCCTCCACAATCAGATAAACAAACCGCGCGTCACCCCGCAGCGTGAGATCCACCCGGCTCTTTGCATAGCCGAGCGCATTGGAGACGAGGTTGTCCGAAACACGCAGCAGCAAAGCGGGATCAATCCGCACAATGCCGCTGTAAAGCTCCGGATGCAGATGCACGGCAATCCCCTGCGTTTCTCCCAGCAAAGTGATCTCTTCAAACAGGGCGTTTGTCAGCTCCTGTGTACTGACCGGCCGCGGCTGCGGGGAAATATCATCGAGCCTCTGCGCCTCATTCATCGTATCCACATAGTGTTCCAGGCGGTTGATATGGCTGGACATGGTGGCCAAAGTGGACAGCAGCTTTTCCTCCCGAACCTTCCCCTGCGGCACATAAGCAGCCAGGAAATCCACATATCCCCGCAGCACCGTCAGCGGGGTGCGCAAATCATGGGCAAAGGCCGCGTTCAAACGCTTGCGCTCCTCAATCATCCGCCACAGCTCCCGGTTATTTTGTTCAAACTGGGCGCGTGTGCGTTCAAAGGTACGGCAAAGCTCCCCCATTTCATCGCGGCTTTGGTAGGAGAGGGTAAAGCTGAGATCGTTATTTGCCATGCGCGCGGCAGCGTCGCGAAGCAGACGAAGCGGTTCCTTCAGCTTTACATTGTAAAACACAATCACTTCAAGGAAAATACCCAGAAGAGCCAGGAAATAAGTCGCAAACAGCCGGATGGAATCGGCAATCTGGAGCCTGCGGTACAGATTTTCCGGAAGCTGGGAAAGGGTCATTCCGTTCTCGGAAAGATAAGCGTATACGGAAAAAATGAAATGTTCGATGATCTGGAGCACGCACACCAGACTGGCAATATAAAACACCACAGCAAGCACTGTGAGCGCAAACAGGCAGATGCAGATCGGCGTATTTTTCAGCCAGACATACAGCCTGCGCGGAGCACTGGTCAAAGCGCGCAGCGTGCGCGAACACACGCTCCTGACCGTTAATTTTTCCATTTGTAGCCCACGCCCCAAACCGTTTCAATATGGTTCTGGCAGCCTGCCGCGGCCAGCTTGGCACGGATCCGCCGGATGTGCTCGGCCACCACACTGCTGTCGCCCTGTCCGTCAAACCCCCACACCCGCTCATAGATCCGCTCCTTGTCAAAGACCTGTCCCGCGTTGGTGGAGAGAAATTCCACAATGTCAAACTCCTTGCGCGCCAGGGGGAGCGCTTCTCCCCGGCACGTCACACACCGCTGTCCGTAGTCGACAGCCAATTCTCCGGAAAACCGCGCGCTTGTTTTCCTCCGTGAACGCTCCTCCCTGCGCAGGTGGGCCGCGACGCGCGCTCCCAGCACGTCCAGGCTGAAAGGCTTGACAATATAATCATCCCCGCCCGCGCCAAAGCCACGGATACGATCCGAATCCTCCACCCGCGCTGTCAGAAACAGAATCGGGCAGCTCACATGGCTGCGGATGCGGGTGCAGATGGAAAAGCCATCAATATCGGGCAGATTCACATCCAGCAGGATAATATCCGGCCCCCGCTCCGCCTGCCGGAGCGTTTCCGCGCCGCTGTACGCTGTGAGCACCTCATAGCCATTGATTTCAAAATAATCCTGCAAAAGCCGCACGATGTCCTGCTCATCGTCCGCTATCAAGATGGTTTCAGGCACAGTATCACCTCATTTTTTTCAGAATAACAGAAATCCTTCAAGGTTTCATCAACGAAATGGAAATATTTTTTCCCATCCCCGAAAAAAGCCATGTTTTTTGTCGTTATATTCTATATAAGAATATTGATACCGATCGAATCCGATAGAATAGAAAAGATACTGAATTGAAACGAATGGAGGGTGCTGGATGGATGAAATCAAGCAGCAAATGGTAAAGGAAAACAAGATGGGGACTCGCCCCATGCTTCCGCTGATTATTTCCATGGCTCTGCCCACTATGTTTTCCATGCTGGTGCAGGCGCTGTATAATGTGGTGGACAGCTATTTCGTGGCTCAGGTCAGCGAGGATTCCCTAACCGCCGTTTCCCTGGTATTCCCCATACAGACACTTTTGATCGCCTTCGCGGTGGGAACGGGCGTCGGCATCAACTCTTTGGTGGCGCGCCGCCTGGGAGAAAAACGGCAGGATGAAGCGGACAACGCCGCCACACATGGCCTTCTGCTCGGCATATGCAACTGGATTTTGTTTGCCCTCATCGGCCTGTTCGGCTCCCAGCCCTTCTTTGCGGCTTTCACCTCCGACGCGGCGCTGATCAAAATGGGCGTGGACTACATGAGCATTGTGTGCATCTTCTCCTTCGGCGTCTTTGTGGAAATCAACATTGAAAAGATGCTGCAAGCTACAGGCAATATGATTTACCCGATGATTTTCCAGCTGATCGGCGCTGTTGTCAACATCATTCTGGATCCTGTGTTCATCTTCGGATATCTGGGCATACCTGCCATGGGAGTGGCCGGCGCGGCGATTGCGACTGTCATCGGCCAGATTCTCAGCATGATCACCGCCCTGATCGTCCTGTTCACGCAGGAGCATGACGTGAAGGTGCAGCTGCGCGGCTTCCGTTTCCACTGGCAGACTGTGAAAAACATTTATGTGGTCGGCGCGCCTTCCATCGTGATGCAGGCCATTGGCTCCGTCATGACCATAGGCATGAACGCCATCCTGATTACATTTGGAAACACCGCCGTTGCCTTCTTCGGCGTATATTTCAAGCTGCAATCTTTTGTGTTCATGCCGGTGTTTGGCCTGACGCAGGGCGTCATGCCCATCATGGGATACAACTTCGGCGCCCGCAATAAGCATCGCCTGCTCTCCGCCCTGCGTATCTGCTGTATCATCGCAATCGTGATCATGGCGGTCGGGCTGGTGGTGTTCCAGCTGATCCCTGCCCAGCTGCTTTCGATTTTCAACGCTTCCTCCAATATGCTGGCCATCGGCGTACCGGCTCTGCGCACCATCAGCCTGTGCTTTATCCCCGCCGCGCTCGGCATTGCTTTCTCCACGCTTTTCCAGGCTGTGGGCAGCGGCATTTCCAGCCTGATTGTCTCGCTTCTCCGCCAGCTGATCCTGCTGCTTCCCTGCGCCTATTTCCTCTCGCAGATCAGCCTCGACGCCGTGTGGTATGCGTTCCCGCTAGCTGAGGTCTTTTCCTTGATCGCCAGCATGCTCATGGCATACCGCATTTACCAGCTCCAAATCCGCAATATGCCGGACAACCCTTCCGTGCCGCAGCAAGGCTGACCTTCTGAAAATCCCAAAAAACGGCCCGCAGCTGGCCTGCCTGCGGATATTATACTACACTGTACGCCCGCCTGTGTAGCGCAAAGAGAACAGAATGGAAAGGCGACTCCACAAATTGCACAGATAACAAATTGAAAATGCCTTAAAAATTGAGTTGCCAAAATTGTGCAGACGTTGTATAATAGCCATTGTTCATTTGTTCGATTCCAATTTGGGAATCTGTACAAGGGTGTCTGGCCATGTGGAGGCCTTCACCATAAATTCAAACCACAGAGGAGAATGAAAATGAAAAAGAGAATCGTATCCCTGATGGCCGTTGTGTGCCTGCTGTTCACCGTTGTTCTCAGCGGCTGCGGCGGTAAACCCTCCCTGGAGGACTACTTCAACTCCGAGACTATGCAGAGCGCGATCAGCACCATGACTCAGCAGTATGAAGAGCAGGGCATGGGTGTGGAAGTCTATGCTGAGGGCGACGAAATGCACTACAAGTTCACCCTCAAAGATCTGGAAACCACCGACGAGGACCGTGCAACCTACACCGAGCAGCTCCAGGCCGGCCTGGACGCCAATGCCGCCACCTTTGAGAGCATTGCCAACGAGGCGAAGGGCGCTGTTTCCAACAGCAACGTGGTTGTGGTTGTTACCTATGTGGATGGCGCCGGAAATGAGCTGCTTTCCCAGTCCTACTCCTCCACCGCGGAATAAAACACAGAAACATAACAAACGCACAAAAAGGCTTTCCCAACAGGGTGAATCCCCGTTGGGAAAGCCTTTTTTGACAGCAGTGATTCCTTTTTAAAGAGCGGACTTCGTTTCGTTAATCCGATCAAAAAGCTTCGCACAGGCCATGGTGTCCACCCACGGTACGACAGCGCTCTCCGTGCGCCCCTCGCGGATACATGTCACAGCATCCTCGATTTCATAGGTAAACCCATTTTGGGTTTCCTTGTCATAATAGTGCTCCACCAGGCTGCCGTCCGAATCATACAGGCAGCATTCCGAAGCGTAATGAGGGAACGGAAGAACAATCTTCCCTTTTTCTCCATACAGGACCATACTGTTTTCCACATTTGCCGCAAAGGTGGCGGACAGGCTGGCGAGCGTGTGTTCAAAATCAATCGAAATTTGATTGCTGAGATCCACGCCTGTCTCTCCCCAGACTGCCGATACCGCCATATTCCGAATCTTTTGATTCAGTAGGAAGGTGGTGATCTCATAGGCATATACGGTGATATCCTTGGCCGCTCCTCCGCCCAAATCCGGGCTCTGATAGCGGTTTTTCGGATCTGGCGGCGCCAGGAATCCGATGCTGAACTGGGAAATCACCGGAACGCCGATCCTTCCCTCCTCTATCCATTCCTTCACCTTGCGGACCGCGGGCAGATAACGGCTCCATAAAGCTTCCATAACAAAGATTTTCTTCTTTGCGGCAGCTTCATAGACCTCCTCCGCTTCCCGGCTGTTCTGGAACATCGCCTTCTCGCACAAAACCGGCACATCATGTGCGATGCACAGCAGTGAGAGACGGGCATGATCGTTCGGCGTTACCGCGATATAAACACAATCCGGTTTTTCCTGCTCAAGCATGGCGGTGTAATCATCATAATAACGGTCAATATGGTTTTTTCCGGCAAAGGTTTTGGCCCGTTCGAGACTTTTACTCGCCACGGCACACACTTCACAGCCGTCCAAAAGCTGCACGGCTTCACGGAATCTCACCGCTATATTGCCTGCTCCCATAATAGCAAAACGAAATTTTTCCATGTTTTCCTCCTTTGGTTAACGCAATGGTATCTGTTAAAACGGATACCGTTTTCTGTACTGCTGCGGGGATAGCCCGTAACGCGCCCGGAATCTCCGGGAAAAATAGAACTGATCGCAAAACCCAAACCGTTCGCTGATCTGCGCAATGGACAGCTTGGTCTGCTTGAGCTGTCTTTCCGCCGCCAGAAAAATTTCTTCATCCACATATCTGCCGACGGTCATCCCCAATTCCGCGCGAAACGCTTTCTCAAGCGTACTCTCGGAGACATGGGCATGTTCAGCCAGCTGCTTGACCGTCAGCTGAACGGAAAGATTTTTCCGGATATATGCCACCGCGTCCAAAATGCAGCGCGCATAATCGGTGCGGTTCAAATGAACCTCGTGGCGCTCCAGCATCGACAGGATGGTTCCATACAGCTCCTGACGCAGGCGCAAAGCATCGTCCGGCTGTTTGCTCGCGGCCAGCTCAATCATGCGCTGGATGCGCTCTGTTCCCGGCGTATCCACCATCATTTCCGAACATCCGCGAAACAAATCCAACCCCGTGTCATCGATCAGCTGAATATGAAAATAGAGCTGCTCCATCTGGGTGCGGCAGGCATGGTCAAAGGAGAAGCCGGCGGGAAGGAAATAACAGCACCCCGCCTTCATCTCAACGGTACGGCCTTCCGCCGTGGTAAAATAAGGGTCTCCCCCGCAAATATAATACAGCCGGGAATAAGAAGGAGAAACCACATTTCCCACCCACTCCCGCGCGCTGCGCGCATGGCCGCAGTCGAGAATTCTCAAATGCAGTCCGTTCAGGCCGCAAAGGCTCTGGCACGGATGAATGATCATCGCAAAACCTCCATATTTTTCACTGTTTCTTCCCTTGAAAAAATCCATCTTCCCCAGTATCATTACGGTAAAAGGGGGAGCGAAACGCTTTCGTCCCCAACCGCAAGGGAGAGGAGACGTCTTATGTCCAGCTATGTTACAAAAAGCACCCCGGGCGACACCGCGTGGTTTCGCCATGACCGTTTCGGCATGTTCATCCATTGGGGCCTGTATTCCATGCCGGCGCGTCACGAATGGGTGAAAACCAATGAGAAAATCCCGGAAGAGAAATACGATCAATACTTCCGGTATTTTGATCCCGATCTCTACGATCCTAAAGAATGGGCAAGGCAGGCAAAAGCCGCCGGAATGAAGTATGCCGTGATGACCACCAAGCATCACGAGGGCTTCTGCATGTTCGATTCCCAGTATACCGACTACAAATGCACCAACACGCCCGCGGGCAGGGATCTGATCCGCGAATATGTGGACGCTTTCCGCGCCGAGGGGCTGCACATCGGCTTTTACTATTCTCTGATCGACTGGCATCATCCGGATTTCCCCATCGACCATCTCCACCCGCGCCGCGACGATCCCGACGCCTATGAGCAGTCCAAAGGACAGGATATGCACCGGTATGCCGAATATATGCGCAACCAGGTCACCGAGCTGCTCACCAACTATGGCAAAATCGACATTCTCTGGTTCGATTTTTCCTATGACAAACAGCCCAACTTCCCCGACTGGATGAGCGGCAAGGGAAAAGATGAGTGGGAATCCGAGGAGCTGATCGCCGTCGCAAGAAAGCTTCAGCCTGGAATCATCATCGACAACCGGGCGCAAATTGAGCAGGATCTCTGGACGCCGGAGCAGTATCAGCTGCTGGAATGGCCGCGCCATAAGGAAACCGGCGAACTGGTCACCTGGGAAGCCTGCCAGACCTTCTCCGGCTCCTGGGGCTACTACCGGGATGAAATGACGTGGAAATCCCCCAAAATGCTGATCCAGATGCTGATCAACACCGTCTCCATCGGCGGAAACCTTCTGATGAACGTTGGCCCCACCTCGCGCGGTTACTTCGACAGCCGTGCCGAAGCGGCGCTTCAGGTCTACGCCGACTGGATGAAATACAACAGCCGTTCCATCTATGGCTGCACCATGGCAGAGCCGGAATATCTCGCCCTCTGCCCGAACGGCTGCAAACTTACCCAGAGCGAGGACGGAAAACGGCTGTATATCCACTTGTTCGAGTATCCCTATCAGTACCTGGAACTGAACGGGTTTGCAGGAAAGGTGGATTACATGCAATTCCTGCACGACGGCAGCGAGCTGTTGTTTGAAGAAAGGCAGATCTCCCATTTCAGCGAGGGCTGCACACAGCGCGACGATCTTCTTGCCGTCAAGCTTCCTGTCGTGGAGCCGAATGTGCTCGTTCCTGTTATCGAAGTATTCCTCAAATAATGTAGGTTCTGTGTTTAAGCAGATCATCGGGCGGACGCTTTTCGCAAGCGATCCGCCCATTTTTTCTTACGGTTCGTTGAAAATGGAATGAAGAAGCGAAACGGCAAAGAGCCAGTTCATCTCCCGGGTGGGATGGTTCAGCTGGTTCGCAAGCAGCTCCGTCGTGTCCACCCCGGCCTCGTGCATCGTTTTCCACTGCGCGTAACAGTCGCAGACCGGCACGCCGTGCTCGGCGCAGACTTTTCTGGCCGTTTCCATATATTGGTCCATCACCCCGGAATTTTGCAGCTCGCTGGCTCCTTTTGCCATCTCAAGGATCGTTTCGTCCTCCAGATGGCAGCTGATCTCCGTACACATCATGTTGGGCGTCATAAAGAGCGTTTCAATCCCCGCTTCCTGGAGACGATCGAAAATCTTTCCCAGCGCGTCTCCGTAAGTGGAAAGGCCATCCAGGCCGCCCCAGGAATCGTTCAGGCCATAGCAGACCACCGCCAGATCGGGGTGATGCACAATCACATCGCGCTCCAAACGTTCCAGGCCATGGGGCGCATTGTCGCCGCCGATCCCTGCATTCAGGATATTGACCGGCACACTGGGATACAGCAGGGCCAGCATCCGCTTGAGATAATGATGGTAAGCGGCTTCTGCGTCGTAATAAGCATCGATGGAACCATCGGATTTCTTATACAGCTCAAAGCAGGTCTGCGTCACGCTGTCGCCCAAAAAGGCAAAGGTCAAAGGACCCTGCCCCCAGTTATCCTTTGCTTTTGCTTTCAGCAAATCCCGGATTTTCTGCATTTTTCATCTTCCTTCCCCAAAAAGTCTCTTTCGCTGTCAGACTTCATCGAAAGAGATCCAAGAACAAGATAACAGATTATGGGATTCAAATGCAACTGTTTTTTAAAGATTTCGCAATTTATTAATAAATACGTATCAAAAGAGCTTCTTTTTAAGAAAAAACCGCAAGATTTCGAAAACTCACTCAAACTGAGCTGCATATAGCCTGTAGTATGTTCCCTTTTTCCGCATAAGCTCCTCATGTGTACCCTGCTCCACCACCTCGCCGTGTTCCATCACAAGAATATTGTCGGCATGCTGAATGGTGGACAGACGGTGAGCAATCACGAAAGAGGTTTTCCCCTTCATCAGCTCCTGCATGGCGCGCTGCACCTCGCGCTCCGTGTTTGTGTCGACATTGCTGGTCGCTTCGTCGAGAATGAGCATCTGCGTATTGTACAGCATAGCTCTGGCGATCGTCAGAAGCTGCTTCTGGCCCTTGCTGATATTGCCGCCATCCTCGCTGATCACTGTGTTGTAGCCCTCCGGCAAACGCATGATATAGTGATGGATGCGAGCGGCCTTGGCCGCGGCGACTACTTCCTCCTTGGTCGCCCCCTCCTTGCCGTAAGCAATGTTCTCAAAGATCGTCCCCTGGAATACCCACGTATCCTGCAAAACCATCGCGTAGGCCCGGCGCAGGGAATCGCGCGTCACCTCGTGCAGCTCCTTGCCATCGACCAGAATCTCACCTGCATTCACATCGTAAAAGCGCATGAGCAGGTTGATGATCGTTGTCTTGCCCGCACCGGTGTGGCCCACAATAGCAACGGTTTGTCCGGGCTTTGCCTTGAGATTCAGATCGTGCAGAACAATTTTCCCCGGCAGATAGCCGAAGCTGACATGACGTGCCTCAACATCCCCCTGCACCTGTCCGAGCACCTGTGCGCCGGGAAGATCTGCCGGCTCTTCCGGCTGATCCAGCAGCGTAAACACGCGCTCCGCGGCTGCAAGGGCGGAATAAATCTCATTCATGATGTTTGCAATCTCATTAATAGGGCCGCTGAATTTACGCGAATACAGGACAAAGGAGGAGATCTGCTCCATCCCCGCCATACCAAGCATGTAGAGGGCCGCCCCCACCATGCCGATGAGCGACAGGCCCAGATTGTTGATCATACCAACCGTCGGGCCGGTTGTCATGCCAAGTGAATCGGCATTCCGGTATGCCACAGCGGCTTCCCGGTTGATGCCGCTGAATTCTTCGCAAACGTCATCCTCATAGGCATAGGCCAGGATCGTCTTTTGCCCCGAAAACATTTCCTCCACATAGCCGTTCATCCTTCCGTAAGCCGCGCTGCGTTTGGAATACAGCGGCCTGGTGCGCTTTCCCATGTAGCGGGTGAAAAAGATGGCAAGCGGAATCGGGATGCACAGGCAGGCGGTCATCGGCGCGGAAATGATGCACATCATCACGAACGAGCCAACCACGGTGACAACACTTGTCAGGATCTGTACAAGATCGGCTGAAATGCTTGTCGTCACCACATCGATATCGTAGGAGACGCGGCTGATGATATCGCCCGCCTGATTGCGATCAAAATAGCTTACCGGCAGAGCCATCAGCTTGGCAAACACATCGCGGCGCATCTTGTTGGCGATCCGGCGGCCAATACGCATCATAGCCTGGTTGACCAGGAAAGACATGAGATTGCTGAACACATAAGCGATCAGCATACACCAGGCATAATAGGCCACGGTATCGAAATCAACCTGTCCTTTTCCAACCGCCGCGCCAATCGCCTTTCCCGCAAAGGTCGGGCCGAGCAGATTGCCGATGTTGCTGGCAAAAGTACAAAGCAGCAGGGCTGCCACCGCGACACGGTAGCTCATAATATACTGAAAAATGCGGCGCAGCGTTCCCTTTGCGTCCTTTGGTTTTTCCTTTTTTCCTCTTGGGGGTCCGGGCGGCATTGCTTTCCCTCCTCCTTATGCCAGTGCGCCCATCTGCGCCTGGTAAATCTCTTGATAGGCCGAACAGTTTTGCAGCAGCTCCTCGTGCGTGCCGTAGCCGATGCAGTGCCCGTTATCCATCACCAGAATGTGGGTCATCGACTGGATCGAGCTCACACGCTGAGCCACCATGATGGTGGTCGAATTCCGGTGATGCTCAAAAATCGCTTTGCGCAGAGCCGCGTCCGTCTTATAGTCAAGTGCCGAGGAGGAATCGTCCAGGATCAGGATCTCCGGATCCCCCGCCAGCGCGCGGGAAATCAGAAGCCTCTGCTTCTGGCCGCCGGAAAGGTTCGCTCCCTTGATATCCGCCTGGTAATCCAGGCCCTCCTCCAGTGAATCTATATACTCGGCGGCGACAGCGTCCTCCACCGCGCGCATCAGGGCGGCTTCGTCAAGATCGCGGCCAAACCGGATGTTTTCCCGCAGCGAGTTGAAAAACACCATATCGTTCTGAAACACCACGCCGAAGCGGCGGTGCAGCTCATCCTTCTCATAGGTGCGCACGTCCCGGCCGTCAACAAACACACCGCCGTCCTCTACATCGTAAAAGCGCATGAGCAGATTGATGATCGTTGTTTTGCCGCAGCCCGTGGGGCCAATGATACCCAGGCTTTCTCCTCGCCGGAGTGCAAAGCTGATGTCGTACAGACACTGCTCCCGCTCCTCCCCCGCAAGGGAATGTTCCTGACTCTCCCCGGCCACCGGATAGCTGAAATTCACATGCTCAAAACGGATAAATTCATCCCCTGCCGGGTGTCTTGCCTCCTTCGGAGAAAGGATGCGCTGATCCACATCCGTGGCCAGCACCTGCCCGATCCGGTTGGCGGAAGCTGTGGCCTTGCTGGTCATCATAAAAATACGGTTGATACCCATAACGCCCTGCATCACCATATTGAAATATGTCAGGAAGGCAAGGATCACACCTGGCTTCATCTGCCCTGCGTCGACGCGAAGCGCACCGATCCATACCACCAACGTCAATCCCACATTCAGGCACATCTGCATGAATGGGCCGGGAATGGCCATGATGGTGCTGGCCTTGATATCCGCCTTTGTCATCGCCCCGTTATAGCGGTCGAAGCGTCCCTTTTCATATTCCGTCTTGGAAAGCGCCTTGACCACGCGGATCCCGGTGATATCCTCGCGCATGGTCCGCACCACATCATCCAGACGCTCCTGCACCTTGCGGTACAGCGGGATGCCATACCGGGAAACCGCCAGGACGACGACAATCAGAATGGGGGTAATGATGCACAGGATGCTGGACAGAACGGGATCCATGATCAGCGTGACAGCAATACCGCCAAGCAGCATGATCGGCACACGCACGCACATGGTCTGGAGCGACTGGACACAGCTCTGCACATTGTAGCTGTCGCTCGTCATGCGGCTGATCAAACTCGGCAGGCCGAATGCGTCGAACTGCGCGCCGGAGAGGTTTGCCGTTTTGGTAAAGAGAGCCTGCCGGATGTCGTAAGAGACGCGGTGCGCATTGTCGACCGCGATCCGGTTGGCCAGCACATTGAGCTGCCGGGTGATGAGCGCGGTAACAATCATCAGTGAACCCCACAAAAGCACCTGTTCCATTTTTCCGAGCGGCACCACCTCGTCAATCAGGTATTCCAGAATATAGGGGATCAGAAGCTCCGTCACAGCGCCAAGAAGCTTGATGACCATGGAGAGCGTGATTTTATGCGAATAGGTCTTCATGTAGTGCAGGATCAGGCGCATGTCTTACTCTCCTCCCTTCTTCTCTGGCTGCGGCTCTTGTTCCGCATGTCGCTTCTCTTCCTCCAAAAACCGCTCCCGGACATGCGGAAAATCCGCCTGACGCTCCTCCCAGCAGCGGCGCTCTACAATCTCCAGCAGCCGGGCCAATTCCTTTTGCTCTTCCTCACTAAGCGGTTCCAGAAGCCACTCATAAAACAGTTCCTCCAGATGCTGCTTGGAACTCCGGAGGGCGTCACCTTTTTCCGTGGCAAACAAAAGCTGACTGCGCCCGTCCGCCGGGTTCGGCTCCCGCCGCAGATATCCCTTCGCCTGCAAGCTGGCCAGCTGGCGTGCCGCCGCTCCTTTATCAATCTCCAGCCTCCGGCACAGCTCTGTCATCGTCGTTCCCGGATGCCATCGCACATAGAGCAGCACATCCAGTTCCGAGGGTCCGATGCCCATCCGCCGCATGATCTGGTGGGTGAAAATTCCGACCCCACGGGCAATCCTTGTGATCCGCCTCTCTGTCACATCCATCGTATGCCCTCCTCTCTCTAAATAGATGATACATCAACTAAATAAAAAAAGAAAGACTTTTTTGCAATAAAACAAAAAAGTGCCCCTTTCCAGAACCGAAGCTCCGGAAAGGGGCACTTGCATCAGAAACGGTCAGACCGCAAAAACGTCGTGATCCATCTTTGCGGAAAACCTTCCCGACAGAAATTCTTACTTGTGGTCGACAGTGTACATGTGCTGGATGAGCTCCAGAACCTTGTTGCTGTAGCCCCACTCGTTGTCGTACCAGGAGACGACCTTCACAAAGGTGTCGGTCAGAGCAATACCGGCCTGCTCGTCGAAGATGGAGGTGTGCGGATCGCCCAGGAAGTCGGAGGAAACAACCATCTCGTCGGTGTAGCCCAGGATGCCCTTGAGCTCGCCCTCGGAGGCCTTCTTCATGGCGGCGCAGATCTCTTCGTACTTGGCGGGCTTCTCGAGGTTGACGGTCAGGTCAACAACGGAAACGTCCAGGGTCGGAACACGCATGGACATGCCGGTCAGCTTGCCATTGAGCTCGGGGATAACCTTGCCCACAGCCTTCGCAGCGCCGGTGGTGGAGGGGATGATGTTGCCGGCAGCGGCACGGCCGCCTCTCCAGTCCTTCTTGGAAGGACCGTCAACGGTCTTCTGGGTAGCGGTGGTGGAGTGAACGGTGGTCATCAGGCCGTCCTTAATGCCGAAGTTGTCGTTGAGAACCTTGGCAATCGGAGCCAGGCAGTTCGTGGTGCAGGAAGCGTTGGACACGATATCCATATCGGTGGTGTACTTGTCCTGGTTCACGCCCATAACGAACATCGGGGCATCCTTGGAAGGAGCGGAGATGACAACCTTCTTGGCGCCGGCCTTCAGGTGAGCCTTCGCCTTATCCATCACGGTGAACACGCCGGTGGACTCGACAACATACTCGGCCTGAACCTCGCCCCACGGAATCTCCTCAGGATTCATGCAGGCGAAGAAGCGGACTTCCTTACCGTCGACAATGATGGAGTTGTCGGTATACTTGATGTCGCCCTTGTACTGGCCATGCATGGTATCATAACGCAGCATGTACGCCATGTAATCGGGGGTCATGAAAGGATCGTTGATCCCCACAAACTCAATATTCGGGTTGCTCAGTCCGGCACGGAACACCAGGCGGCCGATGCGGCCGAAACCATTGATGCCAACTTTAATAGCCATAACACAAATACCTCCTGAAAAATTTTTCTTAGGCTTGTCTCTATTCTATAGCATTTGCTGGGAATTTACAAGTAGGTTGATATAAATTTAACGGTCATTTTCAGAATTATTTTTCGGGAAGGGACTTTTTTCCCTCGGCAGGAAGGTTTCCGTCGCCCCATACGCTTCGTTCAGCCGATCGGCAAAGTCCTGCGTCTCGTCGCTGGAAGCGTTCTCCTCTTCCTCTTCCGGTTCGTCCTCCTGCACGGGCTGCAAAACGGGCTTTGCACGGTGCAGGGTCAGAAGGAAAAAGAAAGCAAACAGCGCCGCCACGCCGTTCATCAGATACATGCCGAACGGATAGGAGGTCACGGGAGAAACGCCCATCACCCGCAGCACCAGCTCCGGCACCACCGTCACCACAGCAAATTGGATCGCCATCAGGCCGAAGCGCACAGCATCCCGCGCGCTCCGCTCAGGCTCGATCCCCGCATGAAGCTTCGCATAGGCGAAGAAAAAGAGCAGAAGGAACACCACCGAGAAGGTGTCATACACATTTTCCGCGATGTTCACAGAGCCGGAATAGGTGATAAACAGCGCCACCAGACACACACAGCCCCACAGGGGAGGCAGCAGGGCGGGAATCGGATGGTTCCGCCAGAAATTCTTCCCCACAGCATGGCCGTAGGCCTGCAGCAGCAGGATGATGCCCGCAAGAATCCCCGCCGCCGCGAGAATCCCGTTCATGACCGTATTTTCCACGCTCGGCACACCGAGCAGGCTGAACAGAGATTGTCCGCAGAATAAAAATCCCGTAAACATCGCCGCTGCCGCGGTGGGCAGGCTTTGCAGCGGCAGCTCCGGCACGGGCGCGGGGCTTCGGGCGGTGTCGGCATACAGCAGAACACAGCCCGCCATCAAGGCGATAAAGACGATCGCCGTCGTCAGATAGCCGTCTGTATAAAAACCCGTGTCCGCCTCCAGAAGGAAGAGCGTCTGGTACAGGCGCACGGGCAGGGCAATGACAAGGGTAATCCAGAAAATACGCCAAATGCGTTTGGTAATCATGGGCGACACTCCCGTTTTCTTGATACTTCTGCTATTATACTCTGCCCGGGAAAAGGTATATTTCTTTTATAGAATTATAATTTTTCCATGAAAAAAAATCCCTCACATGCGCAAGAACGGCCCGGCTTCCCGCTCTGCCGCACCGTCTTTTTCTGAAAAAACGATGGAAAAAAGCCGGAAACCGGGCCGCCAAATGGACGCGGCGGAGCTTATCTGCGCTCGTCCAGCGGAATATAGGTTTTCTGCTGGGCCAGGGAACGATAAGCCGGACGCATGATCCGGCCGCACGTCTCAATCTCCTCGATCCGGTGCGCGCACCAGCCCGCGATGCGGGACACGGCAAACAGCGGCGTGTAGAGATCGCTCGGGATCCCCAGGCACTCATACACCAGGCCGGAATAGAAGTCGACATTGGCGGAGATCACCTTGGAATCTCCCTTCACACCGGCAAAGACCTCCGGAGCCAGCCGTTCCACACGCTCAAAAAGGTCAAACTCCCGCAGCATCCCGCGCTCGCCCGCGATCTTTCTCGCCTTCTGCTTGAGAATCACCGCGCGCGGGTCGGAAATGGTGTAAACGGCATGACCCATTCCATAGATCAGGCCGGAATGATCGCCCACTTCTTTGCGTACAATTCTAGCAAGGTAATCCTTCACCTGCGCGTCGCTCTCCCAATCCTTCACATTCTGCATCAGGTCGCCCATCATCATCATGACGCGATGATTGGCGCCGCCGTGACGCGGCCCCTTGAGAGAACCGATGGCAGCGGAAATCGCCGAATAGATGTCTGTCCCCGTGGAGGACAGAACGCGGGCCGTAAAGGTGGAGTTATTGCCGCCGCCGTGTTCCGCGTGAATCATCATGCACAGGTCGAGAAGCTTTGCCTCCTCGTCGGTAAACTGCCGGTCCGGACGGATCGCGTTGAGGATAGCTTCCGCTGTGGAATGCTCCGGATTGAGCGGATGGAAGAACATGCTCTGTTTGTCGTAATGGCGGCGCTTGACCTGATAGGCATACGTCATGATGGTAGGCAAGCGGGCGATGAGCTGCATCGACTGACGCATATTGTTTTCCAGCGAAATATCATCCGGATTGTCGTCATAGGAATACAAAGCAAGAACTGAGCGTGCCAGCTTGTTCATGATATTGCGCGACGGAGCCTTGATGATCATATCCTCAGCAAAATATTCCGGGAGCTCACGGTAGCTGTTGATTACCGCGGAAAAACGCTCCAGCTGTTCCCGTGTGGGCTGCTTGCCGAAAAGCAGAAGCCAGGACACTTCCTCAAAGCCAAAACGGTTTTCCCTCGCGCAGCCCTCCACAATGTCGCACACATCAATGCCGCGGTAAGTCAGCCGGCCTTCGTCCGGGATGCGCTCCCCGTCGTCGATCAGATAACCGTGCACGTTGCAGATCAGGGTCAGACCAGCCATCACACCTGTTCCGTCCGGATTGCGCAGGCCCCGCTTGACATTGTACAAATCAAAGCTTTCCGGCGCAATCTTGTTGTTCGCACGGAATTCCTCGCACAGATCCGCAAGCGTTTCCTGCCGCGTCTTCCCCTTCACCTGTTTCTCCATCCTTGAGCTCTCCCTTCCTCGTCCCTGCAACGGGCGCGACTTTATTTCTTTATTCTATCAAAGCGATATGCTCTTTATTGTAGCGCACACAACCTGCAAAGTCAATCATTCTTCCCTTCAAAATGCAATTTTATTTTCTTGAAATTGCATTTTTCTGCCATATGACCGAAAAAATAAAATTTATAGCGGAAATTATGAATAATCAAATCTTATTTCTGTAAATTCCCCATGCAAGAAAAAAGGAGGAGCCTATGAAAAGAAATGTTGTGGAATGCCTGATTCTCGCACTGCTGCTCTTTGTGATCCCTCTGTTTGCCATGGGAGGAGCCCCTCATGAAGAGAACAGCGGCGAGACCTCTTCCGCCGCCCCCGCTCCCGAGCCGGAAAGCGGAGACACAGAGGATGACTTCGCCATCCTTGACACCTCGACCGGGAATGTGATCCATGTCAGCCGCCTGGAATTCCTGCGCGGCGGCGCGGCGGCGGAGATCCCCCCCTCCTATGAGCTGGAAGCGCTCAAAGCTCAGGCAGCTGCGGCCTACACCTACTACGCCCGCCTGCGCGAGCAGCAGGAGCAGTCCCCCGATCCGGCCCTGAAAGGCGCCGATTTTTCCGCAAACCTTTCCATCGGGGAAAAATATGTCACGCCCGAGCTGATGAAAAGCCGGTACGGGGATCGCTATGAAGAATACTATGCCAAGCTGGATGAGGCGGCCCACGCTGTCAATGGGCTGGTGCTGCGCAGCGGGGGCGAATTGATCGACGCGGTCTTTTACGCCATCTCCGCCGGAGTGACGGAGAGCTCCGCGGATATCTGGGGCGGCGAGCGCAGCTATTTGGTTCCCGTGGCCAGCCCGGGTGACTGCTACGCCGCGGGCTACCGAACCTCCGCCGTGTTCAGCGCGGAGGAGCTCAAAACCTCCCTCCTCTCCGCGGATGCCTCCTTGACGTTTGGAGACGATCCGGCTGCCTGGCTGACAGATTTGCAGCGGACGGGCTCTGGCTCCGTTCTCTCGCTGACCGTGGGCGGCGTATCGATGGACGGCGGAAAATTCCGCTCCGCCCTCGGCCTGCGCTCCCAAAACTTCACCTTTACGTTCGCGGACAACAGCTTCACCTTCACTGTGTGCGGCTATGGCCATGGCGTGGGCATGAGCCAGGTCGGAGCACAGTATATGGCGGAGCAGGGGGCCTCCTGGGAGGAAATTCTGCACTGGTACTATCCGGGAATTTCCATTGAAGCGCTGTAACAGCCGACTTTATTCCGCTTCCTTTTCGCCGCGATCATGAGGAACGGATGTCCTTTTCTTATAAAGATAATAGGAAAGGATGGCGGCAGCCATTTCGGTAATCCAAAACGCATGCCATACACCAACCGCTTCCAAAAAATGGCTCAAAAGAAAAGCGGCGGGAATAATCAGCACCGTATACCGGAGCAGGGAAATCACCAGAGAGGGGCTTCCCATTCCCAAACCTTCCAGGGCCCCGCTGGAAATGACGGACACAGAAGAAACCATAAATCCCACACTGATAATGCGCAAAGCAATGCTTCCTGCCGCAATCGTTTCCGGGTTGGTGGAGAACAATCCGATCAACTGGCCGGGAATCAGCAACAGAGCGCCGTCCCCACCGCCATAATGCAGGCGGAGAGCACTAGCGACACACGGTAGATTTTTTGGACTCTGCCGTATTCCCTTGCTCCAAAATTGTACCCAATGATGGGACGCATTCCCTGAACAATTCCATTTGCGGGCAGATACAGGAAAGTTTGCAGTTTATAGTAGACCCCCAAAACCAAAACATAGACCTGCGAATAGGCGGATAAAATAATGTTCAAACACGAAATGAGCAAAGAAGGAAGCGCCAAATTCAGGGTTGCGGGAATACCAATCGAATACATTTTTTTCGTTAAGTTCCAATCCCATGCAGACGCTTTCCAAGAAAGGCGCACCGGAAATTTTCCAATTCCATAGCACAGCACATAAAGCACCAAGCTCAGAGTTTGACCAATCCCCGTTGCGAAAGCCGCGCCCTCAATTCCCATTTCCGGGAAAGGCCCCCAGCCAAAAATCAAGAGGGGATCCAAAACGATATTTGCCACGCAGCCTGACATCATGCAGACCATGGTCATCAGCATCTTTCCGACAGCCTGAGAAATCTTCTCCATCGACATGGAAAGAGCCACAATCACGGCAAAAGCAACGGCAATTCTGGAATACCGTACCCCCAGATCGATCACCTGTTCATCTGTAGTAAACAGACGGAGAAAAAACGGGATCACCAGGATACATCCAATCGTCAGAACAATCCCATGGATGATATTGCAGATGATACTCTGCGCAGCGGCAGCATTCGCTTTCTGATGTTCCTGTGCTCCCAGATGGTAATAAATGACAGCGTTTGCACCGATCGAAAATCCTATCGTAACCGCATTGATCAGGTTTTGTATGGGAAATACGAGCGACAGTGCCGTCATGGCGTCTTCACTGATCTGGGCCACATAATAGCTGTCAACAATGTTGTACAAAGACGCTACCATCATGGACAGTACCATTGGAAAAGACATGGACAAGACCAACGGCAGGACAGGTCTGGTTTTCATAAACGTTTGCTGCATTCTCCGGATTCCTCTTTTCTTCTCTGGTAAAATAAAAAAAGCTATATCTCCCCTTGTTTATCTCACCCACAAGGAAAAATATAGCTTTCGCTTTTTCAGAATATCATGTTTTCCCATTGATGTCAATAAAATTCCGACACCTGTATGCGCACACTATTTTATTTAAACAAACAGCAAGTATTTCCCAAAATATTTGAATTTCCTTTCCCAGCATGAAGAAATCATTGTCGAACAATTAGACTTAGCTTATCCAACAAGGGACGAAAACCACTAAAATCAATCTGCTCAAAGTGGTTCAACACATATTGGGAAAAAATTTCCTTACCATAATATTTTTCGGTATCGTACTTATCTTTTAAGCACAGATTTTTTCCACCTATAAGAAGATTAAGCGTTTCTTCCGAAAATAAATCTTCAATTTCGCACTCAGTTTTTTCTAAAACTAAAGGATTCGTTAATAAATATAGTTTTCCACTATTAAACACTTTTAGACATAATTCATTTCGCAATTGGTCTATTTGAGTTTCTGAAAACTTTTGCTCGTTCAAGAATTTTCTTAATGGTCGTTTACTTTCCAATTCATTATCAAACAAAAGAATCACTGGTGCCTTAGGTTGCGTTCCCATTCTCAAAAAATAGGCAAAATAATTTGGATAATTTTTACTTTCCCTCCCTTTTCCACCTACAAAATATTTATAAATATTTTGAATTGTATCCGCTCCATCTGCTTGGACACCTAAAAAATATCGCAGCCTTTTTGTCCGTTTCATGAACGAAAACTTAAATCTAAATTTTCCATCTTTAGATTTGGTAATAAGATTAGGATACTCGTTATACAAAGATTTCAGTGCAGCTTTTAAATACCGGACATCTGTTTTTCCTTCTGTCACAAGTATTGGAATATCATTTCCATAAAAAAACTTATAAAACAAAAACCGTTTGAACTCCCGTTCTCTTCCACTTAAAAGACCAAATTCGTGCTTCTCTCCATCGTGTTGATTATTATAACAGTTCAGTTGGTTTATAAAAGAGAAACGACCTTCTAATTGCTCGATTGTACCTGCTTGTCCGTCTATAGTAAATTCACCTTTTTTATAAAGTGAATGCGCCATTGCCTTTGTCTTTCTATAATAATCTTGCGCAACATTTACTTTTTGATTTACAACAAGACCTGTCACTTTTTGTTGTGAATCTTTATATACCAACCGCGTTTTCTTTTCGTTAATTTTAAAGCCAGCACGTTCAATTTCTTTTTGAATTGCACAAAGAAACTCATCTTTACGCTCAACAAATGCTTTGTCGTTTGTCGAAAATGTCAAGTCATCAGCATATCTTGTATAATCAAGTTTGTATCTCTTTGCAAGCTTAAGCAATCTATTATCCAAAATTTGGCATATCAGATTTGTAATGATGGGTGAGGTTGGCGCCCCCTGCGGTAAACATCCTTCAAAACATGTTAACTGTGCAACTACAGTAGCAACTTCTATCGGCAAAGCAAAATTTCTGTTTTTTTCAAAAAAACCTCTAACCCGACCAAAATGGAAACTATCAAAAAAATCCTGAAGATCAATATTTAGTATATATTTTTTATTTCTATGTATTTGAGCATTTGTTACAATACTTTTCCCTTTTTTAAATCCATGGGCAATATTGGAATTTACGCCTATACCTGTCCAAATATTTCGTTGACAGCTCTCTAATTTGCTCGCCAACTTTTTCTGTATGGATTTCAATTCACTTGATGGAGCTTTAATTGTACGAATATTTCCATCTTTCTTTAATATTCCAAATGAAGTATAAAAGTTTTCTACTTTTTTACATATAAAACATATGTCAACGCTTTCCGAGGAACTTCCAAAAAATCTGCCAATTCATTTCTTGAAGCAATATCACAAAATGGCTTCATAATATGCTCTCCTAATCAAAGAGCACATGGCAACTCATTATGCAGCAAAAGTATCTATCCCTGTTTACGATTAAAGAATGATAAAGGGCTAAAGTCCCCACCATTTTAGTCAACACCCGCGATCCGCGAGTACAAAATCTTGCCATGTGCTCCTTTTATAGTATACAATAAAACATCAATTCCAACAAGGCACACATTAATACTTTGGATCTGTAAACCATATCCTTATTAATATTTTCCGTAATCCAAGTCATGACCCCCGGCAAAGCCGGGGGCTTGGGAAAGCCCTAGAAGGGCATGGTACAGACAACGCCCCTAAAGGGGCCACGAATGGGTCGGCCAACTGCATTGCTGACTCATGGCTGGCCCCTGAAGGGGCGTTATTTTTATGCCTTGGTATTCTTGCTACCCGTAAACGGGTCTATGAACTCCTTTAAACTCATTTGATCTGCTATCTGATCCGTCTCCAATTGCTGTTTGATGTATTCTTGTATCTGCTTTTTATTTCGTCCTACTGTATCTACGAAATATCCTCTTGCCCAGAAATGTCTGTCACCATATTTATACTTCAAATTTGCATGTCTGTCAAAAATCATTAAACTGCTTTTTCCTTTGAGATATCCCATAATTTGTGATACACTATATTTTGGCGGGATACTGATGAGCATATGAATATGATCCGGACATGCTTGTGCTTCTATGATCTCTACCCCCTTTTGTTCACACAACTTTCGAAGTATTTGTCCAATATCTCTCCTGATTTGGCCGTATATTGCCATCCGGCGATATTTTGGGGCAAATACCACATGATATTGACATCTCCATGTTGTGTGCTGCAAACTTTCTATATCTTTTTCTTTCATCGAAAAGACCTCCTGGTTTTTATTGTTGCAGTTGACCGACCGCAACTTTATTTTACCAGAAGGTTTTTTCATTATATAATTTCTTTTACTCTCCCCGGCCTAGCCGGGGGTTGTCGTTTCGCTAAAGCATATTA
>NZ_NFJU01000070.1 GCF_002160025.1 Anaeromassilibacillus sp. An200
CTTTATTCAATCAGAAGAAAGCTATTTTCCCCTCTCCTGCTTGAATCAACATATACCGCGGCGGCTTCCCCGGCCCGGGCCGGTTCTTTCCTCCGCCGGAACCGCTTTTTCCCCTCGCGATGGGGGTGTCCACAAAGCCTACTTATATGGACTGTGAGAGTCGGAAGAAAAAATAAAAATTTTTATGCAAAAAATCTTAATTTAAACTAAATATTGACAAAAAAACGGATATTTGCATAAATTATTCGCACAAAAACAGCTTTTCCAAAAAGAAATTCGGATTAGTTTCGCCTGTTTTTGCAAATTTACGAATCTAATATAAAATCACAAATAATTTGTCTGTTTTTTTATTGTTTTCTGTGCATGAATGTGCTATAATTCTGCCGGCCTGAAGGCGATGAGTAAGGGGAAATAGTGACAGAGAAGCGCCTGCCATGCCATTTTTGCGGGACATCTATTTTCACTGCGATAGCGGAGACAGGTGGGGAGGAAAATCGAAAAAAATTGAAAGAAAGGAAGAGGATGCATGAGTGCAAAAAAAGAGATTGGCCGCTATGTCATGGGAGATATGTGCCTTTCTTATTGGGAGAATGAACAACATACCGTGGGAATGCTTCTGATCCCGCTTGAGACGGAGAAAAAAGTCGTGGAAAAAAACTGTGCATTGGAACCGTTGGTGCAGCTTCATGTGCGCGGCGATAAACGGACCAGCTTTTTCGGAGGCGGCACTACGATGGCGTGTTCCGCGTCCACAAAGTGTATGAAGCTGGTTTCCCACGAAAAACAGGGAGACCGCATCGTTACCGTGCTCTCAGACGGAGCTGGACGAATTGTTCGTCATACCGTTGTCTGGCATGAAGGGCTGGAGGCTGTGCGGGTCTTCACCGACTTCACCAATGACACAGGGGCTCCTTTAACGCTGGAGATGCTTTCAAGCGCTAATATTGGCGGACTGACACCGTTTTTTGAGGAGGATGCTCCCGGAGCACTTGTGATCCACCGAGCACGCAGCGCGTGGAGCGCGGAGGGCAGAATTTCCTCCAACACGGCGGAAAGCCTGCACCTGGAGCCTTCCTGGGCCAACCATGGCCTGCGTGTAGAAAAAATTGGTCAAAAAGGTTCGATGCCTGTGCGCGGATATTTCCCCTTCGGCGCGGTGGAGGATCAAAAGACCGGTGTGATCTGGGCTATGCAGCTTGCCTGCCCGTCTTCCTGGCAGCTGGAATTTCGCCGTATGGATGCGGGACTGGCTATGATGAGCGGACTTGCGGATTTTGATTACGGCCATTGGGCCAAAACACTCCAGCCGGGAGAAACCTTCCGCACACCGGAAGCTTTCCTGACGGTGGGATGCGGAAGTCTGGATGCCGTCTCACAGCGCCTGTTAACCATACAGATGGAGAATTTCGCGGGGAAGGATCGGCTGCCCCCTGTCCTGTTCAATGAATACTGCACCACATGGGGCAATCCTTCGGAAGAAAACCTTGAAAAGATCGTGGACTGCCTGCGCGGTAAGGCAATCGACTATCTCGTGATCGACTGCGGCTGGTACGGCAGGCCTGGAGTCGCATGGAGCGAATGCAACGGAGACTGGATTCCGAACGATACGGAAATGTTTCCACACGGTCTGCGTGCCACGGTGGAAAACATTCGGAAGGCAGGCTTTTTGCCCGGCATCTGGTTTGAGCCGGAGACATGCGGACACCTCTCTTACCTTGCCCAAAACGATGAACTGCTTCTCAAACGGGACGGGATCGTAATCGACACGAACGAACGGCGTTTTCTGGACATGCGGCTGCCGGAAACGCAGGCTTATCTGGAGGAACGGGTCGTTTCGCTTCTGCGCGACTATGGCTTTGCCTATGTGAAAATCGATTACAACGACTGCATTGGAGTTGGCTGTGACGGTACGGAAAGCCTGGGCGAGGGTCTGCGGCAGAATATGGAAGCGTCACAGGCCTTCTTCCGTCATCTGCGCGAGGCGGTTCCCGGACTGTGCATGGAAAACTGCTCCTCCGGCGGTCACCGGCTGGAACCGTCTTTGATGGGCCTGTTCGATATGGCCTCCTTCTCGGACGCGCATGAATGCATTGAAATTCCCATTATTGCCGCTAATCTTCAACGCATGATTCTGCCCGCGCAGTCGCAGATTTGGGCGGTGCTGCACGGCACGGATTCCCTGCGGCGTCTCAACTATTCGCTGGTAAACACTCTGCTCGGTGTGATGTGCCTGTCCGGCGATATTTATTCACTCAATGCGGAACAGTGGGCCTTGGTGGAGCGCGCAATCGCGTTTTACCGTGACGCACGCGGGATTATCCTGCACGGTGTTTCCAAGTTCCACGAAAACCGCGGCGAAAGCTGGCGGCATCCCCAGGGGTGGCAGGCTGTGTGCCGCACCGGCCCGGACGGCGTACTCGTTACCATTCACACCTTTGGCGGTGAGCTTCCGGACAGCATTTCCCTGCCGGTGCGCGCATCCCATGTACGGGAGGTGCTCTGCACGGAGGGGAACGATCTTTCCCTTTTCAACGGGACGCTTACCGTCCGTCTCAAGGCCAACTTTGAAGCAGTCGCTGTACTGCTCCGATAGGAGGGGAAAGACATGATTCAGCCAGTCCCCCACCCTTCCCGTGCTGTCTCCCGCTGTGAACGGACAGACAGCACCGTTACCTTTTTTTCCGAATACGGAGCATTGCGTCTGGAACCTGTTTCGCCGGAGATTGTGCGTGTCCGCTTTACCCGCGAGGATACCTTTTCCCAGGAAGCAAAGCCTGGAGTCCTTCCCTTCTCTCCTTTTTGCAGCTGGAAGCTGAATGAAACGAAGGACGCGTATACGCTGTTGACCGATCGGCTTGCGCTGACTATCGACAAGACGAGTCTTTTCATTTGCTACCGCACGCGGGACGGCAAACTGCTGCTGCGGGAAAATCCCAGAGACAGCCGCACGCTGGAAGCGTATGACAGCTATCTGCCGAACCCGGAGGAACCTGCCAGGATGGAGCGCGTCAGGACGCCGGACGGTGAAAAAGTGATCCCTCACGACGTTCCCCGCGTCTACGATCGCCGCCTGTATCGCTGCCGTCTGAACCTGCTCTGGCAGGAGGGGGAAGCCCTGTACGGTCTGGGACAGCATGAGGAGGGGCTGCTGAACCTGCGCGGACATACTGTTTACCTGCATCAGGCAAATCTCAAGATCGCCATTCCGCTGCTGGTTTCCAGCCTGGGCTATGGTATCCTGACAGACACCTATGGCCCGGCCATATTCCGCGACGACGCGTTTTCCTCCTCGATTTTCACGGAAGCCGATGTGGAAATGGATCACTATTTCCTCTACGGCGGCAATCTGGACGGCGTGATCCATGGCTGCCGCACCCTAACCGGCAAGGCCGCTATGCTGCCCCGCTGGGCGTTCGGCTTTGTACAGTCGCAGGAGCGGTATGAGACGGCGGTGGAAATGCTGGACACAGCCCGGGAATACCGCAGGCGCGGTGTGGGGTTGGATTGCATCGTGCTGGACTGGTGCTCCTGGAAGGATGGCATGTGGGGGCAGAAAACGCTGGATCCCGCCCGTTTTCCCGATCCGGCATCATTTCTTGCGGAGCTGCACCGGGAACAGGTGCGTTTCATGGTGTCGATCTGGCCGAACATGGATGAAAAGACAGATGATTACCGCGCATTCGCGGAACGTGGTCTGCTGCTGCCATTCAGCAATCTTTACGACGCCACCCGTACAGAGGGACGGGCGCTTTATTGGGAACAGGTGCGCGAAAATTTGTACCGGTATGGCGTGGATGCGTGGTGGTGTGATTCCAGCGAGCCATTCACACCAGAGTGGACACATCAGGAAAAGCCCGATCCGGCTCAGATGTATCAAGAGTATGTGGAAAACGCGGGACGCCAGATGCTGCTGCGGCTTGCCAACGCTTACGCTCTTTTCCATGCGCAGGGTATTTATGAGGGACAGCGCGCGGAAAGCGAGGAAAAACGTGTAGTCAATCTGACGCGGAGCGCCGCGCTGGGACAACAGCGCTATGGCGCAATTCTGTGGTCGGGTGATACATCGGCTTCCTGGCAAACGCTTCGCCGCCAGATCGCGGCGGGGTTGAATTTCTGTGCCAGCGGCCTGCCGTATTGGACGGTGGATATTGGCGGCTTCTTCGTCAAGCGCGGTGACACCTGGTTCTGGAACGGCGAATACGAGGATGGCTGCCGCGACGAGGGCTACCGTGAGCTGTACACACGCTGGTACCAGTTCGCCGCTTTCCTGCCAATGTTCCGCGCGCACGGAACGGATACGCGCCGGGAAATCTGGCATTATGGAGACGAGGGCGGCGCATATTATGAAGCCATGAAAGCTGCTAACCGCCTGCGCTATCGCCTGATGCCCTACCTGTATTCGGAAGCCGGGCATGTCTGGAAGGACGACAAAACCCTCCTGCGCCTGCTTGCCTTTGACTTTGCGGACGATCCCAACGCTCTTGACATCGCGGATCAATTCCTGTTTGGGCAGAGTTTGCTGGTCTGCCCCGTTACGCAGCCCGCCGTTTTATCCCGCTCAGTCTACCTGCCGAAGGGATGCGATTGGTACGATCTTCACACAAACCGCCGGTATCGCGGCGGGCAGACGATTGACGCCCAGACTTCGCTGGAATCTATTCCCGTGTTCGTGCGTGCCGGAAGCATTGTGCCGGTGGGCCGGGCGTCGCAATATGCCGGAGAGGATGCCGGGACGCGCCCCGTCCTCTGTGTGTATCCTGGGTGTGATGCGCATTTCTCCTTCTATGAGGATGATGGGGACGGCTACGGTTATGAGCATGGCGAATACACCGTGACAGAAATGCACTGGGACGACGCGGCACAGCGTTTCTCCGCCGTCTGCGGCGGGGAGGACTGCTCCGCCCTGTATGAGGTGCGGGTGATGCGCGAAAGTGAAGAAGGCTTGCCGGATCTGCGTCTCTGATTCTTTCGCCGGACAAAAAACGGCGCTTCCCCGGGCGGTATATCCACCGGGAAGCGCCGTTTCTCGATCGGAGCCTTTTGGCTTCCGTTTCACAGCTTCAAATTCTGCATCCTGTCACAATAATATTGTACGTTTTCATATTTGGCGTCCGGGGCAATGCGGTGATCCGGACAAGGGATATACCCGCCCAGCTCGATCAGCGGGCGCAGCCGCTCGATCTCCGCGTCCACAGCGGCGCGATCGCGTGAGAAAACCGTCTTGTTCATGCCGCCCACACCGCGCAGCTCGCGTCCATACTGCTCCCGCCACGGGGCAATGCTCGCATTCCAGGTTCCCACCTCAATCGGAAACATCGTATTCACACCGTTTCGAGCCAGGTGGGGATCAGGCGGTCAATCCACCCGTCACAGTCCACGGATACGATGTCGATCCCATGGCTGTGCAGCAGATCGGTGATCCGCTTATAGTGCGGGCCGACATACTCGTCGAACATGGAGGGAATCACAAGCGGACCGTTTTTAAAGCAGATATCCTCCCAGAAATGCGCATAGTCAAATTTCGCGCCGCTGTCCAGCATGGCTTTCACACATTCATAGCACAGGCCGTCCATCGTATCGATAATTTCTTCATACAGATCAAAATCATCAGCCATCAGATAACTCATCTGCTCCACACCGAGCAGATCGCGCATTCTTCCCATCAGCGATCCGCAGTGGATTCCCACGGGAATCTCCCGGCCTGCGTCATCCCGCAGCGTTTCCAGCAGTTCTGTCGGGATCCGCTCCATGGAGAACCGCAGGCGCGGCAGGTATTCCTGCTCCCACACGCTGCGATCTGTCAAAGAAGTGCCGATCTCCGCCGGGATCGAGACGATTCCGGGCTTGACGAGAACAATCAGACCGCTGCCATCGCGGATCACCCGGCTTCCGTCCGGGCGTTCCTCCAGCGTTTTTTCCTCGAACGCCGGGAACAGATCGCTGGAAGAGCCAACACAGGAATTCCAGTTGAAATCAAATCCAAGTTTTTTCATGATGGAGCGATCGCCCCAGCCGTTATCTCCGCGGCGGCAGTAGTCGTCCGCCTCCTCGCGTGTAATATGACCCTCATTTGCCCACTTCTGCACCGTTTCTCCCCAGTACCCAAACGATACAACGGGAAATTTTTCGTATGCTCCATAATGCAGAACAGCCATGGCGTTTTCCCGGAATGTCATGGAATCTCCTCCCTTTCCTTGCATTGCGGTTTTCTGCGTTCCATGCTACAATCATAGCATTGTATTTTTCCGCTTTCGAGGGGGATTCCTGCGAAAAAATGGCGGTGATCGATTGCTCAAAGGAACAGTATTACGCCACGTACGGCGACGGTCCGTGGCGCTTTTTCTGGATGCATTTTTCTGGCTGCGCTGCCGATTCTTTTGTGCGAATGGTGAATGGCGGCGCCCTGCGCACCGCGGACAGCGATCCCGCCCGTGCAGCGGAGCTTTTTGATCAGCTGGATTCCATGGCGCACACACCGGGACGGCAGACGGATCTGCTGCTTTCCCTATGGATCCACCAGCTTTTATGCGAGCTGGCGCGCACGGTGGAGTGCGGACCGGTTTCACGCCATCAGGCAGCCATGGAGGAAGCCGCCTCTTTCCTGCACGCGCATCTGGGGGAACCGATCCGCGTGGGAGATTTGGCGCAGAAAGCCGGAATGAGCGAATTTTATTTTCAGCGTGTGTTCCATGAAGTGATGGGCCAATCCCCTTATGACTATTTGACGCGCCTTCGCGTAGAGCGGGCAAAGCTTCTGCTTCTGTCCTCTGATCACAGTGTTGCGGAGATTGCCGCGATGGTGGGCTATTCGGACGCGAGAGGGCTGATCAACAGCTTTAAAAAACGGGAAGGCTGTACCCCCTCCTGCCTGCGCAGGAAGAAAGCAGGGGAGCGGATCTTGCCCTGATGCGCGGATTATATATAGTTAGGAAATGATGAAGAACAGGGAGCCGGGGGCTGTGAAAGCAGCGGCCCGGCTTCTTTTTTCTTTTAATGATTTAATGATTTAGAAGGAGGAAGTTGTTTTGCAGATTTACGGGTATGTCAGGGTATCAAGCACCGATCAAAACGAGGAACGACAGCTTGCCGCCATGCGCAGCAGGGAAATCCCTCCCGGCAACGTGTTTGTGGACAAGCTTTCCGGCAAGGATTTTGATCGCCCCGCCTATCAGCGCTTAATCCGAAAGCTCAAGCCGGGCGATATGCTTGTGATCCCGAGCATTGACCGGCTGGGAAGAAATTATGAGGAAATTTTGGAGCAATGGCGTATGATCACCCGTAAAAAGCAGGCGGATATTTCCGTGATCGATTTTCCTCTGCTTGACACTCGGAGTCAGTCGGATCCACAGGATCTGACCCGGCGTTTCGTCGCGGATCTTGTTTTGCAGATCCTTGCCTATGTGGCGCAGAAGGAACGCGAAAATATCCGCCGCAGGCAGGCTGAGGGGATTGCCGCCGCTAAGGCGATGGGAAAGCGCTGGGGCAGAGAAAAAAAGGTATTCCCGCAGGATTTTCCCCAGCTCTGTGAGGCCTGGGAGAACGGCAGGCTGAGTTGTGATGCTCTCCTAAAGCACTGCAATATGAAACGCAGTACTTTTTATAAGCATTTGCGCGAATACCGGAATTCCATTTCGCAAAAATCATAAAGCATTTATTCTTTATGGATCCTGGCAAAAATTTTTTAAAAGTTTTTTTGAAAAGCCCTTAATCTTTCCAAATTAAAGCCGATATAGATGGTGTAAGGAATCGTGGTAACGTCCATGTAAGTAGACTGCATGGACACCCCCATCGCGAGGGGAAAAGCGGTTCCGGCGGAGGAAAGAACCGGCCCGGGCCGGGGAAGCCGCCGCGGTATATGTTGATTCAAGCAGGAGAGGGGAAAAT
>NZ_NFJU01000071.1 GCF_002160025.1 Anaeromassilibacillus sp. An200
TGAACCTGAAGCGGTTGATATGGAACACGAAATGACGCCAGTGAGCGTCTTTTTTTCTGCTCAAATTCCCATTGCTGATTTTCAGAGGCCACTTTGTCAACAGCTCCACTTTGTCCACAAGTCGGAGCGTAGGACGAGGGACGGGGGCTTTCATATACGCCCAGTCTGCTGTTGAAACCAGACCTGTGCTTACGGCTCTACGCCACGCAAGCACAGCCCTGTTTTCCTGCCGCTTCAAATGCCCTTGCCCTCCCCGGCGGCAACGGCATTTTCACGGCAACGCCGACAGAGCGTATAACACACTACACTTTGCTTCGCAAAGTCGTGTGCCAAATGGGGGCGTTGCCCCCTTTGGAAACCCCCACAAGAAAAGGCGGTACGCTACCCCTCCACGGGGCGCATACCGCCTTTTCTTGTTATCCAGCCCTCCGGCTGTATCGGTTGAGCAAAAGTCAGCGTGGGATTGATGTGGTATCTTTATCTAAGTGATACTCCATTCTCCCATTTACTGACCGCAGGTGTCGAAACCCCTAAATACTCTGCAACATTTTCTTGTGTTAATCCTAATTGCTTTCGCTTTTCTTTAATAATTTGATTGATTTTCATATTGTCCGCCACCTATGTAAGAAGATTATCATAGTTGCACTGGTTTCCACAATGGAGCAGTCGTTTAATTATAACGCTTAAAACTTAACTTGCAGGCAACATATATTATATTGCCTCTGCCTGCGGAAAACAATAGGAAAATATGAATTATAAAGTTTAATTTAACAGCATATTAGAACATTCCACGGGCGGAGTATGAATAATACAATGCAAGTGGGTGATGCAATATGGCTAAAGTCGAAGACTGCCCCGGCTTTGAAACTTTTGGTGCAGATGTGAAGGCTGCCCGTAAAGCAAAGCATTTGACGCGTAAGACGCTGGCTGAAATGGTCGGAATCGAATGGCGCTATCTTGCCAATATCGAAAACAAAGGCACGATTCCTAGTTTGCCGGTTATCATACAGCTTATCAAAGTATGTGGACTTCCCGTGGAACGGTACTTCAATCCAGAGGTCATGCGGGAGGAAAGCGCACAGCGGCAGCGTATCAGTCACAAACTGAAGCTCTGTCCAGAGCAGTATTTGACCGTCATCGAAGGCGCGCTTGACGGGGCGCTGAAAACTGAAAAATCAGCAGATGAAACGGAGGGTGTGTAAGCATCCTCCGTTTTCGTTTCTCCAGGGCGGCTCTGCTTCACTTTTCTTTTTGAAAAATCCGGGATTTTGCGGGCAGATAAAGGTGTTTTCGGCATTGTATTTACGGGGGAAGGAGCGTAGAGCAAGCACAGCAAGTGTGGCCACACTTGCGAATTTTGCTTTAGGGAACCCCTTCCCCCTAAACACAAAATTGCTTGTTGGGATACTCCCAAACCCTTATGCAGAAAGGACGGTGCCGCCCTATGGCAAAGCGCAAACGCCCCATCATCCTGCGCTGCCCGGTAACACCGGAAGAACGCAACCTAATCGAGCAGAAGATGGCCCAGCTCCAGACAAAGCGGATCGGCGCCTACCTGCGGAAGATGGCAATCGACGGATATATCATCTATGTGGACACCAGGGACATTAAGGAGATGAACAAGCTCCTGTCCGCCATTGGCCGGAACATCAATCAGATCGCCAAGCGAGTCAACGCCGGTGACCCTACCTATCAGGCCGACATGGAGGAAATCCGGGAAAGGCTGGATCAGATATGGCAGTTACAAAGACGCATCCTATTAAGTCAACGCTGAAATCGGCGATTGACTATATCTGCAACCCTGACAAGACGGACGGAAAGCTACTGGTTTCCTCCTTTGGCTGCGCCGCCGAGACCGCCGACATCGAGTTTGAATGGACCCGCCGTCATTCCATCGACAAGGGCACGCACCTGGGCCGCCACCTGATCCAAGCCTTTGAGCCTGGAGAGGTCTCCGCCGAGGAAGCCCATGAGATCGGGATGCCGTTGGCAAAAGAAATATTGGGTGGCAAGTACGAGTTTGTACTTACCACCCATGTTGATAAGGAGCATATTCACAACCATCTGATTTTCAATGCGGTCAGCTTCACCGACCACAAGCACTACCATTCCAACAAGCGAAGCTATCACGAGATACGCCTGACCAGCGACCGGCTGTGCAGAGAACACGGCCTGTCCGTCATCGTCCCCGGCCGGGACAAGGGCAAGAGTTACATTGAGCATCAGGCCGCACAGAACGGCACTAGCTACAAGGCAAAGCTGAAAGCCGCCATCGACCGGCTGATCCCCGTGTCCTCCAGCCTGGAAGATTTGCTTGCCCGGTTGCAGCGGGAAGGATACGAGATCAAGCGGGGAAAGTATATCTCCGCCAGAGCGCCGAACCAAGAGCGGTTCACACGGCTCAAAACCCTGGGCGCCGATTACACGGAAGAAGCCGTTGCCTCCCGCATTGCCGGAGGCCCCAGGCCCTCCAGACAGCCCCAACAGCGCAGCGGGAAGGTCAGCCTACTCATTGACATTCAGAACAATATCAAGGCCCAGCAGAGCGCCGGATACCAGCGGTGGGCGACCATTGAGAATCTCAAACGGGCGGCCGCCACCATGAACTTTCTCACCGAACACGGCATCGGTAGCTATGAGGAATTGGTGGCGCAGTGCGACGCCATTGCCGCCGCCTCCATCCGCACCAGGGAAAACCTGCGGGATACGGAACAACGGATCACCGACCTGGCCCTTCTGGGAAAGCAAATTGACACCTACCGCAAACTGAAGCCCGTCTATGACCGCTACAAGGCGTCAAAGGACAAGGAAAAGTTCCTGCGTGGTTTTGAGAGCGAGATCATTTTGTTTGAGGCGGCAGCCAGGGAGATCAGAAAGGCCGGACTCACCAAACTCC
Organism: Anaeromassilibacillus sp. An200; assembly: GCF_002160025.1. Classification (GTDB taxonomy): domain Bacteria; phylum Bacillota; class Clostridia; order Oscillospirales; family Acutalibacteraceae; genus Caccousia; species Caccousia stercoris. Next base: position 2,897 of record NZ_NFJU01000071.1, read on the forward strand.
CTTCAGCCGAAAAGCTAAAAGTAGAACTGGACAGACTAACCACCCGCAAGACCGCCCTACAAGCGGAACTTCGGAAGATACAACGGGAGGAAAAGGAATATGACACCCTCCGCCAGAATGTGGACTCCCTGCTGGAAAGGCCTGATGAGCAGGATCAAGAACATCGACGAGAGCACATAACCGCCCTAGAGTAGTTTTTATATCCTGCTGCATATATCTGCTTTATGTTGAGTATTTCTCCATAATATGATAGAATATCCATAATTAAAATCCTCTTACAATAGAAAATTGCTATTGTGTAGCAACGTCAATTGCCAAAGGTAGCTGTACAATAATTAAATGTGCCCTGCCAGGTTTTTGCAGGGCACATTTTTACATGGGGGAAAGAAAAATGAGCATTGAAAAAGAGATTGAGCGCGCTGTAAAAAGAACTATAGCCCTTGATAAAGACACCCCGTATAAATCTGCTGCGGAACAAGAAAAGATTATTTCGGATATAAAGAGCGCCTTTAATGACGCTACCTTCCATTTTGAAAACTCGAAGTCACTTATGTTAAATCAAAGCGGTAAAAAGCGGTTGGTTAAACAATATGACAATTTATATTCACCTGAAAATATCCTATGTCAAAGCATCAAACAAATTCTAGATAGAGCATTTAAAATAAAATATCCTAATCGAAACAAAACAACTCGGACGCTGTTCAGTGTTCTCTCTGCTGCAATTCAAATGTCGGATTTTACAATTGTAAAATTTGATTTTAAAGATTACTTCAATTCTGTTTCGTCTATTTATGTTTTTGAAAAATACTTAAAATATAATATTCTTGATCGGCACGAGATTGACCTGATAAAGGCTTTCGCTTATTCAACTAAATATGCGTATGCGGGACTTTGTACTTCAAATGCAATCGCGGAAATTATAGCTGGATACTTTGATGAAGCTGTCAAACAGATGTTCTTTTCTAATGGCATTATATATTATGAAAGGTATATAGATGATAGCATTCTGATTCTCAACGAGCACATGGAGGAAACTGAAGTTAAAGAGAAACTGGAAACCGTTCTTTTAAAAATATTTCATGATCAAACAATAAAAGCGCCCAAATGCCATACAAAATTTAACAAGAAAAAATTCAAGTATATTTCTCGCCGAAACATATTAAAAGGAAATTGCTCTGTAGACTTTCTTGGCTATGAATTTTGGCTTTCAGCGAATGGTAAAGCCAAAATTGAAATTAAATATGGCATTACTGATGATAAGCGAAAAAAATATGAAGATCGCATTGATAAATTGATTGCTTCTTATACAGACCCGTCATCGCCTGATTATAATAAAATGGAGTTACTACGGCATAGAATAGCTGCATTCTCCTCACGCGAAGTTTATATGACAAAACATTTTCGTTCAAACATCTGGAGAGTAAAAGGATTTATTTCGAATTATGGCGAACTTCGATATTTTCTAGATACTGGGCTTGTCGAAACCAATACAGAACAGTATTTGAAGAATATGATTGACGATGCGTTTGACAGAGCAAAGATTGATAAACCTTATTTTTTGATGGGGGGCGCCCAATTAAATTGTGGCTATAATCTATATGGGAATATGAAAGCCAATAAAACGATTTTGCTTGTTGATCGTATTGGGTATGACTATAAATCTCTCGTGGCTCTATGCAAGCAGGTTGGAATCAACAGCACTGATGCAAATGGCAAACGACGGGGCTATGGAACACTTGTAAGGGACTATTTAATAAAAATTCGGGTCGGATACTAAATGACGAAACGGCAAGGTTGCCCTTGCCGTTCCGGAACATTTGCCGCAGCTATGTTCTAAACACAATGTCCTTCCTCAGCAAGGCTGATTTCAGCATTGTGCCGATGATGTGTGTGCATTTCTGCACTGCAAACAACTTGTCTGCTCTCTTATAATAAAAAAGATGGAGGAAAAAGTCAATGGGGTGGAGTGGCTTAGAAAGGAATAAGCTGGACTATATTCTGACAGATTTACTACCTGTTGAAATATCGGAATTATTTTCTTTTTCTCAACTTTACACATTTCTTTTAAAGAAAGAGAACCAAAAAATTTTAGACGCGCTTATCCAAGAAATCAAACAAAATAAAGCTCAGAGCAGTTCTAGAATGTTTGAAAATGGCTGGAGCACAAAACCTTTAAAATACAAAATTCTTAAGGGAACTGACACAATGAGAGAAATGAGTGTCATTCAACCATTTTCTGCCTTGAACTTGTTCCTTTTTATCGAATGCTATCAAAAGGAAATATTGAACTATTTTGAAAAGCATCATGACTATTCCATTCGTTATCACAAAAAAAGCACAGATTTATATTATAAGGCAAAGTCTGGACGAGTAACACAATACTTTCAAGACCAATCCTTTCGTGCAGGACGTGGGGCTATTCAACAAGCTGGAAATTATTTTAAAATAGGGCCCTTTGAATCAATAAATTCTTTTGCTGATTCACGGGTATGGCGAATGTGTAACTTTAAATACAAATATTATGCAAAACTCGACTATAAGGCTTGCTTTGACAGCATATATACACACGCATTTACATGGATTATAGAAAGAAATGTCGTTGATGCAAAAGATGCCGTTAACTCTCATTTACTTGTCACCATAGATCGAATACTCCAAAATATAAACGGGCGGTCATCAAATGGCATTGTTGTTGGCCCTGAGTTTTCTAGAATGATGTCTGAAGTTTTACTGCAGCATATTGACAATCTAATCTCCGTTTCCCTATCTAAAGAAAACATTATCTATAATGTCGATTATGTTGCATTTCGATATGTTGATGATATTTTTCTGTTTGCCAATCAACCACAGGTTCTTGAACAAATACTATCCAAATATAAAATGATTGGCGAACGATACCTGCTACGCTTAAATGAGTTGAAGTTGACAAAAGGAAGTACACCTTGTCTCCCCAAAGAATGGCTTGAAAAAACCAGGCAATTGTCTGATATTATTGGAAACTTTTTCTATCAAGGAAAAAAATCTGATTACGATAAATTGCCTGAAGATGAGCAGTTCATAGTAAAGACAGAGTTTATTTCTGTAGATAGAATAAAAGATGAAATTGCTGTTCTGGTTAAAGAACATTCTGAAGATAGGAGAACTATTGTTTCGTTTCTTTTATCAACATTGCTAAACAATATCAGTAAAAAGAAAAATGGGTATACGCTCTTTGGCAAGCAGCGCTTAGGTAAGGCACTGCTCTTAATTGATATGGCCCTATATGTATACGCATTTTACCCTTCATTTGACCAAGCCCGAAAAATCATTTCCATTATTGCTTACATGAATAGTGAAATTGATTTTAAAGGTGACGATAAAGCTCACACAAAATTAAGTAGAACAATTAATAGGTATTCATTTGTTTTTTGCTCGGGAAATGTATTTGATTTATGTGATTGGTTTCCTTTTTTTTACGAATATAATATTGTGCTTGACACCAAAACAGAAAACCATTTAATTCAAGCCGCCGAAGAATGCAATGACCCAATTATTTGGGCAAATTTATTGCTCTATTCGCAGTATTATCAGCCCTTTTTTAATGAACTGTCAAAAAAAGTTGAAAATATTGTCGAAAGGCAAATACTCAGAATATCAGATAAAGAACCGATGATGCAAGTAGAGTTCTGGTATGTCTTAATTTTTCATAATTGCCCATATATTTCTATAACGCTGCGCCAGAAAATGAGTGACATTATTAACGATATAAAAACCAAAGCCGTCGGTGGTAAGGGGAAAAAACTATTCCCGTCTGCTGTAACGACTCAGTTAATATGTGATTTTTTAGAGCAGCCTTCTCCTAGTGGAAATAAACCCGAAGAAAGTCTTTTTAATTGGAAAGGTATTAAAAATTTTGCCGATCAAATTACTTATCGCACATATCAAAGGACTGTTTTCAAACGTTATCGCAAAAACACATATGGGCTATATGCAAGTTTAGACTGAAATAACTCTCTAAGTCATGACCCCCGGCAAAGCCGGGGGCTTGGGAAAGCCCTAGAAGGGCATGGTACAGACAACGCCCCTAAAGGGGCCACGAATGGGTCGGCCAACTGCATTGCTGA
>NZ_NFJU01000072.1 GCF_002160025.1 Anaeromassilibacillus sp. An200
CCTTATCGCCGTTGGTGTCCTCATAAAGCTCAAAGACAGCGCCGGGCAGCCGGTGGAGGAATGGATTGTCCGCAGTGTCCTCGCCGGTATCATCATCGGCGCTTTTTTCTGTCTCGCCAGCCTCACTTTCAGAACTGTTTTCCTCGTCCTCCTGGATAGACTTCAATTCGTCCACAGCCTCGGTCTTGATAACCTGTACCGTACCGTGGATCAGGGTGTTGTCAATCTCAATTTCAATGGTCTGTCCATCGGTGCCGATATAGACATGGTGCTGTTCCGGGCTGATGGAGTACAGAGCCGAAGGGCTGGAAATTTCCTTGATGATCCAATGGCCGAAAGGCACATCCTCAAAGGAGAAGGCGCCGTTTTCCCCGGAAGTTGTCACAAGGAGGGCATTTTCTTCTGTAAATTCCTCCGTGCCGGGAGCGAACAGGCCGATCAGCGCGCCCTCCAGGGTAAGGTCCTCACCGCCTTCGGGGTCCTCGCCGTATTTCACGCCGTCAATGCGCCCGCGGATCATCTCGTTGGAAATAGCCTCGCCGTCATTGACCGCAATCGTAACCAGGCCGATTTCCTGCCCGGCATACGCAAAGACTACCGGGTACTGCTGATCGGAAAGCACGAACGCCTCATTGGTGGTGCGCTCCTGGACATAGAAGCTGCCAAAAGGCAGGTCGGAGGCAAAGGCCGCCGAATACTGGCCGGGCGCGTCCTCCACCGGCGCAACCGCCACAACTTCCAGAAGCCCGCCTGCCGGAATCACGCTGCCGTCCAGGGCAGTCAGGTCCTCCGAAGCGTACAGGCCAAAGGAAATATCCTTGTATTCCTCGCCAAGCCCAATGCCTACCCTCGGCAAGCAGGACAGCGTTTTCCTTGTCCAGCTTGGCTTGCCCCTTGCGCTTCGCCCAGTATTCACGCTCGGTCACTTTGTTTTTGCTGCCGTTCAAGAGGTCGATCTGGTAAAGCCCCTCCCGGTGGCACATCTCCATGACTTCGCTGCGGAAATACCGCATGGCGGCTGCGGTGCAGCGGTGTTTGTCCCCGGCTCTGGTGTCGCTTGCCCTGTCCATGTAGGGCTTGCGCTCCACCTCGGCGATCCGCAGACTGTTGATGACAATATGCACATGGATATTGCCGCTATGGTTGTGTCCGTCCGGGTGGGTGCAGACAAGGGCTTGGTGTCCGGGAAAATGCTCTTTGCAGTAGGCAAGCCCCAACGCCTGCGCCCGGTCAACGGTCAGGCCGTTGTCCGCTGCATCCCGTGGGTCAAAGCTGATGATATAGTGGTGGCTCTTGATGTCCTCCCGTTTGCTGTTCTTGCCGTATCGCAGATTTGCCCGTATGCAGGACAGGGCAAAATCCTCACCCCCGCAATTCAGCGTGTCCAGCCGGTAGTCCTGCCGGGGAATGAGCCGCCCGGCTTCGTCAAGGGTGGGCTTCATGGTAAACTCGTCATGCTCAAAGGTCAGATAGGCTTCGGCGGCTCCATAGTCGGCATTTTTAGAGCTGATATGCTTGATCGTTGCCATAGGCTTCACCTATCACTTTCAGCACCTCGAATTTGAGGGCGGAAAGGTCGGAAACGGCGGCTCTCACCTCGCTGGACAGGGCGTTGTACGGTGCGCCGTATTTGTTCAGATACCGGGCGATCTGGTTTAGGTTGCTGCCGATTTTCCCGTACTGCGCCACAAGGGAAGATACGGCGGTGAGTATTTCCTCGCTGTGGGCAGTCACCCGGATAACAGGGGAAATTCGGCTGTAAAAAACGGCTTGCCGGATATACTCGGACTGGCTCATGGAGAGGGCGGCGCATTTGTCCTCAAAGGCTCTGCGCTCATCCTCGGTCAGACGGGTCTTGACAACACATTTCCGCTTGGGGGTGTTGTAGGTCTTGCGTGTCATGGTGGCTCATCTCCTTTCGTTTGCTGCGGTTTGTCCTCTCACTGATAGGAGAAAAACAGGGTGTAAATCGGAACTGTTTTTGAAAAATCCAAAAAATATTTGCGGGGGATTTTTCGGCGGCGTAAGCCGCAAAAGGCGGGTTTGGGGTGGCAACCCCAACAAGTATCTGACCGGGGGACAAATGAGCGAAAAGCGAAATTTGGTACACTGGTCGATACTTGCTCTGTAACTGCCGCAGACTGCTCCTGTCGGGTTTTTCCGTACATAGAACGGACAGGACAGGACTTCCGGCCCGCTGTGGGCGGCCTTTTTTCCTTTCGCCAATATGACGCCGGAACGGGGCTTTGCTGCCCGCTGGCTGCGGCTTTTTCCCTTTCCGCTAAAGGTACATTTCAAAGGCCGCCAGCTACCCGCTGGACGGAGATTTTTCAAAATTTCTTTTATTTCTTTTGCTTCTGTAATGCGAGAAAAGGAATTTTGGCAACCGGCAGAACAGAGAATTTTTCCTTTCACTCCCCACACCACCGCGTTTTGAAATTTTCCAAACAAAACGGCTTATTTTCTCTTTGCTTCTTACTACGGACAAAAATCCAAAATGCCAAACGCCGGGGCAGAAAAATTTCCCCCTCACTTACTACTACAATCTGAACAGGGCAAAATGGCCGGGAACGGAGCCGGGCAACAAAAAAAGCAGCAAATCTTTTTCAGACTTACTGCTTTCGCTGGCCGCGCCGGTGGCGGCTGGTATTCAGTTTTGAAAGTTTGGGCAGATTGGCTAGATAACTTAGGATTTGTCTACTTAACAAACTGGAAGTTATCTTCCTGTAATCAATCCTAATCTATTACCAAATTCCCCATTGACTTTTCACCTGTTACCTTCTCACCCAGTCTATTTGCCCATCCTTCTGTAAAAAATGAAAAGTATGAAATCTGCTCATCTTTTCTCTTTTTATGTAAGTTCGGCAAAAATCCCCACAAAGTTGAAGGGATCCCAATTACAATAAGATATAGTGGACCTAAAATAAGGGACTGTAATGTATGACCATATTCATGTACAAGAAGTCTTTTTAAAAGTTCATCTTTTGTATACTCAACTTTTAATTTATCATAAAAGTATGGTTCTTTCGTTACAAATACAAACATTCCCAAAGAGACACTTGATTTATCATTCCATTCTGTTATTACTGCACCATGATAAAAATAGTGTCTGTCACGAATATGAAGCAAAAAATTTATCAATCCCAACAAAGACTGTAAAATACCCCATGTACACTGCACGATAAGATATAAAAAATTTTTCATAGTATATTCTCCACCAAATTCCAATTTGTCGTTGGCTTCATTATACTATGACCAGCTACCTTTGGGAATAGATGAATTGTAAACTTGCTGGGGAAAATCGCTAATGGAAGCCGGTGTTCGTCCTTTGCTTATCGGTCAAATCGAAACTTGAACAGTGCAGCAATTAGCTTCTGCTTCACATATTCCTCAACCTCGGCGTTGACTTTCCCGTGTACTTTGGAACAGTAGCGGATATATCCGGCGTAGTGGGAAAGAACGGTGTCGATTGCGTCCGGGTCGCCCTCATGCGCCTTGACTATTGTTTCATAGGGGAGAAGTTTACTCATAGCGTTTTCCCTCCATGAGCCGCCGGAGCCGCTTCAAGGCAAGCTGGATATGCCGCCCCGCTGTGCTGCGTGTCCGGCCAATATGTACGCCGATCACGCGCTGCGGCTGGCGTAGGAAATAGTAGCGGAAAATTTCTTCCTGTGTCTGCTCCGGCAAAAGCGCAAGGGCGGCGGCAAGTTCCGCATGGTATAGAACGGCGGTCTGCCCGCAGGCAGTAAAAAATATTCTTCAAACTGCTCCGGCTCGGCAAACTGGACAAACTTCTCATTCATCAGATAGTCAAGGGAAACTTCCCGTTCCCACCTCCGGCGCAGCTTCAAAATTATATCTATGGCGGCGTGACGAATGACAATCTTGCAAAAGGCATTGAATGTGTACTGGATATGCACTTTGTAGGCTTCATCTTCGGTCATGGAAATTCCCCCTCTCTGATAATAGTGCGGGGCGGCAGCACTCCTTGCTGTCGCCCCCTTGATTGCCTATCAGCAAAGGCGGGCGGGGCTGTCAACGGCGGCGCATTTTTTGCCCGTTTATCTTGACCGTTGACTGGCTCGGCTGGATTTGCTATTTTAGAAAACTCATGCCCAATCTTTTTTTCGATATAGCATTGCCCCAATAATGGTGAAAAACAGAGTGACACCCAAAAGAACAATCAACTCTGTAATATAATTCGTTAACGAATATCCACTAAATATCCCTTGCATTAGATCAACAGCGTATGTCATTGGCAGCAAATTTGCAATGGTTCTTACACTTTCCGGGAATAACATATCCGGCATGGTTGCTCCAGATAGAAAAATCATAAGAAAGTAGGAGAGGTAACAAAGCAGATTTGTAATTTTAGTATCTCGTGCAACAGCAGTGAAGAAAAAGCCAATCGAAAACATTGCTGCTACCGAGATTAGCATGGCAAGAAGAATCGAAAAGAAATCTCCTCGTATTTGTACTTGATATACGACCAATCCTACAAACAGTAGAACCAAAAAACCTACAAAAGTCATAACTACATTGATGCAAACTTGTGCAACCATAATGCTTTTCTTTCCAACTGGTGTTGCATCAAACCTTTTGTATATCTTTTTTTCTTTGTATTCTGCCAAAGTCAACGGCAATGACATCAGACCTGTTACGCCAATCACCATGACACAATAAGCTGGAACGGAAACATCAATCATACCTACCTCAGCCCCAAGATAGATTGGATTATTTCCGTAAATACTTCCAAACAGTACAAGCATCATTGTGGGAAAGACGAGCGTAAAAAAGAATCCAAAAAAATCCCGGATAAATAGCACAAACTCTACTTGGCAAATTGTTATAAATCGTTTCATAATATCCCCTCCATCGAGATTCCCTGTGTTTTGGGGACAAGTTTCAAATATAGTTTTTCCAGAGAGCATCCGTCATCCCATTCCTCCTGTGGAATGCAGCCTTTTACATACTCACGAAATTGATTTTGTGTTCCCCAAAAACGCTGGTTGCCTTTTTCCATGTATAGGATTTTATCCGCAAGAGCTTCAACCTCGTCCAAATAATGAGAAACCAAAATAATAGTTACACCGGTTTTGCGGATTGCATCAAAACTTTGCCACATATTCTGACGAACTTCTGGATCAAGGCCAGTGGTGATTTCGTCCATGATTAACAGCTTAGGCCGTCCCATAAGCGACAGCAAAATGGAAAGTCTTTGCTTTTCTCCTCCTGAAAGTTTATGGATTTGACGCTTTCGTTTATCAGCAAGATTCATTTGAGAAAGCAGAAGATTCCAGTCTGCGGGACGATCATAAAAACTCGCAAATAATTTACACTGCTCATCGACACGAATTTTTGAAGGATATTCTGTTTCCTGCAATTGTACTCCCATCAATTTATATATTTCACTTCGTTCTTCCCGTGGGCTTTTACCGAAAACTTGGATGGAACCGTGGTCAGGCTTTCGTAAACCTTCTATACATTCAACTGTTGAAGTTTTTCCAGAACCGTTCGGCCCAATAATTGCTAATATTTCCCCCTGTTTAACGGAAAATGAAACATTGTTTATCGCACGAACATTCTTATACGATACAGTTAAATCTTCAACTAAAACAATATCAGTTGCCATTGTCGTTTCCTCCTTTACAACTGGTCTGCTTATATAGTATCGTATCGCTTACTCTCTTACAATAGGAGTTGCCGCAGAGGTACGCTGCACTGTACAACAGGTCGATTTCTATGTCTAAAATGCATTTTCCATCTTGAAATTTATGATATAATAGTACCGTAAAGAGGTGGTGTGTCCATGAAAGTTGAATGTAACATAAACCCAGATTGCCAAGAACCTTGTGCGGTTCTTCACATAAAAAAGATGACTCCATTAATTGCAGAAATAATCAAGCTATTAGAAAAAGAGGATTCTGTTCAAGGTTCTTTAATTGCAGATAAAGACGGAAAAACATACTTTCTTGAGCCTGATAGCTTAGAATTGATTCGTACAGAGGGACGGGAAATCGTCTGTTATGATAAATTGAAAAACCGTTACACATTAGCACGACCTTTGTATGAGCTTGAAAGCCTTTTAGGAAATTCTTTTATCCGTGTTTCAAAATCCACTATTGTCAATATTTATCGCATTAGTCATGTTTGTGCTGCGTTCAACGGCACAATGGAATTGGTAATGAAGAACGGCGTGGAGGATTATATTTCCAGAAGCTTTCGCAAATCTTTCAAAGAAAGGTTGGGATTAGAATAATGCGAATGATTAAATTGATAATAAAATACTTGTTCTATGGAATTTCATGCGGTTGCACATTTTTTGTTGTTAGCTGTTTGTTTCTATATCTTGCAGGTGGAGAAAACAACCTAATGCCGATTGTTCAAAATTTTGCCGCACAAGCAATAGGGGCTATGCTGACAGGTATTGCTTGTGCCTCAACATCAGTGATTTATCAATTTGAAAAAATCCCTATGAGATATAAAATACTTTTCCATTTTGTGATTGGTATGGGCACTTATTATCCCATAGCAATTCACTTAAAGTGGATTCCTTTTTATCCCGAAAAAATTGGATATACAGTCGTTCAAATTTTGATTGCATTTGGGATTTTTGCTGCTATATGGCTGATATTCTTTTTGTTTGAATACATTGAGGCAAAAAATATCAATCAAAAACTAAAAGAACTGGAAAAAGATGATTTGAAATAACAGATAAGGCAGTCACGCTCGGTTTTGACTGCCTTATCGTGTTTGTGGACAAAACGGATAGTGGGTAGCTGTCTATATAAATTCTTATGATACTTTATCGCACATGAGCATT
>NZ_NFJU01000073.1 GCF_002160025.1 Anaeromassilibacillus sp. An200
TCCCCTGGAAGGCTCCGGAGACGTGTAAAGTAAAATGACGAGACAATCCCAGCTCTGAGAATCATCTCTGAGCTGGGATTGTCTATGCGCCGTTACGTTTGACGCTTACGTTACTAACAAATCCTCAAATGAAACAAAAAGAAAAACCGCACCGAAAACCATCGAACGGCTTTCCTGTGTGGTTTTTGCTTGGAGTTGGCAATGTGACTCGAACACACTACCTGCTGAATTAGAAACTGGTTCCCATGCGGATCACGGCGTGGGTCGGTGGGGGACAAAATGTGAATGACCGGCCGGAATACCATGTGCGATACATATCCCAGCCGGTCGAATCATCAGAGTTTGTTCCATTGATTTTTAAGGCGATGATACAGTCACCGGAAAATTTAGGCGAGATCCGTCCCCTCAGCCGTTAGGCGTGAATTGTGTTGGCGTTGCCTTAAATATTTTGAGAGAACTTATATGTTTCCCTATATTTTCCAGGCGTCATTCCAACAATATTTTTGAATTTTTTGATAAAGTTGGATGGATGCATGTAGCCCATTTTTTGCACAATATCATTGATAGTATCGTCCGTTGTGACAAGAAGTTCTTTTATGTATGCGATCTTTTTTTCTGTCAGATAATCGAAAAGACTGATCCCAGTGTGGCTCTTGAAATAGTGGCTCAAATTTGACATTGACATTCCAAAATAACCAGCAAGTGTCTGAAGAGAAAAATTTGGATCGCTGAAATTGTTGTTTATATATTGCTGAATGGACTCTATCGTAACATTTTCAGGTTTTACCGTTACCTCTGCAGAAACTGTCTGCTTCACATGAGTAATGAGTCTTTGCATCATGGAGTCGACCATTTCAAGAATTTCAGCTGGGCTTTGAATCTCATCTTTTTCGCTTAGCTCAGGAAAAAGATGAAACACATTTCCAAGACTATGGTCCAGCTCAAGAGAGGCTTTCATGGCGGTATTGAGGATATCATAGAAAAGGCTTGTTCCAATGAAGAGTGTCGGAGCCTTTTCTATCTGCTCTGTGATCACATGGAGAGAAAGTTGCATTTTATTGGAGTCCATTGACAATATGGAGTTGTAGAAAGTTTGCAGTTCATCGTGAGGGTATTGAAAATCTCCTTGTCTGGTGCTGGTTTCCTGACAGAAAAATACAGTCCGATTGCGCAGAAGCTTATATTTCAACGCTTCTCTGGCCTGCAGATAGGACATATGGTATCCGTGAATATCGGAGGCTTTGCCGCCTACTCCCCAAATAACATCGAGTCCCATCTGTTCTTTAATTGTTTCTGAGAGCTGGGTTGAATGTGATGCAAAGCAAAAAATAAAAGGAGCAATTCAGGAGAGGTTCCCAAATACGCATAGGAAGCATAAAGGCCCCGCATAAGGACATCAAGTGCTTTGTGTGCGTGGCTAACCTGATAGTCAGAATACAAAATGGACAGACATCTTTCGTTTTTTCTTTCTAAAATTGTCAGTAGTTCTTGCATGTTGCCTGCTTCTTCCCTGTTTCCCAAAACATATCGAAGAATACTGTGTTCCAGATAGTCCTGTTCCTTCCGCAGATCGAAAAAGAAGAACTCTGGCATATCCGCACACTTTTCCCGCTGAAGCTGCGCTTGATGTGTAATCTGCAGATATTTTGCCATCATCAGCCGAAGCCACCCGGCTAAAATCAGGCACCGATGCTCCCGCAGTTCCTCTTTCTGATGCTGCTGGAAAAGGGATCTGGCGCTTGTGATACGGAGAGCGGCAGGATCTGTAACAGCTTCCCAGACAGAGAGATAGCTCATTCCTGCACTGAAGTGCAGATGCGTTTCGGCAATTCCCTGCGCATTGATGCGCGCCATCAGGGAATCACTCAGGAAAACATGGTCAGGCAGATTTTTCAACTGTCCGGGGTCCCGAATGCCGGTGCGGACAAAATACCCCGCGATAAAGAGATCCGGTGTAACGGTCCGTGCAATTTCACTCCAAAGCTCCACTTTGTACAAACCACTGCTTTGCGGGAAAAAATTGCTGCTTCTCTTGAGGTTGTCCTCCCATAATTTCAGGGAAACACGCCCGTCACGCAATGCGACAAACTCCACAGCCAAACGCAAAATTACATCAAAATAGTATGATTCCAAACCGCCGCGTCTGTTCCGCGCCTCCGTCTGAACGGCTATCTGTGCCAACGTCCGTTCAGGATAGAACATCTCCAGAAGTTCACTCATCTCGCTGAGCTTGTCCGGCTTGATCTCATCTTCAATGGAAGCAATCAAACGTTTTCTTACCCGTTCCCAAGCCGCAAGATTTTCTTCCATGCTCAGATTATCGCTGATCAGCAGCTTCTGATATGCCACTGCCTTTTCCAGCAGAAGATCCTTCTGCTGGAAAGGCTCGCGTGTAAAAGGCAGCAGAAGAAGCTTCACAATCATAGCCACTCTCTGCTTCCTATTCATTTTGCTGGTTCTCCTTCACCATTTCAACAAACTGTTCCGCCATAGTTTGTTGGGTTATCTGCATCAGTCTCTCTAACCCTGTGAGATTCTTTTTTGGCTTTTCCCTGGGAAGAGCCGCGGTAAAGCAATTATCCGGATTGATATGGATGCTCGCAAGCCTGCTGGTAAGCTGGTCATAAAGCTTGCGAAGCGGAGCCTGCTGATTTTCAGCCTTCTCCCTGCGATACAAATCATTTTTGCCTTGTTCCTCCGCTTCCAGCAGAATCTGGGCCGCAAAATAGAACGGCCACAGATTTTCCAGAAGATTGATATCCAGAACAAAGGCGGCAGCAGGGCAAATAAGCCATTTCCCCACCTCCTTTTCCTGCCCGCTTTCCGGCATGTGTGCAATGACCAGATATTCCACAGCCTTGTAATATCCCAATAAATCAGGCATATCCAAATAGGCATAATCGGTGAAAGAACCCATCTGGTATTTGTCTATCTCAACATTCAGATGAAACATATAATCCAAAAACAGTGCAGCTGGAAACTGGATTACTTCTTTGTCTTTCGCTGCGCGCAGGAGCCGACGCAGCTGAATCAGAAAACGTCCATGAAGAATACGGATCTGTTCCGTTGTACTGTCAATTTGTTCGACGTACTGCAGCAATTCCTGCAAACGTGATTTCGTGCTGACAATCAGCATCTTGTTTTTGAGAGAATGGAAAATGCTATTGAGAAGCGAATCAATAAATCCGGAAAGTGTATAAGCAAGGCTCAAGATTTTATCACCAAAATAATCCCGTGCGCCGGAATAGGTTTCCTGCGCATCATTCCAGCGGGACCGCAAATAAAGAGAAAGAAACCATGTAAAATAGTTTTTCTCTTCTTTTTTAATTGCGCTGAAATAATCGTTCCAGATGGTAATCGGATCCCCAGCCTGGGGAACATTTGATTTCTCTGAAAACAATATGTGGGGCAAAGAGCTGCTTTCCTGTGAATGGGCCAGTAGTTGTTTTTCAAAATAGTCCAGCAGCTTTGTACTCTGCTGCAATAGGTTGCTGCTGGAGAAAAAAGCTTCAATTTCCCGCTCTTTTTCCTCCATAATATTTTCGGTAAAGGAAAATAGCTGGAAAACACGCCGCATTTCATCTGAAAGTTGAAACATATCTTCTTTCAAAAGAGAAAATCCACTATATCGAACACTCATTTCCAAAAAAACGCTTGCCACCCAGCGCTGGTTATACGGGATTTCTTTTCGCAAAATTTCAAGAAACGCTTCATGTGTTGTTTCCCGACGATACAGAAAGAGGTCTTCCAAATATTTTTCCGCAAAAGAAAAGCTATACAGATCCACGCCCACATACTGATCCAAATGTTCCAGCACACGAGGAAAGGAATCCATAAAGTCCTGTACATTTTTGTATCGTGGAAAAAGCGTCTGCTCAGTCGGGGAGTTTCCCTCCCATATCACATCCGCATTGACAAGCTTACTGAGTGTCTGCTCTCCATGCAAACGGATCGTTGGGGACTGAACTGTTTGCAGTAAACCTTCAACGAAAAACGAAAGCATCAGCAGAGACGCTGCTCTTTTTTGTGCTTCCTTAAATTTTCTCTGTATCTGCAATGTATTACTGTGAGCGTTTTCCTTATCAAAGAATTCATCCAGAATCTCCTGTCTTTCCTTTTGGTACTCCTCCCAAATAAACGGATACTGTATCAGAATCCGCATACCGTTTCCCACCAGGCAAATCAATTCCCTCTCTCTGGACACATATCTTAAAGCGGAATTGGAGAGCATCAGGGCTTGTGTAAGATGGTAAAGCGTCTGGTAAATTTCCAGACTATCCTCATGTGTCCACTTACCGGTTTTAGAAGTATGGTTGGACAGAGCAACGAGCCGGTTTACCGCATTTAAGATTTCAAGACAGCCATTTGCAATATTACGGCTTTTATTCCCAAACAGCATCAAACAGGTGCGAAACTTGTTCTCCTGTGTACGGTCGACCAAAAAATTTTCCCGATTTTCAGCTTTTCCCTTATCAAAAGCTTTCAGCAGACGATTCACCTGCCCAATCAAAAATTGATCCAACGGGGTGGAAAGGACACCCTGCGGTGCAATAAAAGATTGTTCTATGCTTGAATAGGAATATAAAAGTTTTTCCGAAATACTGGTATAGCGATTGAGATAGTAGCGGCTTGAAGGAGGAATAACCTTATTATAAAATTCATCCGACATTCTCTCAATGGATGCAAAACGCTCTGACTGATAGCTAAATTCCTGCTTCACCTCGATCCTTGGAAACACATCGATCAGCAGTGATTTTGCTTCTGAACTTACCATCCTGTCCAACATCTTCAAACGGATGACTTCTTTCAGGGTTTTTTCGGCCGCCGTGATCAAAATAACAATATTGGGATTTGTAAAATATTGAAAAGTAATGTTCAGCAGTTCCATGCTTCGTTCCGGCACCAGATCGATGTCATCAAACACAAGGATAATAAGTGGATATTTCACAGAAGATATATCCAATCCACTCAAACTGGCAAATTCCCCATTAGTACGCATCCAGCAATCCGTCAATTGCTGCCAAAAAAGATTGAGATCCTGAATCAATTGATACTGACGTTTGGAACGCTACATACGGAACAGCGTAGCGTCCTCTTCAGAATATTCCATTGTTCGCAAGTCTCCGCTTGTCTGAACACTTTTCTTAAAAAGCTCCCGATATTTTTTCCAGAGCGGATTTTCACGCTGAAACTGGCAATCCTGAAAAAATTCATCCAAAAAAGAGCTGCCATGCATTTTTCCTTGAGAAAAGGTGTGTAATTGTTTCATACGATTTTCTAACTGATGAAGAACTGTTTCCGTAGCAGAAAGCACCCAGCCCAAGATGGAGCATTCCTGCTCACTGATAACCTCCGGAGTAATAATAGGCAGAAGAATATCCGTACAATCGCTGGTAATCATTTTTTGCCGTATTGTCAACGCCACAGAACTTTTTCCAGTTCCTTCTCCCACCCAAAATCGCATAAATATTATCGTACATCTGAGGAAAACGTCCACTGTCGCAAATCTTGTAATGAGTGGATGCATACAGGGCGATTTTCCTCTGCTCTTCAATCCGCGCAAACAAAGCTTTCCAATCTGGGAAGCTATTTGTTAATTGAATATCATCTAAATATTTCACTCCTAATTTCTGACTGGGACTCTCCCGTGTATAAAAATCCGCATGCATGTTTTCCCCTCCCGTGTCAAACAGTAATAAAAAATTTTTCTTTTTTGGGTAAAACAAGTAAAAATGTCTGAATTTATTATATAAGATTTTCTCCTTTTTTACTACCTCTATTTTTCTGTTTCACTATCTTTCCCCTATATTTTCCCTGTATTTTCTTCTACACTCTTTTTTCTCAACATCAACTTTTCACTTTTTTTACAGAAGAGAGATTGCGCTTCCAAGCAAAACAGGATATAATGTCTTCAGGACACATCATAAGGAGGAGTACCGTTGTACCTTACGAAAGCACAGCGTATTGCCATGATAAGCAAAAAAATGCGTAAGGCCGAACAGCAGCGGACTGCTCGTTTGGCTATTATCCCTTCACGGATTTATCCTGCACAGGATGCTGGTTATTATCGGACATTGCGCAAAATCGCAGTTCACTCTCAAGATGAGTTGGCCCGTCAGTTGGCGGCAGTAAAACCTGTGGTAAAGCCTGAAATAGGTTTGGAGCCAAAAGCTTCTACGAAAACCATTCAGATAGCCAACAGAAAAAAGTGAATCTGTTTGCACATTATCAGTTCCCCAATGAAATAGGCATTGAAAGCATTAGAAATGTTAATATTATGGTCTAAAAAATAGAAATCTTTGACTCACATGAGAAAGCAAATAGGTAAAAACATCATAAGAAAGCAGTGCCAACTGATGTTTCAAACGTTGTGAAAAAACCTGAAGACGCCCTTTCCACCATATTGAAGGGTATTGAATTCGGTTTGTAATCAGCAGGTCGTGTGTTCGAGTCACATTGCCAGCTCCAGAAATCCCCGCAAGCCGTAAGGTTTGCGGGGTTTTTGCGTTAATATGCTTTAGCGAAACGACAACCCCCGGCTAGGCCGGGGAGAGTAAAAGAAATTATATAATGAAAAAACCTTCTGGTAAAATAAAGTTGCGGTCGGTCAACTGC
>NZ_NFJU01000074.1 GCF_002160025.1 Anaeromassilibacillus sp. An200
CAACCGGACTACGCCTGCTGACTTTAGTGTAGCAGATGCCGCCGTCCTATGCACTGCCTTTATTTTCATTCTCAGCTGTGATGGCATTTCATGAGGCGTTGAAAATAAAGTCGGTGTTGGTCATGCGCTGGCTGCCGGTGACCATATCAATGGGATCGCCGCATTTTGGATTTTTGTCGGGATCTTGCCTGTCTCCCTTCTTCTTTTTGCTCGAATCTCCGAGTTCCGCATTTTTCTGTATTTGGGGATCACCCCCAGAATCATTCTTGCTCTTTGTATCCGGCCCCTCCGGTTTGTTGGTGCGTTTTGTATCATCCGCACCCCTGCCCCGGCGACGGGTCACCGCGCCCATCGCGGGAGAAACATAATTTTTCATCTGGTTGGCCGCATCATACAGTGCGTCCCATTTTTCCTGCTCGGAGGCGTCGCTGAACACCACATCAAAGAAGTTTTCCAGAGAAGCAATCGCGTCCCTGGAACCAATAACCAGCTGGGCGTTATCGATCCAATCCGTGATTTTACCAAACCACTCCAATACCGTCGCAAGTTTTTTCAGCTTTTTCGTTCCTGACGCAACTTTTCCAATGGCCCCCAGGAACGAACCGCCTGGAATGCAGCCCAGCAGGTTCGTCACTGCTCCTCCAACATCCCCTCGGCAGAAGGAGATCGCCGCGTTGGCGACGCTGGCTACAACGTTGAGAGGTGGGAAAAAGCTGCCCACCATACCCACAATATCCAGCGCCAGCTGCACACCGTCCAGCAGGTTGTCCATGAAGGTATTGGTGTTTTCCTCCATCCTCTCATAGGTGCGCCCACGGTAAAAGCCCAGCTCATGGAGAACAGGGCTCTGTCCAAAGATATCCGTTCCACTGATCCACAGATAAGATTCCTGAACCTGTAATTTACAGTAGTTCAGTCCGAAAATCTGGATCTGCTTGTCTTCCACTTCAGCAAATTCAATGCTGTTGTCCGCCGCCTGACTTCCTCCCCCGCCGCTCGATGTAAACCACGACGCGACCGTGGAAAACGGAGAGGCTATCTCATCCCAAATAGCTCCACCGACATCCCTGAGTGCCGCCAGCCCCGCTTCCGCCAGCGTGGCGTCACCGGGCTGACCGCCATGGGCTGTTTGGTAGTCCGCGCCCTGCTTCTCCATCTGCTTGAATTTTTCCGCCTGCGCGGCCTGCCCCTGCAAAATCTCCTGGCTTTGGGCCGGGTTATCCGGCTCCTGCTCCACACCCTGGATATAGATCTTCTCCTTGGCAGCAAAGGTTACGTCCTTGGTGGATGCAATCTCGATCCCCTCTTCATCCGACAGGATAATTTTGAGCTGCATCCCGCCTTCGCCGTCCATCTCGCTCCGGCTGCCGGTAATATCCAGTTCTGTGCCCTTGAACTTGATCATCCGGTTTTTGGAGGTCAGGACCTTTTCCTCCGGGTGGCTGAAATCACTGCGGCTGTTATCAACATGCTTGCTGCCCAGACAGACAAAGGTGCCGTCATTTTCAAAGTAACAGAATACGGTATCCCCAACATCCGGCATGACATACATGCAGTCGCTCAGGGGGCTGGCATAGGGAATCCAGCGTGTGCCGCTGCCGGAATCGAACTGCACCTTGACGTCGCAGCCGGAAACCTCCAGCACCTGGCCGCTGATGATATTACTGCTGTGCAGCTGAGGCGCGGGGCCCTGGGGGTTTTCTGTATTGCCGCTTCCCCCGGCAATGTTGGACACCGGCGCCTGAGCCGGCTCGGGCAGCGCGCCGGGCTGGCTCACGCATTGAATACGGTTGATCAGAGTCCCAAAAGAGGCTGTGATCTCACTGCTTACAAGGATAAAAGTGCGGCCGTCCTTCTCCAATGCATGTCCGACGCCCAGATTCAGCTCCGCAACAGGTCCGCCATACCGTTCCACCTCAAACGCCATCAGCTGGGGGTTCGTGGTCTGCTGATGCAGGCGCAGGGCCTGGATATCCTTCTCCACAACCTCGTTGGGAAGGGCTTCCACCGGATGGACGGTGAAGGGGATCGCGCCCACATGGAGCTGGAACCCTGCCGCTTTCCCGTTGACGAACAGGCTCATGCCGAACTGATTGGCGATCCGTCTGGCAAACGCCCAGTCCGTCTCATTTTGCTGGTAGATCATCTGGGAAACGGTAGGGTTCTGCTCCAGCGTCAGCAGGACGCCATAGGGGCCGAGCACCTGTTCCAGGATACTTTGAAGCGTCTTGCTCTCGTTTTGGAAGGTGAGGCTCTTGGGGGTAATATCCGCCAGGTAAGAGTTTGTGACCGCTTCGATATGCAGTTCCTGATATTGGCCCAGCTGCTCTGTGCTGTAGTTGGTGCAGACGCCGCAGAACACCCTCTCACCATCCAGGGTAAGCACCTCAATGGGGAACTGCTCCAGCCGGCTCAGGTCAGCCGACTGGGTGGAATCCAGCACTAAATGGAGTTTCAGCCGTCCATGGGTATCTTGCTTTTCCGTTACGGAAATATTTTTGATTGCCTGGTAAGAGACAGGCGCTTGAATGAGCAGCCGCCCCAAATCAAGAACTTCTGCCACGCGTCTCACCTCCGTCTTTCCCTCATTTTTTTCACGCGACCAGCAATGGTCACACACACCACAGCTACAAGTATTGCTGCAATTAAACGCAATGCCTTATCCAAAATCCAAGGTGCTTTACCATCCCGATACATATCTAATACATACACTGGATTAACCTCATAATCCTCAGCCATAGTTGACAGCATAACTTTCTCCTCAGTTGTACTGTACCGTATATAGCCAGTAGGAAGTTCTATTTCTTGTTGAAATACCTTTGGTATCATTAAGTAGTCATCAAAATAAGCGCAGATATAAGAACCATCTTCCAATTGCACTAAATAATATTGGTTATAGGAGGACGCCATAACAAACCAGTTAACAACAGTATCAAGTGGTGTGATTGGGTAATGTAGGCTTCTATACTCTGGGGTATGGATCTTTCTTTTTGTGCCAAATGAATGATTGCGAATATAATGTTCTCCTGCCTCACCACTGTCTCTAAGACGCATGAGAGGACACGGTACAAATGTATCCCCTATTATTGTTGCAGGCTGATTTTCAAAAAAGAACGCTTCCAAATTTTCCTGCTTTATTATATGTTGCACATTCGCATTGGGGGTTTGACCTTGTTCTGTTCCAGAGCCCACACCCAAATCATAGATCCAACCTGTTGGGAGTGCTCCCATAACTACCCAGAAAAAAAATATGATACCCACTACACCAATCAGAACGGAAGGGATTGTAGGTCTTTTCCTATGTCCCATTTTTACATATCCTCCACATTACAATTGGAAAATCTCAACTTGCTCTTGCAATGCCATATCTCCTGTACCAATCAATGCTTTTCCCGAGTTAAGCTGTAATTTCAGCAAGTAAATCATCCCTTCTTAATGTATTTCCTTCTGTTACACCAGCTCTACCGCCTGTAATTCAAATCCAATAGCTGATCGTTTCAACATACTCTCCGCAACAGGAAGTGATACCACGACTACTGGTTCAGATAAACCTGCCACTTGGAATATATGCCGACCTTGCACTGCACGAAATTGTATCGCAAGGTGCTTCAATGTTTTATCCGGATACAGCTCAGTCGCTTCATTCATACAAGCAACAGGGGGAACCACTGGACACCAATACATGGGTGCAATATTGATTTTAGGATCATTTGCAAACACTTGAACACCTTTGAATTTCATCTGTGGCTCATACAACCGCCATAGCTTCTTTATCGAATTTTCAATTAAAAGAGTTGGTTGAAATAATACATCACACATCTCTACCTGGGGAGAATATTCAAAGTAAGCTACTTGCTGTTTTGGAATTATTGCGGAGTCAATAGGCTTACCTTCCGTATAATCACCCTCAACAGCAAAGTGGAAAATCTGTATTGGATTGCTTAACTTTTTATCTTGTTTAATTTGAAAATATTGAAATGAATTCACTTGTCTACTCCTCCTCTACAGCATGTTTTTGTAAAGAGGCGCAGAGATCGCTCTCCAGTACATGGAGCTTAATAAACTGGCAATTATCAACCCTTGCTTGTCGTAGTTCAGTATTACGGAAACTGACCCTTTCCAGCAAGCAATTTGTAATGCTGGTATGACCACAGGATAGGAAGTCTTTTCGCTCCCCACTTTGTCCAGTCTCAGACCAAACACGCTCAAAGATTGCATCTGTCAGCCGTGTGGCATAAATTTCGGTTCCCATCAAACTTAAATTGGAAAATGTACAGTGTTCAAATGTGCAGTCAATGAAGCGTGCATCACACATAGTACAAGCCTCAAACTCAACATTTTGAAAAGTACATCGTTCAAAAACTGTATCAGACAGTACGAAACCCTCAAATCTCTGATTTCTATACACTTTATTTTGGAATCTTGCAAACCGAGCACTACTATTTGGCTCTAAAAGTGTTAAATCAAGTTCCTCCCGCTCTCCAAGTAAGGCATATTGACGCTCCATATATTCACCAAGCGTCACGCATAGAAGAGGCCCCTTTTTTAAGCTACGCCACGTTGTTGTTTCTGGAAATTGACGCAGATGCGCCTTCATAGCAATCCAATAGATAAATACAATGTCGCGTGCTGCTTGGATTGCTTTGGCCTTGACTTCTGGCAGCCGAATGTAAGTTCCAAGTCCTAGCTCACCACACCTGCGCTCCATAGATTCTACAAAATTGCTCCAGTGATAAAACATCCATGGCACTGATACCTTTTCCCCCATAATCGGATCATCAACAAATGGTTTTTGGGCATAAGCTTCCATTAAAATTGCTGGAGTTCCATCTAATAGCGAGGTCCAAAGAATAGAGCAGGTTATTACACCTAATTCAATGCCTGTTCGGTCTTGAACCTTGGATACAGCATCTAAAAATTGCTTAATATACATCACAAACAACGTTTCATTTTTATTAAATTCCGCGCCGTATTGTTGTGTAACTTCTTGTAGCCAGGATTGGAATAGTGGCATATAGCACTTTTCCATAAACTCCTTCTCAGCCTCCACGCGCTCCATTATGCCACCCTTTCTGTTTACTCTGTTTTATGTCAAAATAACATTCTCTCCTGTCAGTGTAATGCCTTCCTTTCGAATATCTACATAAGCAGATTGTGTACCTAAAAGGATATGATTTTCTGCCAGTAGATTAACGGTATCTCCAGCTTGGATATTGACATTACAGGCAGATGTAATTGTAATGTTTTTGTCTGAGATAATTTCGATGCCTTTTTCATCAGTAAGCCCAATAAATAGTTTCCCTTCACGCCCAATAATCATAAGGCCTTCTTCTGTCAATAGGATTTTCTTTCCATTCGGCCCACTCCAAACCTTGTCTGTTACCTTAGCCCCTGGTGTTTTCTGCACAGAACTTGCCGCAAAAGCATCCTTTTCACTGCCTGATGGAAAGAATACTCGTACTTCATCTCCTACAGCAGGCATACTGTACCAGCCACTACCATCCTGAGAGGAATATGCTGTGGAGTAAGGGAACCACCAGTCCCCACCTCCATCATAAGAACCATCAATCGAATTGAAGAACACTTGCACCTTATCTTTCTCTACCGCCTGAACAATACCTGTCATCATTTTTCCTGATGCTTGGGTATTAGAGATCGCTGGTGAAACAAAGCTCGTTTTTAATCCCACACCATATTCACAGACCAGGTTTCCATCTTTTAAAGACGCATGAATACTTTTCACATAAAATGTCTTTCCGTTTAGATTGAGCTGATCACCAACATAGGCATAGTCAAAAGAGGTAAGTGAATCTCCAGCAAAATCGTCAGCCATGGCACCCGCCTGTGTTGATGAAAAGGTGTTATAAGAGGACACACTTTTTTCAGAATGGTATTCTACAGTCTCAATATTCCGAACCTTGCTCACCGGCGGCGGCCCAACATAGATGTATGGTTTTTTGGTTGTAATATTGGCACAGGCTGGCACTCCAAGTGCAGACGCCATTCGGATGATGAACTGCCAATCCGTTTCATTACATTGAATAATAAAGGCGCCTGTTGGCTTATCTGTTGCAGTCACTGTAACGGTTCCCTTGCTCCCAACCAACTGACTCAAAAGTTCTCCGTATGTCATTGTAGTGCGTTGGAATGTCTTATTGGCAGGCGCTACATCCAAAATTACGTTAGTAGTCTTTGCCTCTAATGTTACAAGTGCAAAATCATTCTGTTTTTCGTGAGAAAGCTGCGTAATGAGCCCATAAAACAGCTGGCTTGGCTGCCCTTCTGCCGATGTGGTAATATCAATGGCAAAGGTTTCATCCACTCGTTGTGCAAACTCTATAGCTTCTTGATACGGGATCAAGCCGACCAACTTGGCAATTCCATGTTGGTTTGGTGCGTGACTGATTTCCATTTCTCTAAGCTGAGAAAATGGCACACCAGCTATGCTTATGTTTTCATATGTTATAGTGCTCATTTTTAGGTGTCCTCCTTGTATTATAGAGTAGTAGTTATTAAAGCCCCTCTCCAAGGGCTGTGCTACACTGTAAGGGATGCTGTGGATTGGTAGTGTCCTCCTACCACAAGATGGTTCG
>NZ_NFJU01000075.1 GCF_002160025.1 Anaeromassilibacillus sp. An200
GCAGCACAACCCCTCCTACTGCCACTTCTTCCAACCCCAGCGCTGTTTCTGTCGCCTACAAGGGTACCTGTGACGGCGGCTACCTCTTCACCATCACCAACCAGGGCGCAGGGCAGGCTACTATCACCACCAAGGATGCGGACGGCAGAACCTGTTCCTTCGTCGCTACCGGCAAGGGAACGTCCACCAACAAAACCATCAAGTCCGACACCACTTCACCGTTTAATCTGCGTGTCGGCGCAACATACACCTTCAAGTTTACTGTTACCGGCGGTGGTTCTCCGCAATTCGCCTCCGGAAACACCAATTTTCTGCAAATCACCAAAACCGTTCAGGTCGGAAACGATTACTTTATCACCTTCAAGGGAATCGCTCCCGGTCAAGTCGGTGTTTACGCATCTGCTGACGGTCCCAACATGGATCGCCAGTGTATTGTTGATGTGGTTGCATAAGCCTATGTTTCTCTGAAGCAGTAAAAAGCGGCGCTGTGAAATCCTGAAAAGGAATTTCACAGCGCCGCTTTTATATTTCTTTGATTTCATAAAAAATTGAGGAGCTCAAAATCCGATTCGATCCAAAATCAGAGGGCGCAGATGCGGTGCCTCTTTTCCATATTGCAGAGCATTTTGGAAA
The DNA here is from genome assembly GCF_002160025.1 of Anaeromassilibacillus sp. An200. GTDB lineage: Bacteria > Bacillota > Clostridia > Oscillospirales > Acutalibacteraceae > Caccousia > Caccousia stercoris. The sequence goes on from NZ_NFJU01000075.1 coordinate 634, forward strand.
ATCTCTTCCGCATCATGGCACAGCTTTTCAGAGGCTGCATGAAATTCAGCCAGAACATCTCCTGCATGGACAAAATCCCCCGGCTTCTTTTTCAGGAGAATCCCGGCGCTGTAGTCGATTGCATCCTCCTTCTTTTCCCGCCCGGCCCCTAAAGCAACGGAAGCAATCCCGCACTGCTCGGTGTTTAACGATTGCAGGAAGCCTTCCTGCCTGGCCCGAACCTCATATCGGACCACCGGGGCCAGCAGCGCATCATAATCGGTCAGCGCGGAAACATCACCGCCCTGCGCCTGTACCATCTGCCGAAATTTTTCAAACGCCTGTCCGTTGGCAATCTGCCCATGAGCCAGCCTTCCGGCCTGCTCCAGATTTTCAGCTTTTCCCGCCATTACAAGGATCCCCGCAGCCAGCTCCAAACACAACTCTGTCAAGTCATCCGGACCGCGGCCTTGAAGAGTTTCGCAGGCTTCCATTACCTCAAGCGCATTCCCGACGGCACATCCCAGCGGGCGATCCATCTCCGTGATCAGAGCTGCAGCCCGTCTGCCTGCATGGGATGCAATTTCCACCATAGCTTTCGCCAAAACGCGGGACTCCTCCAGCGTTTTCATGAAGGCCCCGCTGCCCGTTTTCACATCCAGAAGAATACAATCCGCACCGGCCGCCAGTTTTTTGCTCATGATACTGGAAGCAATCAGAGGCACACTCTCCACCGTGGCGGTAACGTCGCGCAAGGCATACAGCTTTTTGTCTGCCGGTACCAGATTTCCCGACTGCGCCACAATGCACAGACCGATGTCACGAACAATTCCCAAAAATTCGTCACGGCTTAAATCCGTACGCAAACCGGGGATGGATTCCAGCTTGTCGATGGTTCCTCCGGTATGTCCCAATCCCCGCCCGCTCATCTTTGCCATACGGACTCCCAGAGAAGCAACGATCGGAGCGAGGACAAAGGTGGTTTTGTCTCCCACCCCTCCTGTGCTGTGTTTATCTGCCTTGATGCCTTCCACAGAGGACAAGTCCACCGTATCGCCGGAATGTTCCATTTCCATCGTCAGCCAAGCGGTTTCCCGTGCTGTCATTCCCCGCAGATAAACAGCCATTGCCAAAGCGCTGGCCTGATAGTCCGGAATTTCTCCCTTCACATAGCCATGGATGAAATAGGCGATCTCTTCACGGGTAAGCTCACCGCCATCGCGCTTTTTTGCGATTACATCATACATTCTCATTGTTTTCTCCTCATAGAAAGGCCCTTATTTCAGGCTTTCGGGTATAAAGGCAAGCGGAAGCAGCTCTCCCAGCGTATGGAGCTGTGTTTCCGCATTGCTTTTGACCAGCAGAATCTCAAAATCGGGTCCGCAGAACTCCGCGAGAGCTTGTCTGCACACGCCGCAAGGCGGACAAAAACCGGACGGCTCTTCTTCCTCGCGTCCTCCCGCGATCGCAATGGCGCGAAACTTCCTCTTTCCCTGCGCAACCGCTGAAAAAAGCGCGGTTCGTTCTGCACAGTTGGTCGGCCCATAAGCGGCGTTCTCCACATTGCAGCCGGGAAACAGCGAGCCATCCTCCGCAAGCAGAGCGGCTCCCACCGCCCAATGTGAATAGGGTGTGTATGCGTTTTTTCTGGCTCGCAGTGCACACGCCGCCAGCCGCTCTTTCTCTTCGTATGTCACAGGCCCGCCTCCGTTTATTCTGCTGCTGTTTCCAGCGCAATCTCCATCATTTGGGTGAATGTTGTCTGGCGCTCCTGCGCAGAGAGGGATTCTCCCCGCAGAGGACAGTCGGAAATGGTAAACACACCAAGCGCCTCCTTTCCAGCACGAGCAGCGTTCATATACAGAGCTGCGCTTTCCATCTCAACCGCGAGGACGCCCATCTTTTTCCATGTATCAAGGGATGTTTCGTCATCCCCATAAAAAAGATCCGATGAAAGCACATTTCCCACCTGAACCGGGACGTTCATCCGCCGTGCGGCCTGCACCGCTTTCTCCACAAGCCGGAAGCTTGCAAGGGGGGCAAATGTACCGGGAAGGCGGAACTGTGCCGCATAATTGGAATCTGTACAGGCTCCCATTCCAATCACCACATCGCGAAGCTGAACCTGATCCCCCAGGCCACCGGCTGTCCCGATCCGAACGATGCGTTCTACACCGTAAAAATGGTACAGCTCATAGGAATAAATTCCAATCGAGGGCATTCCCATGCCGCTTCCCATGACTGAGACCTGTTTCCCGTGATACATTCCTGTGTAACCAAGCATATTGCGCACGGTATTAAAGCAAACCGGATTTTCCAGATAGGTCTCTGCCACAAATTTGGCACGCAGAGGATCGCCCGGCATCAAAACAGTTTTGGCGATTGCGCCCAGTTCAGCTGCGTTATGCGGAGTTGCCATAAAAAATTCCTCTCTTTCCCTGCGGCTGGAGCCGCTTTTTTGTATTTCTTTGTATTCTGTTTACAGGAACAGCTGTGCGGTGTGGGATGTTCCACTCAGCACCGGCAGATCAAAAGCATCCAGAATGGTTGCGGAAATATCCGCAAAGGTGGGCAGTGTCCCCAAATTGACCCCCGCACGCACACAGGGACCAGCGATCAGCCATGGCGTGTATTCGCGGGAATGATCGGTGGACGGCGTAGCAGGGTCACAGCCGTGATCCGCTGTGATCATCAAAACATCCCCCTCGCCCAAACCTGCGAGAATCTGAGGCAGGGCATGGTCAAAAACCGTAAGAGCCCTTGCATATCCGTCCACATCGTTGCGATGCCCGTAAAGCATATCGAAATCCACCAAATTGACAAAGCACAGCCCTGTAAACGGCTTTTTCACCCATTCCAGTGTACGGGCAATCCCTTCCTCATTTCCCGCTGTGAAAATGTGCTCCGTATCGCCCCGGCCTGCAAAGATATCGTGAATTTTTCCGACGGCAATCACATCCCGTCCAGCTGCTTTCAGACGATCGAGCATGGTCTCCGACGGCGGTTCCAGAGAAAAATCGTGGCGGCGCGCTGTGCGGACAAAGGGCCACTCGCCTTCAAACGGGCGGGCAATCACCCGTCCGACATTATGCTCCCCTTGCAAAAGCTCCCGTGCGATTCTGCAATCTTGGTACAGCTCCTCCACAGGGACAACCGATTCATGGGCAGCAATCTGAAACACACTGTCTGCGGAAGTATAGACAATCAACGCCCCGGTTTCCACCTGTTCCCGTCCATAATCCCGAATCACCTGCGTCCCGGAATACGGCTTATTGCACAGGATTTTGCGCCCTGTTTTGTTCTCAAAAGCCTTGATGATCTCCGTCGGGAACCCATTGGGGTAAGTTGGCAGAGGACGCGGAGAAATAACACCTGCGATTTCCCAATGTCCGATCGTGGTATCCTTGCCCTTTGATATTTCGGTCATGCGGGCAAAAGCCCCCTGCGGAGCGGATTCCGCCGGACAGCAGGTAACGCCGTCTATGGCAAACAACCCCAGACGGTTCAGGTTCGGCACATGAAACTCCGGACTTGTGGAGATAGCCGCAAGGGTGTTGCTTCCCTCGTCGCCGAACGCAGCTGCATCCGGTGCCTCGCCAATCCCCATGCTGTCAAGTACAATCAGGAAAATACGTTTGATCGGCTTCAATCCAATCCCTCCCTCTGTGCATTCCGTACATCTTTTAGAATCTATCTTTCTTAATAGTATAAATCAAATCATCAGAAGTTACCAGCCTTCCGCTGCAATTTTAGAATACAGTTTTAAAAATGCGATATCCATGGGATTTTTCAGATATTATTAGCACTCTTTTTTATAGAGTGCTAAGTTTTTACAAAATGTTCACAGCTTTTGCTGAAATTCTTAACAATCCCACTCTATACTAAGAATTGTTCAAAGGAACAAAAGGTTCCCGAGAAAAAAATAAAACATCGCACCGCAAGGCGCCGACTTGGAGGTATGATTTATGTTTAATATGATGACTCCCTTTGACCGCAGAAGCAACGACCTGTTCCATTATTTCGATGATTTTGGACGTGATTTCTTCTCCGGAAAGGACAATGGCTTCGCTCCCTGCCGCACCGATATTCTGGACCTCGGAGACCGCTATCAGCTGCATGCCGATATGCCCGGCTTTAAAAAGGAGGAAATCCATATCGATCTGGACGGAGACTGCCTGACCATCTCCGCGGAGCACAACGAGGAGGTTACACAGCAGGAAGGCAGCAATTATGTGCGCCGTGAACGCCGCTGTGGTTCCCTCAGCCGCAGCTTTGATGTGTCCGGTGTGGATGTGCAGAACATCTCCGCTTCCTATGAGAATGGTGTCCTGCAGCTGGACCTGCCCAAGAAATCGGCACAGCAGCCCACCACACAGCGCATTGAAATCAAATAAAGTGCAGTCATAAAAATCGCCCCCGCATTTCTGTATGCAGAAAGCAACGAAAAAATCCCCACAAGGGGCAGCAATACAGCATGGAGGAGTCTGCAAATTCAGCAGACTCCTCCATGCTTTTTTACTATTTGAAAGAAAATAGCTCGCTTAGTTGATGTGTCTGGTTGTGGGGCTGGGTATCTGTTCGGTTCGGTAAATTGGAATTGTTCCAGCAAAATCAAGATTCCCAATCTGCTTTTGATAAGCCTAATAAATCCTTGTATTTTCTGACACGTTCCTGCCACCGTTTTTTCTGTTCATTATGATTGTACATTCTTTTTCGTTCAATCGCTGTTAACCCAGTTTTTTCAATGATATGGATTTGCACATCAAAACACCACTCACTTACAACATAATGAGAACCATAGATTTCACCGGGATTTTCTTCCGCATTTACAGTGATTACAGTTTCATCACTAAGATAGATTGAATAGTCAAGCCCTATCGTTATAATACCTCTTATATCCCCTAATTCCGGATGGGTAATCTTCCATATTTCCGCCTTGACTTCGCGTTCATAAAGTTCCGAATTTAAACCATTTGCAAAATAAAGGTTATCTTTTCTCAAATAAAACAAATCAATATCCCCTACTACAATACATTGGTCTAATTCGTACCAATACGGCTCCCATTTTACAATCATCGTTTATTCTCCTTCAGACGTACCAATTTTTCGTTCGGTTTCTTTGAGAAAAGTATGGTACAAGATTATAAACAAATTCACATCACTTCAACCCGTCTGCAACGCTGTGTTCTCTGGCATACTGCCGCGCTGCTTCCCGGCATTCCTCGCTGTATGGGGCGGTCAGAATCATTCTTTCTGCATTTGCTCCCATTCTTTTCTCCCAACAGGAATTATCTTATCATGCTCAGTAATGCGGAATCGAGGATCATTTAAATTAAGAATCATCTCTCGTTTGTTACAATATATGGATGAACTTAAATAAAAGGGACCATAGTGTTTTTCATCCAATCTGTAAAAACTTTGTTTTATCGCTAACGCAAAGTCAATATAAAATTGATCGCCAAAAGGATTATTGGCCCCAGTGGCACTGCTCATATTGATAATTTTATTCTCGCTGTCATAGAAGTCATCTATAGATAGGCAGATAAACATACGACTGCTTTCAGCATATGCCCAAATTTGACGGGCACCCGTGGATCGGCCATTTTTATTTTCAACGCCTCATGAAATGCCATCACAGCTGAGAATGAAAATAAAGGCAGTGCATAGGACGGCGGCATCTGCTACACTAAAGTCAGCAGGCGTAGTCCGGTTG
>NZ_NFJU01000076.1 GCF_002160025.1 Anaeromassilibacillus sp. An200
AGATCTTCTATCGTCACCATGTGAAACTTCAGCTGCATCTTCCCACCCCCGTATGCACTTATTTTACCATGGTTTTCTCCTCGGGTGAATCTTTTGTCAACAGCTCCAATGTGTGAGGAGGAGCAGCCATGAACTTTGCAGAGAGAATGCAGCCGGCCAAGCCGTATTCCGTATTCGGGCTGTCGGAGGAACAGTTCATTGTGTGGTGCGGGAGCATCGCACAGGGGGATGACGGACTTTTTTATCTCTACTTTTCTTTCTGGCCGATGGAAAAAGGGCACGACGCCTGGGTGACACATTCCAAAATTGGATTTGCGACGGCAAAAACGCCCCTCGGCCCCTTCACCTACCGGGGGATCGCCCTCTCCGGGGCGGGCGGAGATGCCTGGGATCGCGACTGTGTCCATAATCCCGCCGTCTTAAAGGTGGACGGCGTGTATTATCTCTACTATATGGGAAATTACGGCAACGGAGAGTATTGGGATCACCGCAACCACCAGCGGGTCGGCGTGGCCTGGTTCCAAAAGCCGGAAGGGCCGTTTCACCGTCTGGACCGCCCGGTTCTGGACGTCACCCCCGGTGCACATGATTCGCTTCTGACAAGCAATCCGACAGTCTGCGTCGGTGGCGACAAGCGGATCTATATGATGTATAAAGCGGTTTCGGATGAAGGCGAGATGCCGAAGGGAGGGGCCGTCGTCTGCGGCATGGCTTCCGCCGATCATCCGCTCGGCCCCTTTGTGAAATCCCAACATCCGATCCTCACAAACCCCGAAAATCCCTGGTCGGTCGAGGATCCCTTCCTCTGGTATGGGGATGGCCGTTTCTGGGCCATCGCAAAGGATTTTCAGGGCTATTTCACGAAGGCAGGCGCTCACTCCGTCGCGCTGTTTGAGTCTCCCGACGGCTTTTCCTGGGAGGTGTCGAAGGATTACCCGCTGGCTTTCCGGCTGGAGCTGCACTGGGAGGACGGCAGGGTTGAGACGCTGCAAAACATGGAGCGCCCGCAGATGTGGCTGGACGGGAACGGCAGGCCGCGTGTGCTCTGCTGCGCCTGTACAAGGCCAAACGACCCGCAGCGCCGGTACGCTTTCAACGTTCAGATCCCCATTGAATAAGGAGGAATCCATTATGATGCTTCATCGTGCCCAAATCGAAACCCTTGTGACACACACCTATGAGACCGAGCTGTGCATCGTCGGCGGCGGTATGGCCGGTATGATTGCGGCGATCGCCGCCGCCCGCCATGGCCGGAAGGTTGTCCTGATGCAGGATCGCCCTGTGCTTGGCGGCAACGCCTCGAGCGAGATCCGCATGTGGATTCGCGGTGCACACGGGGCAAATATGCGGGAAACGGGAATTCTGGAGGAAATCGCGCTGGAAAATATCTACCGGAACCCGACGCTCAATTTCTCTGTCTGGGATTCTGTCCTTTTCGGAAAGGTCAAATGTGAGAAAAACATCACGCTGCTTCTCAACTGTTCCTGCCTCTCAGCGGAAACGCGGGACGGGAAGATCGTTTCTGTGACAGGATGGCAGACCACGACGCAGACCTATCACACCGTGCGCGCCAGGCTTTTCGCGGACTGCTCCGGCGATAGCATTCTTGCTCCGCTGACGGGAGCCGAGTGGCGCATGGGCCGCGAGTCATGCGAGGAATTCGGGGAAGATATCGCCCCGCAGGAGAGCGACGCCCGCACCATGGGCATGTCGTGCCTGCTCCAGGTGCGCGAGACCGCCCGGCCGACCACATACATTCCGCCTGCCTGGGCGTACCACTTTGAAAAGAAAGACTTTGAGAACAAGATCAATTTCTCCACGCCCCAAAAATGGAACAACTGCAATTTCTGGTGGATGGAGCTGGGCGGTTTGGTTGACTCGATCGCGGACACAGAAACCATGCGCGACGAGCTGATCCGTACCGTTTACGGCGTCTGGGATTTCGTCAAGAACGGGGGCGTCTGTGACGCGGCAAACTGGGAAATTGAATGGATCGGTTTCCTGCCGGGCAAGCGCGAAAGCCGCCGGTATGTGGGCGACTATCTTTTGAATCAGAATGATGTGCGCGCTGAAGGAAAATTTGACGATTTGATTGCGTATGGCGGCTGGACGATGGATGACCACCATCCCGCGGGCTTTTTGACGACGGAGCCGCCCACCATCTGGCATCCCGCGCCCTCTCCATACGGTATCCCGTACCGCTGCCTGTATTCCAAAAATGTGGAAAACCTGATGTTCGCGGGGCGAAACATCAGTGCGACACACACCGCGCTGTCCTCCACGCGTGTCATGGCGACCTGTGCGATCATGGGCCAGGCGCTCGGCACGGCGGTGGCCATTGCCCTGCGCGACGGCCTTACGCCGCGCGGTGTGTATGAGCAGCGGATGCAGGAGCTCAAGCAGACGCTGATCGCGGACGATTGCTATCTGCCGTGGAACCGCCGCGAACCGACGCCGCTGATGGAGAGCGTGCGGATCGAGGGAGCGGGGGATGTTTCGCTTCTTACTGACGGCGTGGAGCGCCCTGTGGACGGCGTTGACCATGCCTATGTCTGCGAACCGGGGCAGGCGGTTGTTTTCACGCTGCCGGAGCCGCGTTTCCTCTCTGCCCTGCGGATTGTCATGGACAGCGATCTGAACCGCGAGACCTTCCCGGAGGGCATTGAGTACAGTTTCAAAACCTTCCCGATGAAATGCCATGTGCGTTTGGGAGCTGCCAACGTCTGTGTTCCCAAAACGATTCTGCGGGCCTTTGACGTCTATGCCGACGGAGAGCGCATCGCGACAGAAAACGAAAATTATCAGCGCCTGGTCCGCGTTCCGATTGGCCGCACGGTGCGGGAGGTGCGTTTTGTCCCCCGTGAAACATGGGGATGTTCTCAGGTCCGGCTCTATGCTCTTGAACTGATGGCGTGAGACGCAGAGAAGCAGAAAGGAAAAGGTGGACGGGTATGCTCGAACGGTTTCGGGATCCCCCAAGGGAGTATGGTGAGGTTGCGTTTTACTGGTGGGTCGGGGAACCGCTTGAAAAGGCAAGGCTGCTTTGGCAGCTGGATCAGCTGGCGGACCACCATATCTGTGCCCTGCAAATCAATTATTGCCACAGCGACACGGGAGGGAAGAACTACGGCCTGACCATGGACAGCGAGCCGGGGCTGTTTACCGGGGCGTGGTGGGAACTGGTCGGATGGTTCCTGGAGGAGTGCAAAAAGCGCGGGATTTCCGTTGCGCTGAGCGATTACACCATCTCCTCGCCCGGCCAGGGTTGGTATATGGACGCGATTCTTCAAAAGCACCCCGAGATCGTGGGAAAAAAGCTGGTCTATGAAAACGGCGAGGTTAAAGTCAAACCCGTTCCTGGCTCTGTGGATCCCATGCATCCTCATTTGGGGGACTATGTGATCGAAGAGTTTTACGGGAAATTTGAGGAGCATTTTCCCGGCGAGTGCGGCAAAGGGCTGGATTTCTTCTTCTCCGACGAGCTGGTGTTCAACATTCGCGGCAACCTGTGGAACGACAGCTTTCCCCGGGAATTCGCCAGGCGCAAGGGTTATGCCATTGAGCCGCACCTTCTCGCCATTTTTGAGGACGTCGGAGACGAGACGCAGAAAATCCGCCTGGACTATTACGACGTCATTGTGCAGCTGTGCGAGGAAGGCTATTTCAAAAAAATTTATGAATGGAATGAATCGCGCGGCATGACCTTTGGATGTGACCACGGAGGGCGCGGCCGGGACGTCACGGAGTTCGGTGACTATTTCCGCACCCAGCGCTGGACGCAGGGGCCGGGAAACGATCAGCCCAATCTTGCGGGCGATCTCATCAAATCCAAGGTTTCCAGCTCCATCGCGCATCTCTACCAGCGTCCGCGCACCTGGCTGGAGGGATTTTTCGGGAGCGGCTGGGGAACATCCTCCGCCGCGCTGGCCGACGCGGTTTTCCGTAATTTTGCTTTTGGCCATAATCTGCTGACGCTTCACGGTCTCTACTACACGACATACGGCGGCTTCTGGGAATGGGCCCCGCCGTGCAATCATTTCCGGATGCCATACTGGAAGCACATGGACCGTTTCCTGCTGTGCACCAAGCGGCTGAGTTATCTTTTGAGCAGCGGTGTACACGTCTGTGACGCAGCGGTCCTGTATCCGGTCGCCGCAGTCGAGGGTGGTCTGGATGGCGATATTTCGGTGCAGACGGCGTTTGAAACAGCGGAAACGCTGTACCACGGCGGCGTGGACTTTGACTTTATGGATTTCGAGTCGGTGGAACGCGCGGAAGTGAAGGAGGGGCGGCTGTGTGTGGCGGGGGAATCCTATCGCGCAGTGATCGTTCCGGCGATGCGTACCATCCGCTTCAAAACCATGGAGAAGCTGGCGTCGTTTGCTGAAGCGGGCGGGCTGGTTCTCCTGGAAGGAGCGCTTCCGGAGGCCTCCGATCGCGCGGGCCGCGGTGATCCTCTGCTGCAATCGCTCGTGGAACATACGACAGCGCGCTGCGGCAATCCCCAAACATCGAAAGAAACGCTTGCGGCTGTCCGTTCCGCTGTTCCCGGCGATCCCGGCGCCGATCGGATCCCCTTCCACCTTCACCGCCGGATCGACGGCTGTGATGTATTTTTCCTGTACGGAGCGGAGCAGGGGACAGTCTGCCGCCTGCACGCCACGGGGGAGGTATGCCTTTTCGATCCGTGGACAGGCGAAGAAAGCCCCGTCCCCTGTTTGGAACAGGATGAAGAAAGCACCCTGCTGCGTCTGCCGCTGGCAGAAACACAGGCACAGGTGCTGGTTTTTTCCGGAACGGGAAAAGCACAGCGCGAACAGAAGGAGCCTGCCTGGCGGGAAGAGGCGGTTTGGGGAGAATGGGAATTTGAGCTTCTGCCTGTGCTCGACAACCGGTACGGCGACTATGAACAGCCTGCGTATGATGGTTGTATCGGTGCGCAGGCCTGGTTCTTCCGGTTTTCTCAGGGAGAAAGAAAAAAGACGGTCATGCGGCTCGAGGAAGCGTATTTTCTCAAACTTGGACCGCTTCCGTGTTCGGATGACGAGCAGATTCTGGCTCTTGGCAGGATTGCTCCGGGCGTTTCGGTTTCGATCGGCGGCGCGGCGTATGCCTTTCAGGAATATGTGTTTTCCCAGCGATACGGGCTGGTGCATGACGCGGGACCACAGGGAAGCTATCACGGGTTGAAGGGGAAAATCTCCGACGATTTTCTCGCGCTGGGAAAGCAGGTTATTACACAGACAAACTCCGATTCCTATTATGCGCCGGAGGACGAGGGAAATTTCTACTATCTCTGCACAACTGTCACGGTGGAGGAAGAAACGGCGGCCTTTCCGAAGATCGGTTCCATGCGGCCCGATGCCTTTTGGCTGGATGGCAGACCGGCAAGCCTCGAAAAAGTCCTGCTCACACAGGGAACCCACACCCTCCTGCTGCGGTATGGACACGCGGGAAGAGGATGCTTTGTCCTCGATCGCTGCCGTCAGACTGCACCGCAGACCATTCCGCTCGCCATGAGCTGGTATGAAAATGAAACCGTCCTGCCGCTCACGCCCTATCCGGATAACAGGCGTATACCCTGCCGCTTTGCTTTTGATGTCCCGCCGGGCGCCTTCCGCCTGCGCTTTCGGGCGAAGGGAGAGGTTTGCCGTGTGACGGTTGTCGGCAAGGAGGCGGTGCTGTGCCGGGAGGGCGAACAGTATACCGCTGTGCTCCCGTCCGCATGTGACCGTGCGTCCGAAGCGGTGATTGAGATACTTCCCGTGTCCGGTGTGTATGAATCCGCGCTGCATACGGTGTATGTCGATTGCGCGAAGGGAAGCATGGAACTGGGCGACTGGGCGCGGATCGATGCTCTCGCCTGTTATTCCGGCGGGGCGCGGTATGCCAAACGGCTGTGTCTGCCCGTGTCGCGCAGGCTGATTCTGGATCTGGGAGAGGTCGGATGCTCAGCGGAGGTTTTTGTCGGCGGGGAGTCCGCGGGCGTTTGCATGCTGCCGCCCTATCGCTTTGATCTCAGCCGGTGGGCGGGCTGTGGTGAACAGGAGATCACCGTGGAGGTGTACAATACGCTGTATAACCATTACCGCACAATCCCGACGCAGTACAACAAGCAGCCTCAGCCTTCCGGGCTTCTCGGCCCGATCAGGCTCCTTTCCTGCTAAATGCAAAAAGAGGACCGGGAACACAAATTCCCGGTCCTTTCAGCTTGTAGAAAAACCTGCTCCGGCAATCAAGCCAGAGCAGTTTTTTGGTTTGTAAACAAGAACCCAAAGGGAAAAAGGAGCGAAATGTCAGGCGTATTTTCGCG
>NZ_NFJU01000077.1 GCF_002160025.1 Anaeromassilibacillus sp. An200
CATCCCTGTGCATTTGATTCAATGTCCAGCCAGCATTGGCGCGGTCTGAGACGGGGACTTGCTTATAATAGGACTTGATGAAATTTCCCAAATCATTGCCGTCAGGCCCAGACATCCCATAATACTTTTTCATGTGCTCCAAAGCGATATCCCGTACCGCCTGCTCAGCTTCTTTGGATACGGGGATGATGTGAAAGTCCGCTGCGGTCATGCCTGTAATATCCAGTCCGTCATCAGGTGCATTAGGATCTGATACCGCAGCGCCGTTTGGATATTTCGGCTGTGTGCCCCCACACTGATACCGATCTGCGTTCATCATCATACGGGCCATATCTGTGATCGTCATTTTGTTACACCTCCTCCTGAAAGTCAATCCAGGCCGTCAGCGTTAGTCATCTATACCTTCGGAAATTGCCAGACTTTTTTCGCGCAGATCTGCCAGGGTGCGTTCCACCAGAGCATTCATATCGCTGCACAAGAGCTGGGGCTTTTCGGACTGATACCACTGGCTGTAATAATGCATGAAGTCAGAATCATCATAGCCCCGGCGCTTCAGCTCCGTGGCAATAGCGCCAAGGCCCTGTCTGCAAGTCTGGGTCAAACTGTCCACTGCACCCAACGCCCGGTCAATTTCCCCATAGATGTCCTCCGCATTTGGGTCAATACGCCAGAAATCGGCACCCTTGCCCGCATTCTCGAAAGATTCGCCCAACACGGCGGATGCCACATGGTTGAACAGTCTGTCATCTGCATAGCTGTTTGAGAAAGCCAATCGGCGGTTTACTTCTTTGCCGCCATCCTGCAAAAACTGAGCCCTGGTCTCCTTTACCAGATCCAGCATGGCCTGTACCTGTTCTGTGGTCATGTCCTCCGGCAGTGCAGTCTTGCCGTCCAGCATATCCTGGTACTCCTGAATGGTCTGGTCAAAGGCGGTCAGCTGATCCCGGTATTCTGTCAGCGCATGCTCGGTCATGCTGTTAAAGCGTGCGTACGCATCCAGTAATCCGGCAAAACACTTTAGAGTCTCGGTTGGAACCTCCGACAGGGCAGAATACTCCGTGTCCAAAACTCCAGAAAATTTTAACTCCACACGATCCTGAAGGGAGGTTTGCTGCCGGACATCCATCAGATTCTCCGACATTCGCCCCAGAACATCCTGTGCAGGGGTGTTTTGTCCCAAGATTCCGATTTTAGGGCTATTAACCTGTAAAAATGGAGCATTGCCCCAAGCTCCCTGGAGAGAACCGGGCAGATTTGATACAAACATAGGGCCTTACCTCCTTTTACACATAAAATGGCTGGCAAAAGATGATGAACAAAAAGGCTCTTCTCTCAAATCATCTAATCACCGACTGAATATATTTCATCAAGTTTGCCATATCTCCGGCAATCCCCAAATAAGTGTCGGAGAGATTATACTTTTTGCCAAACTGCTGCACAAGGGTGCGCATATCGGAGAGCTTTTCGTTGAAATCCGCCATAAAAGCGTCCTTGCTGCTACAATCCAGATTGGCAAATAGGTCGGAAATTTCAAGGCCGGTGTGAACGGAATCATTTTCCTTCTGCGACCAACCGATTCCGCCATAGCCACTGTTCATGCTATTGTTTAGCTTTTGAACATTTTGGATGCTTTTTTCATAAAGCCGCCCGATGCCGTCTGCAAACATTTCACCTACCGCTCCATAGTTTTTGCCATAGTATTCAGCGATAGATTTTGTAAGACCTTTTTGAGCGTATGCAAAGGAATCCATCTGGCCTACGGAAGTTTGATTCAAAACACCTTCCAAATCTTTGCCCAATGATTGCAGCTCAAAAAGCTGTCCAACTCCGATTTCAGAGTTGCCAATAGTCAACTTTGTCTGGACACTGCTTAAATCAAACTCTTTGCCATCCTTGATCTGCTGTGCCAGCTCCAGAACGACATCTTCCATTTGCTCTTTCATGGCGGCAACATCTTTTTCTGTATAATTGCCATTGGTCAGAAAATCCAGGGTGTCACGGATAAAGCCTTCATCCTGAATATCCCGGAAACGGAAGGTTTCATTTTCTCCCAAGGTACTGTACTTTTGGGCGGCCTCCTTTAGAAAATCGGTGGTGTGATAAAAGAAACCATGGGTAGCGGCCCCTTCGGCAGCACTCCGGTTAGCCTCATCGGGAAATGTGATAAACTGGCCGTCTGCTCCAATCCGGGATTCTACTTTAATTCCACCCCACAGGTTTCTGACAATCGTTTTCCCATCTTCATCCACTTGTGCCCCGTTGGGAAACATACCTTCTGGAGTTTCAGGAGTAATATCAGGGATACTGCTGTCACTAAAATCTACTGTATCGAAAGATGGTGGGGAAAGATGCGCTTGCCCGCCGGTAACTGCCTGTGTATTTCCTTGACCGGATTGGGTGCTTTTATATATAGTCCACCCGCTGTTGACCAGCTCAGACGAAAGCTGACCGTTTATATTTGGTACTTGCCATGACATAGTAAAGCAACTCCTCCCGTATAGTGGTTCTCTAACAATTATATCGACATATTTTCTTGAAATTTAAGGAAGCGGTGCAGAAAATTCAGTCCCTATAATTTGGCTGTTCAGTACGTCAAAAGGTGTCCAATGTTGGTGATAGTCAAGTAGTTGTTTTCTATGTCACGGGTTACCGAAACACTATAAATCCGTATGTTGTATTCGGCCCCTTCTTGTATGGGATATGCCTCAATTTCATCCAAATGGTATAGATCTAAAAGAACATAGCCAGTGGTGGCGGCCCTTGCCAGGATTGCCCGGCAATTTCGGCAATAATGCTCGGGGTCCATCGGCTCCCCCTCCTCTCCGGGAAGGTAGGTAACACACCGCTGTATATCCTTCAGCCGGTCAATAAACATCGGGTCGCCATTTGCTGTGAACGTGATAACACTGTGATCGAGACTTTGGTTTTCTGATAATTCACCAGGATAGCGGCAGGATGGTTCATAGATTGCCAGTTCAACCAAATTCCCGGTTGAAAGATCAAGCAGACATGGGGCATGAAATGTGAGGCCACGGGAATTACCGCAAATGGCACAGGATTCTGGTTCCTGTACTGTGACTATTCCTTGCCAAAATTCCACCTCTGTTTTGTAACACATTTCATTTCCTATATGCAGCCCGGCACAGAATAGAAAAAGTCCACCGGCCCAAAGTATCACCATCCAACGCAGCCATTTTTCAGATAAAAGGCTTACCAACTTTTTCAGCAAGGTTTTCAACATGAATCTTCCCCTTTTTCTCTCTTGCCTGGGCATACTCCATCAGTTCCCGTGCATTGCTCGCCGGGTGCCAGGCGTAGGCAATCAAATGGCTGCTATTTTCCATCATATAACGGTTGGCCCGCACTATGGCTACTCGTTTCGGCACAGTCTCCATACCCGGCGGATAAAAGGTGCCGTCAAAGCCTTTCGGCGTAGGGATAGGCCGGTCAAAGGGATGATAAGGCAGCAGCAAAGTCAGCGTCACCTCCGGGTGGCGCTTTTTTGCCTCTATGACGGCTCTGGCTGCCAGTTTGTCAAAATTCCCATAGCGGCCTACCATAAAACTTGTGACACCGTACTCCGTAATATGGCGTTCCACTGCCGCTGTCAAAGCAGGGAGCAGCTCATCGTCTGCCTCCCTGTGACCAATAAAAAAGCAGGTTATTTCTGTCATAGTGCGTTCCTTTCGGCATAGGCAATATTGCCTATAACAATGTATCTCCATTATAGGCAATAATAAAGATATAGCAAGCGGACGGAGGGCTGTTGAGTGATTTCTTATGCACCACTATGGGAGACTATGGAGCGCCGTGGGGCAACAACATATACCTTGCAGGTCAAGGGCGGTATCAGCAGCGCTTCTATTCGCCGCATGAAGGCGGGAGAATCAGTGTCTACCAATACATTGGAGGCACTGTGTAAGTTGTTGAATTGTTCTTTGGCAGACATTGTAGAGTATCTTCCAGATGAACAAAATTGAGCAAACCGATGGATGGAAAATTTCTGATCCATCGGTTTTTATTTGTCTTGGTATTTTGCTGCTTTTTCTCCTGCTGCCGTCTCCTTAATGTGCTCCTTCTATTGTCTAATTATATCATTGTATTGCCATAAATAACAATTACCCTCTATAAATATTTTTCTGATTTGATGATACCCTTTTAATAAAAAGGGGTGCATTATGGAGACAGCATATCGGGAACAATTCATCAAGTTCGGTTTAAAAGTGCAATACTACCGAAAGCTACATGGTTTAACACAGGAAGCCTTTGCTGATGCAATCGGTAAATCATGGTCATTTGTTGCAAAGATTGAAAGCCCAACCCAGGCTTTCGGTGTATCCATGGAAACCATGTTTAAGATCGCGGAAGTGCTGGAAATTCCAGTTTCCAAACTGTTTGAAGATTGATCCGCCTTGGTAGGTTTATACTTATTCTTTTACCGCTTGAAAGCGGAAAGCATTTAGGAGAGATTTAGAGGCTGGAGAAACGCGCAAGCAATGCCGGTGTTAATACACTCGGCCCGCAGAGGAAAAAATCCTGCCGTGATTTTCCCCTCCGCTCTGCTTGTTGAGGGCAGCGCCCCCAAGCCCCTTTGAACGCAGAATTTCATTCTGCGGCTGCGCGTCCGATGGACGCTTATGACCATGACCGGCTTACCGCTGGCCATGGTCTTTTTTTTGTTCTTTTTTCTGCTCCTCATCCCTGTGCAGCAGCCGATCCACGTTGGCCTTGGCCGTCAAAAGCTCCCGCATTTCCTCGCGGGAGCGCCGGTACTCAGCGTAGGTTTTCTTCTTTTCCTCCAGCAGCTTGGCGTACTCGGCTTGCAGCTCTTTGACCTTGGGCAGCTTCTTGACACCCATATCATCAAAGGCGTTTTTCGCCGCCTGGTGGAGCAGGATTTCTTCCTCATGTTCTTGGCGGAATTTCTTGGAGTAACCGGCCTTTCGATAGGCTACATAGGTCTCGCGGGTCTTGGCATAATTGATGATATGGGTCCGCAGCACAGCAATCTCCGCCATGCGTTTTTCCGCTGCCTTGATTTTTGCAGACAGCTCATTGTGGTGGGTCGTGGCCGCCGCCGCTTTTTCTGCCAGCTCCGCATAGTCCAGCAGGTTATGCTCCGTAAGAAAATTCACCGTTTGAGCCATCTGTTTCAGGTTGAAAACCTTGGCCCAGCGCGCATACCCAGCACCTTTTCCGGCCTGGAGCTTTGCCTGGATGTCCACCAGCAGATTGACCTTGGGCGACTCCGGCTGTATGGTGGATTTTTTACGGGGCGTGTGCTGTTTTTTTCCGGTCAGCACCGCACGGATTTCCGCTTCACTGTACCCGTCTCCCAGCTTATCATCCATGCGGGCTACATTCTTCCAGCCGGGGGCTTTGAGCCGGATTACTTTCCTGCGCCGGGATACCTCGCAGCCCATCTCGGAAAGCAGCTTCAGCAGTGCGTCAAAGTCAGCGGGCTTTTGCTCCAGCGCCCGGTCAATCATCACCCGTAGCTGTTCCCGATGGGAGGGCTTGGCCTGATCGCCCATCCACTTGTTGTAGCTTTTTCCATGGGGTTTTGGGTCCTCCACAATGGACAATCCATTCTCAATACAAATGGTGTCACTTAAACGTCGAACAGCTCTGGTGCTTCCCCAAAAGTTACGGAACTTCCGGTCACAATCCGTATTGACCGCCGACCAGATGATGTGATTGTGAGTATGCGATTTGTCGATATGGGTGCAGACCACAAAGGCGTGTTTGCCCTTGGTGAACCGTTTGGCAAATTCCACGCCCAGGCGGTTGGCTTCCTCCGGCGTGATCTCACCGGGCTTGAAGGACTGGCGCACATGGTAGGCAATCACATCGTCCGATCCCCGGACCCGTCCAGTGGCGGCGATGTACCGGCGCTTTGCCAAAAGGAACTCGGCGTCGGCGGTCCGACTGTCACACCCATAGCCGGTAATCAGCCTGCCGTTGTCTGTCTTTTGCGGATTTTCCACATAGTCGATGATGTCGCTGACCGCCTGGCTTTCGGTGCGCCCCTTGCCAATATGCAGCGGCATAATGCGTGTAGTTGCCATGCAGTTTCCCTCCCTATTACAATAAATTTGGACAGGAAAGCCGGGCAGCCAGTCCGGCTTTCCCTCCATCTCGTGCCTAAGCTACAATAAGAGGAGCAACTGGCTGACGTTCACTCCCTTG
>NZ_NFJU01000078.1 GCF_002160025.1 Anaeromassilibacillus sp. An200
CCTTGGTGGTATAGTCCCACTCCTCCGGCAGGGAGAGCATGAGGGAGAGAAGGCCCTTCGCTTTCAACGAGAGCGACTTGTCCCGCAGGTGATGGTTGGACATCACCGTATAATCGCGGGTTTTCTCAATGCGGAATACCGCCATGTTGGATACCTCCTTCCTTCGGTTTTGAAAAGTGTTCGTTTCGGCGGGTTTGCGCCCCTGTATCGCCGCCCGGCCTCCCATGAGGGAAAGAATATGGGCGGCTTCATTTGCGCCGCCCACAGGCGAAAAAACAGGGGATTTCCCACCCGTTTTTATACAGTTTTGCGTGCCCCCGGCAGGGCATAAAAAAACGCCACAGGTTTGTGTTACCCATGGCGTTGCCCCGGCAGATGGCCGGTCTGTATTCAGTTATATGGTCACGGGGCGGAGGCCCCGATTGACGGGTACTGTACCCGTATCTTGGCATTTCGTGGTCTTTCAGCGTGTCAAGGCTCACTCAACAGTAGTAAAATCGTAGTAAATGAGATGGTTTTGACCTGTCTGAAATGCCCGTGGATACAGTGTTTTCAAGGGATAATCAGATTTTGGCTTGATTTTTCTGCAAAAAAATGCCGGCCGCGGCATGAGAGAAATGATTTCTTATAAACACAAAAAACGCTGGGGCGAAGAGTTTTTCTCTTCGCCCCAGCGCTGTGTCTGGGGGGCAGAACGGCAGGCGGAAGCATGCCCGTAGGGGGAGTGGGATGTACGGGCCTTCTCCGCTGGGAGCCTTCCGCCCGCCAGGGATGGTTATTCCTGCCCGTTGAGGGAATCCGCCAGGGTGCTGGCCAAAGCGTCCAGCTCGGCGGCTTTGTCCCCCTGCAGGGAAGACGCCAGGGACAGGCGTTCGTTGAGAACAGTCATGTTTTTCATCTCTTCGTTGATGAACTTCTCCATCAGGTCGCCGGACTTGCAGGCCCAGGATCCGTTTTCGATGAGGGCAAAGGTGCGGTTCTGCAGGTTCAGGGCCTTCATGTCCTCCAGGAAGCTTTTCATCACCGGGTAGACGCCCAGGTTGTAGGTGACAGAGGCCAGCACAATATGGCTGTACTTGAAGCTCTCGGCAATCAGGTAGGAAACATGGGTGTTGGAAACGTCGTACACCGCCACATTGGTAATCCCTTTTTCGCACAGCCTGGAGGCCAGGGCCTGGGCGGCGGCCTCTGTGTTGCCGTACATGGAAGCGTAGGCGATGAGCACGCCCTTTTCCTCCGGCTCGTAGCGGCTCCACTTGTCGTACTTGTCAATGAAATAGCCAAGATCCTGCCGCCACACGGGGCCGTGCAGAGGGCAGATGAATTTGATCTGATCCAAAATACCGCCGGCCTGTTTCAGCAGCAGCTGTACGTGGGGGCCGTACTTGCCCACAATGTTGGTCAGGTAGCGGCGGGCTTCGTCAATCCAGTCCCGGTCAAAGTTCACCTCGTCTGCAAACAGCTTCCCGTCCAGGGCGATGAAAGAGCCGAAGGCGTCGGCGGAAAAGAGTACGCCGTTGGTGGTGTCGAAGGTGACCATGGCCTCGGGCCAGTGTACCATGGGGGCGGCCACAAAGGTGACGGTGTGGCTGCCGAAGCAGAAGGTGTCGCCCTCTTTTACCTGAATGCATTCGTGGCTGTCTGCATGGAAGCCGAACTGATGCATGAGCAGGAAGGCCTTTTCCGTAGAGATCACCTTCACATTGGGCCAGCGCAGCAGGATTTCTTCAATGGAAGCCCCGTGGTCCGGCTCCATGTGGTTAATCACCAGGTAATCCAGCTCCCGGCCGTCCAGCAGGTGCTCCACGTTTTCCAGAAGCTGGCGGCAGGCGGACCAGTCCACAGTGTCGAACAGGACGGATTTTTCGTCCAGCAGCAGGTAGGCGTTGTAGCTTACCCCCTTGGGGATGGGATGGATATTTTCAAACAGGGTCAGGCGGTGGTCGTTGGCGCCCACCCAGTACAGATCGTTGGTGACGGTTCTCACACAATACATAGTGCAGTCCTCCTTTTATGAATCATCCATGGAAACGGGCCGTTACGCTTCGATGAACTGGTCTTTGGCTTCGGCGCATTCCGGGCACACCCAGTCCTCCGGCAGCTTTTCAAAGAGGGTGCCGGGGGCGATTTCCCCGTCCGGGTCGCCCAGCTCAGGCACATACTCGTAGCCGCAGCCGCCGCATACGTACCGCTTGCCAATGGGGGCCTCCTTGGGCGGGCGGGGCCGCTTCATCTTCACCATGGGAGGCGCCGGCTGCTTCTCGCCGGTGTCCAGGGCCTGGGCCAGAAGGGGCAGGATTTCCTCCACGTCCCCCACAATGCCGTAGTCGCAGTTTTTAAAGATAGGCGCGCCCGGGTTCTTGTTGATGGCCACAATGGTGGAAGCATCCCGAATTCCCTTCAGGTGCTGCACCGCGCCGGAGATGCCGCAGGCAATGTACAGGTTGCCGGTGAACTTCTGGCCGGACATTCCCACATACCGGTTCAGGGGCAGGTACTTCAGGGTTTCGGCCACCGGGCGGGAAGAACCTACCGCCGCGCCGGCCGCCCGGGCCAGGTTTTCCACCAGGGCCATGTTTTCTTTCCCGCCAATGCCCTTTCCGGCAGAGACTACCCGTTCCGCCTGGGCAATGGGGGTGTCCATGGGGATTCCCACGGTAAAGTCGTGGCCGTCCTTCTTCAGGTGCTCCACCAGGGCGGCCACCTGCTCTGCTGCGCCGCCGTCCCGCAGAATCATCTTTTTCCGCACACCGGTAATGGGGGCCGGCTTCTTGGCGCGGCTGGAAGAACCGCCCGCGCTCTTGGGGGGCTTGCCCAGAATGTGCGAGGCGATGACCACCCGCTGGATTTCGTTGGTGCCCTCGTAAATGGTGGTGATCTTGGCGTCGCGGTAGGCGCGCTCCACCTCCATGCCCTTCATGTAGCCGGAGCCGCCGAAAATCTGCAGGGCGTCGTTGGTAACCTCCAGCGCTATGTCAGAGGCGTACATTTTTGCCATGGCAGACTCCATGCCGTAGGGGGCGTGGTGCTCCTTCAGCTCTGCGGCAGAATACACCAGGAACCGGGCGCACCGCAGCTTGGTGGCCATGTCTGTCAGCTTGAACGAGATGGTCTGCTGGAAGCCGATGGGCTTGCCGAACTGGATTCTCTCCTTCGCGTACTCCAGGGCGTTCTCATAAGCCCCCTGGGCAATGCCCAGAGCCTGGGCGGCAATGCCGATGCGGCCCCCGTCCAGGGTAGCCATGGCAATTTTGAAGCCGTCGCCCTCCTTGCCCAGCAGGTTTTCTTTGGGAACCTCCACGTTGTCAAAAATAAGCTCGGCGGTGGAGGAAGAGCGGATGCCCATTTTGTCGTAATGGTCGCCGAAATAGAAGCCCTTCCAGCCCTTTTCCACAATAAAGGCGCTGATCCCCTTGGTGCCGATGTCCGGCGTTGTGACGGCGAACACCACATAGACGTCGGCCTTCGGGGCGTTGGTAATGAAAATCTTGCCTCCGTTGAGCACGTAGTGGTCGCCCTTCCGCACGGCGGTGGTCTCGGTTCCGCCTGCGTCAGAACCGGCGTTCGGCTCGGTCAGGCCGAAAGCGCCTATTTTTTCGCCCCTGGCCAGGGGCGCCAGGTACTTCTGCTTCTGCTCCTCTGTGCCGAAGGCGAAAATCGGCCAGGAGCCCAGGGACACATGGGCGGATAAAATAACGCCCGCGCCGCCGTCTACCCGGGAAAGCTCCTCCACGGCAATGGCGTAGCTCAGGGCGTCCAGCCCGGCGCCGCCGTATTCCTGCGGGTAGGGGATGCCCATCAGGCCCAATTCCCCCAGCTTGCGCACCGCCTCGTCGGGGAACTCGTTGTTCTGGTCCAGCTGAAATGCAATGGGTTTGATTTCTTCCTCCGCAAAGGCACGGATTTTGGCCCGCAGCTCTTCCTGGGCAGGGGTGGTTTGGAATAACATGATAGTACCTCCTTTAATCTTGATTAATTTCCTCCAGTTTTGCAGAAAAAGAAAAAGCGGGCCGCTTCAGGGCTCTGCAAGAATCTCCCGCAGGCTGTGCCCTTTCAGCTCCTGGTCCAGCTTTTCCTGGATCCTCATCAGGTTCCCGTGTACCGCGCAGCCCCCATGGCGGCCGCGCCAGGGGCACTGAAATTGGGGGTCCATGCAGGCGGTGAGGCTGCTGCTTTCTTCCATGACGGCCATCAGGTCGTACAGGCTGGTTTTTTCCAGGTCGGCGGCCGCCGCCAGGCGGCAGCCCCCAGCCACGCCGCGAACCACCTCTACCAGCCCGGCCCGTTCCAGCTTTTTCAGAATCTTGTAAGTGAAGGCCTGGGGAAGAAGCTCCTCCTGAGACAGCTGCCCTGCCGTGTGCAGCTCCCCGTCGGTCAGGGCCCGCAAAATGCGAAGGGCGTAGTCGGTTTCTTTGTTGATGACCATGGGCGCCTTCCTCCTTCTGCGGGAATGATGTGATCCCAGCATATCAATTTGGATATATTTTGTCAAGTATAAAATGAGATTTTATTATGTTTTGTTATCTTACACAAAAACGGGTCTCCGATTTTGTATTGCCGCCTTCCCGGAAGGGCCGGTTGCAATCGCAGCCGCTTCGCAGTAGAATGAAGTGGGAACCCCCGGGCGCGCCTGGGGCGAAAGGGAGAAAAACTTTTCGCCGGACGGAAATCTTTTTTGCGGCGCAAGCCGCAAAGCAGGGTTTGGGGAAGGCACTCCCCAACAAGTTTCCCGCGAGGGGCAAAAACCGCAGAATTGCGGATTTTGGCACCGTGGTAGAAACTTGCTCTAAGACTGCCGCAGACTGCCCCTGTTTGGGTTTTTCCGTACATAGAGCGAACGGGGCGGGGCTTTCAGCCCGCTGTGCGCGGCCTTTTTTCTTTCGTCAAAGATACATTTGAAAGGCCGCCAGCTACCCGCTGTCCGGGGATTTTTTCAAATTTTCTTTTGCCTTAGTAATCCGGGAAACAGGATTTTGGCAACCGGCGGAGCAGAAAATTTTTCCTTTCACTCCCTACAACACCAGCAAAGGCAAAAATGATGGAAATACTGGAAATTTTCTCTTTGCTTCTTAATACGGACAAATTTCAAAAATGCCAAATAGACAACAAAAAAAGCAGCAAATCTTTTTCAGACTTACTGCTTTCGCTGGCCGCCGGTGGCGGCTGGTATTCAGTTTTGGGGCTTATCGGTCAAATCGAAACTTGAACAACGCGGCAATTAGCTGCTGCTTCACATATTCCTCAACCTCGGTATTTACTTGACCGTTCACTTTAGAAAAATATCGGATATATCCGGCGTAATGGGACAGAACGGCGTTTACTGCGTCCGGGTCGCCCTCATGGGCTTTGACGATTGTTTCATAGGGGAGAAGTTTACTCATGGTCTTTGCCCTCCATAAACCGCCGTAGCCACTGCAAGGCAAGCTGGATATGCCGCCCCGCTGTGCTGCGTGTCCGGCCGATATGTACGCCGATCACTCGCTGCGGCTGGCGCAGGAAGTAGTAACGGAAAATTTCTTCCTGCGTCTGCTCCGGCAAGAGGGCAAGGGCGGCGGCAAGTTCCGCATGGTACAGAACGGCGGTCTGACCGCAGGCGGTAAAAAGATATTCTTCAAGCTGCTCCGGCTCGGAAAGCTGGACAAACTTTTCGCTCATCAGATAATCAAGGGAAACTTCCCGTTCCCACCTCCGGCGCAACTTCAAAATTTTATCTATGGCTGCATGACGAATGACAATCTTGCAAAAGGCATTGAATGTGTACTGGATATGCACTTTATAGGCTTCATTTTCGGTCATGGAAATTCCCCCTCTCTGATAATAGTGCGGGGCGGCAGCACTCCTTGCTGTCGCCCCTTGATTGCCTACCAGCAAAGACAGACGGGGCTGTCAACGGCGGGCGTATGCCCGTTTATCCTGACCGTTGACTGGCTCGGCTGGATTTGCTATTTTAGAAAACTCATGCCCAATCTTTTTTTCGATATAGCATTGCCCCAATAATGGTGAAAAACAGAGTGACACCCAAA
>NZ_NFJU01000079.1 GCF_002160025.1 Anaeromassilibacillus sp. An200
GACAGGTTTTGGCCTGCCGCTTTTTGTGCTGCGATGGTTTTTCATGAGGCATTGAAAACCTGTTTGTCAAGGTACACGCCCTCGCTACTTATTTTCGTAGCAAGGTACAATGCCGCACAGAGGCGGCGAAAATTTCTGCTTATATCTATCACCTTTCCTTTACCGTGTGCCGCTGCTGACGTTTCAGTTCCGCCAGTATATCCGGCGGGATACGGTCAACCAGCCGCTGTAAATTGTCCAGTTCGCTTTTCAGCTTTGCCCGTTCCATCGTATCTTTCATCTTTCCTTTTTCGCTGGCCTTTGCCCTTGCTTCCAACTTCTCATTCTCCGCCAGCAGGTCATTGATTGTGACCTTGTACTTTTTCAACTGCCCGGAGAAATTCTCCATCTGCGGGAACCACTTTTTCAGCATGGAGAGGGCTTCCTCTTTTTTCTTTCCGGCGTTCAGCGGGTTAATGCCGTCCAGTGTGGCTTCAATGGCTCTTGCCTGCCGGGAGAGGGAAACCGCCTGTTTGAAAAGCCGGGTGGGGATATGCTTCCGGCCTGTCCTGCTGGCGCTCTCCCCACGCTCCAAGTCAGGATATTTCTCCACCATATAGGCGTGAAAATCGTCCTGCCACTTCGTCAGGTTTGCCCGGTTGCCGATAATCTCCTTTGCACACAGGCGGTTGTCCTTTGTCAGCGGAACAAAGGTCAAATGCAGGTGGGGCGTTTTCTCGTCCATGTGTACCACCGCCGACACGATATTTTCCCGTCCTACCCGGCCAATGAGGAAGTCCGCCGCCCTCTGGAAAAACGCCTGTATCTCCTTTGGGGATTTCCCCTTGAAAAACTCCGGGCTGGCAGTTACCAGCGTATCGACAAACCGTGTGCTGTCCTTGCGGGTTCGGCACCCGGCCTGTTCAATGCGGTTTTGAATGAAATGATAGTACCTGCCCTCTGGCTTGACGATATGAAAGTTGTACTTGCTCCGGCTTGTGTCAATGTCGGGGTTGCTGGCGTATTGTTCTTTCTGTCTTTCGTGATGGGCTTCCAGCGGCCTTGCCGGGTTGCCCTTGTGCTTCTCAAACCGCAAAATTGCGTGTTGTGCCATTCTGCTCCTTTCCCCATTCCTTTCCTATCCGGGGTTTTCCACAGGGAAAATCCCGCAGAAATTAGCTCGGATAGGATTGGAATGGATAGAATATAAATAAATCTTTTTAATCTTTGTATTTCTATATACCGTCAGATTTCCGTACTTCAAGAGGATTGATTTTCGTACTCGCCAAGTACGGTTTTCAGCCCTCCGGCGTACCATAACCGGATTTCTTGAAGTCGGTGTTTGGAACCGCTTCATAGGATTTCGGGTAAATGCGGTTGGGTTTTCCACAGCCCTGTTTCTGGATTTCCACCAGCCCCGCATACTGCAACTCCCGCAGGGTGTTGACCGCTTTCTGCCGCCCGCAGCGGAGCAAAGCGACCACCTCGCAGATGGGGTAGTACAGGTAGACCCGCCCGTACTCGTCCGCCCAGCCGTTCTTCCGGGACAACTCCGCCCGGCGCAGGACAAAGGCATACAGCACCTTCGCTTCGTTGCTCAAGGGCTGGAATGTGGGTGCTTCAAAAAGGAAATTGGGGAGCCGGGTGAAACTGAACGCCTTTTCCGGCTGGTGAATATAAATCGTGTTTGTCATAGCGTGTTTTGTGGACGGTTAGAGGCCCGTTTTCCGGGGCGAATGATAAATGATACCAGCCGCCCCGGTTGAGGGCTTGCGGAGCCTTGCAAATCAAGGCTTTTCCCGCTCTTAACTGTCCACAGCAGACCTCCTTTTCCGTTCACTTTCTGTTTTCTGCCGCCTGTGAACTCTGGCGGCGCAGTCCGGGCAGTATTTGCCCCGGTTGGACTTCGGGACGAACACACCGCCGCACTCCGCACAGCGTTTCAAGTCCCTGTCCCGGTAAATCTCCGCTTCCAGCGTCCTGTCCAGCGGCAAGACCGCCCAGCGGAACCACTTGCAGCAGACGGAGAACGAAATCATCTGCGGACAGGCGCAGGTGTCGCCATCGTCCAGCGCAAGGCAGTTTCCGTCCTCGCAGTTGCAGCACTCCCGGCGTATCAGGCCGCTGGCTCGTCTCTTCTGGGGCGGGGTTATGCGGTAGGGGGAGCCGTCCGGCCTGTGTTCCAGCGGCGGCAGGTGTTGATAGGGTCTTTTGCTCATGCGTCCCTCCGTTTTCTTTGGCGTGTTCTGTTTCCAAGGTGCTTGTCCATCGATGAACTATCCCAAGTCTACACCTTTTTGACCGCCTGTGCCGTATATCCAAGAGGTAGGAAATCAGCCTGAAAAACTCCCTATTTCCACGCTCTCGGATTTGTGATATAATCAAAAAAAGATAAAAGACAAATTCAGGTTTCTGGTCTTCTTGCACAAAATAAAGGAGGAGCTATTATGCAAATTGTTTATATTCCAAGCGAATCAATGTCTGTTCAAGGTAAAAAAGATGAAATCTATAAAAGATATGGGAAAGACTGGAATATTAGAGAACAGGGAGGAGGTAACGGAAATTGGTTGTTGACCAGAAAAAGTGATGTGCTTGTAGATGGAAAAAGTTATCGTACTTTTGTACTTGAACACTACGGTAAATCCAAGCTGACAGCGAAGCTTGTTGATAAATTTCGTGAAGATGTAGCAAATGGTAAAATAAAACTGTAAATGCCTATGCCGTTATGCTATGAGCATAGTACATAGCATAACGGCTTCTCTTTCGTTGAGCTAGCAAGGAGGGTGAATATGTCTTTATCCATACAAGAGCGATTAAAAGACCTACGTGTGGAGCGTGGCTTGACGCTGGGGCAGCTTGCGGAGCAGACCGGGCTTTCCAAGTCTGCGCTGGGCAGTTACGAAACGGAAGACTTCAAGGACATCAGCCACTATGCCCTTATCCGGCTGGCGAAGTTTTACGGTGTGACCGCTGATTATCTGCTGGGGCTGTCTGAAATGAAAAATCACCCAAACGCCGATCTTGCAGACCTGCGTTTGAGTGATGAAATGATTGACCTGCTGAAAAGCGGGAGGATAGACAATACCCTGCTGTGTGAGCTGGCGGCGCACCCGGATTTCCCCCGGCTGATGGCTGACCTTGAAATCTATGTGAACGGAACGGCACTGAAACAGGCGCAGGGTGCAAACGCCATAGTGGACACGATGAGCGCAACTGTTATAAAAAAGCATAATCCTGGCATGAGTGATACGCAGTTAAGACAGCTTATCACCGCCCATATTGATGAGGACGAGTTTTGCCGCTATGTGATACAACGGGACATAAACGGGATTGCCCTTGCTCTGCGGGAAACACACAAGGACGATTTTTTCAGCGTCCCAGAGGATAACCCGCTAAAAGAAATGCTGGAAACTGCTGGTGAAATCGTCAGCCAGGACAGCGACACGGAACAAGCGTACTTGGCGTTTATCTGCAAACGGCTCAAGCTGAATTTTAGGAAGCTGTCAGTAGAAGAACGGAAGTGGCTGAAAAAGATTGCGGAAAAATCCGACTTGCTGAAGAATCCAAAACCGCAGAGAGGACGAAGATAAAAAATGCCTGAACGGCGGTTCTGGTTTTTCAGAACCACCATCCAGGCATTTTGTTTAGTAATAGAAAAAGGTGCAGTTGATTATTGCGTATTGTCAATCTCTCTCAAACCGGGTAGTAAAAATACGGCAAGCGCAACGATGATAATGCCAATTCCGCAAATGACAAACCATTTCTCAACTCCCAGCCGCTCCGCCAGAGGCCCGGAAATGACAAGGCCAAACGGCATGGCGAGGGAAGCGGCGCTTGTCAGTAGAGAAAAAACTCTCCCCAGATATTCTGGTTTGACCGTTTCTTGAAAAATCGCATTTTGCACACCGTAAAATGGAGCGGAAATTCCCATAACAGTACAGCACACAACAAAGACAAGAAATGCGTCTGGCGGCAAAAGCCCGGAGAGCATATTGCTAACGCCCATCAGGAGAACGGAAAGACCGATGGTGTACCGCCGTTTCTTAAAACCGCCCCAAATGCTCAGAATGACTCCGCCAAGCAGCATACCAACCGCAAAAGCAATTTCAGCGGCAGAGGCATGGGCCGGTGTTCCTTTGAAGTATGACATACAGATGAGAGGAAAAAGCGTACTGATTGGCATATAAAAGAACATATAAATTACACCAATCCAGAGCAGAGCAAAGAGGCCCCTGTTTTGCTTTAATACCACATACCCCTCTTTCATATCCTGTAAAAACTGTTGTCTTTTCGTTTCTGGACATAGTTCAGGCGTTGGTATGGACGAAATCGCAACAGTCACACAGGCAAGGATTGCACCCACAATATCTAACAATATAATTGCATTAAGAGGCCAAACAGCATATAAAAACGCTGCGGCAGCTGGACTGATAATCGCACTTACTGCTTGCATGGTCTGCGTGTAACCAGCGCATTTTGTAAGTTCCTCTTTTGGCACAATCATAGGTGTTGCTGCGCTGAATGCTGGAGAATGAAAAGCAGTTCCCGCACTTCGGATTAACAGGACAACCATAATAGACCATACGGGCAATTCCATGTAAAACGCCACCAGCGCCAGAATACCGCCAGCGGCGGCAATTATCAAATCCGCACCAATCATTACGCTTTTACGGCTGTGCCGGTCAACAAAAGCACCTGCAAACGGGCCTAAACAGGCTTGCGGCAAAAATCCAATCAGTGTTGCCGCCGTCAATATGATTGCAGAATTAGTTTTCGCAACCAAATAAAAGATAATGGCCATTTGCAAAATACCGCTGCTAATAAAGGATATTGCTTGTCCGGCAAGAAGTGTAAAATAAGTTTTTCTCCATGAATTGTTGTTTTGGGTCATAATGCGAACCTCCTTTTTTATTGCATTGTTCCTTTGTTTCTGCAATAAAAAGCAGGCGTTGTCCCACAGAGAGGGCAGACGCCTGCATAACAACAAAGCACGAAAAAACACCACGATACAGTTCAAAGACTGCTCGTGTCAAACCTACGTGTTCCTTTGCATACGCACGCAAAAAAAGCCCACCATCATGTGGAAAGGTACTTCTACTTTTTATTGCTTATTAGCGTACACAAATTAACACACGTAAGCCTCCTTCCAATCTCAAACTGTCGCACAGTATAACACACATCCGATAGACTTGTCAACCATTTTTAACCTTGTTTTCCATCTTGTTTTTCCATCTCTTACGGGCAGTAGCAAAGCCAGGCGAGCCAGTCAACGGTCAAGATGAACGGCGCTTTCAGCGCCGCCGTTGACAGTCTCGCCCGTCTTTGCTAATGGGTAATCAAGGCGGGAAAGCCATTTTAGGGCTTTCCCGCCCATTTCAATTTTGGGAGAAGAAAGGCCCCAAAATGAACGAGTGCGGCCAAACACTTTTAGGGATTGGCCACCTTGTCCACCCATCCAGCGGGGCGGCGGGGAACGGTCAAGGCCGGGCGTCAGCCCATTCATTTCAGCCTTGACGGTTTCCTGCCGTCCTGCTACTTTTCCCGGAGTGTGGCCACACATCTGGTCACGGTGTCCAGAGCTTTGGGACTTTTTGTCCCATAGGCCGGGGGCGGAGGACGAGGGACGGGGGCTTTCATAATACGCCCTGTCTGCTGCTGAAATCAGCCCTTTGTTTCCGGCTTACCAGCCCCAAACAAAGCCCTGCTTTCCTGCCGCGTCAAATGCCCTTGCCCTCCCCGGCGGCAACGGCATTTTCACGGCAACGCCGGCAGAGCGTATAACACACTACACTTTGCTTCGCAAAGTCGTGTGCCAAATGGGGGCGTTGCCCCCTTTGGAAACCCCCACAAGAAAAGGCGGTACGCTACCCCTCCACGG
>NZ_NFJU01000008.1 GCF_002160025.1 Anaeromassilibacillus sp. An200
TGACCTACGCACAGATTTACGAACAGGTCTGGGGCGATTTCACTACAGGAAACGAAAACAATACGATAGGTTTTCATATCTGCAACCTGCGCGAGAAGCTGTATCGGGCTAATCCAGATGCCCCGTTCTACATTCGCTCCGTGCGGGAAGTCGGATACTGCCTGGATGTCGATGAACCGTAATTCTACCGCCAGTTTCTTTCACATGGATATCTTTTCTCTGATCTAAAGCTCCGTTAGAGTGAGTCCTTCTGGGTGGTTCACAATGAACCACCCCTGGGTTCAGCAAATATGCGCATCTCTCCCCTGGCGTGGGATCAGTATTATGGCGCTTGCAATTTTGCATATTTTTACTTATAATGAAGGCAAATCATCGGAGGACAGTACACCGTAGTGTAGGGGATCGTAAGCAAAATGCTTGCAGGCCGCCTGTCAGATAAGATGTCGAGTGAGCTCGGTTATTACATTTGTGTAATAGCCGAGCTTTTTTATTTTAGATTTTAAGGAGGCTACACAGAATGAATACGAAAAGAGTCCGACTCATCCCATTTTCAGAAGAAGATCGAGAACAATTCATTTTAGATAATCAATGGGCATTCAAATATGGGGCGCTGTTGGAATTTGGGAAAAGGGATGACCACTTAAACTGCGATGGTGAGATTATTTCCCGCAAAACGATTGAGCAGTGTATTGATGCAGCAGACAACGAGACTTATCGCATTGTAGTCGACGGAAAAAAGGTCGGCGGAGTGATTCTAAAAATCGACCACATGACGGGACACAACCATCTGGAGATCCTATTTACTTCTCCAATGATGCACAGCCAAGGTATTGGTTATGAAGCGTGGCAGGCCGTGGAGGCACTTCATCCAGAAACAGTTGTATGGGAAACCTATACACCATACTTTGAAAAAAGAAATATTCATTTCTATGTCAATAAATGCGGCTTTCACATCGTGGAGTTTTTTACGGCACATCATGCAGATTCGCAGATGCCAATGGATGGTAATGACTCTGAGGGGCCAGACGAAGCATTCCGTTTCGTTAAGGTAATGAAGTGACCATCCATTTGAAAAACCTACTCCTTACAGGATAATATACAAATTTGATGTGCTGCTCCCGTTTGCCCTGTGCCGGGAAGCCTTTTTCAGATAGCCGTGCTGCTCCAGATCGTGCAGCGCCCGCTTGACCGTGGAGCGGGACAGCTTCATGTCCGAGGCAATGGTCTTAATGCCCGGCCAGCACTTTCCCTCGGCATCGGAGCGATCCCGCAGGTACATATAGACCGCCTTCGCCCTGGAGGGAAGCTCAGTGTCGGCGTAAATCGTTCCGAAGTAACTCATCGTTCCTCCTCTCCGAATGTCTTCATTTGCTTTCCTCTTTTTACAGCCCTCTCCTGAGCCGGAGCATGGGCGATGCCGCCCCGGCTGGATACCGCATAGCCGCGGCTTTCGTCCATCTCCTCCGGCTCACTGAGCTGCGGAAGATTCCGCTCCAGATCCACCCGGTTGGCATAGGCCACCGCTCGGTTGGCTCTCTCCGGCACCACATACGGCTCCCCGAAGGTAATGCCCCAGTTTAAGAAGAGTTGGAGCCGGGTCCGCATGGGATGAGTGCCGGTTTTCATGACGATAAAGCTGCCCTTGGGAATGGATTTCAGCTCGTCGGGCGTCAGCAGGGCGCGCTCCATCATCTGCAGGCTCTGGCTGGGATCGTTCTTGCCACGGCTCACCGAGCCGGAGAGGACGGTGCGGCTGCCCAGGGCTTTGGACAGCACTTCGGCGGTCTGGCTGTTGGGTGCAAAGCCGCCGAAGATGGTGTCCTGGCAGTTGTCCTGAATGATCTCGCAGCCCTCTTTCCCGTAGTTTTTTTCGAGCTGCGCTAAGGACTGGATGATCGGCACGAGCGTTAACCGGCGAGAGCGTCCAGCGGAGAAAAGGGGCAGTATATCAAACGGGGGCATGGTGCCGAATTCGTCACAGAAAAGCACCACCCGGTTTTTCAGCTTGCCGCCGTTCTCATCGGCCACAGCGAACAGCTCCCGGCTCAGGTTCTGGATCATGAGACCGGCCATGAAGTTCTTGGTTGTGTCTTCTTCCGGCAGGATCAGGAAGATGGCAGACTTCTCCGAAGCAAACTTCTCAGCGTCAATGGCGCTGTCGAAGCACAGGATCTGCTCCAGCTCGCTGTCCAGAAAGGCATTCAAGCGGGACAGCACGGTGGACATGACGGAGGCCATTGCCTGCTCGGCGCTGTTGAGGGCGGCGCCGGCAAACCACCGCGCCTTGTGGTCCGGCGGCAGTTTTGCCATCAGGAGTTGGAAGTGGCTCTTGCCTTTGACCCGGCTGGGCTCCAGAAGATCCTGTACCAGCTTGAACACGGAGACGATATGCCGGCGCTCCTGGGGGTGGTCTTTATCAGGCGGCAGGAACTCGGCCAGCATCAGGATGACCGAGGTGAGAAGCCCTTCCGCCGCATCGTAGAAGAAAGCGTTCTGGCCGCGGTTGCTGTCATCGCCGTCTGGATTGACGATGGTCTTGGACAGGATTTTGGCGTATTTCTCGGCCTTGGCCCGGGCCGCAAGATTGTTCGGGTCATTCCGGGCAATGTCCATATACCGGTTGACCAGCGTCAGCAGATTGTTTCCGTCGGAGCGGGTGGGATTTCGCAGGTCGATCACGGCCACATTCTGATACCCATAGCAGTTCTTAGCGATGGCACCGTAGTTGCGGGCGAGGTCGCCCTTGCTGTCCAACGCCAGCCAGCTCATGCCGCTGGCGCAGGCGTACTCCAAATTGGGATAGAGAAAATAGGCGGTCTTGCCGATACCGGAAGCGCCGATCATCAGGCAGTGGATGTCATCGCTGTCCACGAGGGCGGTTAGTTCGCCTTTCTTACCCTTGCACCCCAGCACCAGCCCCTGCTCCGTGGGCAGGTTCTGGCCGCTGCGCCATTTCTTCACCTCGAAGGGGACATGGGCATAGGTCTGCCGGATCTCTTTGGCTGTGGCCCATCTCGCGGTGCCGTGCTGGCCGTCGCCGACCGTTTTGGATTTGATCCCGCTTAGGGTATAGTAGTGAGACAAGGCTGCCAGGCAGCCGATGACCAGGAACATCAGCCCGCCGGCCGCTAACAAAATCAGGACTTGGTGTGGCATGGTTAACCCCTTTCAGGGCACACCACTTCCTGCTCGGTTCCATACTTCTGAATGCGCACATCACTCTTATTACGGCCTACTTCGGGCGAACAGGAAGTGGTGTGCGTTGTTGTTATTTACTGCATGACTTGTGTGAAGGACGGTTCCTCAGCGGTCAGATCATCATTCCAATCTTTGTGTGCGGGAATGAGCCTTTCCACCGTGTACCTCTCTGCCAGCTGTTCCTTCATGCGCCGGCTGGCCAGGTGACCAGCCTCGTCATTGTCGAGGCAGAGCAGGACCGTATTGATTTGCGGCTGCCGCTCCAGCAGCTTCAGCACTGGCTGAATGGAGGTGCCGCAGCAGGCCACATAGCTGTGGCTTTGCCAGTTCTCCGGATGGAGCGTGATGTAGGAGAGCATATCGATGGGAGCTTCGAACACATAGAGGCTCCCATCTGTGCCGATATGGTGGAAGCTGTGGCGGGGATCGCAGCCCTCCACATTGAGCCGGAAGGCTTTGCCGAAGCTGTTGGCGCTGCGCTTGTGGGCATGGCGGGGGACGCCATCTTCATCCGTACCCACGAAAACCGCATTGTGGTAATCGGCATCTTCATACAGCAGCTTCTCTCTGGCAAAGTGCGCCACAACGCTCCGGTCGATATTCCGGTGCTTGACCAGATAGGCATAGACCCGGCGCATATTGGAATTGGCCGGCGGAAGGACAAAGGGTTTCGGCGGCTCCTCAACCCGTTCTTGGGCAGAGGGATAGACCGTTCCCATCTCACCCCCCAGAAGCATGGTCACCGCCTCTGGATAGCTGAGGTGATAAAACCGCTGCACGAAGCTGACAGCGTGACCGCCCCGCTCCTCGGCATGATCGTACCACTCGTTGCCGCGGATGGTGACGCTATGGTCTCGGGCAAGCCGTTTCTCTCTGCCGGAGGTAAGGAGCTTTTCGCCACGGCAGCGAAGAAACTCCTCCAGATCAACGGAGGCGGCTCGCTGCTTTTGTTCATCTGTGAAATGAATATAGGTCGACATAGGTTCCTCCTGTTACATGGTCTGCTGATAGGATACCTGCTCCTCATGATCATCCGCCTTGTGGCCCATGGCCATCCGCTTTTCCGTCAGCCGCTTGCGCCGTTTGGAATCGATGCGAATCCCTGCCGGATTGCGAGGCGGCATGGAATTGTCCCGGAAGATCCTGCCCATGTGGTGGAGCAGTTTGGTTGCCGCCAGCATG
Organism: Anaeromassilibacillus sp. An200; assembly: GCF_002160025.1. GTDB lineage: Bacteria > Bacillota > Clostridia > Oscillospirales > Acutalibacteraceae > Caccousia > Caccousia stercoris. The sequence continues at coordinate 4,381 of NZ_NFJU01000008.1, forward strand.
ACGGACGGATCTCGAAACTGGTCAAAGCGGTCAAGAAAAAATTGGGCGTATTCATTGCCCTGGGCGGCGGAGCGGGTGAACCAATCCCTGGCCTGCTCCCGATCCTGTTCCACATCCCGGCCCAGGAGATACAGCTTGCCAAGTGTGTACTGAGCAAACGGGTTTCCTTGTCTGGCGGCGGCAGTCAGGTACTCCAGAGCTTTTCTCACATCCTTCTTTACGGACTCGCCGGTGAGACAGAGCTTTCCAAGGCGGTATTGGGCAAACGGATTCCCATGCCGGGCGGCCTTATCCAGCCAGCGCACTGCCTCCCCGGTACGCTTTTGAGAGAGCAGGAGCTTCCCGAGTGCGTATTCCGAAAAGTCATTTTCGGCCTCTGCGGACAAGCGAAACCACCGCTCCGCTTTTTCATGATCCCGCATGGTGGAGAGGTCATCCCGGTAGAACTTTCCCAGCTGATGCGCCGCCATCGTGTATCCTTCCGCCCAGAGCTGTTCCAGCGCCCGGACGGCTTCGGCGTGTTCTTCGTCCAGCGCATAGACATCCTGCAGGACCGTTTTGGCGGCACGATAGCGTCGAGCCTGTTCATATACGCTGTTGGATTGCTGCTCCTCATGTGCCGCTTCCGGCTCATCTTGCATCTTCTCATCTTCAAAAGTCGGGAGGCCGAGGCGGATGTTCTCGGCCTCCCGGATAATATCGTTTTTGATCCGGCGGAACTCTTTCTGCTGCGAGAGCGGGAGCTGCTGCCGCGGTGTGCGGCTGCCATAGCACTCGTTCAGCTCATCCCGGATCTGATTCCAGGTTTCATAGCACTTCGCCACTTCCGGCTGCTGGGCCAGCTCATCCACGATGGTGTCCACCAATGCTTTGAGCGGTTTCTTCAGATAGCCATACTGCTTCTTCCCGGTGGTGGTTTCCAGCGCCTGCACCAGCTGGCGCATCTGTTCCTCGATGACGGGGTTGTCGCAGAGCTGATGCTCCATCTTCTGAATCATCTCCCGCATGGTATCCTGCGCCGCTTCGATCAGCTCTTTATAGGCAACATCCTTCCGCTCGTAGATCTGGATCATCTCATCCCGGAAGATGGTGTTGGTCAGCTTGGAGCGCATGGCCGCAATACCGTCCCTGGTCAGGAAGCCCTCCTTCGGATCATCTGACCAGACCATCATATGGATGTGGGGGTGATGCCCCTCATTGTGGAAAGCCGCATACCAGCGGAAGTGATCAGCCGGTATCTTCATGGCCTTGGCCAGATCCTGTGCGTGCATCATGAGCAGGCCGCGCCATGCGTCCGCATTGTCGTACCCCAGCCGGGCAGCATCCTCACGGCGCAGGGAGTAGATGATGGTCCACACATTTCCGTCGTGAGCTTCCAGCTCGGACATGGCCGCGTCAAGGTCGACTGCGGCGGCGGAGCTGAACAGGCCATGGGCCCCGCGGCGCTCCACACGGGGGCGGGTGGCAATGTAGGACAGGTATCCGCTCTCAGAATTTATTTCGTGGAGGTTTGCATCCAGCGCCATGGTGATGAAGGCTGATGCGGTACCAAGGGTAGGCGTCTTACGGTAATCCTCATACTCGAACAGCTCCACGGCATCAGGGAAATCATGCAGGAGCTTTTGGATCAGCTCCTGTTGTCCCTTGGTGACGGGACCGTTGCCGGTCAGCTTCTCCACACCCTCGCGGGTGGCAATGTATTTCATGTACCCGCCGGCCTTTTCGGATTTGATGTAGCCGCTTTTCTGTACGAGCTTCGCCATGGGTTACACCGACTTCTGGAAGTCCAGCGCATCCTTGAACGAGATACGTCCGTTGGTGCGCTTCATATCCCGGATGGCGCGTCCCCGCAGACGCTGGTATTCGCCTTCGTCGATGTCGGTGTCGTAGGCGATGATCTGCCCCAGCACATTGAGATCCACACCCTGCTTGAACAGGAGCGAGCCCATGCGTCCGGCAAAATTGTCCAGAGTGCCGGTGAGCATGGCGGAGAGTGCTTCGGGCAGGAAGGCGCCGGCGTTCTTCGTGTTCAGATAGCCGATGTAAAACCGGAGCGCATTCTCCACGAATTCACTCCGGCTGGCGCAGTTGTCGAGGCGCAGGTAGATGTCTACCTTCTCGTCCAGATCCTCAGAGATCCAAAACCCCTTCTTCGTTTTTCTGCTTTCGGACTTCAGTAAAACCACTCCTTTTTTCGTCAAGTCCCCGCTGAAAACCCTTGCCACAGCGGAGCTTTTCCGCATCATAGGGTCCAGCAGCTCTTTCCACCCGCCGAATTGTCCCCGCTGCGAAAAGCCGGAAACTGCCCGCACTGCGGGCAGAAGTGGGAGAGCCGGGGGCGGCATTGTCTCCGGCTCTTTCTCCTGCTTCGCTTTCGTCAGCTTTCCGCCCTCTTGGAAAGCGGCCCAAATCCCGCCTGTTTCTCCGGGGTGGGGTACACGGTCGGCTACCCGCTGAAAGCCGCACACAGCGGCTCACAGGGGGCAACGGGGGCTACATCTGCATCTCCGGGGACTCCTGACTCTGCTCCGCCAGATAGTCTGCACTGCACTCCTCCAGACTCTGGCCCCAGTGCTCCTGACAGTAGGTGTTCATCTTGAGGAGGAGCAGAGCCTGCTCCTCGGCGCAGAGCCGGTACTTGAATGCCTCCTCGTCGCCGTTGCCACGCTGCAGATACACCTCCAGCGTGTCACAGACACGACGGGCATCCAGATCGTAGTTGGCATAGATGTTCAGCCAGTCGTCATTTTCGGAGGTGCAGACATCGGTACCGAACACTTCATCCGCATTGAATGATACTTCCATGTAGAACTCCAGCAGGTTGTCGTTCTGAATAATGTCCTCGGCGAAGGAGATGTCCTCGGCGCAGAGCCGCCGACTGCCGGTGAGGTATTCCGGTTCCGGCTCTTGGATGAGCGTTCTCTCCTCCAGACGGTCCAGGAAGATCCGCCATCTTTCATCCGGCGCAGCGTTGCCTTTCTTCATGGCGAAGTAGGCGGCGGTGCTCACATCCCGGATTCTGAACCGCTTCCAGCCATCCATGATGTTGACGGCCTCCATATCTCCGTTGTCGAGGTCGATGTCGTAGACACCCACCACCCGACCGGTGTTGTCCAGCCGCTCCGACACATAGGAGTCGAACTCCACCTGATAGATCCGCTGGGTGCGCGGCAGCGTTTCAACAAAGCGGTGGGGCGCTTCGTCGGGCGGCTTGCGGATGTAGCTGCGCAGACGGCAGGCGACCCGGAGCAGCTCAAGATTTTCCTCGGCCAAAATATAATCGGAGCTGCCGCTCTCCGTGACATGAAAGACAGCGAAGCGCCGTGCGGCCTCCCGAGCCTCCTTCTCCGCCTGCTGCTCCGCCCAGAGCTCATGGCTGATGCGCTCGTACTCCCGCTGAGGAAGCTGGTTGCACATTTCATCAAGGACATTCTCCAGATGCTCCTCCAGTGTTTCCCCCTTCAGTTGTTTGCTCAGAGCGTCGTACCATCGCTCATCGAGCCAGAGTGTGATCTCACGGCCCCTCATTGCATTCCTCCCATTTCCGGCCCGCACTGCTTCATCTCAGGGTACTCGGTCAGGAGATGCCACACGCCGTTTGCGTAGTTGGCGCTGTTGACCGTCTGACTGAGAAGCTCATCGGCAGAGAGCGACATCGTGATACCGGGCACGCCGGGATGCGCCGCGGCACTTTGGCCGCTCATCAGTCCTTCCGCCTGGGCTGCGGTCAGAGGCACGAAGCCGCACGGGGTCATCAGGGAAAAGATGCCGCCAACATGGGTGGCCAGGAAATCACGAACCGTGCGTGTGCCTGCGTCATCAGACAGTTCCTCCCGAAGCGTCCAGACGCAGTGGAGCAGCTCCTCACCATGGGAGGCATCCAGACCATTCTCCGCAATCCAGCGGTCTGCCAGCTCATCCAGCGGCTCGTCCAGCCCCAGCAGAAATCTGGCGTCCTCCTCATTGATGGCGTCCTCGATATTGTCACGGATCAACCGTGCGGCGGTGATCTCCTCAGCGGCATCGATCAGCTGAGAGGGATCGGCTGCCATCCACTGCTTGACCCGGCGCTCATAGTCGGCGCTGATCCGCTTCTTCAGCTCTTTCTTGTAATCCAAGGCGATCTCATCTTTGTTCACTGGATCACCTCCGGTTCCTGGTCAGGCTTCGGTGCGGCGGCTCTCGGGCTGCGCCGAGACTTGCTCGGAGCGGCGGCGCTTACATCGCTCTCATCGATATACTCCCGCACGGGGGCGGGCACATATTTTTCATAGAGCTTCACCAGCGCATCCGTCATCTCACGGTCCAGGTCAAGCTCCTTCTTGCCCATATAGCGTTTGAGCGCAGAGAGCTTCTCCTCGTCGAAGGTGATGGTCAGGTTCACTTGCTTCATTGGCACTTCCTTTCTCAGTCGTAGTTGATGTATTTGATCTGCAGCCAGTGGGTCCAGCCCCGACCCTCCAGCTTTGTTTTCACCACACCTTTTTTGGTATTCATAGCTTCAATCACATAACCGTCACCGATGTACACGCCAATGTGGCCGTCATGCCAGACAGCGAGGCCGGGGATATCCGGCATGGTGTCGATGGTTCCGGATACTGAGGCGTTATAATACATCTGGTTGGCGCCAAGATCCGGCATCCCGTTGGTTCCATACTCGATAGTCATGGTGTCGGGATTGAGCCATCCGTACCCTTTGATCAGGCCCACGCAGTCTGTGGTTCTGCCTCCCAGCCAGTTGGCACGGATGAAGTCCGCATAGCTGCCGACACCGTCAGGGTACTGCTCCAGCTTGTAGGCGAAGAGCGAATCGGTGAGGACACTGCCGTATGTTCCCCAGACATAGCCCCAGCCGGATTCCCAGGCGTGGATGGCGTAGGTTACAAGGTCTGCGGCGTTCTTGGTGGTTGGATCGGTGAAGGCGGAGATATCCAGCTCTATCCTGCTCCCATCCCCTCTGAGATACTCGCCGCTGTAGCTGCCGCCCCCGGCGCTCCCTGCGATCATGGTATAGATATGGTCGATGTTGCTCTTGTCATCTTCCGTGATCTCTCTGCCCAGATGGGCTTCCAGGTTGGCGTAGGCCTGGGACAGAGAGACCGGCACCGCGACGGTGTATTCTTCTTCCTCTGTACTTGTTGTCCCGTCCGCCAGGGTCACTTCCACGGTTCGTGTTCGGGTTTCGGTGGTGTAGAAGCACCCCACGAAGCTGTTCGCCGCCCGTGTGGACGGAGCGTCCTCCCCAAAGCAGAGGGCATAAAAAACAGCCTTGACTCTGATTGGGTCAAGGCTGTTGCCGCTGTCCATCTGCCCGTTGGCCGAGGACACCGCCGAATCCAGAAGAGAAAAGGCCGAGCGCATTTCCTCGATGTGATATCGAAACTCCGCCGGAACTTCTGTGGAAAATTCCGCTCCGTAGAAGCACGCCTCCACCGAGTAGTTGTTATGCTCCGCCCCGCCTGAGCCAAGGGAACAGAGCAAGGCGATTAAAAGAATGACCGGTGAAAAGACTGCTACCAGAATCCAGCCCACACCTTTCCGAGTCTTTTCATTGGTGAGGAGCATGGCGGCGGCCTTTGCGATTGCCGCAGGTACCGCCATCAGCGACCACCTGCCGATCCGAAGAGTTTCTCCTTGTAGGCCGGGGCGTGAACCTCCAGCAGATATCGTTCATTGCCACACTTGTACAGGCAGACGCCGCGCTGCGGGAATTTGATTAGATTGTATTCCGACTCCTCCAGCTGGAGCATATCCATGTAGGACCGCTTGTCGATAGAACCGGCGTTGAACAGGAACTGGTGAGGCGGGATGCTGAACAGGGGCTTGGTCATCTCGCGGACGCCCTCCTGATCGAAGTCCTCCAGGTTCTGACTGGCCAGCAGCATCGCCGATTCCTTCTTCCGTACACGCTTCAGGCAGTTTCGGATGTACTCGATGGCGGTAGGGTTGGACAGCCAGATATACAGCTCATCCAGAGCTGCCACGGTATTGCCCACGGTCAGAAGCTTGTCGGACATGAAGGACAGTACATTGAAGAGCATGGCGTTGCGGACATTCTTGGCGGCACTGAGCATTCCCTTGACACCGAACACCAGGAAGCGGCTGGAGGTAATGTTGGTATGCCCATTGAAGAACTGGGCGTCGGCGCCCTTGCACATGGAGTGCAGTCCCAACAATACCTCTTGCAGGAGTTTTTGGGTGTAGAGCTGGTGCTGACCAGCGTCGTAGGTCTTGAACTCCTCCTCAATGAGATCATAGAGGTCGGAAAGGATGGGATAGTCCTCCGGGCGCATCCGGCTGAAGTTGGTTTGCTCGTTGATGCCGAATTTCCGATACAGCTTGGACAGCATGATCTCGATGGTATCGATATGCGCGTCGCTGAAATCCTTATAGGCCCGGAAGAAGTCCTTCAGGAAGGAGATGTGCTGGGCCAGCAAGGTGCTTTTGCGAAAGGCCTCCGGCGCATCGGTGGCGTTGGGGTCACCACCATCATCCCAGCACTTGGGTTCCAGCACATTGATGATGTACTGTCCGGCCATGAGGTCAGCAAAACAGCCGCCCACCGCCTCGCACATTTCCTGCTGTTCGTGTTCAGCATCCAGAGAAATGATGGACTTGCCGGACTCCAACAGGTTCAGAATGAGCAGCTTCATGAGATAGGACTTGCCCTGACCGGAGTTGCCAAGGATCAGGATATTGGCAGAGGTCTTGTCCTCATCCCGCTGGTCGAAATCCACCAGAATGTTGCTGCCGTATTTGTCTTTGCCGATGTAGAAGCCCTTGGAATCCAGCTTGCCGGAGTAGTTGAAGGGATAGAGATTCGCCACGCTGGAGGCGGGCAGTACTCGTTCAAACTGGATGCCGAATGTGTTGTGACCGCAGGGATTGACGCAGCGGAAGCCCTGCTGCTGACGGAGCAGGAGCTTATCCACATTCAGCTTGCTCCGCACCAGCTCCGTCAGTACATCGGTCTGGAGCAGCTTGAGGTTGTTGTAGTCGGATGCGGTCAGCTCGATGTACACGGCGCAGTGGAGCAGAGGCTCACGGTTTCGGTGCATGGTGGCCACCAGGGTGGCCACATCCTGAAGGTTGCTCTCGGCGGTGACCGTCTGCTGCAGGTCGTTGGTGTTGGAGCTGTTCAGGCGGTTCTTGTTGGCGGCGTTCTGAATGATGCGCTTTTCCTCAGCCGGAGTGACCTGCCGGGTGTAGATCCGCAGGGTGACGCCGTCCTTTTCTCCCAGATGCCGGAGGATGGCCTGCTCATCCGTGCTGGTCGGGTATTCACGAAGCGCCCAGACGCAGCGGTAGGTGTTGCCGCAGATGAAATGATCCGGCATGAAGCTGACCACAGAGGGGGCGATCATATCCAAAAAGGATTTGATGGATGCCTCCTCGCAGCCTTGCGGAACAGGTCTTTTCGCTTTCTTTGCCAAAATGGATGCCTCCTATTCTCCGTGGAGGCATCCCGGCCATGGAGTGGAACACCTCCACGGCCTGTGATGAATTGATTTACTCGCCCACGATGACCCAGCGGTCGCCGTCGTAGTCCTCGAACTTCTCGGTAGTCACATTCTGCTCGAAATAAACGCCCAGCATCCGCTTGAGATCCTGCTCGGTGGCGCGGCGGGTGGTAAACCCATTGTCATTGATGCTCTGCTCGATGCGGCTGAGATACGGGAACACATCCGTTTCCTTTTCGCTTCGCAGCCGGATGATGATATAAAACTCCCGGCTGGAAGCCATCAGCACCTGGATGCGATCCAAATGCTTGCTGTCCTGCTCCAGAAGCCGCCGGATTGCAGGAAGCTCCTCACTGCCCATGCGCTCCTGATAGAAGTTTTTGTTTCGCTCAAAGGACTCCTTGGAGTTGAGGGCCAGCATCTCAATTTCCGCCTGCCCCTTGACCACATTCAGCAGGGCGTAGATCCTTGCGCTGATGCTGGAATCGGACAGGACGCTGATGTTGGTGGGCTTGATGATGAAAAAGACCAGGTCGCCCATGCGGGTGGCGATGCAATAGTCCTTGATACCATCGATCCCCATGAGCTGCCGGGTGGATTGGGCGGCATTCTCTTTTTTCTTTCTGTTCATAGCTTCATTCCTCCTTGGGGAAAGCTGGGCGGGAAAAAGCCGGTACAGCGCATGGTGACACAGCAGGTCACCCGCCTTGGGTTCTGGCTGAACCAGTATTTTGCCCTGGCATTCTTGGCGCTGTAGCAGAGGGACTTCTCGCACAGAAGGCCGCCCACATAGCTTTTCAGCAGGGCACGCAGGCTGCGGAAGCCATAATAATATCTGCCGTCCTGGCTGCGGCAGCTCCACTTGTTCTTGGCATCCTGCCAGAAGAAGGCGTTGTGGCACTCCCACCGCTTGCGCTTCCGGCTCCACCGGAGCGTCAGGGAGGCGGACAGATCTCGCTCCTCAACTTCCGGCAGGCCGATGATCTCCTCGTTTTCAAAGGTCGTGTCGGCATGGAACATATCACATTCTCCATTCATAGAATTGCTGTTTGGTGATCAGGAAGGCAATCGCATAGCGAATGAAATCCAGAATGCTGGTTCCATCAAAGCGGATGCTGAGGAAGGCATAGACCGCCGTGAACACCAGCGGGATAAAAATTCCGGTCTGAGTCAGCGCCAGGATAGAGACCAGAAGCCCTACGCCAATGACGCCTACATCTCTGAGCTCCCAAAGCCACATCATGGCCTTGGCAGTCAGGTTGTCGGGGTAGATGTACAGGGTATTTCACCTCCAAAAACAAGCCGCTGGGGATGCTCTCCCCAGCGGTCGGTGCGGCATTTTATTCTTCAGACATCTCTGCGGGCTGGTTCTGCGCTTCATACGCATCCAGCGCCTGCTCGATGAGTCCGATGACGAATTCTTTCTGCGTGATTTTCCTGCCGTGCTTCTTTTCTGCGGCGATGAAATTCTTCAGCCGCTGATCCAGCTCCTCGGTGATCTGGAATGCGAGAGTCTTGGTTGCTGCCATGGTGATTTTTCCTCCTTCGAAGCGTTCTTTGAGTACCAACTCCACATAATCACCCAGAGTCTTGAGGCCAAGCTGTTCCTTTTCCTCGATAGCTTTGGCATGTAAATTTTCCGGGATCATACCACAGAGATTCTTCTTTGCTTCCATGGGTGGCTCCTTTCTCTGATTTTGTAAGCAAAGCATACTGTGACCGGAGTGAAATAGCTATTCACAGAACCCAACGAAGAAGCAAGCTGCAAACGAAGCATAAGCAACAAGCATGGCTCAGCCGGCGAGAAGCACCAGAGCAATGCCCTGGAGGACATAGTCCACACATGGAATGGCCACGCTGTTGCCCAGCGCCTTATACCGGGAAGAGTCCGAGGCGTTGGGAATGTCAGTCCACCTGTCCGGAAACCCTTGGAGCCTCTCACACTCCAACGGCGTCAGCCTGCGGATGAGCCGTGGCTGATCTGTGCCCTGCAGCACCAGGTCTGTGGCATCCTTATGCTGGCGTGCGCTTTGGGTACTGGTTACCTCACCGTCCTTGAAAATGTCGACTCGCTGTCTGCTGAACACGGCATGGTGGTCGGTAGCAGTCAGCGTATAGGCAATGCCTTCCTGATAGCCGATCCCGTTGCCGCCGTTTTCAGGCTTTCGGTCGATGGCGTTTCCGGTGATGCAGAATACTTGCTCCTGCTCCACAAGCGGGACATTGTTGCCGCCTGTACCATACCGTGCGGACATGGTGGGAGCGACCCGATGGGGGCCGGTGTAGCGGGAATCAATGCCGTGGTTCTCGTAGACCAAGGGCTGATGCCCGTGTTCCTGGGCTCGAAGTGTCCCTGTGATGTCCAGGCTGCACTCCATCACGCTGCCGCCTTGGTCGTTCAGGCATAAGATGGATGGCATACAGTTTCCGCTGGCGCTGCCTTTCAGCGTGGGGGCGAGTTCTTCGCCGTAGCCGATGCTTCCGGCAGAGGCTCCAGCTCCTGCAGAAAAGCCAGCAGTCAGGACACAGGGATACCCCTGCCCGGCCTGACCGCCGCCTGCACTCAGGGATGTGTGCCGTTCCGGCGTCAGGAAGCAATCGCCGTTTCCCTTCGCCACGACCCCTTCGGCGATGAAAGCCTGCTGCTTCATTCCTGGCTGGGCGCCCAAGGCTCCGGCCACATCGTGCAGATCTCTGACCTCATCCCGCTGATTTGCGGCAAAGGCAATCGGCTGTATAAGGCCGTTGCGGCCAGTGGACATTCCGCAGTTCACGCCAAGGGTGGCCGCGACCGAGCCAGTCAGGTCACCGTTATAGCCATCGAACCCTTCGATTTCCGCATCGTCCGGCTGGGTAACAAAGGTCTGCATCTGCATATTGTTTGTCGCCATCAGGGCACCGGAAACTCCGTGCAGATCGATGCCTTCATCACGCTGGTTGATATGGTATGCCTCCAGCGGGGTGGATCTGCCATCCGGCGGAGCAACCCCTGACTGGATCTCCAGCGCACGATTGAGTTTTCGGGGCAGCTCTTTCCCGCGTTCAAAGGCTCTGCGCAGGATGCCCAGGCAGGCTTTCCTGGTCAAATAGTATTTGTCCGGCGGATCGTCCTGCAAAATCTGCGACAAGGAAGATTCTTTTTCTTCTCTGGGGGACACCCCAGTATTGAGCGTCGAGGCATCTCCACGCCAGGGAGAAATCAGTTCCCAGTAGAATTCGCCCAGCAGATTCCCAGCGCCCGGTGTCAGGTCGAGGGACTGAAATACCACTGACTTTAATTCGGACGATCTCCTCGAGGACGATCCGGAAATCCTCTCCTTTTGGGGTTCCGCTGGAGAAGGCTCCTGGAACATTCTCCCACACCATAAATCGAGGTCGTATATCGAGAGCTGCTCGGCCTCGTTGTCTATCCGCATCTCTCATCTCCTTTACGATTCGAACCTGTTCCATAAAAAGACCGGAGCGTTCACCGGAGAGACCGGCACGGTTTCCGGCCACAGATAAGTCCTGACAGGGCGAGCCGCCGCAGATGATGTCCACCGGCGGCAGCTTTGCTCCGTCAAGCTTTGTAATGTCGCCCACATGTGCCATGTCGGGGAAACGAATCTTTGTCACCTCAATGGGAAAGGCTTCGATCTCGCTTGCCCACACAGGGACAATGCCGTTGTGAATGGAGGCCAGTGGGAATCCCCCTATCCCATCAAACAGGCTGCCCATCGTCAGAGTTTTCATTTGGCTACCGCCTGAACGATAGTCCTTGTGGTGCTGACTGCGGCTTGGGCGGTATAGACCGCAGACATGATATTGGCTCTTGTGGTGGTATCCAGGCCAAAGGCTCCGGCGATGCGGGGGATCTCGCCGGCGGACAGCATCAGACCAAGGCCAAGGAGCGCATGGTCCTTGAATACCATGAGTCCGGCGATAAGGATGGTGGATTGCAGGAAGGCGGTCAGGCACAATCCGATGATCTGCTTGCACCATTGGATGAAACCATCCGTATAACCGCGTGGGACGCTGAACATATAAAGGCTGCCCACTGCAATTTGAATGAGCAGAATGCCGCCGCGCTTCAGGTTTGCAAAGAAAACCTTTATCACGGCGTAGGCCATCAGAATGATGCAGAATAAAAGCATGATTGGGCTGGTGATGGAAGCAAAGCCGAAGTATGAGCCGGTGGTCATTCCAGTCAGCGAATCAATGCCACTGAGTGAATCCACAATCTCGGTTGCCGCCTCGCCGATGGAGGTGCCATATCCTGTGATCCCCGCGGTGAGGCTTGCCTGCAATGTAACGGAAAGCTCATAGAGCCGAATCGGCACAACCGTAAACAGGCTCACCGCCATAAAGCCCTTGATGGCACACAGAGCAGTTTCTTTGAGGTTCCCTCTGCCGGAGGAATACTCGATGCCGCACTCAAAACAGGCCACCACAAGACCGGTCACATAGAGCGCCCAGGCCAGATAAGAGAAAAACAGTACAATGCTCTGCACCCAGCTGAGTTCGAACAGCTCGACGCCCATGTTGCCCATCTCGGCGAAAAAGTTTCCGAGAAAGCCCATGACCTGACCGTAGATCCAATCCACGATCTGACCGAGGATGGTGTCGGCAACAAAATCCCAAATAAACAATGGTTCGTTCACCTCTTTTCGGTGTGAGGCCGCACCAACTGCTTGGGATAAAAGGCCAGGGGCCGTACAGCTGGTACGGCCCCTGGGTCAGTTCTTTACATGGTCTGCTGCCACTGGGGGTCAGCGGTTTGGGTTTGCTCCTGAAACACCTCCAAATAATCCGACACCGCATCCGTGAGCTGCTGGTAGTCCTGGCTGTTGGGATGGTAGACATACCAATCCGCTTTCCCATAGTCATCCCAGATGTAGGGGGTGATCCCACTTTTGAAGTTAGGGTTGCTGGTCTGCTTTTTGCCAAGGATATCTGAAAGATTCAGAAGCAGCACATCCACCTGGCCCTCGTTCCGATTCAGAATGGAAATGCGAAGGGCACGGTATTGATTTGCCACGATCCCGGTGACGAACTGGATTTTTGCCCGATTCAGCTCATCGAGACTCACATAGCAGGCCCGGCCTACATAGGTAGCATCCGGATACTTTGGGGCAACGATCTTGTGAAGCTCCTGTTCGAAAAAGTTCATATACCCTCCTTAGATTCCAATGATGCTCCAGAGATACATGGGCGCAGTGAGGGTAAACACGAGACAGGCAAACAGGATGGCGGGAGCCGCCCACTCGAACTGGCCGGATTTTCTGTACTCGAAGTAGGCGGTGCCCAGCTTGGCGAAGAAGAATACGGCAAGGATCAGGTCGATGGCGGGAAACACCACATTGTCTACCACCGACTTGATCTGAGTGGATGCGGTGGACCAGGTGCTTTCGACGGCGCCGGCCACATCCCCGGTACCTGCGGCGAGAGCTGTGGTCGCCATGAGGCAGGTCATTGCCAAGACCACGACAAGCATAACGATTAGGCGCTTATAGTTGAATTTACGCATAGATTTCCTCCATTGTATTATTAAGTTGTGGGGGCGATATGCCAGTCCTCCCAAAGGTCGCCGGAAATCCGGAGGGAGTCCGTCAGGTTTAGCGACAGCATTCCCGCCGGCGTCCAGCAGTCCAGGAGCCAGGTGTACGGCGTATAGCTTCCATCGGGATACCATATCGGTGTGAAATGGGTCGGCCGGTTATAGGTGCTGTAGGGGTTGTCCTTGAAGGTGAAGGTGGAGCGTTTGCCGCTGATGCTTCGGTCCAGGAGCCTCCAGAAGCCTTCGTAGTTGAACTCCGGGAAGTAGGTCACCGCATTCTGCGCCGCAGTTACGGCAGAACTCTGCGTGGTGCTGACGCTGGCCGTAACGCTCTGCTGGATGCCGTATCCGCTCTTGAGCGCAGAGGAAGATGCCGTGGGCGACAGGCTGTCCGGCGTGATGACCATGGTTGCCGTCAGGCTGGCTGTGTAGGCGTTATAGTCAAACTCCCACCAGCCCTGATCCTCCCACCAGCCGTTGTCCACCCAGTGGTACCAGCGATCCGTGTGGGATTTGCCCTCGCTGTCCGTCCACCGATCCGTGTGCCAGCACTTCTCCCAGTTTTCAACCCACACCCAATTCTCCTGCCACCAGGGAGACCAGATGCCCCAGGAGGCGGAGGACACTTCTTCTTTCTCTGGGATATCCACGAGGGTGAAGGTGTCGTTTCGGTCGTCGGCCACGGGATTGGGCGGGTCGTTGCCGTCCAGATCCACAATGTTGGCGGTGATGGTGCTTTGTGCCGTGCCTCCGCCCAGCACCCTGACCTGAATGGTGCAGACACAGGGTTCATCGGGGGTATGCCATTTTACCCAGATCAGCTGGCTGTCGCCGTCCGGATAGTACACATTGCTGACGGTATAGGTGCTGCCTTCGATCACAAACTGCACGGTGACCGGGTTGTCCGGGTCTGACTGCCCGCCGGACACCTCCACCGAGGTAATGACATCGGTGTCCACCCGGTATTCGTAGTCAAACTCATCCACCTCCGGTTCCTCCACCTCATCGTTGAAGCGGACGATGCCGATCCCCAGCGAGGAGATGATCTGCTCGTTACTGACCTTGCTGGTAGTGCTGCCTGACCACGCAGGATACCCGAGGTCAGCTTCCTCCAGGAAGATAGCGAGCGGGAGATTCTGATGGGTCAGCGATCCCATCCAATAGCGCAGGTCACCGCTGACCACCTGGTCGTACAAAGCAGCTTCGGTGGCTGTCATTGCAAACTGCTGTCCGTCATAATTCAGGTATGCAATCGGCTCGATGATGATTTTGTAGTCGCCATTGACCAATGTATCGAAGTCCATGCCGACATAACCTGCCAGAGAACGAATGACCTGTTCATCCGTGAAGTAGCTTCGGATGGCCTCAATGCTGGCCGAAGATGACCCCGAGGAAATGATTCTGGGTAAACTCTGGGAGGGATTTCGATAAGAATAACCGCCCACAACCGGCGATAGTGACGCACCACCGTTATATGTGAGTTTGCAGACCTTCCCGAAGTGGATGATACCTGTAGAGGGCGTTTTGTTGGTGAGATCAACCGGCGTTGTCACAACAGCATGGCTTTCAGCGTTTATCACTGTAACTCTCACACCGTCCATGCCGGGATTCCAATAGCTTGAAGAATTGCCGCTGCCCATGTTGCCGCCACCGCCATCGATATTTCCCTCGCCGGTGGCGGCAAACGCAGGCATAGCCGTTCCCAGAAGGAGAGCGAGGGATAAAAAGAGTGCGAGAATTTTTCTCATGCAGGACTCCTTTCGGCAAAAAAAGGGCGCAGCCGCTTCCGACTGCGCCATGGGGATGTGGGGAGCTTACTCGCCACCCATAATCCCAATCTTATTCCCGTTTTCATACATATCATCCAGAGTGCCGCCCTGGTTCTCACCGCTGTTTTCCACATAGCCGAAGCCGGGTACATAGACCTGACCGGAGCTGTTGGTGCTTCCCGCGGCAGGCTCCGTTTCGGTGGGAGTCACTGTGGGAGTCTCCTCATAGGTGGGCGGCGCCTCATCCTCGGTCTTGCGCTCCTCCTCCGGCACATCCGTTCCGTCGTGGTCATCCGGCAGCGTGGTGGTGCCGGCGGGTGCTTCCGGTTTTTCGGGGGATTCCGGCTTTACAGGATCTGCCTGGATGGTCTGCTCCAGGCCGCTGGAGTCCGCACCCTGGGCGGGATCGGTTTCGGATGCGTCCGGCGTTTCCACCTGGACATCCAGATCAGTCTGGCCGTTATTGTCGATATCCACACTGGGATTACCGCTCTGGGTGGGATCATCGGAAACCACACCGGAAGAAATATCGGCATTGCCGCCGAACCGGACGGCGATCCCAACGGCCGCCGCAACGCAGAGCAGGCAGCAGACGGCGATGAGGACGATCCTCTTTGTCTTGTCTGTCATGGTGTATGCCTCCTTGGTGTATTTCTTGTTAATGGGACAATACCACATTTTTCTGTGGAAGTCTATTGAAAAGACCGGATGGATCAGAAGAGAGGCACATATTTGGCCTCCGTGTGCAAAGTCATGCTGGCGGCGGGCAAAAGATTCCCCAGAAACCGGACGGGCACCTCCAGATGGATCTCCACCAGTGCGGTATAGCCCTCGCTCTGGCCGGAACCGAGACTGTTATTTTCCAGAACCACGGACAGGTCGGAGATGGTATATTCCACCTCACCGTCCGAAATTTTCTGATACCCGCCCGCTGTATTTTCCAGGCCGAGCGTTTCAGAGAGCTGGCCGTACACATCGCCGGTATCGATGCTCTCATCCCAGCGGCCCGTACCGTCCGGATACCATCCAGCGGCATAGCCCTCCCGCACGGCGTGGTACACATCGTCATAATTGTCATTGACGGTGGAAATCACTGCCTGTTGTGCGGCTTCTTTCACGCCTTGGGCGATGATCCATATCCGGCAGAATTCTGCTACAGCGCAGAACAGCATCAGCAAGACCAGCACAATGGCCAGGATCATGGGGGTGCCCTCGCCGGAGCGACGGCGAAAGATGGGCTTTCTCACTTCCAATACACCTCCGACTTTCCTGTGGCTTCCGCAGTCAGCGTAATGGGGAATGAGCCCAGCCCACCGAAGAGACCAATATCCGTTTCCAGCGTCAGGGTCACGGTGACCTCATCGTTGAGCTGGATGCGTCCGGTGGTGGACCACCGGATTTCAGGGTCAAGCCCGGTGCTGTCGGTAAGAGCCGCCGCACGGCGGGTGGTTTCCGTGCCGACCCGGCCGGCAATCTCCGCCTCGCGCACCAGTTCCACGGCATAGGTGTCCAGCTGCTGTTTGGTAATATAGACCGGCAGCACACGGACCACCAGCGCCAGCACCAGCATGGCACACACCACCAGGACGCATACATCGATATAGCCTTCGCCGGAGCGCCGTTTCAGTAACTTTCTCATGGCGACCTCCTTTAGAACAGACTCCCCAGGGAGTTGACGATCTGGTACACAATGATGACGATGTAGGTCATCATGAAGCACAGGAGCATGATAAAGCTGAATACCCGGATTTTGGGCGGGATCTTTGCGGCCTTGGCTTTGAGCCGCTGCAGTTCCTGAGCTTTCAGATCGTGGGAGAGCATCTGAAAATACATCCGGCCATCGTCGCCACGGAGGATGCCGATGAGGCCGCGAACGATGTCCGAAATGATGGCAGAGCCCATTCTGGCCTCAAAGCGGATGAGTGCCGCCTCGTAAGAGGAGGACCGCATATCTGCTGTCAGTACATCCAGTTCCCGACCAAAGTCCGGTCCGGCGTGTTTCTTGTAGTTTTCCAGAATCCGCAGCACATCCCGGCTGGCTGCCAGCTCCTGATGGATGGTGGCGACGAACCGGGGCAGCTCGCCCTCGATCAGCTCCATTCTGGCCTTGACCAGCTCGTCAGCCCGGCGGCTCTCCTTGAACCAGGTCAGCACGGCCAGCACCACGATGAGGGGGCTCAGGATGGGCAGGATCAGCAGGCACGGGATGATGCCAAGCAGAATCAGGCAGGGCTTCAGAAGCGAGTAGGCCGTGTAGACCTGCGGGGTCATATCCAGCCCCGCCGCTGTGAGCTTGTTCTCCAGCCGCCGGTACTTGTACTCATCCATCCGGATCAGTGGGGCCAGCTTCAATGCCCAGCCGAGAATCAATGCTTCCAGAGATTTGACCAGACTACGCTCCCGCCGCCCAGCAGAGATGAGCGCGCGTTCCGTAGCCAGCCGAGGGATTTTCAGCAGGTCGGCAAGGACAAAATACAGTCCGGCGGCCAATGCGGCGCCGAACAGAAATAAAAGTGCGCCCATTTTCTCACCTCCGATACTCGATGGGCTGTGTCAGTTTCACCACAAAAGCAAAGGACACGAATACAGCGGCGATGCAGACGGCGATGACCATCTGGCCGGGGATGGTATCCACCAGGGTGTGATACCAATCCGTGTTGATAAAGCGTACCAGCGGGATATTGATCAGCACCAGAATTGCCATGGTGACGAATTCCTTACGGGGGCCGTATACCAGATTTTCCAGTTCTCCGTTGACTACCCGCATATCCGACAGCTTGCTGACTATGGGGGTCAGGGTGCTTTTCAGGCTGCGGTCTGTCTGGCAGGCAGAAACGGCTTCACACCATTCCTGCCATACCTCGTTGTCGATGGCATATTTCAAGTCATGAAGTGCGGCATCCATATCCGGGTCAATGTGCTTGATGCGGGCGAGAAACCGCTGGAACACCTCCTGCACCGGGTGGTGCAGGTAGCGGACATTTTCCTCTACGGCCTGCTGGAAGTTCTCCGTTCTCAGGTATGCGGTGGTGATGACCGACAGCGCCGTTTCCAGCTCTGCGGCCACATCCTTTTTGAAGCTGCCGGCTGTCAGCTTGACATACCAGAACGGCGCCAGCATAAATCCGACGGCCAGCACGGGGACAAGGAATGCGTTCCCGGCGAGAATGGCGATGCAGGCGCCAAGGGCAAACAGCACCAGGGAGGCCATGCACACCATGGGGAATTTTCCCTCCCGCCCGGATGCGGCCAATACCGCCTGGGCTTCCGTGATCTCCCGACGAAAGAAACCGGCCTTTTTCCGCTTGGTTGTCTCATTGATGTCTGCGCGGATGCTGCCGGGAGCTGCCGTCAGTCTGGAGAAGATGCTGTCGCAAAGCTCGCTGGGAGAGATGTTCAGCACCATAAAAAGCCCGGCGATCATGCCCACACAGGCAATCAGTTGGATGGTTGTCACGCAGATGCCTCCTTTCTCTGGATAAACTGCTCCAGCTCACTGCGAGACATACCGTTTTCGATGAAGCGGCGCTGCAGGCTTTCCGACAGCTCCTCGCACTTCTGGTGATGTCCCTCGATGATAAAACGGTCGCCCTCCAGACGGTTTTCCGTGATGTTGTACTCATAGAGCTTATGGAGCCTGCGGCTTCCGTCCGGCAGGATCTCGCACTCGGAGATATTGGTGATACGGCGCTGTTTGTTCTCCAGCTGGCGGCAGTAGACCACGATGGGATACGCCTCGGTGACATAGCCCATGAGTGTATCGTCGGGGGTATCCACGGCCCGCTTGCACAGGGACACCATGCGCCGATAGGTACCCTCGCTGGAGCTGGAGTGGATGGTGGTGAGAACGGCTACACCGACTCGGGCGGCTTCCTGGGCAGCATTGGCCTCCGGGCCGCGCATCTCACCAACCGCGATGATGTCGGGGTTGAAACGAAGGGCAATGTCCAGCAGTGCGATCTGGTCGATGCGCTGGCGCTCATTCTCGCTGTCACGGGTCTGGGTGTGAACGACGGAGTTGACCACCTTGCCGTTCTGCTCCCGAATGAGCTGAAGCTCACGGGAGCCGTCCTCGATGGTGAAGATTCGCTTGCGGTCAGGGATAGTGGACAGAAGCCAGCCAGCCACGGTGGTTTTGCCGGAGCTGGTGGCGCCAGCCACACAGATGGACACGCCATAGCGCAGGCAGGCGGACAGAAAGTCCAGCATTTCCTCCGTAGCAGTTCCGCTGCCCACAAAGTCCTCCTTGGTCAGATTCTTGGGATTGACGATTCGGATGGAGGCCGCAACACCTGCATCCTCGTCCAGCACCGGGGTCTTGATGACCGAAACACGGATGTTCTTGGCCAGACGGGAGGTAATGATGGGACTGGCGTTGTCCAGCACCTTGCCGGAGTTCTGCAGCATACGGCGGATGACATTGGCGGCATGGTCCGGCGAGTCAAAGTGTTCATCCAGCTTGACGGTGCGGCCATCGGAATATTGAATCTCGATGTCACGCCAGGAATTGATGTCGATCTCCTCGATGCCGTCTGCAAAGATGTACTTGGTGAGGAAGCCGTACTCGGCCATTTCCGTATACAGGGCATCGACCAGCTCGCCCTGAGTCATGCCATCCACAGCCATACGGTTGTCCTGCAGGTATCGGGCAATGCGGCGCTTCATCTGCTCCTTGGCCTCATCGCCGCTGTCGGTAATCAGAGTGGCATAGGTACCGGAGAGGTAGGACTGCACCTGACTGAGTACCTCTGCAAAAGGCATCCCTTTGTCCAGGGGAGCGAAGAAGAGGTCGCTTGCCTTGGGCGCCACTTTGCTTTCCGCAAAGATGGACCGGCCGGTATCCTCCTCAAAGGCGATGTCATGCACCTCGGCCTGTTCCGGCTTTGACTCCGGTACGGAGGTGGCCGCGGCGGGGGCGAATAACGAGTGGTTTCTTCTGTCGCCAAGCATCAGAACACCTCCTTACAGATTTTCTCAATCTCCCGGCGAAACGCCTTGCTGTCCTTCATGGACAGGTCATTCAGAAGCGTCCCCTCCAGATACTGCTCCTCCAGTTCCTGAGAGTACGGCAGCTTGAAAGCAACGCTGCCCAGCACCTGACCGATGCGGTCGGCAGCCTGCAGGGGCTTAATATTGGACGCGGCTTTATACTGCTTGTCCTCGTCCCAGTGCAGTTCCCGGAGGAGCGGGAGCTGGCTGGACAGGTAGCCGATGGATTTCAGGTCGCAGTTGGCCAGCCGGAGGACGCTGTCGGCCTCCATGAGCGCCACGGCGGAGAGGATGTCATTGGCGATATAGCTGGAGCAGTCGATGACCACATAGGGAGCGATCTCACGCAGACCGCGGATGAGTTCCTCGGCCTGTTGTTTGGTACAAGCCGCATAGGTGTACTCATTCTCGCCCTTTCTCAGCCCCAGCATGGTCAGATAGGACATCTTTTTGTGGGTGGTCAGGTTGTGCTTGATGAGGTTGACGGAGATACGCTGGGCCGCAAAGATGCTTCCCAGGGATTTGTCACACTCCAGCTCAGAGGGCGGGCAGATGCAGGGCATCATGGGGGCAGTCATGTCACAGAGCAGCAGTGCCACATTTTTCTTCTGGGACGCCAGATGCTTTGCGATCTTCACCGCGGTTACGGTTTTGCCGCAGCCGGGGCTTCCCCATACGGCGAGAACGCCGCCACCGGACTCCACAACAGGTTCCAGTTCCTCCGGCTCAGTGTTTCGACGAAACAGGCTTCCTTTGATGAAATTCATTCTCCAGCCGCCTCGCTCTCTGCGGCAGGATCAGCACCCTCACTTTCCACGGTTTCAGCGCTTTCCGCATTTTCAGCGCCCTCCTCGGCCTCCGGCTCGGCGTACAGTTCCTCGATCAGAGCGTCCTGTGCCGCAATAAATTCATCCGCATTCTCAGGTGCGCCACGGTAGACCAGAGCCAAGTGCAGTTCGCTTTCCTGCTCCAGTCCGGCCAGAACTTTGGCCTGCTCGGTAGTCACCAGGAGGGTAACGGTAGAGGGAAGCTCCTTTTCATCCTCAACAGCCTCGCCGGTGTTGGCATCGTAACCGGAGGAAGCGGTAACGGAGATGACCTCAACATACTGCAGCTCGGGCGGGATCACAGTTTCGCCCATACCCTTGTAGTCGGCCACAAGGACAGAAACGATGTCGCCACTTTCCAGTTTGCCGGACAGACCTGTGGCGAAGCTCTTGATGGTGACCGAGATGGCCTGCTTGGTGCCGTCCAGATTGTACAGATAGGCATTCTCAGCGGCGGGCTCATAGGAGAGCTTGCTGTCCAGAATGTAGTCACCCACTTTCAGGTCGGCAGTGGCGTACTTGCCGACGACGTCATCCTTGTCTGTCATAATGCCGGAAGGCAGGTTATAGGCGCCCACCTCCACGGTCTGCACCATCTCAGCAGTGATTTCGTCGCCCTCCTTGATGTCGGCAGTGACGCGGACGATCTCAGCCTTCTCGCTGGCGCTGCGGCTGAACAAAGGCGTTACTCCAAAGCAGATGAGGAGTGCCAGAAGGATACACAGCACACCGACCACGGTGCGATTGCGAAAAATTTTCATATGAGCCTCCTTATAAGAAATATGCGGGGATGAAAGCCACCGCGAAATACGGAACCAGCGGCTGCTTTGCCGATGCACCCTTCCGCAGTGCTGGGATTACCCGCATAGCAAAGGAAGCGAAAAGGAGCGCAGCGGCCATAAGACACAAGCCTGTGATTACCCGGTCAAATCCCAGAACAAAGCCTACGGCGGCGGCTAACCGCCAGTCGCCTCCCCCCATCAGGCCGAGACCTGCACAGAGGTAAAATGGGGCCATTGCCAGCAGCGCCCCCAAAAAGGAGGCGGGGCTGATGGTGATCAGCCCCGCCGTAGCAATGATGATACAGACGATGTCGCAGACCGTTCTGGTTTTCAGGTCATCAACGGCGGCATAAATGAGTCCACCGCAGAAGACCAGCGCCTGTACCCAAAGCATCAGCCAGCGTAGTCGAACATCTCCTGGATACGCTCCGTGACGGTGGGCATGACGGTGTCGTTCAGCACAGCATACAGGCCGGCCAGCACCAGGGCGCCCAGAACAACGGCGATCAGCACCTTGACAGCGGTATCGATATAGCCCTCACCGGCGTTGCCGCAGACGGCGCGGCGGTGGAAGGCGGCGATGGAGGTCTGGCAGTTGATGGCGGCGGACTTGGCGGACTTGGCGATATTCTTGAACAGCTTCTTCATAAGGTACATTCCTCCTGTAATTAAAAATGATTTTTGGTAGTTTGTTGGCTGGAAAGAGATCATGGGATGCGGTTGGGGAGGCCCCCGGCCTCGGCTGGGCAAAGGAAAATCCGGGCGGCTTATATCCTCCCGGACTACATGGTCATTTCGTGGCATTCGTTCTGCTCCTGACGCTGGTCGAATTGGATGGGTCGGAAGCCCACGCGGTCGCAGTAGAAGAACTCGCTGCCGGAATCATCGTACAGCTCCACCACATCGGACAGAGCCATCCGGTAGCCCTGGTATCCGGGAGGCGGATTGTCACGGCAGATGGCGTAGATCTGCTCCAGATCATTGGTACCCAGATCGCCGTCAAAGACCTGCGTATAATTATCTGCGTCCGGTTCTCCGAACCGCTTTATCAAATCCTCATATCCGATAAAGCGCATGGTGACATCCACGCCTTTCCGGAGCTGCCAGATGCGGCAGCCTTTTTGCGGCTGCCCCAGCTCATCGCCGGGCGCCTCTCCGGCTGCAAGACGGTCAAATACGCCTTCCTTCCACTGAGGCGTCAGATTCAACCGGGCCAGGTAGCGGGACAGCTCATCCGTCTGGAACATCTCGTCCACAACAGCGGCATCGCCCTTCACATAGCCCACCGTGTTGCCGTAGAAAATCAGGCGGTTGCGATTATCAATTGTGAAGCGAACCAAAATCACATCACCTCCCTTCGGGGCGAGCGACTCACATCTGCTGGCTCATGGCCTGGTCGGGAGCGTCGCCTTTCTGCTCCTGCTGCTCCTGGAGCTTCTGCTCGTAGGCATCGTTGACGGCGTCCACCAGAGCGTTCCGGGCCTCAGCGGTGATGGCATGGAAGGTGTCGTTGTACTTGGTTTCACCGTTTTTCTTGTAGGAGTCCTGGGGCATGGAGATGAAACGGCCCTTGTCAGACTCGATGACCCGGATGCCGTGGACGGCAAAGGCCCCACCGATGGTGGCGCTGGCGAAAGCTTTGGTCTTGAAATCTCCGTCCACCAGACGGTCGATCCGCGCCTCCACCTGGGGCGTGGTGGTTTCCTGCTGTTTCTTCTTGGTTGTCGCCATGGTAATCAAGCTCCTTTCACTCACATGGATGGGGTTGTCATGCCGGCAGATTCGGCAGGATCTTCCTGCCGGATCTGTTCCAGGCTTTCTCTTGCCCAGTCGGGCAGATGTTCTTCCTTGAGAATGCCGATGAAATCGCTCCGGTTCCACCGGGTTCGCTCCCCGTCACCGAGGCAGGTGGCGTATACCGCTCTGCCTGCGGCGCTGGGGGCGCAGCCGAAGCCGCCGGTGGCCAGCCAGAGCTGATTCTCCGGCGCCCAATAGGACTCCTTCAGCGTGAACGGACTCATGACCAGCACCTTGCCCTCCAGCTCCTGCCCGGTCATATCGTTGCAGTGAGAACTGTTAAACAGGTTCAACTCTGCCTGTGCTTCCCGGAAGGCGCTGACAAAACCGTCCAGCACAGCGGGGTGACTCTCCACCGAAAACTCGTAATTGCGGTCGCTGGGAGGGATGAAGGTGGATGCCGCCCATGTTTTATTTTGAGGGCTGAATCGTCCATCGTACTGCTTTTGCTGAAGCGTGGCGGCCAGCACCCATCCCACACGCTTGAAGCCAAAGTCCTCGATGACGCCCCTGGCGCAGTCGTGACTCAGATGCATCCCATCAAAGCCCCTGCGGATGGCCTCCTCGATAGCCTGCTTACAGGAGATGTTCTCCAAGTGGCTTGCCCGCCAGAGAGCCAGTTCGTTCTGCCGCCTGGCCTCGGAAACAGAGCCGAGATAGAGATAAGCGTGATCCTTAGTCATCGCCCTCGTCCTCATCCAGCTCCATGACTGCCTTGACCAGCTTCTCGAAACCGGCCCTGTCGATGCCGAGCTGTTCCAGGCTCTTGTCCAGCTCGGCCGCCCACTTGGTCTTGTGATCATCGGAAACCACCAGAACAGCGCCGTCCACGCTGACCACACGGAGGTTGTCGTGCAGAATGCCGGCATCCGCAAAGGCCTCCGCAGGAATGGGCAGCATATCCTCGCCGCAACCAGAACAACCGCCGCACGGGTCCGCATCGCCCTCCTGATCCTCCCATCCGGCCATCATATCCGCCCACAGGCTGTTGGTCAGCCGAATCAGCGCCATCATAGCGGCGGCTTTCTCCACCGGCTCCATCTCCTGCTTGAGCAGGACAATGGCGTTTTCCAGGGTATGCATCTCCAGCGTTTCCTCCTGCTCCAGACCACTCAGGGTGAGGGCCGCCGGCTGGATGACGGCCTTGCCGTCATTGGTGTACTTGATAAAAGTCATGTTCATTCCTCCGTTTTCTGTTTGAGTTCTTTTGTTGGTTCATGGATCAGGGTGTATCTCCCTTCCTCCTCGTCCGCGGCAGACAGGTTGAAAAGATTGAGCTGCCAATGCCTTGTGGAATCGTGGCGGCGGGGGTCGTAGTTGGTAATGACGATCTCCTCATATTCGCTTCCAGCCGTCTGGGACATACTGTTGGGGCGTGTGGTGTAGAAGATGTAGAACTCCTTATACAGCTCCACAATGAAGGGGCAGTAGTTGTAAGACACCATGACATATCCCTTGCACTCCAGAAGAGCGTCGTGGAGACGCTGATGATCTTCCTTGGGAAACACCGCCGCATAACAGTCCTCGGCATCGTAATAGGGCGGATCAAAATAAAGGAATGCGTCTGGCCGGTCATACTGCTGGACAATCTCCCCATAGTCCTTGTTTTCAATGACGACATTTGCCAGTCTGCGGGAGCATTCCCAAATCAGATAGAAGAAACGGCGAATATCGCAGGATTTTCCGGCAAAGGACTTGGCGCCGCCGCTGAAGCTGTATCGAATCAGCTTGAAAAAGTCGGCAGCGCGCCGCACATCTCCGCGGGGCGCCCGTTCCAGCATCATCCTTCGGATGGTTTCGGCATCCGGCGGTTCCAGATACCGCTGGGTCAGCTCCAGTTCCTCTTTCAGATAGTCATCGGTGAATTCCTCTTTGGAGAAGAACTTATACAGCACATTGAAATCGTCACGGGTGTTCAGCGGCAGAAAGCCCAGCTCCTGAAGCAGTGCCATAGTTCTGTTCTTGACACAACAGAACAGGTTGGTCAGGTCACTGTTGAAGTCGTTGTAGACCTCCATACATCCCGGTTGGATGGGACGGCTCAGGGTCACCGTTCCGCTGCCGCCGAACACATCGATAAATCGGGAATACCGCGAGGGAGACAGCTTTCGGATCAGCCACA
This sequence comes from Anaeromassilibacillus sp. An200, assembly GCF_002160025.1. GTDB lineage: Bacteria > Bacillota > Clostridia > Oscillospirales > Acutalibacteraceae > Caccousia > Caccousia stercoris. The sequence goes on from NZ_NFJU01000008.1 coordinate 29,663, forward strand.
GCAGCTTGCTTTTACCGCCCACCCAGGGGATGAAGCTTTTCAAGCGGTATCACCGCCCTCCAGTGGAAGGGATATCTGTCCGCTGTCGGTGAATTGTTCCAACGCTTTTGTGAGGCCGCGCTCCGCATGGGCAATCTTCTTGATTCTGCTTCGGAGCTGACGGATTGTCCTCCGCAGCTCCTCCTCGGTGCCGGCGTAATAGTAGCCGGCATCAGAGCTGCAAATGGGGATGCCATCCCCGCGCAGGCTGTTGATCAACCGTCGCAGGTCGGGTCCGCGGATCTGAAAAGCGGCCTCCAGCTCACGGCTGGGGACGACTCTCAGCTCACCGCAGTGAAACTCCTTCAAGTGTTTGGCGATAGGGTTGTCCGTCGTCATGAAGACTCCTTTCCGGGACAGTTACCCGGAAAGAGCACAAAAAGAAGGGGCCGTTCGTCCCTTTCGGGTAACGGCCCCTGTAACTTTCAGGCTATTTGATTTTTCTTCTTTCATCACCTCCGTTATGGCAGAGCCTGGTCTGTACGAAGGTTTTTCACATGGACATGGTCGGCTGCATCTCCGGCTGACTGTACTCAAAATTGAGTTCTGTGCCATTCCAGGATACAAACCCATGTTCTGCGGCGGACAAGCCCATGCGCTTCATTCTCTGATTGGCATAGCCCTCAGCGTCAAAGCAGGAGGCGAGCAGTTCGTCCTTGGGATAGATGCCATCCCGTTTTGCCAGCTCTTTTCCGTAATCGGCAAGATCCATGTCACGGGGCATGAAGTGGTAGCAGTGGAGGTTCTGCGCCAGATCCAAGGCGTAATCCAGGCGGCGGCAGTCCTCCAGTTCCATAACCGCCATAAATTTATCCACCCATCTGGGTTCTCCTTGGCCCTGTTCGCTCCAGATGTAACCAAAGTCGATGGCATGGCGAACAAGTTCCGATGCCGAGCCATACTGGGAGAGGATGTCCTCCAGCTGCGGGAGGCAGCAGTCCACATCCACGGCAATGCACTCAGTTAGGGACTCCGCTTCCAGCTCATCCAGCGCCAGAAGCAGCTCGTCCGGATGGGCGACATCCATGTGCTCGCCGGTGTCCGGAAAGCCCACCCACACGCCGTCCATGTTGGTTCGGCTGGCCAGTTTGACCCGGATTGCAAAATCGCCTTTGTCGGGGTTCATCGAAGGATCGCCGTCCAGAAATGGATCGATCAGAGAGGTGACCTTGATGAAATGTCCATCACAGAAAGTGTTCCCGCCCTTCTGGCGATATGCTGCGCCCACTTTCTCTGGGTCAAGAAACTCCCGCGCTTGATCGGAGGGACGTTGGATCTGCTCCATGATGAATTTGCCCAGTTGAACATCGTCCCCGGCGCCATAGAACAGCTCGTAGTGATCCAGCTGGCTCGCAATCAGCATCACATCGCAGGTCATCTGCGGGCACTCGATCTGCATCGCCCCACGGAACAGGAGGCTTTCTTTTACCGTCATGTTTTCAAACCGCCGTTCCAGCCAGTCGTGCTGGGATTTGGTCATTTCAAATCCGTCCAACAGGTCAAGAAGCTGTCTGGCTTGCGGACTCGCCATCACATCATCTCCATTCCGGCATTCTCTGCCTGCGTTTCTTCGCTGAGGATCGGTTCGCCATCTCTGCGCTGAACCAGCCCGTAGGGGGTCAGCAGAGCGTTATGTGCTGCCATGACATCCTGACCATAGTTGTAGAGGACGACGTGCTTCTGCAGAATGGACCGGGAATGCTCATCCACAATGAAGCGAAGTTCCTCTATGGCTACCTCCTCGGGGTTTCGCTGATCAGGCTCGAGCAGATAGTCATCCAGATTTTCTGCAATCTGAACAGCGGCAGCAATATCGTGACAATCCGCCGCAAGGATAACTGCCTTGAATTTGGAAAGTTCTCCTTGTGTGCTCAGCTCCTTGAAGCATTTAGCCAACTCGTTCAGTCCATGGATATTGTCGCAGTCCATGTTTTCCAGAAGCGCAGGCATCGCGCTGTCCTCCACCTGAAAAACCATTTCCGACCAGGAGGCGCCTCCGCAAGCCTCCAGCACGGCGTCCAGCCGCTCCTGCGTGGCGGGCAGATCCAGGCACATCATGTTATCCGGCTGCTCATCGGAGTGGAAGGGATACCTGCCGACCGTCAGGCGGATGCTATATTCCGGCGCTTCGGGAATCAAGGCCAGGCTGTCATATACCTGCTTCAGCTCGGTGTGCTGCGTGACATAACCGCCGCTTGCGAAAACGCCGCCCTCCTCAAACCTGGCTTTTCTTCCGAGCATCTCAAAGTCAAGATACTCGAAGATGGAATCCGGAACTTTTTCCAGAGCAGGGATGAAATCGTTCTCCGCATAGAACCTGCCGAGCTGCTCGTCTGTTGTGGCGTTGATCACATGGCAGCAGTCTGTGCTGTAGGCCAGGTCGATCATGGTGGCAACGCTGATGGGACCGTATTTCTTGGACACCTCCATGTTGAACAGCCCTTCGAAGGCAGTTTTTTCTCTGCCGTTCATCTGTCCCAGGCAGGTTGCCAGCGCATTGAGCTGATACAGATCACATTCATGGGTCAGATGAACATGGAGGAACTGAAAGCCGTGGTGTTCAAGAAATTCCCACCTCGGCTTGTCGCCCAAGGGCATCTGGAGCTTGTCCAGCGCATCCTGAAGACCATAGTAGCTGGCCGGAAGCTCCAGCTCGCACCACCGATCCGTCTTCTCTCCGAACAGCTCCACACGGAATACTTCATTCAGGGGTCATCCCTCCCATCTGGGGCCTGTAGTCCTCCTCATATTTGGTGGGATCAGCGCCGGGGACATCCCAGCCGCACATACTGCCCACCTCCATGGCCTGGCGCTGCCACATGTTGACGCCGAGCCGCTCGTTCAACTTGTCAGCCAGCTCCACATTCTGCTCCTTGTCTCCGGTGTCCCAGTCGGAGGGGTAGTAGCCGTTTTCGCCTCGGCGGATGCAGATGAGGTCGCCGGTAGACTTGAGGGTGGAGAAGCACATCTCAGGCAGCCCCTCCGCCACTTTGGGAGCGAAACGTTCCGCCTCGGTCTGGATGTCCCAATCGTCCTCCACGCTCCACAGATGGACATACAGCTCGTCATCGCCGGCGCAGATATCCCGCTGTTCAAAGCCTTCGCCCCAGCCGTCCGACGCCTGACCGGAGATGTACGCCTTCAGGGTAGTCAGTTCCTCCGGTGTGAGGGTGCCGACCACACGGCACTCGGCAACGCCCCAGAGCTGGCCGTTTCGATCCTCGACGGTGAACACGACAGATTTGACCTTCTGGTTGACGCTGTCATCCTCGCCATACCAGTGCATGATGCCGCTCTCGGATTCTTCCGGCATTCGGTTGTTGATCAGAGCTCTGAGGATCTCACCCTCATAGGCACGCAGCGACCTTCCGTCCAGCAGAGTGCAGTCATCCTCCATCTCTCCGTACTCGTTGCGAGTATAGAGATCGGCGGTCAGGGGCATATACAGCTTCAGCGTGGTAGGCTCGGGTGGCAGCACAGAGAAACTGTCCTCTCCGATGGTCAGCGCCAAGGTTCTGCCGTTATCCCACTTCATGTGGAACTGCCCTGCGTCGTCGATGTAGTCCAGAGTCCCCATACTGCCCGGCTCCAGCGGGGCATAGGGGTCTTTCATCTCCCTGAGCTTGATCCTCGAACCTGCGGGGAACTGTTCCCGCAGGAATTCCAACCACTCTCTCGGAATTTCTCTCATGATAATCCTCCCATTGTCATGCCCTGCTGGGGCGTATTCTGCTCCAACTCCAATCGGAGCGTTTCTACTGCGGTTGCGACCTCCGGGTCGCACTTGAAGCTGTCCAGCTTCAAGTGGTCTGTGAAGAATTGCTGTTCCCCATCCAGAGAGCGTACCAGATCCACCGTGGCGATTCCGTCTTTGGTGACGCCAATCCGCTTCTCCGGTCGGTCGCTGTCCAGATAGGTGTGGATAGCCTCCTCCAAGGTTAGATCCCGGAAGATATGTTCTCCGGAGGTGTTGCAGTCGGTGATCACGAACCAGGCGTAGGTAAGGGGCAGAGTTGTGTTGGCGGCGTCCTGCATGGCTTTGATGCCCTTTTCCGTCAGGCCGTAATTACAGGCTCGCCTTGGGTTATCTTCTCCGGCAAAGTCCAGCAGGATATCATCCACCGCTTTGCAGATGTCCGGGTTCTCGGTCAGGAGCTTGTAGCGGAAGCCGGTAGTGGCCATATAGGGCAGTTCCTCCCGGATGGTCTGGAGGAATGCTGTGGCGTCCGTAAATTCCGTCTGCTCACCGCTGGCATAGGTGACCCGGCCCACAGGCTTTGCCTGCTGGGCCATCTGCTGCTGGCGCAGGTCGTAGCAGTAGAGATAGCCCTGATAGTCCCCAGGGGAAGGGGTGCAGCGCAGGCAGTAGCGGTAATGCTCGGTTTCCACGATATAGCCGAAGCACCGGCCATCCTGCGTAATTCCGCCGCCGTTCCGATAGCAGTAGCTTCTCATCGAAGCCAGATCCTTGAGCGGCCCATCAGCCCGAAGCATATCCACGACTTCCTGAAGCTCACCCTTGAATTCCTCAGTGTTGAACTGGTCGTCGTTGTGAGGCCACCAGGTGTGGTAGAATCCTTTTCCGGAAGATCCGAAGTCCATCCGCACATGGCCGACCGTACCCAGCTTCTTGTCGGCAGCCTCCTCGAGTTCCGAATAAAAGAGGCCCGCTTCCTCGGGAGAAGCGGGCCTGATGTGAATCGGTGTATTTACTTTTACATTCTGCTTCATGGTATTCACCTCCGTATCCGTACAGGAGTGGTAAATTTGCCAATCAGGATGTCCCATCCTCCCCAGGGTTACTCGCTGGAATGCGATGGAGATGTCATCATCGTTGTAATATCCATGATGGAAATCCGATGCGTTGATGACATCTTCCTTAATATCTGCGGCAAATCTTTCATCAAGGCTGGAGAAATATGTCCCAAAAGTCTTGTGAAGATATGCTTTGATGTCACCCTCCAACTGTTCCGATAAAGAAATGGTCATTTGCTTCACCTCCTCATGCGGAACAATACCACAGGTCAGCGGAAATAGCTATGACCAAAAGGCGTCCTGCCGGAGAAGTGGAGATAGCCGGCGACAGCGGCTCCCAGTGCTGCCAGAGATGCTACTGTGATCATGATTTTCTTCTTCATTTACATTCCTCCCAATCATCGGATCATGTCGTTCAGGTCATTTGCATATCAAATCCCGGCTCCGGGGACTCCATGATCTGTTCCAAGTGCCGCGGGTCTACGATGACCTCGCTTTCATTCCTGCCTGTGAACAGAGCCAGGATGTGTTCCTTCCGAATCTGCGCTTCATACACCGTTCCCTCCTCACCAAAGCGGTGGGCGAACCAGTCCGCCGTTTTCCGGTCCAGTGTCCAGGACAACGCACTGATATTTTTGGCGTTGTAGGGGGTAACGCCCCGATAGACCGTCACCGTATCCTCCAGCGCCTGGTGTGCGGCGCGCTCCTCCTCGTCCATCAGGAACTCCGGAGGGACGGATCGGAACAAGGCCACCAGTTCTCGTTTGCTCACATTGCAGTCCTGATTGGGGCATTCCTCCTGGGTCCAGGCGGTGGATAAGAGCTGTCCCAGATCCTTCTCTGAGAGAGCGGAGGCGGCAAATTTGATAAAAGTCAGATACTAGGGCGGGTTGAGCAGTACGAAGATCTGATGGACATTTTCGGCGCTGTCGATCTGCTCTCCAACCTTTCTGCGCCACCTTGTGCAGTCATCCGAATTGTTGATCAGGTCGACCATGGAGAGGCTCCCATCCTCATTCCGAAGTGCGGAAATCCCAGAAGATGTGAAGGGGTGGCTGACGATCACCGGGGAGAGGGCCGTTTCCTGGATCTGCACATCGAGGAGGGTGTGCGCCACCAGCTTTACGCGGAGCAGATCGGTTTCACGGGGCATCAGGAAAGGCCTCCCATCTCCATCGCCTGGGTTTCCTCAGCGAAGGGGCTGCTGCATCGGCGGATCAGGCCAAACTCGGTTCGCCGGACTCCTTCCTCCGCCATAGTGTCCTCACCCAACTTCTCAAAATCCATATACCCATCGATGGTATCAATCAGCTCGTCATCAGCACCGATGCGCCGAAGGACTGCTTGCCCGTATTCGTAAGTGTCCTCCGGAATGCGCTCATAGTCGTCCAGATTCATGGCACAGCGGAGAGCCTCCTGCATAGTCCCCGGCTGCTCCACAGAAAGAACCGACAGATATTTCAGCAGTTCACCATCTTCACACTGCATCCCCTCAATGGCCCAAGCCAATTCGTTTGCATCTTCCACGCAGACCCCTGTAGTGGGAATGTGCTCGTCCATATAGGGAACGGAAAACGACACCTTGGTTACTGCTGCCTCTGCAAAACAATCGATTCCCAGTGTTCTTTTTACTCGCTCCAATTCTTCCTTCGTTGCCGGAAGGCAGATACTCACTTGCGCTTGGGAAGAGGAGAGGCCAAGCTGGATCTTCGATTTTTTCTCTCTGACAAGCTCATCATCCTGCTTGCGGAGCACATAGCCGGCATAGGTATAGACACCGCCATGCTCGGCATAGTATTCTGCGCCGATTTTTGCGAAGTCCAGGTAGGGCCAGGCTGCTTCGGGGAATCTGGGATCGCCCTGAATCTGACCGGCAACAGCGACATAACGGCCAAGCGTCACATCTGAATTGACATTGGGAATGAGGATATAGTCCGACACCTGTTCCGCCACACGAATCATATCGTTCAGATCATTGATGCTGTTGCCATCCAAGGCGCCGGCATAGATGTTCCGTTCGCGGGAGTCCATTTTGGCAATGATGCTCGAAAGCTGATTCAGCTGTGCAAGCTGCGTTCTGGAACCAGGGTCGAGTCCGCTGAGGTACGACGGCAGATTGGCGATCACGCTTTTGATCTCGACGATCTCTGTTTTTCCTGCTCTGCTGGCCTCATCAAGCTGGCTGGCCGCTTCTGTCATAGCGTCATGAGATGCGGGCAAATTGAGCGGGACAATGACAGGACTCCCACTTCGTTTCATGAAAAGTTGGATCATGTCATTCCTCCCATCTGAACCCCCTGTTCCCGCTGGCACTGATCCATCGGATCTTCTGCCATCAGTTCCTCCAGATCTACTGTGCCGACATAGGCGATGTAGCCGCGGTCAGTAAACACGCCCGACTGATAGTCCATGTGCTGCAGGCCATACCGCTCGTAGTCATAAAACTCGTCCAGATTGGGGTCATACTCAAAATGGCCGGATTTCTGGATCATGTATTTCCCGTACTCCGCGGGGGTGTGCGCACCGGGGGCGAATTCAAACAGATCCATGTTCTCCGCCAGGCGGCGGATCTGGCTGGCGTTTTCCGGCTTGGCCATGCTTACTGCCGCTCCCAACTTCTTGCGGTCATGAATCGAAAACTTCTCCACAGCCAGCGCCAGCTCATTGAGTTCGTGGATGTTATCGCACTGGAAGTCCAGTGCTACATCCACTTCCTCTGGGAATGAACTGTCAGCTATAAAGAGGCGCATATCCTTTGGGTCAGCAATGCCGGAACGCTGCATGGCGCGCTCAATTTGTCCTTTTGATGCAGGGAGATAGATCCAGGTCACATTCCTGCTGTTCTCCGGCTCCCACCGGGTGGATATCCCGACAGCAGTCATATCGGCCTCATAGTGGTAGCAGGGCAGGTGTTTTCCATCATAGAGCTGTGAAAGCTGCATGCCGTTGTCATAGACCACGCCATAGCGGGTGACGGTTCCCTCATTGTCCTCAATCAGCAGAATGGCGGTTTCCGCTCCGTCCAACTGCTCCAATTCTTCCATGCTTGCGCAGCCGCCGTGGATGTTCATGTAGTGGTCACGGCCAATCTCCTTTAAATTTGTGAAGTCCGTAATCACTGTTGCCTGCTGACAACAAAAGGTCAGGTTGATGAGATCCTTCATGCTGGCGAGATTCAGCTTTTCAGCCATTGCCTGAAATTGCGAAAACTCGCCCACAGTAAAGCTGTCCAGCCGCTTTGCCAGATAGTCCAACTCATCAAGGTTGACCTTGGTGCATACCAGCCGATTCAGCACAGGCCAGGCACTGTCGAGCGAGTCCAAGCGGCAGTCGGCTTCAGAGGCACCGCCGATCTCCAGTGCCTCCAACAGCGAAACGCAGTGGTCGTACTGATTTCTGGGAATGGGAAGAGGGATCGTCGCAACACCGTATTCCGGGTGGTCGGCGTTGCTCAGAACTGCTTCCATCATCACATTGCATCACCTTACTTTCCTTCAAAATTCAAAATCGCATCTCCGTACTTAGCCAGAAGCAGAGCGCAGACAATCAGGTGGAACGCCTCATCTGTGACCAATTCGGGGGATGCGAGATCGGCAAGAGTGATATTGCGGCTGCCGGTGGAGATGGCTTTGGCCGCCTGATAAACACTGTACAGCTCCGGTTGGATGCCGGCGAGCTGGACAGATTGGAAGTCAAACCCACTGGCATCAAACTTCCAGATCATCCTGCGCCAGATGTCCCCATACGCCGTGAGGAGAAACAGCGCGGCCAGATTACGGTCTGACATTCGATAGCAACGCGCACGCCAGTGCTGCCAACGCTCCCGATGACTATCGCTCAGGAAAAATCCAATGGAGCAGCCATTGAAACTCCTCTCTAAGCGGGCCTGAAGCTGCACTCCCGCTTCAGGGAAGAAGCAATCCCTGACAAACTCGTTGAGGTCAATCGCACCGGCCACGATCCGTTCATCCAGACAGACGCACTGCTCCAAAGGGCAGGGATGCTTTCGTCTGAAGTTCATGCAGTATGGGCACTCCATGTCATCTCTGCTATATTTGAAACTGGGATAGTATCGGCCATGGCCCCTGGGCTTGAAATAGGGCGGGGTCATCATCTGCTGTTCCATCTGGCACAGCGGTGTATCCCGCATGAAGTAGCGTGTCATAAGGTCATACTCATCCCTTCCTGCTTGATTTCGCAACCGTCTTCTCTGATTTCCTCATCCTCCTCCATATCGCTTTTCTGGCCGGGAATAAGGCATTCGCCCGGATAAAGCTCCATTTCGTACAGCACGCTGCCATCACCGCTTCTGCGGTCAAGGACTTTGATGGTCGTGCCCTCAAATAAATAGTTGGATGCCTTTTCGAAATCAGAGCGGAATCCCTTCCCGTAATTACAGGTCGAATACTGATGAGACGGCTGATCCTTGACCACGGAATAGTAAGCGTTGGTCTGAACCTCAGTCACCGCCCGCACAAGCCCGACCAGGGCAGGGTGCTTGCTATGGCTGGTTGCCACCAACTCTGTCCCGGGGCGGATACAGCGTTTCAACTCAGCCAGATTTTTGATGCGCAGCGGCGCTTTTTGTTCGTTCTTTTGATCCAATCTTTAATCCTCCTGTCTGGTTTGAGGCAATAAAAAAGCGCCGGAGTCTTATTTCTAAAACTCCGGCGCCTGAATATTACATGATCGGTTTCTGACTGTAGGGTTCCATGGGGTGCTGCTCCTGCTCCCTTATGCGATTCAGAGCATCGGGAGCTGCAATGGCAATCTGCTCCTGAACGCCCCGGATGCACTTTTCCTGCTCAGCAGTCAAGTCAAAACCAGCGTCCAAGGTGTCGGAGCAGCAGTGGTAGATTTCGATAAGCTGTTCCTGATTGAAGATTTGCTGTTTGGAAATGAGGCCGGCGCGGATGGCGAAGTCCTGCTTGGCACCTGCATAGTTTTCCTGAAAGTAATTGCCCTGGTTGAGACCTGTACGGTCGAAGCTCCAGTCCCATGTGACGAATTGGACGCCAAGCCGGGTGGGATGGGCAGCCAGCACGGCTCCGTTGAAGTCAGCCAGCAGGCGGTAGTCACCGGTCAAGCTTTGAGCTTGCAGGGGCGGAGCCTGTTCCAGCAGCGTCATGTACTCCCGCACGGTGCAGGCCAGATCGGTGGCTCGCTCACAGGCTCGTTCCCGTTCTGGTGTCGCTACATCCTCCTGCCAGTAGCGAACGCCTCCGTCCGCTGTGATCCGGCAGAGGGGGAGACCATCCCACTCCACAGGAAGCAATTCATCCTGTTCCGGCTGCGGAGTGAATCCCTCACGGTGAAGAGCGGTGCGAAGCTCCTGAAAAAACTGTTCTTGATTCATTTACTACCTCCTGATATTTAGTGCCCTTTTTGAAATTGCCTGAAAACGAAAAAGGGCGCCAACCTATTGGTCCATCACGACCAACAAATTGACGCCCCAAACTTTGTGTATTCTATTGGCAGAAAAATAGCGCCCTTTTTGAAGCATCAATTTTCAAAAAGGGCGCTACATGGTTTCTGGTGTTGCCAACCTTCGAGAAGAGGGGGTTCGAATCCCACCAGTTAGGGGGAAACAGCGGTTGGCATTTATGGAATCATCCGTAAATTTTCGAGCTGAAAAAGCCCGGAAACGGTTGATGCCACTGGCTTTTCGCCAGTGGCATCTATACCGTTTTGATTTTATGGTGGACCTGGAGGGATTCGAACCCTTGACCTCTCGGATGCGAACCGAACGCTCTCCCAGCTGAGCTACAGGCCCATAAAACGCCGCTTTTCTCAGCGGTGAGTTATATTATAGCATGACCAGAAAGGAAATGCAAGACATTTTTCGGGAAAATCTTCAAAAGAAACAGGCGTCAATCGCAGGAAACATGAGGATCAGGAACCGTGATGCAGAACCGTTACCTGCAATCCCTCAAGAACACGAAGAACCGCTTCATTCAGCGCGGGATCATTCGATGCCGTACAGGCAGCATCCACTACAATCTCTGCTTCCGGCTGAGCGGTACGGGCCAGCACGGCATTGGATATCACGCAGATATTGCTCACCAGTCCGCAAAGCTCAATGGAAGAATATGGCGTCTCACGCAGAAACTCAAAAAGCCCGGCGCTGCCGAACACAGGCTTTTCAAATTTCCGGCAGTCTTTCAGCAGCTCAGCTGTTTTCCCATACAATTCCCAGCCCTGTGTGCCGCGCAGGCAATGCGGAATAGGAAGCTTGTGCCCTTCCTGCGTTTCAGAGTAATCCTCTCCATGGGTATCGAGCGTACAAACCACATCATTTCCGGCCTTCTGATACGCCCGGATCTTTTCACAAATTGTCTCTTCCAGCGCTTCCGCTCCGGGGAACCCCAGAGAACCGTTTACAAAATCATTCTGGTAATCCACCACAACCAAAAGCTTTTTCATGTGCTGCTTCCTTCCTTTCACAACATGGGGATATCCGGCAAAAAAAGCGGGCGTTTCCGACTGTCCTCATTGTACAGCGAAACGCCCGCTCATGCAAGCGGAAAACGAAAATCCACTCAGGGCCGCAGCCGGAAGGCGGCGGAAATCGTAAGGGAACGGGGTTCGATCTCACGCTCAAGAAACTCCGCACCGACACTGAGGGACGAAAGGATAAAAAACATCAGCATCCCTGTCTGAGGCCAGAAAACCGTCACGTCTGTGACCCCATGAACCAGCATGGAGGACAGTGCGGCAACCATCAGCACATTGGAAGTATTGCCGATCCGATTGCGAAAACGCAGGAGAAGCAGCCTGCCCTGCTGGAATGCGTAATACCCAATAACCAGCAGGCCGGCGATCCCAAAATTCAGCACCAAATCAATCAAAAGATTATGGCTGTGATAAGTCATATAACCGCCATATTGAATTGCGGCCCTGTGATATGCCACCGCCCCCTGACCAAACAGAGGATGATCCACAATTGCCCGAAGTGCGGTCTGCCAGATGGAAAAGCGCTGATCCCATGCGACATCCACCGACTCCACACGCGGGAAAAGGAACGGGAAGCAGGTGATCAAAACCAGAACACCCGCCGCGCCGATGCAGAATAAAACTGCCAGACGGCGGCGGTGCTGCAAGGCCAGAAAAACCAGAATTCCCACACAGGCCGCTGCCGCGGACGACATACTGCCCGTCAGATATAAGCCTCCCAGATTGATGCAGGCCGCTGCCAGATACCATTTCCGCGCAGGGCGGTTCGTTACACAGCGATACAGACAAATCAGCAGCATCACTTCCACAATTGCACCATAATAATTGGCATTGGTGAAGGTGGAAACCGGACGGTAATCCGGTGCGGACGGATAGGCGGCCAGCTTCTGCACCAGGGCCAGCACAAAGCATCCCACACTGCACTGGCAGCACAGATCCAACATCCGGGCAAACAGACGGCGTGTCATGACGCTGCGCACATACAGGCCGCAGATAACAACCGCGTACAGCGCAAAAGACGCCAAAAGCCCCAGGATATTATCGTACATGGCCGATACAAAAAAGGGAACCAGCAAAAAACCCAGCAGCAGTTTCGCATGCGGGGAAGCCAGAGCACGCCTGCGCCGCTCATAGCTCATCATCGTTGCCACAGCGATTGCCGCGCAGGCAGCCACCGCCGTGTATACCGAAAGAAAAACGGAAACCGTCAGGCAAAGGACAACAAAGTAATCCACGTCCTCCCTGGTCCGCAGGCGGCGCCTGCAAAAAGCCTGGATATGTTCCGCCATCGAATTTCACTCCTTTTAGAAGGGAACTGTCCCCTCCTCAATATGAACTTCGTCACCTGCCTTTCTTTGCACTTGTTGTTTTCAGAACATTTATTTTCTAATTATAGTGAGATCTCATAAGCGGGACAAGATTCATTTTGAGGGAATCGAGCGGACTCTTCGGCTTGTGTTTTGTGTAAATCAACAATAAGTATGAATCAAATTTGAACTTTTTAACAACAGATTGTCAAAGTTGATAAATATTTGTAATTTTATAGTATCATAAAGTAGAGAACAAAAAACAGGAATCCAAGAGGGAGAGGGCATATGACACAGCCTTTGGAAAACAGCAAAAACCGGCCAATTCGCTTTTCCCCTGACGCTGCTCTCGGTCTGACAACAGAGCAGGTGCAGAAACGCATCGCACAGGGCCTGGCCAATGGAGAACCGGAAACCCGGACCAAAAGTGTCCGGCAGATTCTGCGCGAAAATCTTCTGACGCCGTTTAACCTTCTCAACCTGATTTTGGGCATGCTTGTATTTCTCGCAGGCTCTTATAAAAACATGCTTTTTCTCGGTGTTGCTTTCTTTAACACGCTGATCGGAGTTTTTCAGGAAATTCAGGCCAAGCGGACGATTGACAAGCTTTCGCTGATTGCCGCTCCAAAGGCCCGCGTTATACGAAATGGATCCATATCCCAAATTCCCGTCAACGAGCTGGTGCTGGACGACGTATGCCTTCTGGAAGCGGGAAACCAGGTATGTGCCGACTGCATCGTGATGCAGGGCGGCTGCGAGGTCAACGAATCGCTGATCACTGGTGAGAGCGATCCAATCAGCAAATCAGAGGGAGAGCTCCTGCTCTCCGGAAGCTTCCTGGTCAGCGGATCCGTGCGCGCCCGGGTGGAGCATGTGGGGGAGGAAAACTACGCCGCCGCCATCGTCAAAACCGTCAAGCGGCCCAAACGCGCCGTCTCGGAGATTATGACAAGCATCAACCGTATCATCCGCTTTATCGGGTTTGCCATCCTTCCCATTGGCATTCTGATGTTCTGCAAGCAGGTCTTTTTCTCGCATCAGGACTTCCATCACGGTGTTGTTGTGACGGTAGGCTCTCTGGTCGGCATGGTGCCGGAGGGGCTGGTACTGCTGACCAGTGTGGTGCTGGCTGTGAGCGTGCTCCGGCTGGCACGCCGCCGGGCACTGGTGCAGGATCTGTATTCCATTGAAACGCTGGCCCGCGTTGACGTCCTTTGCCTGGACAAAACGGGAACCATCACCGAGGGAAGTATGCAGCTGGACGAGCTTGTCCCGCTGGACGGTGCAGATCCGGCGGAGCTGCGCGCCGTAATTGCCGCCATGACAGCCGCAAACGGCGACGCAAACCCCACCTTCACCGCCCTGCGCGAGGGCTGCGGCGATCCGGCGGACTGGGAAGCGGAACAGATTGTACCCTTCTCCTCCGCCCGCAAATGGAGCGGCGTTTCGTTTCATGGCCACGGCAGCTACATTCTGGGCGCGGGGGAATTTATCCTGCGGGATCGTTTTTCCGAAATCCGGGAAACGGTCGAAGCTTATGCACAGAAAGGAAGCCGTGTGCTGCTGCTTGCCCATTCCTCTCATGCCTTCGGAGACAAAACACTCCCGGACGCGCCAAAGCCGCTGGCTCTCGTCCTGCTCAGCGACAAAATCCGCGCGAGCGCCCCGGAAACGCTTCGGTATTTCTCAGAACAGGGGGTGACACTCAAAGTCATTTCCGGTGACGACGCGGCGACGGCGGCCAGCATCGCCGGGAAAGCGGGCCTGCCAGGCGCGGATCGCTTTCTTGACGCTTCCGCCCTGTCCCCGGAGCAGCTGCGGGAGGCGGCGGAGGACTACACCGTGTTTGGCCGCGTCACTCCGGATCAGAAACGCATCCTGGTCAAGGCATTGCAGGATCGCGGACATACTGTTGCCATGACAGGAGACGGCGCCAACGATGTGATGGCCCTGCGGGAAAGCGATTGCAGCGTTGCGATGGCGGCGGGCAGCGAAGCAGCCCGATCCGTTGCCAACCTGGTGCTGCTCGATTCTGATTTTGCCAGCATGCCGCACGTTGTGCGGGAGGGACGGCGCGCGATCAACAATTTGCAGCGCTCCGCCTCTCTCTTTCTGGTCAAATCCATATTCTCCGGCGTGATTGCGGTCTGCTTCCTGTTCCTGTCCGCCGCCTACCCGTTTGAACCGATCCAGTTCACACTGATCAACGCCGTCACCATCGGAATTCCCTCGTTCCTGCTCACACTGGAGCCGAACAAGGAACGCATCCGGGGACACTTCATTTCAAACGTTCTGCGTCAGGCGCTTCCCGGCGCTGCCGCAATGATCCTTGGCCTGCTGCTGCTTCTTCCCGTTTCCGCTTTCCTGGGACTGGACGCTGTCCAGCTCTCCACGATGGCTGTCTGCCAGACCGCCTTTGCGGGCTTTTTGACCCTCGTAAAAATCAGCCGGCCGCTGAACGTTCCGCGTACGGTGTTATGCATCGCGATGGTCACGGTTTTCTGTCTGGCGATTGTCCTGTTCCGCGATCTGTTCTCCCTCACAGTCTTTACCGTCCCCATGGCGGTGGCTCTTGTGCCGCTGCTGGCGGCTGCTTCCGCCGTGTTTATCGGCATTCACCGCCTGATCGCCATGGCTTCGTGCGGAAAAACGGGAGATTTCTTCCGCAGGCTTCGGAGCCGTCTTTCCGAAGAGGATCAAACCTCCCGCAGATAAGAGGCGTCGGCATAGCCCAAATAATCCTGGTAACCGACCACACGCCAGTTTTTCCACACGCCATAGATCGTCACGGTGGAGCCGCGCGGGATCTGCGTCACAACCGGCGCGTGAAGATCGGGACGCACACGCAGATTCAGAGGGCTTTCCTTCGTACAAACCATGGCGCTGCGCGGTTCCATGGTGTCCGAAATATAAGGAAGGCCAAAATAGATGGTCAGCCCTTCTGTGAGATTCGCGGCAATTTCGTTGATATGCGTGCGGATCCAGTTGGCACCCGCCTCATTGTCATGATACTCCACCTCCACCAGAACGGCAGGAGCGTTTGTCTTGGTCACCTCCACCAGCTTTGTGGTGGGACGCGCCTGGACGCGCTTGGGATCATAGGCGATCTTGCGGTAATTCTCCGCAAGAATGTTGGCTGCCTTCTTCCCCCACACGCTGTAGGTGTAGTAATACATGTCGGCGCCGTTGAGCTGGCCGCTCATGGACTCGCCCGCCGCGTTGGAATGCAGGGCAAGGTGCAGGTCATAGTTTCCGCTGTTCGACTGCCGGATCACGTCCGCCAGGCTGTCCCCGATTTTGCTCCGGGTAAAGCGAATGGCGTTCGCGCGGAGCATAGGCTCCATCGCGTCCGCCACCTCGTTCATATACTGCTGTTCGTTTCCCCCGCCTACATACTGGTTAAAGGGCTGGAGAGAAGGGCTTAGAAAAATAATCGGCATGACACGGATCTCCTCCCGGTTGGATTCGGGAGCCCGCCTATTCGGGCAGGAAGGAGAAAAACTCCTCGCTGGAACAATCCGGCGGACGAAGCTGCCGGCCGATCCCAAACAGAGACTGCGGCTCCCGTGTAATCCAGCTTATGCGGCTGTCACACGTCATGGTGCATCGGAAGCCAAGATTTTTCACGATCTCCTCCTCTCCCTCGCCGATCGCCCCGAAAGGATAGACAAAGCAGTCTGCCGCTTTTCCGAGATGCAGACGCATTTTTTCCTGCATCTGTCCGAGATCGGAAGTAAGCAAAGCCGTATAGGCTTCGTCCGATTCGCCGGACTTGCGGCTGCTGCCGATCCGTTCGCCCTTTCCTTCATGCAGACTGTAGGTATGGTTCTGGAATTCCACCAGGCCGCTGCCGCACATTTCCTGGATCCGCGTCCACGTCAGATGCGTATAGGGCGCGCGCTCCTCCCCCGACTCGCTGTATGCGTCCGACCAGCAGCCGATGGGCGAAATGATGATCTTCATATCGTATTTTTGCGCGAGTGGATAAGCGTAAACGTAATTGTTATAGTAGCCGTCGTCAAAGGTGAGCAGAATCGGCTTTTCCGGCAGCTCCGCCTTCCCGTCCACATAGGCCAGCAGGTCGGCAATGTGGACAGGCGTATAGCCCTTTTCTTTTAGATAAAGAAGATCGCTCTCAAACAAAGCGGGATCGATCACATAAGTCCCCTGAAGCGCGGGATCCCGCAGAAGGCCATGATACATGACGGCGGGAAGCGGGATCCCCTGTGAGGGCGCGGCGGAAGCCGGGCGCACCGCAAAGGCGGAGCGGATCAGCACTCCGGCAGCGCATCCAAGCGCCAACGCCGCGGCGGCAGCAAGAATCCAGCCTTTCACACGCAGTGAAGCAAACATCTCCATCCCCCCCTGCCCTATGCTTATGCGGCAGAGGGGCGGATATGCGTATCTCACAGCTTTACCGCAGCGCGCCAAGTTTTTCCAGCTTGGAAAGCAGTCTTTTCACGTCCGGAAGGCTCATCAGGAAAAGATCCATAAAATCCCGTATCCTGGTAAGCTCCCAGCGCATGCGCTCCTTTGCGCTCCAGCTGAGCTCCTTTTCTATCGCCAGATATTCCGTGCGGCCTTCTCGCGTGACGGAAAGCGCATACTGCTTTTCATCCCCGTCGCCTTCACTCTCCAGCAGCAGACGCACTTCTCCCTCCGGCAGATTCCAGGCCATGCCGAAACGGCGGACACGTCCCAAAAAGAAACCGACCAGATTTGTGTAAACCACGCTCCGGTTTTGTGCGGACACAGGCTCCTCCCGCAGGGCTCCATCCTTTTCTTCCAGAAGCAGCACATCCGGCTGCTTTTCGATCTGGAATTTTCCCGTGAGGGAAAGCGTGCCGCGACTCGGCGGAAAATCACCGACGGTCCGGCGATCAAACCAGTACCGCTGGGCGGAGGAATACAAATACACCTTCTGCGACCATTCAAAGATGGACAGCATCTTTAACCGTTGTTCCTTTGGGGTAGGCTGTGAAAGTTTGGAAAGAATTCCCGGCAGCACCGCGTATATGTTTTCCATATTTTTATGCACAGCATAAAAGGGTAGCTTTCCCAAAAAGAAGGGCACATACTGCACCAGCTCGGAATCCACGGTCTGATAGGCCTTCGGATCCGAGAGATAGGTACATGTCATCTGCTTGACATCATCAAAAATAAAACAGGCATACTGATCTGCATCGCGCATCAAAACCAGCGAATAGCCTTCCTTCGGCCATTCAAATTCCAGACGGGTCAGCTTCCCCTCGCAAAAATCCTGTATCTGATCGCACGCCAGCTTTTCGTTCACTTCCGGTTCGCCATAGACGCGCTCCAAACCACTGTCAGGCTGGGCATGCACGATGGGGATTTGCTGAAAGCTCAGTTCTTCCGGCTCCTTCTCCTCACAAAGCCCGTCCAGTACGCTTTCCGCGAAACCGGCAGCCTGATCGGCGGTCACATCGTCCCACACGCCATCCGGAAGCACCTGCATTCCCTCGTCCGTCATCTCCGCCGCATACATCCGCCCATTGGAATACCACAGGCAGGCATACGCACGGTTCGGCCGCTCCCGCCAGAAAATCAGGGGGCGCAGAAGCATCAGGCCGCTTTCGCCCTGCTCCGTTTGGATTTCTCCCAGGCAGCAGACGAAGGAAGCCAAACATCCCGCCACATCCTGCATACACTCCTGCGGAAGCGGGAGCCCCTGCAACCGGTGGAAAATCTCCTCCTGTACCGTTTCCAGCTCCTCCTGATGCGCCATAGCGACCGGCAGCATCAGGAAAAAATCTCCATCGTCCTCCATCTCTTTGAGCACCTCAAAGGGGAACAGCGGCCCGGCGGCCGGCCGGCCGTTACAGAAATACTCCACACAGAAGCGGCGGAATACCACATCCATTTCCAAAGGCTCGACTGTTTCGCCGTCGGAGGAACGGCGCTCATAAACATAAGACAACGAGAACGGTTCCCGGATACGCGCGCCGGACAGATTGTAGCCGCCCAGCTTCCGGGCCCAGTCGCGGGAAGGCCAGAAGCTTTCCCACAGGACATCCTCCAGCGACAGACTCCCATCCGGCAGCCGGGCTCCCCAAAAGGCACGAAACAGAAAATACCGCAGAAACGGGCGGTCTCCCACCCAGCAGCTTTCCAGGGAAGGCTCTGTGCGATCATCCTCCTCCCGCTCGCTCTGCTTTCTGTGATCGTTCAGAAATTCCTCTGCTTTCCGGCGGATCTCGTCCCGCAGCGGAATCTGATCGTCCTCACAGCAGGCCAGCAGATGCTCAAAAAAGATCGGGTGCTCATTTTCAAAGAACCAGGAATACAGCACATACCGATCACAGAAGGCACGGTTCCGCAGGGCGCGGTGCAGATCCTCGCGGGCGAACAGTTCATTCGCCAGAGCGCGCAGCTTTTCCGGATGCCTGCCGTCGTCCGCGCTGCTCCGTTTGGCAAATGCAAGAACCGCGCTCTGCACATCGGAAAAATCCTCCTGCTCCATTTCCTGGAGATGGGGAAGCGCGATCTCCCGCAGGCGGCCATAGAGAATTTGGGCCCTTCCCATCGTCGCGCTTTCCAGGAGAAGCGTATTCCAGAGCGTTTCATATGCGCTTGCGGGCAGGCTGTTGGCCGAGAAGAAATATTCCAGCAGCCGCAGGGAAAGGAGATTGCGCTCCGTCTCGGACCGCTTGGAGCATCTCTCTTTGATGTAGGAAATGGTATAGCGCTGCACGATCTCCTTCATGCTTTGGTTGCACGACTCGTCCCACGCTCTTTTGTTCGCCAGCCCGTCAAGGTAAAAATAATCCTCGAAGCCTGCCTGCAAAGCGTCGTCGTTCCCCCGCAGGCCACGCGAGAGAGGGCCGAGTTTGGCGATCGCCAGGACATGCTCGATCCCCTGGAATCCCGCGCCGGAGGCCAGCTCAAACTCCACACGATCCTCATACGGTACGGCGCGGTAGCGATAGACGATCGCCAGCACCGTCTGGATCTCGCGGTTCGGGGGAAACGCTTCCGCCTGCTCCTCCACAAACGCGCGCACCGCCCGCAGAAACGCCTCATTTTTCACCACGGAGAGAAATTCCGGTGAGGAAACATATTTGTCCCAAGCCGCGCGATCCCTGCGGCGTGGGGAAACATACAGCTCCCGGAAAGCGGCAAGGGCAGGAAAATCCGGGGGCAGCTCCTCCTGCGCGATTTTCTCCTCCTGTAAGACAAAGGCGGGGCGCTGAGGTTCTGCGGCAGGGGACGGTTCTTCCGGCTTTTCTATGAGCGGCTCCGGTACGGATGTTTTCTCCGGATGAGATTGTGGTTCCCGATGCAAAACTGGCTGTTCCGCTTTCTCCGGCGGCGGCGAAGGCTCTTCCCTTCCGGCGGACGGCCTTGCCTGCCCGCGCGCCAGCGCCATGGCTTCACGGTATGCGTCCCGCACCCGCAGGAATTCCTCCTCGTGCTCCTCCGGATGATACCGCTCCGCCAGCACGGCATAGGCATGGCGGATTGCGGCAACATCCGAATGTTCCGGTATTTCAAGAATCTCCCAGCAGCTCATTCGTCATCCTCCTCATCCCAGTCCTCGTCTTCGTCCTCCGGCCCCCAGCCGCCCAGCATCCAGTCCGCTTGCAGAAAGGCTTCCAGACGATCCAAACGCTCCTGCATCTCATCCCGTTCCCGTGCAAGCAGCGCCTGGCGGCCTGAACGGATGATCGCCTGATACCGCTGGATCAGAAACGCCGCCTCCCTGCGCGCCGGGCCTGTCAATTCCGCGAACAACCGCTCCGCGCGGGCCAGAAGATAGCGGTCGCGATCGTGCGCGCCGCTCTCAATCGACAGCTCCTCAAACGAGGCGATGATCCGCTCGCGCTCCTGCTCCGACAGATCCAGTTTCGGATTCACGATCACCCGCCTGCGTACGTCGCCGCCGCTGCCACGCGCCGTGACTTCCAGAATCCCGTTGATATCATAGGCAAACGTGACCTCCACCCACTGGCTGCCCGCCCGATCTGGCGGCACCTGTACCAAAATCTCGCCCAGCCTGAGATTGTCCGACGCGTAATACTGTTCGCCCTGATACACCTCCACCCGGATTTGCTTCTGATCCTCGTACAGCGTGCGGAACACCTCGGAGCGCCGGGCGGGCAGCATGCTGCTGCGTGGGATCAGGAACACCATGTGCGGATTCCTGTCCTGCTGGTCAACGCACGAGGCGACCCCGAGCGAAAACGGGCACACATCCGTCATGACCACATCCCGCAGCCCCTCGGCGCGCTGCTTGATCCCCGCGCAAAGTCCGGCTCCCTGCGCTACGATATGGTCAGGATTTCCTACCAGGGAGGGCGCGCCGGAAAGCAGCTCCGTCAAATATTCCTGAAAGACCGCCATACGCGACGATCCGCCGACAAGTACCACGCCGTCCAGCTCTCCGGCGCTCATGCCGCTGTCGCGGACGGCGCGGGCGATCACCGTTCCTGCCCGTGCGAACAGCGGATCGCAGAGCGTGCGGAGCGTTTTCCGATCCAATCTCGCACCCCAGCTCTGCTCGCCCTCCCGGAGCACCATGGGCAGCGCCATGTCCGTCTGGGACAGATGCAGCTTTGCGGCCTCCGCCAGGGAGAACAGGCGCGCCCGGCAGTCCGGGGAGAGGGAATCGAGAGCGATCCCGTTTTCACGGCAGAAATAGTCCACAATCGCCTGATCCACATCGTTCCCGCCCAAGTGATTGTCTCCCGCCACCGCCACAATCTCGATGATGTTTTCAAAGCAGTCTACCACGCTCACATCGAGCGTCCCGCCGCCGAAATCCACCAGCAAAAGCCTGCAATCCTCCCGGCCGGTGGCGTGGCTGTAGCAGAGCGCGGCAGCCGAAGGCTCGTTGATCAGCCGTTTGACGGGCAGCCCGGCCAGCTCCGCCGCCAGCTTGGTGGCGCATCGCTGGTTGTCGTTGAAGTAAGCCGGAACGCTGATGATCGCTTCCTCAATCTCTTCTCCCAGAAAGCGTCTGGCGTCATCCGCCAGCTTTTTGAGCACCAGAGCGGACAGCTCATGCGGGAGGAAGGAGCGGCCGCCGAGAGAGTACGTCTTTTCCGTTCCCATCCAAGTCTTAAACGAAGCAGCCGTGCGATCGGGATGCGAAATCAAGCGTTCTTTTGCCGCCGCTCCAACCAGAATCGTCCCGTCCTCCAGCACACTGACACAGCTGGGAGTCATCAGGCTCCCAAGCTCATTTTCGATCAACTCCGCCTTTCCGTCCCGGTAAACGCAGGCCAGCGAGTTTGTGGTTCCCAAATCAATGCCTATCACCGCCATGGTGTTTCCCTCTTTTCCGCTGTTTTCAAGCTGAGCCGCCATTCTGCGGCAATTGATTTTATTGTAGCACGGAACAAAACGCACTGCAATGAGAGGCTGGAACGCAAAAAAGAGCGGGAACCGTGTGAAACGGCTCCCGCTCCAGGAATGGATTTGTGCTGGAAATTGTCTTGGTGCACGACATCCGGAAAAAATCGCTGCGCTCTTTTTCCTGGCTTTTCTTGGCTGCGCATACTTTTCTCAGGGGGCTTTGCCCCCTGAAACCCCTACAAGCCTTTTGAAAAAGGCTTGTGCGAAAACTTCATGTTTTAGCTTAAATGCGGGCCACGCCGGATTCCCTCGCCGCCTGCGCGACAGCGGCGGCGACAGCCGCGGAAACCTTGCGGTCAAGTGCGCTCGGCAGAAGGTTGGTCACGGAAAGCTCACCTTCCGGAATGTAGGACGCGATCGCCTGCGCGGCAGCTACCAGCATCTGGTTGTTGATATCGCTTGCGCGCACGTCGAGCGCCCCGCGGAAAATACCGGGGAACGCCAGCACATTGTTGATCTGGTTCGGATAATCGCTGCGGCCCGTGCCCACGACAGCCGCACCCGCATCCAGCGCTTCCTGCGGGAGGATCTCGGGAACCGGATTTGCCATCGCAAACACCATCGCCTTCGGCGCCATGGAACGCACCATGTCCTGCGTCACAATGCCCGGCGCGGAAACGCCGACGAACAGATCGGCTCCGGCCATCGCGTCGGCCAGCGTTCCGGCGACGCGGCGGGGATTCGTGCGTTTGGCCATCGCGGCGTGCGCCTCGCTGAGCGACGGATCGCCCTCCACAAGAATGCCGCTGCGGTCGCACAGGATCAGCTCGCCCACACCGAGCGCGAGCAGGAAGTCCGCGATCGCCGTTCCGGCCGCACCCACACCGTTGACCACACCGCGCACCTCGGACGGCTTGCGGCCCGTCAGGCGGCAGGCGTTGAGGAAAGCGGCAGCCACCACGACGGCGGTGCCGTGCTGATCGTCGTGGAACACCGGGATGTCGCACGCTTCCTTCAAACGGCGCTCAATCTCAAAGCAGCGCGGCGCGGCGATATCCTCCAGATTGATTCCGCCGAAGCTTCCGGCAATCAGGCTCACCGTGCGCACAATTTCGTCCACATCCTTCGAGCGCACGCAGATCGGGATCGCGTCCACGTCCGCAAAGGACTTGAACAGCGCGCATTTGCCCTCCATCACCGGCATGCCTGCTTCGGGGCCGATATCGCCCAGACCGAGTACGGCGGTGCCGTCCGTCACCACGGCCACGGTATTCCCACGCCGCGTGAGGGTGAAGCTTTTCTCCGGGTGCTTCTGGATCTCCAGACAGGGCGCGGCGACGCCCGGGGTATAGGCCAGCGAGAGATCGTCGCGCGTTTGCAGCGGAGCACGGCAGACCATTTCCACTTTGCCCTGCCACTGCTCGTGCAGCCGCAGGGATTCTTTCATATAATCCATCTGTATTTCCCTCTTCCGTTCGGATTCGACAGACATTGCCTGTACCGTCCTATTATAGATCAGAATCCACCTTCGGAAAAGAGCCGATGAGGAATTTTTGCCTTACAGCTCCTCAAGAATCTCTCCCTGCACGGAGATCGTCGTCACATGCCAGGGAAGCTGCTTGCCGCACTGTGCCAGCGCACGCTGCACCGCCGCAGTGATGCCGCCGCAGCAGGGAACCTCCATGCGCACCACGGAGACGCTGCGGATATTATTGTTTTTGAGGATTTCCGTGAGCTTTTCACTGTAATCCACGCTGTCCAGCTTCGGGCAGCCCACGAGAACCACGTGGCCCCGCACGAATTTCTGGTGGAAGGAGGCAAACGCATATGCTGTACAA
This sequence comes from Anaeromassilibacillus sp. An200, assembly GCF_002160025.1. Classification (GTDB taxonomy): domain Bacteria; phylum Bacillota; class Clostridia; order Oscillospirales; family Acutalibacteraceae; genus Caccousia; species Caccousia stercoris. The sequence continues at coordinate 53,370 of NZ_NFJU01000008.1, forward strand.
TCTGCGGCGATCAGCAGCTTCGCCCCGTCAAAATACGGAGCCTTCACCGGGACAAGCTTGATCTGCACGGGCCACTGGCGAAGCTCACTCGCGGCGGGCGTTTGCGCTGTGTGCGGTACGGCGGGCGGGGGCGTCAGCGCACGGGACCGGCTTCCGGGGCATCCGCACGGCAGGGGCGCCTGCTTCTTCTCCTGTTTTGCGGCCTCCACTGCGGCAGCGTCATAAGCGGCAGCCTCACGTTCCTCAAAGGTGATGGCGCCCGTCGGGCAGGCGGGCAGGCAATCCCCCAGGCCGTCGCAGTAGTCCTCCCGCAGCAGCACGGCTTTTCCGTCACGCATCCCAATCGCTCCTTCATGACAAGCTTCGGCACAAGCGCCGCACCCATTGCATTTTTCCGCATTAATGTGTATAATTTTCCTTAACATGGTTTTTTCCGCCTTTCCGGTTCCTCGAACTTTTCTCCGGGATCCGCCGGATTTCCGGCTTTTCCCTCTGTACGCCTTTTATCATACAGCAGCGAGGACGGTTTGTCTGTTGTTTTAACAACACAAAGCAAAAAAATATTTTTTGAAAAGGTGAAACCTCTGCAATAAAACGGGCTTTCCATGCAATTTATAAACGACAGGAGAAAAACGGAAATGTTTATGACAGTAAGCGATTCCACCGCGAAACGCGGTTCAGCCTGGAATGAACAGCATACCGAACAGCTGATTGTCTCGATCGCCGGCGGAGACACCTCAGCCCTGGAGGAGCTGTATCACCTCACACAGGCCCCGCTCTATGCGTATCTGCTTTCCCTGTTAAAGAACAGTGCCGATGCCGGAGACGCCCTGCAGGACACCTATCTCGACGTCTTTACCACGGCGGCGCGCTACCAGCCTCAGGGTCATTCTCGTGCTTGGCTCTACGCCATCGCCAAAAACAAAGCAATGATGACATTCCGGCGAAAAAAAATCCGGGGTGAGGTGCCTGAAGAGGAGTCCGGACCCGAACCGTGGGAGGATCCTCATCTGGGCCGGGAGGAACGCATGGTGCTCTCTGCCGCGCTGAACATTCTCAGCGAGGAGGAGCGGCAGATCGTCACCCTTCACGCCGTTTCAGGCTTTCGCTTCCGTGAAGTTGCTTCGTTTCTGGAGCTTCCGATCAACACTGTTCTTTCCAAATATCACCGCGCCATGAAACGGCTGCGCAGACAGCTTTCAGAGGAGGAGGGCGTATGAACAACAAAGAAATCAAACGGTTGCTCAATCGCGCCGCACAAAGCGCCGCGCCGGATATTCTCGACTCTGTCCTCTCTGCCTGTGAGCAACAGAAAGGAAGGAATCTTGTGATGACGAACGCACCAGTCAGCGAATCTCCCCGCAAGCGCAGAGGGATCCGCGGCCTTGCCATCGGGCTGGCCGTTCTCTGCCTCGTCCTCGTCGGAGGAATCGGAGGCTTCTTCGGATACCAGAATTACTATGCCGTCGATTCCATCGTCGCGTTTGACGTCAACCCCAGCATCCAGCTCGAAGTGAACAAGGAGGAAAAAGTCCTCTCCGCCGAACCCCTGAATGCTGACGCTTCGAAAATCCTGTTTGACATGGATCTCAAGGGAACGGATCTGAACGTTGCGACGAACGCCATCATCGGATCCATGCTCCGCAACGGTTATCTGAGCGATATTGCCAACTCGATCCTGATCACCGTGGAAAACGGCGACGATGAAAAAGCTGCCGCCCTCCAGGAACAGCTGGTCAGCGAGATCAACCAGATCCTGGGATCGAACAACATCGAAGGCTCCATTCTGAGCCAGACGCTTTCCACCAACAACAGCGACTTGCAGCAGAAGGCCGCCACCTACAACATCTCCACCGGCAAGGCTTCTCTCATCGAAGAAATCCTCGACACCAATTCGCAGTATACTTTTGAGCAGCTCTCTTCCCTCTCCATCCAGGAGCTGAACATCCTGGCCTCCGCCAAAGAAGTGACCGGTGTTTCCAGCAGCGGCGCGGTCAGCACCAAGGGGTATATCAGCGAGACGGATGCCCGCGACACAGCTCTCTCCGACGCCGGCGTACAGGCTTCCTCTGTGACCGTGCAGAAGCTTTTGCTGGACTGGGATGACGGCCGTGTGGTGTACGATGTCGAATTTTACGACCGTGAAAAAACGTATGAATATGAGATCGACGCAACCTCCGGCGAAATCCTGACCCGCAAAACCGAGGTCAGCCCGCTGGCTTCCGGCGATGTGATTGGCCTGGAAGCGGCGCAGAGCGCGGCGGTCAGCGATGCGGGCGTGAGTTCCCCCACCTTCACCAAGGGAACACTGGACCGGGACAATGGACGCAGCATCTATGAAATTGAATTCATCAGCGGCAATACAAAGTATGAATATGATATTGACGCTCTTTCCGGCTCCGTGCTTTCCAGAAAGATTGAGAACGTCTCCACCTCCACAGGCAGTGGGGTGAGCGGTGTGATCGGCGAGGACGCCGCCCGCCAGACCGCGCTCTCCGACGCAGGTCTCTCCGCTTCTGATGTCACCTTCGGTAAGGTGCAGCTTGATAATGACGATGGACGCTGGCAGTACGAGATTGAGTTCTACACCTCCTCCGGAAAGTATGAATACGATATCGACGCGCAAAGCGGTTCTATTCTTTCCAAGGAGAGCGAGGCAACCCATACGGTGACACCTCCGTCCAGCCCGACGTCATCCGCGGCTTCGGCAGAAACTACCCCCGCTCCGTCCCAGACAACGCCGCCTTCCACATCCTCGCAGACAGCATCCACCGCTCCGTCCACCTCCAGCACTCCATCCACCACGACAACGCCGAACACCAATCCCACGCTGATCAGCGAGCAGGCAGCCAAGGACGCGGCGGCAAGCGATGCCGGACTCTCTTCCTCCTCTGTCACCTTCACCCAGGTGCAGCTTGAGAAAGACGACGGACGCTGGGAGTACGAGATCGACTTCTACGCAAACAACACAGAATATGACTACACCATCGACGCCTCCACAGGCTCCATTCTCAAACGCGAAAGCGAGCAGAAGCCTTCCTATACAAACGGTGGGACGGCAGGCGGGGGAGCCTCCTCCACCATTTCCATTGACCAGGCAAAGTCCTTGGTGCAGGCCAAGGCTCCCAACGCTACTCTGGTGGAAATTTCCTACGACTATGATGATGGAATTCCCACATATGAGGGCGAAATGCGGGAAGGCCGCACGGAATACGAATTTGAAATTGACGCGAGAAACGGCAATTTCCTGAAATGGGAAACGGATTACGACTGATTTTTTCTTCCGCTTTTACCGACCTCTTCACAAATAAAAGCCCGAAGCCCTTCCGAGCCTAAATGGCTGGGAAGGGTTTCGGGCTTTTTCAAGCCAATCTGCGCCTACCGGTTCTTTTTCCAGTCCATATCCCGCTCCTCGCTGGAAGCGGAGGCCTTTTGCAGCTGATACACGATTTCACTGAAATAACGCGGATCCACTTCGTCCAACAGGAAAATATTCTCTCCGGTCGGCTCGTCATAGACATAGCTGCCCCGCGCCACTGTCCCGGCCCGGTAAAAAACGGCGTCGTACAGCGTCACTGTCTCCGAGGGATCGCCCACAAAGCTGCCGGAAAACGACAGGTCAACCCCGATCTCTCCGTCCTCGCGGTAAAAATCATAGAAGCCTCCCGCATCCTGCACAGACCCACGATACCATCCCATTCCCATGAGTTTTCCCATGAGCGAAAGGCAGGACAGCATCAGGCCGCCGAAGCGTTCCAGCGACTTATGCCCTATTTCCGCTTCCATCACACGGAAGATGGGACGGCTCAGCTGTTCGATGGACTGCTCCACCTCGTAATCCTCCAGCTGCTGCTTCCAGCCCTCCAGCTCCTCCGGAGAAAGCTCAATCGGATGCACAAGGCCGATGCGGCCTTCTCCGGGCAGCGTATATTCCTCTTCCTCGCGGGTATTGAAGCTGCCGTCCTCCATATACCGGAAGGTTTCCTTCAGCTTATTCCCTTCATACACGCCCCAGATCAGGCTGATGGCAAACTGGTGCATGATGGGATTTTTGACAAACAGCTTCTCCCAGTTGTCCGCGCTCCACTGGCGGTTCACGGAAAGTGCCAGCTCCAAGCGAAGCTTCTGCGCGTCCACGGTGGTTTTCAGCTGCTTTTTGAGCGCTTTGAATGCGGCAAACGCTTCCTCCGCTTTGGCCAGATCGTCATTCTTGCCGGGAGACGGCATCGTTTTCAGCCGCTTATCACCACAGGTCACTTCCATCTCCAGAGACGGGGACAGAGACACGGTAAAGCTGCGGGTTCCATAGTCGAAGGTGCGGCTCAGATCCGATCCGAAGCCGAGATCGGGGACAATACGATCCGCCAGCTCCTCCTGGGAAATGCCCAGTTTCTTCGCGGCCTCCTGCATGGCCTGGCCCGCCGCCGCCTTCACCTGCCGGAACTTGAATTTCCGGGAGATGCTGTCCACCGTGAGCAGAGCCTCCGGCACGGGGCTCATGACAAGGGCATGAACGGCCTCGCAGGCGATGGCCCCTCTGGCGTTCTGCGGCCACTCGGCCACCTGCCGCTTGATCATCGCCACAGCCTCACCGCCGCCATAGAGCGAAGCGAAGGTGAGCACCCATTTCTGCTTGGACTGCGCGCCCTGCTGAATCCAGCGGTCCAGCACCTCGCAGGCAAACACCGCCAGATCACCTGGGTGCAGCTCGTTGACCAAGAGGGCGCAGGCCTGCACCGGATCGTGCTCCCAGCTCTCTGAACAGCAGATCAGAAGGGCTTGCAGCAGGCTTTCCTCCGCCTGCGTGCCGTCTTTGCGGCGCACGGGAAGGAAGGGGCTGGAAAAGAGCCACTGTATTTTCCGGGTCTTACCGCCCTTGAGCATCGCGGCGGCCTGCTCCTCCGGAGTGGCCGGAGCTGCGCCGGCGCCTTTCTCCTCCACCACGCCCAGAAGGCCCTGGCACTGGATCGCGAGCTTCTGGCTCTTCTCCTTTGCCAGCATGGCGGTAAGCTCCTTGGCAAACGGCTCCGCTCCCCATTCGCCGATCACCTCCAGCGCCATCTCGCGCTCTGCCGCCTTCTTGGACAGCAAGAGGGCTTTCACGCCGTCCTCCCAGTCGCGATGCTTCCCATATATCGCGCGCAAAAGCTTGCGCACCTGCTTCGAGGTTTCGCCCGCGCAGGCCAGCAGATCCTCCCGATACTCCTGCGGGAAAGCGGCCATGGCATTCACCGCCGCGCTCCGGCCAAAAACGGAGCCCTCACGCGCAATCCGGGGCAGCTCCGCGGCAAATGTGTCGTGGTGGGCAATCAGATAGTTCTCCGTCCCCTGCATGCAATCGAGCCGTTTAATTTCATCATACAGGCTCTCCACAGCTATCTCCAGCGCTTCAACCGCCTGAGGCATCGAAAGACCGGTGTGCAGCGCCCGCGTCAGGAACTCGCCAGCGCTCTTCACCATATCCCCTCCGTTCAGCCAGCTTTTCATGGCGATATGAAAATGTCCAAACAGGCAGACCGCCAGGCAGCGATCGGCAAACTCGTCCTCATAGCTGGACAGATAGGAGCACAGCACCGGGCTGTTAAACCAGATATTTCCACTCGAGGAACGGGTTTTCAGGAAATCCTCCATGCTCTGCTGCCCGGACAGAAAGCGTTTCACCAGGCTTTTCTCCGAGGGGTCCGCGAAAGCGTTAAGCAAAGAGTCCGTCACGCGGCTGTGAAGCGACTGCACGGACTCTTCCATCGCCACTTTGACCAGCCCGGGAACAGCCTCGCGGAACAGGTTGAGAGTCTGCACCTCCCCCGCCAGCAGCTGCTGCGTTACGGTATCCTGTACGCCTTTCGGATCGCGCGCTTTCAGCCTGCGGAGCAGATCAACATACAGGGCGTGCTGCTCCTCCTGGGAAAGATACCGCGTGTGCAGAAAGTTCATCATTCCTCTTTGCGAAAAAAGCTTTTTCACAGATATCCGTCCGGCCAGCCAGGGCAGCGCCTCCTTTGCCTCCTCCGGTGCGGCGGATTGCAGGCAGGTGCGGAACGTCTGCGCGGGATTGCATTGCAGGCACAGCGTGAGAAACATTTCCGCGGCCGGCAGACGGCCCAGCAGAAGGAAGCAGCAGGGCAGCTCCTGTGATGAGTAATCCAGGGCGCGCGCCACCCCGTTTGCGTGGGAAAAGGCGGAAATCACCTTTTCCGAAAGAATTTGGGGACCATCCCCCCGCAGATATCGTTCCAGATCGGAGAGCTGGCCCGGCGTGCAGGCAATTTTTCCCGCCTCGCGCAGCGTCATGTTCAGCATATCAATGAAAATAGACCTCATCTGCCCGGCGTGCGGCCCCTCCGGCGCATAGCGCAGATACAAAGCCCCCAGAACAGGGCTCCCCTTCACGTTTCTCCGAAGCCACAGGCTTTGCGCTTCCATCAGGAGTTCCGGTTCCTCGCACGCAATCCGTTCCAGCTCGTCCAGGGCAACCCAGTGGTATTCCGGGCCGGTGAAATGTGCCAGAACCGCCGCCCGGGCCGCCGGGGCGATCAGCTCATCCAACGTTACGCCGCAGCAAAGCTTTGTTTCCCAGGAAGCGTCACCGTAAAACTGTCTGCCGACCAGATAACTAAGCAGATACGCCATCTGATCGCCTGCCAGAGCCCAAAACGCTTTCAGCAGCCTCTGGAAAAGCCTCGGATCCTCCTTCCCCCACACAGCGGCGAGTGGGTACATCTCGCTTTGAAGGGAGAGGGGATTTGCCAGCGGCTTTATGTTTTCCAGCAGCTCAGGGCGCTCCGGCTGTTCCAGGTCGAGATACTCGATCAGGGATTCCCGCGCGCGATCTGCCAGCTTCAGGACGTCCGCCGCCCGCTCTGCCAGAACGTATTCCTTCGGGGATGTAGTTTCCATTCTCATGACGTTTCCTCCATTTCCTTGTTCCATTTTTCCTCCGCCGCATCGAGGGTCATTTTTTTTTGGCACAGAAACACATATTGTGCCGCGCGGCTCAACGTCTCCGCCAGCGGAAGCGGATCCGTGCAGAATTGATGCCGCTGGTTTTGCAGCAGCTCATACAGCTGTGTACACAATTTTGATCCGGTATGCAGGCCGGTAGCTTCACACCGCTTTGCAATCTCTGTCAAACGCGCCGCATTCTCCGGCGGAAAGCTGGCTGCGCCGCTTTGCAGCAGATCACACAGGGCGGCAAGCAGTTCCCCAAGAAGCCCCCGCAGATTCCGGGCAGCAGCTGCCTGCTCCCCTTTTGGAAAACCGCCGCGCGTCAGCCGGAACAGACGCAGGGGCGCATGCCCCGGATCGGGCCGGGCGGCGCAAAGTCTTTTCTCGGGCTTAGGACGTGTGGGCCTCTTTCCCCACACCTGGTAAATCTCAATCGGGTAGAGCTTCAAATCCTCCCCATCAAGATAGCAGATCCCCAGAAACGCGGGACGGCCCCGTTTCCGCTTCCATTTCTCCGCAAAGCGTTCCAGCGCGTCCACAACGCCCTTTTCCTCCTTCCGGTACCGCACCTCCACCAGAAGTCTGCGGCCCAGCCGATCGCGCAGAGGAAGGCGGAAAATCTGGCCCGCGCGGTCAAATTCCGGCACGCCGCAGGAGCGAGGCAGAAGCAGAGCCACACGGTCCGCTTCCGGCCCGTCCGGCAGGTGCGGGCGCAGATCGCCAAACAGCCGGGAAAAGTCGATGTACTGCCGTTCCCGGGGAAGGGCGTTCCATGGCTTCAGGGAATCCAGCGCCACGGCACGGCTCTGCTCCGATGAGGAAAGCCGTCTGCCGCGCGTCGCACGTCCCCCGCGCAGCTCAATCTCCATCCCATACAAAAGGGAAATCGGTCCTTCCAGCTGCCACGGGGCCGCCTGATACGAACTGGAAGTTTCACGGCGAGACGTGTCGTATATCGTGGGGCGTGCCGCCGACCAGGTATAAAAACGCTGCTCCCGCGTTTCCCAGAAATAGTACACCCGCCCCATATAGCCGCTGCCGGTGTGAAATTCGCGCTCACCCAGAAGCGTCAGACGCAAAGGAGGGCAAGACAGATAGTCTTCCCGAAAGCTTCCTGCCTGAGCGGCCAGCTCCTCCTTTGGCGCATGGCACAGATATGCCGAACGATTCACAGTGTCCGCCAGCAGGGAGAGCAGAGCTTCGTCCCGGTAAGCGGCACTGCGGGCAAAATAGCGTCCATACATCGCGGCGGCAGCGCGCAGACCACGCTCCATCTCCGGCAGGCGGACACTGTGCGCCAAGGCCGCCAACCGCTCCATCGTCTCACAAACGGAGGATGGCAGGCGGGAAACGCCTGTCAGAAGCTGAGCGGCCACCGCCGCGCCGACGGCTTCCGCCACGCTGCGCATCCCCTCCGGATCCCAGCCGTCCCCTTCCCCCTGCGGCAAAATATCCGCGAGCGTCCGTTTTCCTTTGGCAAGCTGATAGATCAGGATCGCCTGCGCTTTATGAGGACACAGCTCACGGCTGTGGCAGGTACAGGAGGAGTGCTCCGGGGGAATCAGCAGCCGGACAACGGCAGATTCCCAGGGCAGCTGCACGGTAACAACGGAGGTTTCCTCCACAGAAGGCGTCCCTTCCTCCGCCAGCCGGGCGGCAAAACGGACGAAACGGCTGCTTCCTATCGCACGGCGGAGCGTCTCGATCGGATAATCCAGCAGCGGTGTAAAATCCGGGGACGGCGCATCCGTCTCCTGCTCCGCAGCAGCAGCGCGGGCCGGGGCGTCCGCTTCCTGTTTTTCGCCGCTCCGTGCATCATCCTGTGATTCTGTCTCCGCTAATTGAGCCTTGGCCCAGAGAATGGCGCTCACGAGGTGGCGGCAGATGCCGCGGGCGGGACAGGTGCACTCGCTGTTCCCTAAGGGGGCGCGCAGCACACAGGTCTCCGCGCCAAGTTCCACCCGCAGCTCCTCCCCCTGCACCGACAGGACGGGAGAAAGCGTCTGCAAATCCTTCTTTCCCCGGTTCAGCGTCCCCTTGTTGCTCAGCCCAACCAGATAATCGTCGTCCGCTTCCAAAAGAGCTTTTCGCAGGGGCGCGGAAAGCGATTCCATACACACAGCCTCCTTCCTCACTGCATGACGTGTCCCATAAAATCCCCCAGCTGCTCCGGCGTGAGCGCGCCCACAAAGGCTCCCATCTCCGCGAGCGTTCGGGCGGCTACCCGGTTGCAGACAGGATTCGCACCACTGTCCAGCGCTGTGAGGGCGATCAGCTTCGCACCGCTTTCCAGAATCGACGCACAGACGCTGTACAGCGTGGAGAATGCGCCCCCCTCGCACAGATCCGATACCAGAATCACCATGGTGCGGTGGGGATTGACGATCAGGCTCTCACAGTAACCCAGCGCTCCGGCGATGTTGGTTCCTCCCCCAAGCTGCACACTCATGAGCACCTCCACCGGATCCCCGGCATACCCGCTCAGATCGACCACCTGGGTATCGAAAATCACCAGCTTGGTGTCAAGCATGGGCATGCGGGAGAAAATGCCTGCCATCACGGCACTGTGAATCACAGAATCGACCATGGAGCCGCTCTCGTCCACGGCCAGGATCACGCGCCACTCGTTGTATTTGCGAACCCGCCCGCTGAAATAGACTCGTTCCAGCATCAGCCGCCTGTTTTCCCGGTCGTAATGGCGCAAATTGCGCCGGATGGTCTTTTTCATATCGAGATTCCGCATGGAGCGAAGGGGCGAGGGGGTGTTCCGATCGATCTTTCCCAGAGCGGAACGGCGAAAATCACGCTCCATCTTTTTCGTCAGATCATCAGCCACCTTCTTCACAATCCGGCGTACCGCGTCCAGCACGTTATCGCTCATCATGTGGCGCAGGCTCAGCAGGGTGCCGAGCAGCGCCTGGTTCGGTTCCAGCTTTTCGAGCACCTCCCGGTCGGTGAGAAGCCCGGCCAGACGGTAGCGATCCAGCGCGTGGCGCTCCATCACCTCCACCGCCTGACGCGGAAAAAGGCGGCGCACCTTATTCAGCCAGAGCGGCACCGTCAGACAGCTTTCCTCCAGACCTCCCTGCTCCTGCCTTTCGTCCTCGCTGCGCTCCCGCTGGTAGAGGAAGTCCAGCACCTGATCCTTTTCGCCGTCCTCCGGCAGAAGGGGAATCGTGTCTTCCGCGTTCTTTCCGAGCACCAACCTCCACCGGTTGAGCACCGATCCCTCGCTCATGCTTCCTCCTCCCTTCCCAGCCGGGCCGCGGCCCATTCGTCGATCTGTTCGCCCCGGGCATACTGCGCCGCCGTCACCATCGAACCGGTGAGCAGCGCGGCAGGCTGCTTTCCGTGAAGGGCGGCTGCCTGCTTGGCGATGCGCTGCGTCTCATTCGGTGTGAAATAGCGGAAGGCCAGACGCAGCTCCGGCAGCAAGGAGCTGAAATCCTCCTGTTCCAGGCAGGCAAAGAGATCGTCGAGCATCGTGATAAAATCCCCGCCGAGAAGCACCAGATCCCGCGATGTGGAAAACAGGCCGCGCAAAAAGACGGCGGAACAGAGCATTTTATCCCGCGTGCCGCGCAGATACCCAGCGCTGACGCGCAGAATTTCCTCCTTCCACTCCGGCTGCGCCCCGTACAGAAGTCCCAGCGCTGCGCCATGCAGACCGGGATTGATATCCGGCGCTTCCGTCAGCAGGCGCAGAGCCTCCAATAGAAGCGGACGTCTCCCGGCAAACGGCTCCCCTGCGCTGAGCCGGTACAGCAGAGCGCAGATTCGGATGCAGTCGTCCAGCCGGTCCTCTTTTACCGAAGCCACGGAGGGAAGCAGCTGCGCCAATTTCCAGAAGCAGACGTCCAGCAGGCGGGGCAGCCAATCCCCCTCTCGCTGCCGGTACAGCTCCTGCATTTCCCACAGCGTGTGCAAATGAGAGCAGGCCTTCGCCAGAGAGAAAAAGTCCCCGTCCGACGCCAGCAAGGTTTCCATTTTCTCCGCCGGGCTGAACCCGGACGCATGCGGCGCGCTGGAATTGCCACCGTCAGACTCCTCGCCAATGCCCATCAGAAAGCGCTGCACCAGCAGCGCGGCCCCCTCTCCCGCAGATGAAGCCGCCGCCATCCGCTGCCGAAGCTCCGTGCGACAGGCTTCCTCCATCGTGGAGCCGGAAACGGAATGATCCACAAGCGCCGCCGCGACCTGGCCGCTCCACTTATATTCCCAGGTTTCCCGGATCAGGTTCCGGTCCTTTCCATGCAGCAGATCCGGCCCCTTGACGCGCTGCGCGAAGCCGCAGTCCAGAAAAACGGTCTGATGGAAAAAGCGGCTGGCTTCCCGATGGCGCGGCGAGGAAAAGAGATTCCACACCACCTGGTGGGACGCGGCTCCCTCGAGCCGGATCCGGAATTTCCGGCACAGCGCGTCAAAATCCTGCACCAGCGGCGGAACCAGCTCCTGACGGCACAGTTTCCCCAGCTGATCCCCTGTCAGGAAGCGGCGCAACGCCCGCAGCGGCATTGCGTCCCGCGTGGCCTCTCCCTTGACAAAGCAGCTGAGCACCGCGTCCTGAAGCTCATACAGACCCGGCTGCTCCTTGCCGCGCAGCTGGGCCAGCCCGCGAGCCATCTCCACAGCACAGATTTCATCCGAGGCCGCGAGGGAGAAGCCTTCCCGGCGCATAGCCCGTCCCACGGACACCAGGACATCCAGGTTGGCTTTTTCATAAGGAAGCTCCGGCTCCTTCGATTGGATCACACGCCAAACCGCGTCGTAATAGCCGGGGCACGGCATCCCGCTCTCATAGCCGCGGAGCGCGTCGGCGGCTTCCATCGAATAGCGGATCGGGTACACGCTCTGATCCTTCTGCGGCAGCGAACGCGAAAATTCCCAAAACTCCGGGTGCAGCAGCCCCCAGGTGTGGAAGCCGCCTGTCACCACCAAAACCCTGCCATACGTTTCCCTGGCTTCGGCAATCCGGCGGGCCATATGAGCCTCCCGAGCCAGGCACCCTTCCCGTACAAGCTGCTCCGTGGGCGTCTCCCTGCGGACAGACAGGCAATAAGTATGCAGCTGGGCCACAAAATCCTCCGTGCTCAAAGAAAGCCCGCGGATCTCAAAATACTTCTCCCAAAACTCCTCAAAGCTCCGCAGACCGGTTTTTTCACACAGCAGGGAAACAAAACGGCTGCGGCTGATGAAGGAATCGTCATTATAGGCATGGCGCTCCGCCCGGCTGCGCAGGCCGCGTCCCTCCTCCGTGGCGAGAAGAATCTCCCCATAAGGCAGGTCGATGAAGCGGCAGGGGATTCCCCGCTCGGCGGCTTCCCGCAGAGCGATGTATTCCGGAGAGCAGGCAAGAAAGGGATAGTAGCATTTGTAGCTCTCCTTTTCCTCGCTGAGCACCCCTTCCTTGTCGCGGAAAGCATAATACAGCGCCAGGGGAGGACGGCTTTCCGGATCCGCCAGCACGGGGAGAAGCGGATTGGCGTTCTCCGGCCCCTCCACCAGAATACAGTCCGGGCGGTACCGCTCCACAGCCAGGCGCAGATGGTACGCACAGGCGGGGCTGTGGTGGCGCACCGGGACATACAAGCAAGGCGCCGAATAGTCAAAGGGGATTATCTCAGCTGCCTGCGCGCCTCGTAGTAGCTCTTCCACAGTCCGCCCTCCCGCTCCGATTTGTCCCGCACTACGGTGGAGAAATAGCTTTTGAGCTTTTCCAGATCCTCGCGGGACTCCTTGAGCACCGCGCCGGTGAGATTCTGCACCATGCACCCCATGTCCATTTTTCCGTTCCCGTAATACCAGGCGGACATCATCGTTTGATAATAGACGGACACCGCCTCCGCCGTGCTCATCACACTGCCGGGGGAATCAACGCGCTGCCCCGTGGAGGAAACGCCCTCCCGAAGCTCATGGAAGGTAGCGGCAAGCAGCGCCGCTGCCTCCTCGTCCGGCTCCATGCGGAGCCCCGCCTCGCTTGCCAAACCGCGCACCTCGTTTAGAATAATCTCCTTTTCCAGCTTCACATCGCGCACAGGCTGGACCGTCTCGAAATTAAACCGCCGCTTGAGCGCGCTGCTCATCTCGTTCACGCCCTTATCCCTTGTATTCGCCGTTCCGATGACATTGAAGCCAGGCCGGGCGAACAGCAGCCCCTCGTCCCCCAGCTCGGGAACGTTCATCACCTTATCGCTCATCACGCTGATCAGGCTGTCCTGGATCTCCGCCGGGGTACGCGTGATCTCCTCAAACCGCGTCAGGATCCCCTTTTCCATGCCGGTATACAAAGGTGCGGGCACAAGCGCCTGCCGTGTGGGGCCGTTGGCCAGCAGCAGCGCGTAATTCCAGCTGTATTTGATCATATCTTCCGTCGTGCCGGCGGTCCCCTGCACCGTGTTGGTGCTCACCCCGCTGATGGCGGCAGACAGAAGCTCCGAGAGCATCGTTTTGGCTGTGCCGGGATCTCCCACCAGCATCAGGCCGCGGTTTCCCGCCAGGGTAATGATGCACCGTTCCACAAGCGCATCGTTGCCGAGGTATTTTTTGTTCACGCGAACCTCCCGGCCTTCCCATTCCAGCGGTTCCCGCCTGCCTAAAATGAAATCGCGCACCGCCCGGGGGCTCAGCTTCCAGCCCTGCGGCTTTTTATTTTCCGTGTCGGCCGCCGCCAGCGCTGCCAGCTCCTCCCGGTAACGCTCCTCCGCCTGCGGGCGGATTTTTGTATTTTCCTGCATTCCTGCCACCCCATTTTCCTGCAATTTCTCTCATTATAATATAAAATAAGGGGCAAATCCAGTTTCTTGCAAAACAAAACCCGTGAAGGCCGTGCAAGCCGCACAAACCCTCACGGGTCAGTATCTTTCAGACTTTCGCTGCCGTTTTTAGCTATTGCAGCGGGTATTCTTTCAGTTCCTCCAAAAATTCCTGATAGTCCTCCTCGGACCAATAAAACGTCAAATCTTCTTCTGTATATTCCGCCGGGTTATCCCGCATAAACGCATGTCCAACATCGTAACCAAATCTTTTCAGAACCACTTCTGCAAATTCCCGGAAGAACATTCCGATTCCCGTAATGACAGTACCGTCCTCCACGACTGGCTTATGCACAAAGTTTTCTGTCTGAATAAAAGGAAACACATCGGCCAGCTGCATAAAATACCCTGCCGTGAACTTCTTTCCGTCCAAAACACCTGCTTTCGACAAGAGAGCCGGTGCGGAGGAAATCGCCGCAAACACAACAGCTGTATTGGCTCCATTCCTCAAAAAATCAATCAATTTTTCATCAAACAAAGCGGGGAGCGGATTGACGGTCCCTGGCAAAATAACACAATCATAATCCATTATATTTACTTCGGAAACGGTTTTCGCCGGCAAAACCCGCAAACCTTCCTCACTTCGGTATTCTTTGTGCTCACTGGCGATAAAATCAATTGTTTCACCAAACCAAACCGTCAAAGCAGATGTCAGACAGGTAATCTCTTGCAGCGAAAAATCAGGATACAGCATCACAGCAAATTTTCTCACGTCATTCCCTCCCGGCCAATTCAGAATATGTTATCTGCTTTGATAAGCCCAGTTTAACAGATTCTTTCCTATCCTTCAATGGAGATAAACAGAAAATCAGATCCTCCGGGTTCAAATCCCCGATAGAAAATATGCAAAGAACGGGAGAAAGCCTTTTGGCTTTCTCCCGTTCTTTCATAGTATCATTTACTGCCAGCGCGAACGCGGGCAACAGGGAACAAAAATAGAAAGAGTCCGGGCGCAAAATGCGTCCAGACTCAGTCTGGTGAACCATCGGGGATTCGAACCCCGGACACCCTGATTAAAAGTCAGGTGCTCTACCGACTGAGCTAATGATTCATACCATATTAATCTATATCCAAAAAGCATCGCATTATGCGGCTTTTTGCAGACGGCTCCGCCCGATAAGGGGCGGCAATGGCTGGGCTGGCGCGATTTGAACGCGCGGAATGACGGAGTCAAAGTCCGTTGCCTTACCCCTTGGCTACAGCCCAATGATAAAAGGGCCGCAAGACAGCGTTGCTGTCTTGCGCCACATATTTTTATATGGGGTGGAAGATGGGACTCGAACCCACGATCTCCAGAGCCACAATCTGGCGCTTTAACCAACTAAGCTACATCCACCATGGAGAAAACTGAGTCCGGTACGAAAGCCGGACGCTGCGGAGAAACGCCCTTACAGCGTATTCTCCGGCATGCGTTGACCCAGTCTGTGGCGCGCCAAAAGGGACTCGAACCCCTGGCCTACTGCTTAGAAGGCAGTTGCTCTATCCAGCTGAGCTATTGGCGCATGCTTGACCCTTTTTCAGATGAAAAAGGGGATATGGAGCGGGTGATGGGAATCGAACCCACACGACCAGCTTGGAAGGCTGGGATTCTACCATTGAACTACACCCGCATTTTGCGACGGCTATTATTATATCATATCACTTTTATCCTGTCAATAAAAAAAGGACGATTTTTTCTACAAAATCGTCCTTTTCCAAACAAAAAGAATTTTTGAGCAAACACCGCATCCTTACGGCAGGACACGCAGTACAATTTCTTCTTCCGCTGTGATCAGAATCCCGGCAGGCGGGGCGTCGCACTGCTCGATCAAAAGCTCTGCCAGCCGATCTTCCACCTTCCGGCGGATCAGATTGCGCAGATCGCGGGCGCCGCTTCGTCCGCCAACCGCATGATCCGCAAGCCAGCCGGTAGCTTTGTCGTCATAGATCAGGTTGATGGACTTCTCCTTGAGCGCTGTGGCATATTCATCCAGCATCAGCGCGGCAATCTTGCGGAAATCCTGCGCGTCAAGCGAGCGGAAAATCACGATCTCATCCACACGAGCGAGGAATTCAGGCCGCAGGAAATCCGAGAGCGCCTTCATGGCCCGGTCACGGGAAACATCGGCTTCCGCCTTCGCAAAGCCCAGCGCACTCTCGCGGCGCTCGCTTCCCGCGTTGGAGGTCATGACGACGATGGTGTTTTCAAAATTCACATTGCGGCCGTGTGCGTCTGTCACATGACCCTCATCCAGAATTTGCAGCAGGATATTAAGCACATCCGGATGCGCCTTCTCGATCTCGTCAAACAGCAAAACGGAATACGGGCGGCGGCGCACTTTTTCCGTCACCTGCCCGGCCTCATCATAGCCGACATAGCCCGGAGGCGAACCGATGATGCGCGAAACCGAATGTTTCTCCATAAACTCCGACATATCCAGACGGATCAGCGTTTCCGGTGTGTCAAACAGCTCCTGACTGAGCACCTTCACCAGCTCCGTTTTCCCGACGCCGGTGGGGCCGACAAAAATAAACGAGGCCGGACGGCGGCGCGGGCTGATCTGCACACGGCTGCGCCGGACGGCAGCCGCCACAGCGGCCACTGCCTCCTCCTGCCCGATGATATGACGGTTCAGCTCGTCCTCAAAATGGCTCAGCTTTTTCAGCTCGTTTTCCTGAATCCGGGAAGCCGGAATACCCGTCCAAAGCTCGATGACCTTGGCCAGATCCTCTGTCTCCACCTGTGCGCCGAGCGCGGCAGGGGCGAGCTCCTTCTCCTTCTGCTCCAGCTGCACCATTTTGGTGCGAAGCTCCGCCAGGTGCTCATAATCCGGCTCTGTCCCCTCCGCTGTCAGCTCCTCTTCCTGGGAGCGCAGGGATTCCAGCTCCGCTGCAGCGGCATCATAATCGGCCATCTGCTTGTTGCGCAGAGCAGCATGGGCGCAGCTTTCATCCAGAAGGTCAATGGCCTTATCCGGCAGGAAACGGTCCGTGATATACCGCTCCGAGAGAGAGACCGCGCTGCGGACAATGGCGTCCGGCACACGCACGCGGTGGAAGTTTTCGTAATAGGAACGAATCCCCATCAGAATATCGGTCGTCTCCCCAAGCGTCGGCTCCGCCACGGTGACGGGCTGGAAACGGCGCTCCAAAGCAGCGTCCTTTTCAATATACTTGCGGTACTCCACAAAGGTAGTCGCGCCAATCACCTGGATCTCGCCGCGCGACAGGGCGGGCTTGAGAATGTTGGCGGCGTTCATGGAACCCTCTGCATCGCCTGTGCCGACGAGATTATGCACCTCGTCAATGAACAGGATGATATTGCCCTCGGCCTTCACCTCGTCGACCAGCCCTTTGATACGGCTTTCAAACTGGCCTCTGAACTGCGTACCGGCCACAAGCGCCGTCAAATCCAGCAGATGGATTTCCTTTTTCCGCAGGCGGGCAGGCACCTCTCCGGCGGCAATGCGCAGCGCAAGACCTTCCGCGATGGCTGTCTTGCCGACGCCCGGCTCACCGATCAGGCAGGGGTTATTCTTCGTGCGGCGGCTGAGGATCTGCACCACACGGCTGATTTCCCGGTCGCGCCCGATGATCGCGTCAATTTCCCCCGCGGCAGCCTTGGCCGTTAGGTTTGTGCAGTAAGCATTGAGATGGCGGCGCTTGGTGCGCTGCTTCTCCTTTTTCCCCTTCTGACCGTTTTCCTGCTGGCCTGCCTCAGTCTTACCGTTCTCCTGAGAAGGCTGTTTTCCCATGCCGGGGAAAATGCTCTGCAGGAAGGTCGGGAAGGTGGCGGCGCCGCCGGGGGTGAAAGCGCTGGTCTCTTCCCCCTCGTCATCCGTGCCGTCGGGGTTCATCAGCTGGCCAAGCTCCGACTCCATGGAGTCGAGCTGTTCTTCGTTCAGGCCCATTTTATCCAACAGATCGTTGACAGGCTTGATTCCCAACTCCTTGGCGCAGGTCAGGCAAAGCCCCTGCGGATCCCCGGAACCGGTGCTGGGAGAAATAAAAACAACCGCCGGCCTTTTATGGCATCTGGAACATAGCATCATGAATCGTCCTCTTTTCCGCGCGTGCCGGTTAGCCCTTGTGCTCCTGCGGCTCGCGCTTTGCTTTGATGTCCGCCTTCAGATCAATGGAATCCTTCGGATCCACCGAACGAAGCAGAGACAGAAATACTCGAAAATACTTATATAAGGCAAACAGCATGAATATCGCCGTCACGGAGAGCAGGGCGATATTCAGCGGAAGAATTTCCACTTTCCAAATCCCCTTGAGCGCCACAATCACAAGGAACGACACATAGAACAGAATGGTTCCAACCTTGCCGTACCACATGGCCCCGCTGGGACGTTTTTTTGCTTTCAGAACAAGATACGCGCCGCCGATAAGCATAGCCAGCTCCTTCAAAACAAAGATAGCCAGAAGCGGCAGAAGGATCGGATAATCAACAGCCAGACAAATGGCCACGGTCCCCTGCGTCAGTTTATCCGCGATGGGATCGAGCATCTGCCCCAGCTCGGTAAACTGATCGAAGCGGCGTGCGATCATCCCGTCAAACATATCCGAAAGGCCGGACAGCACGAGACATGCGATCGCGGGAATGATATCCCTGTGTATATAATAATACACAAACGGCGCAATTAGCAAGATCCGAAGCAGAGAAAGCGCGTTCGGCACATTGATATTTTTGTTCCTGGTCTTCATCGATCCATCTTCCTCTCAAATCCTTCCTTGGACGGACACGGCCGCAAACCCGCCATTCGGGCCGGAGCCTTGCGGCAAAGCTCAGGCAAAGAGCAGCGCCACGGGGTTTTCCTCATAAAGCTGGCGGTACAGGAAGGAGCTGTGCAGCGTTTCCTGCGGCAGAGGCTTCCCCTCATCCACCTTCATGTATGGCAGCGCCAGCGTAAGGATCACGCACAGGAGAGCGGCAATCACCGCCCCGCGCAAAGCACCAAACACAGCGCCGCATACACGGTTAATCAAATTCAGCCCTGGCAGCCGGAACATCTGATCCAGCGCACGGGCCGCGAGGTACACCAAAAATTGCAGCGCCACATACAAAATGACCGACGCAACAATCCGGATCATGTTGTACTCGATCGGGGTGGCGGCATGACTTTCTCCCACCATCCCGCAAAACACGTCCGCGGCAAAGCCGGAGAGCACAGCGGAAGCCGCCATGGCGAAAATTCCTCCTGCAAACCCCACCAGGGTGCGCACCACGCCGCTCTTGATTCCAAGCAGGAGGGAAACAACCATCACCGCGGCAAGCACGACATCCAGTAAAAATCCCATTCTTCTTCTCCTTTTCCCGGCCGCAGGCCGCAGAATCAACAGGTGAATCCGCCGGGCTTACCCATTCAGGGAAGCCATACGGATCTCCGAAACCCCGAGAATATATACAGAGCTTTCATTAGCGAGCGCAATGGACACAGCGTCCTCCCCGGCCTCAGCCTGAGCAAACAAAACGCCGTCCGCGATCGAGTAGGCATAGACCGTTCCATCCACCAGCACCGCCACCGTGTTCCCGGAAAGGGAAACGGCATCCGGCTCACCGGACAATGGAATGGAGCGCTTCTCGCTGCCGGAGGAATCCAAAAGCACCAGCTTGCCGCTGGCCGCATTCGCATACGGGGAAAGCCCGATCGCTGTGATTCCGTCTGCGCCTGCATAGGAATTGAGCAGCCATCCGCCATACCCGTACTGCACAACAGATCCCGAGGAAGTGACCACCGCTGTCAGCTTATCGCCCACAGCCGCCGCACTGCCATCGCTGTACCAAAACGCATCTACCGGTGTGGTCTCAGGAAAACTGGCCACAGGCTCCACTGTTTTCGAACTGTTGAGATCGATCAGATAGAGCGAGGAAGCAAAAGCGCCGCCCTCGGCATACACGCCGCAGACAAGAGCCTGCGAACTGTCCGTGCTCAAGGCTGCTGCAGCGGGATAACAGCTTGAAAAGTTGTATTCATACTGCTTTTCATTGTTTTTGGTGTAAACGGTGAGACATCCAAGATAGTTTGTGCTTTCGGTCAGAAGAGCATAATGGCCGTTGGGCGCGATAGCGCCGCCAAGAATATTCCCTTCGGCATCTCCCCGCAGGATGGTCCTGGTGCGCATCTCCACCTGATAGCCTTTCCCGCCAAGATTATATACCAGCGCCCTTCCGCCCGCCAGGCGAAGCACGGGAAAGTTGAAGCTGTGCTGACGGCTGCACAGCTCTTTCCCCGTGGAATTGAGCGCCGTCAGATGCGTGTCGCTTACTATGGCGATTTCACCATTCTCACTGATAAAATTGCGGGACATTACCTGGCTCCCGGTGATGGGAACAGGGTAGCCGTCTCCGATTCCCAGTCCCACCACGCGCTCCTGCACCCAGCTTACTATATTTTCCGGTGTCAGATTGTCACGGTTGACCCAGAGGACAAGCCCTGCCACAGCCGCAATCAGGACCACCGCCACACGATAGACCCAGGAGGGGATTTTCCGCTCCTTTTCCTCTTCCCGGCGCCGTTTCCGCCTGCGCCGGCGCGTGGAAGGACCGGTGCTCTCGGCATAATACTTTGCCTTTCTACTCATGGTATTCCCCCTGAAAGCCTTCCTCCGTACATGTCAGGCCGCGGTAAAAAACCCGGTTCAGATACAGGCCCTGCGGCGGAGCGGTCGGGCCGGCTTTCGTACGGTCACGCGCTTCCAGAATACGCGGCAGATCCTCCGGCGCAAGCTTTCCCTGTGCCACATAAAGCTGCGTTCCCACCAGGATCCGCACCATGTTATACAGGAAGCCGTCCGCCGCCACGGTATAGATCACACTTTCTCCTTCCCGCCTCCACCCGGAACGGGTGATGGTGCGCGTAAGATCTCCCTTATCCCTCCCGTCCAGCGTGCAGAACGAGGAAAAATCATGCGCACCCACAAAACAAGATGCCGCACGGTTCAGAAGATCCAGATCCAGGGGATAATAATAGTGAAGCGCGCGGCCGCGCAAAAACGGACTGCGCGCCCGCGCGTTCCAGATCCGGTATTCGTATTCCTTTCCCAGACAGGAATAGCGCGCGTGAAACGATTCCGGCACTTCCCGGACATCGAGAACGGCGGCGCTCTCCGGGAGAAAATGATTCAGCGCCGCCATGAGACGTTCGCAGGGAATGGGATGCTCCGTGCGCATGCTCACACAAAAGCATTTCGCATGGACGCCGGAATCGGTCCGGCTGCATCCCTTGCAGTCCGGGCGTTCTCCCAGCACACGCTCCACAGCGTCCTGAAACGTCTCCTGCACGCTGGAGGCATTTTTCTGTACCTGCCAGCCGTGGAAACAGGCCCCATCGTAGGCCAGGGCAAGCAACAACGTTCTCATGGCGCTCCCTTTCCCTCCGGACGGCGTACTGTTTCCCATCGTCCAGTATATCCGGAGAATTTCAATAAAGTATCAAAAAAATGCGAAGATTTTCTGAACGATCGCCCTTTCAGCTCAACACGGTGGGCAAAACGATATTGCTCACCACAACGGCGGCGCAAATTACCACCACAACCACACAGGCAACGGCATCCCGTTTTCCCGCATGCAGTACCTTCATCTTCGTGCGGCCCTCTCCGCCGTGATAGCAGCGGCATTCCATCGCCATCGCGAGATCGTAGGCCCGGCGGAACGACGAGACAAACAGCGGAATCAGAATCGGCAGCAGCGCTTTGGCCCGCTGGACCAGACCCCCGCTTTCCAGATCCGCGCCGCGCGCCTTCTGCGCACTCATGATCTTATCCGTCTCCTCCAGCAGGGTCGGCACAAAGCGCAGCGCGATCGTCATCATCATCGCGATTTCATGCACCTGAATATGAAACACCTTCAGCGGCTTCATCAGACGTTCGATTGCGTCCGTCAGCGAGGTGGGCGAGGTGGTGAAGGTCAAAACGGCGCTCAGCAGAATCAGGCTGATAATGCGCACCGCGATAAAGATCGCGTTGCTCACGCCGCCCGATTTGATTTCCATAAAGCCGATTTTCAGCAGCGTCTCCCCGCCGCCGTAGAACAGGTTCAGCACGGAAGTGAACAGGACAATGAAAAGGATTGCTTTCACGCTCTTGAGGTAATGGCGCATCGGCACACCCGAAAGCAAAATGCACGCCGCCACCGAAACCACCAAAAGCAGCAGCGAGACAAAATTCTGCGCTACAAACAGGAACACGATAAACAGGAACACCAGCACAATCTTGACACGCGGATCCATGCGGTGCACCAGGGAATCCCCGGGGATGTACTGTCCCAACGCGATATCACGGATCATGCCTTCACGCCCCCTTTCTCCAGCAGCGGGAGCAGCTCCCGCACGGCTTCCTCCATCGTCAGGGCGGTGCCGACCGGCCAGCCGCGCTCCCGCAGGCATGCGAGGATCTTGGTGATCTGCGGCACACGCAGGCCCATCTCCTCCAGCTCCGCACCGCGCGCAAACACGTCCTTTGTCGGGCCGAACATGGCCATATGAGAGGAGTTCATCACCAAAATCCGGTCGGCGGTGCGGGCAATGTCCTCCATGCTGTGCGAAACGAGCAGGACGGTGTTGCCGCGCGTCTTATGGTAGCTGGTGATCTGGGCGAGCAGCACATCGCGCCCCATGGGGTCAAGACCTGCCGTCGGCTCATCGAGGACGAGAACGTCCGGGTCCATAGCAATTACGCCCGCGATCGCCACACGCCGTTTCTCACCGCCGGAAAGCTCAAAGGGGCTTTTGCTGAGAAAATCCTCCGAAAGGCCCACAAAGGCTGCCGCTTTTCTGGCACGCTCCTCCGCCTCCTGCGGGGAAAGCCCCATATTGCCCGGACCGAACGCGATGTCTTTGAGCACGGTTTCCTCGAAAAGCTGGTGCTCCGGATACTGAAACACCATGCCGACGCGGAACCGCACCTCCCGAATCTTCTTTGGTTCTGCCCAGATGTCCTTCCCATTGAGAAGCACCTGGCCCCCGGTGGGGCGCAGCAATCCGTTGAGCGTCTGGATCAGGGTGGATTTGCCCGATCCCGTATGTCCGATCACGCCGATAAACTCCCCCTGCTCGATCGACAGGCTGACGTTGTCCACCGCCGTTTTGCAGAAGGGGGTCCCTTCACCATAGGTATAGGTCAGATTCTTTAACTCGATAACTGCCATGTTCCCTTGCCCTCTCTGTCTTGTTCCGTCATTTTCCCGATGCCGGCTTTCGTCCGGCTCCTTTTCTTATGGGACTGCCTGCACCGGCGGCAGATAAGCAGCCAGCGCCTCCACGCACTCCTCGGTCGTCAGCGTGCAGGGCATGGGGAAACCCATCCCCTGCAAACGGTAGGTCAGCTCCGTGGCCTGAGGAACGTCAAGCTGATGCTTTTTGAGCAGCTCCACCTGCGAAAACACCTCGCGCGGCCCGCCCTCCAGCAGTACATGCCCGCCGTCCATGACGATGACGCGGCCGGCCTGCACCGCTTCATCCATATAATGGGTAATGAGGACAATTGTGATGCCCTTTTCCTCGTTCAGGCGATGGATTGTCTCCAGCACCTCGCTGCGGCCGCGCGGATCCAGCATGGCCGTCGGCTCATCGAGCACAATGCAGTCAGGCTGCATGGCGATAATGCCCGCAATGGCAATGCGCTGCTTTTGTCCGCCGGACAGCTTATATGGTGCGTTCAGACGGAAATCGTACATTCCCACGGCCTTGAGTGCCTCGTCCACACGCACACGGATTTCCTCCGGAGGGATACCAAGGTTTTCCGGCCCGAAGGCCACGTCCTCCTCCACCACGCTCGCCACAAGCTGGTTATCCGGGTTTTGAAGCACCAGTCCCACACGGCGGCGGATCTCGTACAGAACGGCCTCGTCAACCGTATCCATGCCGTCGACAAACACCTTGCCTTCTGTAGGAAGCAGCATGGCATTGAACATTTTCGCCATGGTGGACTTGCCCGACCCATTATGGCCGAGCAAAGCGACAAACTCGCCGCGCTGGATGGAAATCGTCACGCCGTCGAGAACATTGCGCGGCTCGCGGCCCTCCTCCGGCTCATAGGCAAACATCACGTCCTGCGCGTTGATAAATCCGTTTTCCGTCATCCTCGATTCCCCTCTTCCTATTCCTGCCAGATAGCTGTGCTGCCGCACGGCAGGACCAATCCCGTATCTGTCACCGGCAGGCCGATCTCCCCCGAGGAGACGGAACCGCCAAATTTTTTGCCGAGCAGCACGCCGAGCAGATATTCCATCACCGCCGGGGAGAGGCCCGTGGTGTAGGAGTTCAGCAGGAAAAACAGCGGACGCTCCGAGAGAATCGGCACGCACTGGGTCACAAGCGAATACAGCTGCTCCTCCAGCTTCCAGACCTCACCGCCCGGCCCGCGGCCATAGGACGGGGGATCCATGATGATCGCGTCGTAGGTGTTGCCGCGGCGCTGCTCCCGTTGGACAAATTTCATACAGTCATCCACCAGCCAGCGCACCGGCTTGTCCGCAAGCCCCGACGCGGCGGCGTTCTCGCGTGCCCACGCGACCATTCCCCGGCTTGCATCCACATGGCAGACGGAAGCTCCGGCGGCAGCGCACGCCAGCGTGGCGGCTCCTGTGTAGCCGAACAGGTTCAGCACCTTCACAGGCCTTCCCGCGTTCCGAATCTTCTCCATGGCGAAATCCCAGTTCACAGCCTGCTCCGGGAACACACCCGTATGCTTGAAGCCCATGGTCTTGATTTGCAGCGTCAGTTCACGGTAATGGATTTTCCACATGGGCGGGACACGCCGCCACTCCTGCCACGCGCCTCCCCCTGTGGAGGAGCGCTGATAGCGCGCGTGCGCTTGTTTCCAGCGCGGATCGCTTCGGGGCGTTTCCCAGATGATCTGCGGATCGGGGCGGATAAGGAGAACGTCCCCCCACCGCTCCAGCCGTTCCCCGCCGGAGGTATCGATCAACTCATAGTCTTTCCATTGTGCGGCTCTCACGTTATTCCCGCCTTTCCAGCTTCTTCTTCGTTCTGCCGCCGGCCCTGCGGACAGGCCCGGCTCGCGGGCTTCTCCGCAGGGCCGGGGGATTCCCCGGCTTTTTGCGTCAGGCGAGACGGGTACGCAGAACGTCCGCGACCTGATTGGCCAGCTCGGAAATCTGCTCCTCGTTCTCTCCCTCGACCATCACGCGCAGCAGCGGCTCCGTGCCGGACGGGCGCACGATGATGCGTCCCGTGCTGCCGAGAGCGGCCTTTGCCTTCTCGATGCTCTCCTTCACCTCGGTATCGGTGTAGAAGCGCAGCTTGCCCTCCGGACTGGTGGTCACATTGACCATGACCTGGGGATAGCGCTGCATGATGGTGGCAAGGCTCGACAGCTTCGCCTGGCGGCGGCGCATGATGCTCAGAAGCTGAGCCGCTGTCATCTGACCGTCGCCAGTGGTGGCGAAGTCCAGGAAAATGACGTGGCCGCTCTGCTCACCGCCGAAATTGTAGCCCTCAAGCAGCATTTCCTCCAGAACGTAGCGATCGCCAACCTTGGTGGAGGAAAATTTCATGTCGTTCTCGTCACAGAAGCGGTTGAAGCCCATGTTCGTCATAATGGTGCCGACAACCGTGGATTTCGCCAGCTTGCCGCGCGATTTCATATCGGCGGCGCAAATCGCCATGACGAAATCGCCGTCGACCAGGTTGCCGTTTTCATCGACGGCAAGGCAGCGGTCGGCGTCGCCGTCGAATGCCACGCCCGCGTCAAGGCCGTGCTCCTTCACATAGGCCATCAGGCCCTCCATATGGGTGGAGCCGCAGTTATCGTTGACGTTCACACCATTCGGCTCATTGGCAAGCATATGGCACTCTGCGCCCAGCTCCGTGAACAGCGTCTCCGCCGTGCGGCTCGACGCGCCGTTCGCGCAGTCGATGGCAATGCGCAGGCCGTCCAGCGAGAAGGGAACGGTGCATTTGACGTGATCCACATAGTCGCGCACGACGTTCGGCGCGGTGGTTACGGTACCCAGATCGCCGCCGACGGGCGTGGGAGGGGTGTCCACATGGTCCAGCACGATCGCCTCGATCTGCTCCTCGAGCGCATCGGGAAGTTTGTAACCGTCGCCGCTGAAAATTTTGATGCCGTTGAACTCGCAGGGATTGTGCGAGGCGGTCAGGACGATGCCAGCGTCCGCCTTGTACTTTCCGACGAGGAACGCCACCGCCGGAGTCGGCACAACGCCGAGCTGAATCACGTTCGCGCCCACACTGCACAGGCCTGCCGTGATGGCGGCTTCCAGCATATCGGAGGATTTGCGTGTATCCTTGCCGATCAGAATGCGCGGATGGCGGCGGTCATCGTCCGTCAGCACCATGGCGGCAGCCCGGCCGATGTTCATCGCCATCTCGCAGGTCAGTTCACTGTTCGCGACGCCGCGCACGCCGTCGGTTCCAAAAAGTCTTCCCATAATAGCTTTCACTCCTCATGCAATCTGCGCCGCCGAACCGGCGCGAACGGTTTTCAATCATGAAACAGGGTTTGCTGGGCGCTTTGCTCCGCGCCGGGAGGGGTCATGCCCAAATGCAGGTAAGCGGCCCGCGTGACACAGCGGCCGCGCGGAGTACGGCTAAGAAAACCAATCTGCATCAAATACGGCTCATAGACGTCCTCCAGTGTGACAGCTTCCTCGCCAATGGCGGCAGCCAGCGTTTCGAGGCCAACAGGGCCGCCGTTGTAAAAGCGGATCATTGTGGAGAGCATGCGGCGGTCGTTGGCGTCCAGGCCGATCTCGTCGATCTCCAGACGGTCAAGTCCCAGTTTCGCGCTTTCGTAGGTGATCACCCCGCCGCTCATCAGCTGGGCAAAATCGCGCACACGCTTGAGCATGCGGTTCGCAATACGGGGCGTACCGCGCGACCGGGAGGCGATTTCCAGCGCGCCGTCTGCTTCCACGGGGATTCCAAGGATCTGTGCGCTTCTGGTAACGATGCGCGCCAACTCCTCCGGGGAATACAGCTCCAACCGCAGAACCACGCCAAAGCGATCGCGCAGAGGGGCCGAGATCTGACCCGCGCGCGTCGTCGCGCCCACCAGCGTGAAGCGCGGCAGCGGCAGGTGATACGAAGCGGCCATCTGTCCCTTTCCGGTGATAATGTCGATCGCGAAGTCCTCCATCGCGGGGTAGAGAATCTCCTCCACGCTGCGCGAAAGGCGGTGGATCTCGTCGATGAACAGCACGTCGCCGGGATTCAGGTTTGTGAGAAGGGCGGCAAGGTCGCCGGGCTTTTCAATCGCTGGGCCGGATGTGACGCGGAAGCCCACGCCCAGCTCATTGGCGATGATGCCAGCCAGCGTCGTTTTGCCGAGGCCGGGAGGGCCGTAAAGCAGGACATGATCGAGGCTTTCCTTTCTCTGCCGCGCCGCCTCAATGAACACGGCGAGGTTTTCCTTTACCTTTTCCTGTCCGATGTACTCGGACAACGTTTTGGGACGAAGGGGATTTTCGACCTCCGCGTCCTCCGGAACATATTCCGGGGCAACCATTCGATTTTCCAGATCGTATTCACTTCCCCCGTTGTCGGGGTATTCGAATTCTGTATGCAAGCGTCAGCCGCCCCCTTTCACAGCTTCGAGCCCATCTCCCGCAAAGACAGCCGGATCAGCTCCTCTGTGGGAAGCGAGCTGTCGAATTTCGCCACAACGGATGCGGCCTCGCTCGGCGTGTAGCCCAGCACGGCCAGCGCACTGACAGCGTTCGCGGCATTTCCCGCGGCGCTCATAACGCCTGCCGGAGAAACCGGTGAACCTCCATCCGCGGCGACGCCCATCTTTTTCACCTTATCCTTCAATTCGAGCGCGATTCGCTGCGCAAGCTTCGCCCCGACACCGCTCGCACGGGTGAGAGCCTTGCTGTCGCCGGACGCCACCGCCAGCGCCACCTGCTCCGGAGCCAGCTCGCTGAGAATCGCAAGCCCCACGCGCGGGCCAACACCTGAAACGGCGGTAAGCATCGTAAAGCAGCTCAGCTCCGCCAGTGTGGCAAAGCCGAAGAGGTCCATGGCGTCCTCGCGGACGTTCAGCTTTGTGTACAGCTTCACCTGCCCGCCGATGTTCGGCAGCTTGCGCTGTGTGTTCATGGAGGTAAGACACTTGAAGCCTACGCCGCCGCATTCCACCACGGCCACGCCCGGCTCCAGATGTACCAATGTACCCGATACACTATAAATCACTGCGGATTCCTCCCTGTTGTTGTGCGAATGGAGCCGGAAAGCAATCTGCGGCGCAGATCACTGCCGGATGCCCGCCCGTGGCAGATAGCCATGGCGAGTGCGTCGGCGGTATCATCCGGCTTGGGCACCTCCCGCAGGCACAGGAGTCTTCTTGTCATCTCCATCACCTGCGGCTTTTTCGCCTGTCCGTACCCCGTAACAGCCTGTTTGATTTGCAGCGGGGTATATTCAAAAACCGGCACACCGGCCTGCTGCGCCGTCAGAAGGATCACTCCTCTGGCTTCCGCCACGCCGATCGCCGTTGTTTTATTGGTCTGAAAATACAGGCGCTCCAGGCTGAGCGCCTGCGGCTGGAAGCGGCTGAACAGCAGCCGGGTTTCCTCATAAATCAATTCGAGTCTGCGCCCAAATTCCATCCCCGCGGGGGTAGTGATGGCGCCATAATGCACAGGCTGGTACCGTCCGCATTCCGCGCGCACGATGCCATAGCCAACAATGGCGTATCCTGGGTCAATGCCTAAAATAATCATATTGGATTTTTCTCCAAATCGGGTTTCTGTTTTGGGTACGATCCGCTCAGGCCGCGGAGGCCCCCCATTTCTTGCCGCCAAGAAATGGGGGAAAGAACCGCGAGGGGCTTTGCCCCTTCGAACCCCACGCTTTGTTTTCTACGTCAGGTTTGAGCCCCCTTTCCCTGGGAGCGGCCGGCCAAATTTGCGCTGGCGCGCAAGACTGACCGGCTGGCAGGGGAAGCATCTGAAATTAGCGTGGGAAATAATTTCAGATGTTTCCGTGGGTTGGGGTACGGCACCACGAAGGCTTGCAGCGATGCTCCGGGCCGCAAATTCTGCCATGCGCCGGGGAACAGCCCCACAGGCGGGAACAGGCTGATGTATTATTATACCACACCTGCGGTGAGCACTTCGCGCAAGACGGCTCCGCCGTCCCGGCTGTATGTCTTTCGTGCATGAAACAGCCCGCGTCCGGCCACTCTGCGGTTATTATACCATAAAACCATAGTAGAGAGAACGGAAAAAAGGGATCTGCGGGAGTTTTTTAGCACGCGGGAGATCAGCTGATAAAGTTAAGCAAATACAGCAGATCGCGCGGATCGTCCAGCGCCGCGTCATATTCCGTGACGGAACCGAACCCATACCGCGCCCAGATAAACGGAATTCCTGCTGTGCGCGCGCCTTCCAGATCCACTTGCGCATCTCCAACGTAGACAGCATTTTTCAGGCCGTTGCGCTGGATGACAAGGCGGTTGTTTTCCCCTTTGCTCAGACCTGTGTGGCCGGGATGCTCAAAATCCGCAAAATACGATGCCAATCCGTGGGCCTCAAAAAAAGACTCGATATAGCCGTCCATACAATTGCTGACTAAAAACAGGGGGCAAAGCGGACGCAGGGTGTCAAGCAATTCCCGAACACCCGGAAGCAGAAAGCTGCCGCGCCCCGTGCACAGGATCTCACATTCACCGCGGCAAGCTTCCTCCTGAAATCGCTTCTGATCCGCCGGGGAAAGCTCAGGAACAAGTTTATCCAGCACCTGCTGTGCCTGCAAGCCCATGATCCCGTGCAGATCGTCCTGCGTAAACACACGGGAAAGGCCCATGCGGCGCGCGGCAAGGTTATAGCCCTCTGTGACGCCCTCTCCGGAATCCCAGAGAGTCCCATCCAGATCGAAAAGAATTCCATCTGTATAAATCTTATCCATGTCACGCCTCCTCATGGTGCACCGTAATGGACGCTGTGGAGCCTTCTGTCAAGGCAAGCAAAGCAGAGGGAGCAATTTCCACCTGTGCACCAATCTTTCCCGCGCTGAAAATGATCGTTTCAAAAGAAAGGCAGGATTCGTCTACCACGGTGGGAAACTGTTTTTTCATCCCGATCGGAGAGCAGCCTCCGCGCACATAGCCAGTTGTGGGAAGCAGTTCATTGACATGAAGCATGGACACCGACTTTTCACCCACAGCGCGAGCCGCCGCTTTCAGATCCAGTTCCTCTTTCACGGGAATCACAAAGACAAAAAATCCGTTTCCACCGCGTGTGACGAGAGTTTTGAACACCTGCGCCGGGTTTTGACCCAGCATCGCGGCCACCGACTCCCCATCCACCGCCTCACCGTCGTGTGCGTAAGTATAATGACGGTATGGGATCTTCTCCTTATCCAATATCCGCATCACATTTGTTTTGGCTTCCTTTTCCCTTGCCATTGGGCCTGCCTCCGTTCCGATTTTTGCCTTTCCTCATTATACTCAAGAAAGGGCTGGCTGTAAAGGTACGAGGAATTCCGTCCGGCTCTTCTTTGCGGAGACGAAAGAAGGAAATTTTTGCTTGTGGTCGCATTGAATAAAAAGTATGAATCTTGTAAAAATAGATTGTTTTAAATGTGAAAAGAAAACTTGACAGACAGAAAGACTCCATGCTATAGTGATATTAGAAACTGTCTGTGGAGATGGAGAGCAGCATGACAAGCGGGTTCGCTTTGTTGTGCTGCTTTTTTGTTTTCCGGGCGGAGGGAAAGGATTGAAAAGGGGCATGGAGAAAAAATACATTGTCGCACTGGATGAAGGAACCACAAGCTGCCGGTGCATCGTATTTGACCGCGAACAAAATATTGTTTCCGTCGCGCAGAAGGAATTCCCTCAGATCTACCCGCAAGCCGGATGGGTCGAGCACAATGCGACGGATATTTATGTGACACAGTATGGCGTTCTTATGGAGGCGCTTACACGTCTGAATATTCACGGCGAGGAAATTGCCGGAATCGGTGTAACAAATCAGAGAGAAACCGTTGTGGCCTGGGACAGGGAAACCGGCCTGCCTGTCTGCAACGCCATTGTTTGGCAATGCCGCCGCACAGCGGAGATCTGTGAAGCAATTATGCAGAATCAGGAGCTGACGGATTATATCAAGAAAAGCACCGGTCTGTTGGTGGATGCATATTTTTCCGGAACCAAAATCAAATGGATTCTGGACCATGTGGAGGGTGCACGGGAAAAAGCGGAGCAGGGGCGCCTGCTGTTCGGCACCATCGACACCTGGCTGATCTGGAAGCTTACGGACGGCAAAGCCTATGTCACGGACTACACCAACGCCTCTCGCACCATGCTCTTTAACATCCACACGCTGCAATGGGATGAGCGGATTCTCAAGGAGCTGGGAATCCCCGCAAATGTGCTGCCGGAAGTGAAAAGCTGCTCCGAAATCTATGGGAAAATGAATATCGCAGGAGCCGAAGTGCCGATCTGTGGCATTGCGGGTGACCAGCAAGCCGCTTTGTTTGGGCAAACCTGTTTTGA
Organism: Anaeromassilibacillus sp. An200; assembly: GCF_002160025.1. Taxonomy (GTDB): domain Bacteria; phylum Bacillota; class Clostridia; order Oscillospirales; family Acutalibacteraceae; genus Caccousia; species Caccousia stercoris. The sequence continues at coordinate 84,587 of NZ_NFJU01000008.1, forward strand.
AAAAGGCGATGTAAAAAACACCTACGGTACCGGAAACTTCATTTTGATGAATACTGGAAACGAACCGGTTCAAAGCAAAAACGGCCTGCTCACCACAATTGGCTATGGCTTGAACGGAAAAATTACTTACGCGCTGGAAGGCAGCGTCTTTGTCGGCGGAGCTGTTCTGCAATGGCTTCGCGATGAAATGCGTTTTTATAAAGATGCTCCTGACGCGGATTACTTTGGAGGGCGTGTCAAGGATTCTCAGGGTGTGTATTTCGTCCCTGCCTTTACCGGTATGGGAGCTCCTTATTGGGATATGCATGCGCGCGGCACCATTTTCGGTCTGACACGCGGCACAAGCCGGAACCACATTATCCGGGCGGCGCTGGAATCCATCGCGTTCCAGTCTAAGGATGTGATAGATGCCATGATGGCCGACACCGGGCTGGAAATCAATGAAATTAAAGTCGACGGCGGCGCGAGTGTGAGCGATATCATCATGCAGTTCCAGGCGGATATCACGGGCAAACGCTTGCGGCGGCCCATTGTGCGCGAGACAACCGCTCTCGGAGCCGCCTATCTGGCTGGACTTGCCACCGGCTTCTGGAAGGATCTTGACGATGTGCGTGACCACTGGACGATTGACCGCGTTTATGAACCAGAGATGGAGGAAGAGAAACGACGCCTCGTTCTGCGCGGATGGAATCAAGCTGTAAAATGTGCTCGTCTTTGGGGGACTCCGGAGAACGACTAAATAACAAAATCCTAATCAAAAATACAGAAAAAGGCCGTACACGTTGGCCCCACAAAATGGGCTGTGTGTACGGCCTTTTCTTTATGCTCATCTGCTCTCAAACGCACAAGCGGCTGCCTGGCGAACCAGGCAGCCGCGACGCAAATACAACTACACTTATTTTGTTGAGATAGTAGTAGTAATCAAGTAACCGTAGTTCGAACTACTCAATCAGACAGTGGTAGCCACAAAAGCACGGGGGCCGCCGTTGACATAGAAGCCAACAACATCGCCAGCCTTAGCGTTCTGGGTAGCAGTAATCTTGAAGAAGTAGTCGTTGCCGCTGTTGGAGACATACTCAACCGTGTAGATGGAGTTGCCGGCAGCGACAGTCGGGCGAGCATTAGCGGTGATCTTCACCTGATAGGAGCCGCCAACCGGAACATTCACGGTGGTGGTGTCGCAGGTGTAGTCAGCCACAACATGCATCACAGCAACCTTGTTCGGATCGCTGTTGATGTAGATGCCGCAGGCATCGCCAATGTTGCCAACAGCCTGAACCTTGAAGAAGTAGTCGTTACCCTCGTTGGAGGAAGCAACCAGCTTGAAGGACGGGCTGCCGATGCCAAAGTTCGGAACCTTGCCATCGAGAGAGGTGATCTTGAACTGATAGGTGTTGCCAGCCTGCACATACACGTCACCAGTGGTGTCGGAGGTGTAGGTGGTCTTCGGCTTCTCAATCACATTGATCTGGCAAACAGCATTGCCATACTCCTCGAGCTCAATGTCGAACTCGTCATAAACAACAGCTGTAACAGTAGCCTTGTTCAGAACGGAGAAGTCAGCATTGTACTTGTTAGCCGTCACAACAGCCGTGCCGTTGCCATTGTCGGTGCCGGAGATATAGTTCTCGTCGCCGTCAAGGAAGAAACGGATCTTGGTGTTCTCGGGCAGAGCCGTGCCGTTCGGGTAAGCGGAAGCCGTCAGGGTGACAGACTCGCCAACCAGGAGGTCAACGTTCGTCTTATCCATGGCCAGGCCAGCGAAGGAAACACCATCAATCACGAAGGAATCGCTGCTCGTGCCAGCAACGGTCTTCAGGGTGAAGCCATAGCCAACAAAGGAATTCTCGTCCGCGATGTCGGAGGTAGCGCTGTAAACAACGGTGCCCGGAATGACATCAGCAGCGTTCGCGATCTTCAGGATGTTGGAAGTAGCAACGGAGTCAACAACACGCAGGCCGCCAGCGTTGATGATGAAATCAGCATCGCTGCCGTAGACGTTGTTAACGGAAACATTGCCATTGAAGGTAACAGCGCCGGAGTTCAGCTCAATGGTGTAGATGTTCATGTTGCCATTGACGGTAGCTCTGGTGGCGTCATAGGAATCATCGGTGTTCTCGGACTTCAGGACAGCGCCGGTCTCGCTGTAGCCGGTGTAGTTGCCGTTCACGATAGCCGGAATGGTGCCCTGGAAGTTGTTAAGGGAAACAGTGGTGTTGCGATAGTCCACGTCGATCTTGTTGACCACAGCGTTGGAGCCCTCCAGAGTCAGAGCACTCTCAGTGTAGCCATCGGACTCGTCAGCAAAATAAGCGCCGACAGAAGCCTTGCCAACAGTGCCGTCAACAGTCAGCTTCTGGGTGGTAACGGTGCCGCCCACGGAAACCTCAACTTCCTCGTTCAGAGGAGCCAGCTCCACATAGTCAGTAGCCGTCACATCGCCGGTCACTTTGCCTTCCTGAATGGTAACAGTACGAGCCTCTTTAATGGAAGAAGCCGTAGCGTTGCTGATATCAACATGACCAGCAGTCTTAACCTCGTTGACAGAACCGCCATAGAGGTTCACGTTAGCACCCTCAACGTTGCCAATGGTGCCGCCGCTTACCGTAACATCGTCAGCTGCTTTCACATTGCCGAGCTTACCGCCGGAAATGTCGATAGCAGTGTCAGACTCAATGTTAGCGCCGGTGACATCCCAAACGATGTCATCGATCTCTGCGTAAGCCTTGCTCTTGGAAAGGACGCTTTCCTTTCCAGCAATGCCATTGATGCCGACCATGGCCTGGGAACCGTCGCCGAGCTCCACATTGGTGATGGTGCCAGAAACGCGGTTCTCAACCTTCGCGGTGCTCTGGGTCACGATCTTATTGGTTGCGATGTTCTTGCCATCGTCCACAGACTTGACGGAGTAAATGTTCAGGCGGATAGAGTTGCCCACGGAAGGCTTCGCAATACCATAGGTAAAGCCGCTGTCCAGAACCTTCAGATAGTTGTTCGTTCCGGTTGCGGAAACGATGAAGGTGGTCTTCAGCTGATTGTCAGCCACCGGACCATACTGCTTCTCATCATTAGCCTGGATCAGCTTGAGACCCGTCACTGTATTCGCAGAGTTGTCCTTGCTCACCTCAGCAGTGCCGTTTCCCGTACGGGGCAGAACAACGTTAGCGAAATCATAGGTGATCGGTTTCTCCTTGTCCGGATCATTTACCTCATCATACTTGTAGCTGCTGTCAAGGTACTGCGGATTCTTCTGCAGACCGTTGATGCTGTCGCCCCAAGCTGTCTCGCCAGGCATCATGACCGGGGTCATGGCGTCAAGCAGAACAACCTTGAAGCTCTTGCTGCCGCGAACGGTAACCTCGTCCTCGCCGCGATCGGTGGTCTTGCCGGTGTACAGAACGTTAACCGTTGCAGTACCGGTGCCCTTCACGTCACGGACGGTAGCAACATAATCGCCCACATCAGCATTGACATAGGAATCCTTATCCTTATTGCTCTCAGTGACCTTGGTAACACGAATGATGTTGTCGCCGGACACGGAGACAGAAGAAATCTCCACGTCTTGGACCGCAATGTGATCATAGGTTTCAAGCTCAGCGCCCGTCACATAGTCAGTAATGTTGAACAGGTTCTGGCCGTTCTTTTTGGCCTTCTCCAAAGCAGTAGCGTTATCCGCAACATTGCTGAGGTTGGCCAGGTAAACGGTTCCGTCTTTAGCAGAGACGCTGGCGGCAGATTCCGACTTCGTCGCTGCAAAGGCGAAAGTTGACGAAAAGCTGGTAACAACCAGTGCCAAAGCCAGCACCAGAGATACCACTTTTCCTGTGGCTTTTCTCATCCTTTTTGTCCTCCTTAAAATAGTTCGTTGTTCGTATTTGCGTGTGCTATGAGAGATGGAACATACATGGGAACCGCCCCCGGAGAGGGGGAAGTCATGTGCTGCGGCGGCAGCTGACCCGCGTTTCCGCGCAGCGCCGTAGCACCACCTATATGTTTACTTGGATTATATGACATTTTACTGGTTCTGTCAAGTACATTCCCGAAGGTGTTTCACAGAAAATTTGCACAAAGATGACGAAAGGAGCCTGTGAAATGGAACGATTTGGGACACTTCAAGACAGACGCTTCCTTCTGCGGAAGCAGATACCTTTTCAGGCGGATTGTTCCTTCTTACTTCTCCACGCTCCATTTAACGCCCTGGGGGGTATCCTCCAACACGATATGCCGGGCCTTGAGCTCGTCGCGGATGCGGTCGGCGGTTGCCCAATCGCGGTTTTTGCGGGCCTCGGCGCGCTGCGCGATCAGCGCTTCGATCTCTTCGTCAAGCGACGCTTCCTTTTTCTGGTAGAGAAGGCCAAGCACGTCCGCCAGCTCCCCGAACAGGGACAGGGCAAATTCGCACAGCTCCCGGCTCGGCTCGTTCGCGGCTGTCAGGACGGTGTTGATCTCACGGGCCAGCTCAAAGAGGGCGGCCAGCGCGTCAGCGGTATTCAGATCGTCGTCCATGGCTTCGATGAAGCGGGCGCGGTACGTCTCAAAACGGGTGCGGATTTCCGCTTCCCCTTCCTTTTCCCCGGAAGCACTGTGCTCCATGAGGAGTGTAAGGTTATCGCGGCAATGATAGAGACGTTCCAGGGAAGCGCGGCACTGCTCAATCACATCGACGCTGTAGTTGATGGGGCTGCGGTAGTGTGAGGCCACCATCAGATAGCGGATCGGCTCGTAGCCATACTCATTCGCCACATCACGCACGGTGAAGAAGTTGCCGAGACTTTTGCTCATTTTCTTGTTGTCTACATTAATATAGCCGTTGTGCATCCAGTAGTGCGCAAAGGGAACGCCGTTGCAGCATTCACTCTGGGCGATCTCGTTCTCATGGTGCGGGAAAATGAGATCCTGTCCGCCGCAGTGGATGTCAATGGTTTTGCCAAGATACCGCCGTGCCATGGCGGAGCACTCGATATGCCAGCCGGGACGGCCCTGCCCCCACGGGGACGGCCAGCTCGGCTCGCCGGGCTTCGCGGATTTCCAAAGAGCGAAATCCATGGGATCCTCTTTGATCTCCCCCGTTGCAATGCGTGCGCCCGCTTCGAGATCCTCCAGGGGCTGATGCGAAAGCTTGCCGTACTCCGTATCCTTGAGCGTGCGGAAGTAAACGTCGCCATTTTCTGTGGGATAGGCAAAGCCCTTCTCCACCAAATCCTCCACGATGGAGAGGATTTCATCGATGTTTTCTGTGGCAAGCGGATGTACGCTGGCTGGGCGCACGTTCAGGCCCTGTGCGTCCGTGCGGTACTCGTCGATGTATTTGCGGGAAACGGTGAGATAGTCGCTGCCCTCCTCGTTTGCCCGGCGGATGATTTTATCATCGATATCCGTGAAGTTCTGCACGAACGTCACCTTCATCCCACGGTACTCCATATAACGGCGCAGCACGTCGAACACGCAGATCGGGCGCGCGTTGCCGATGTGAATAAAGTTGTACACGGTGGGGCCGCAGGCATAGATCTTCGCCTCGCCCGGAGTGATGGGGATGAAGTCCTCCTTCTGACGGGTCAGGGTATTGTAGATTTTCATGGGAAAGCTCCTTTCGAAGTGTTTGTTCTTACATTGCTTACATTATATATAGTATAGAAAGAGATTACTTGTTTGCAGATTCCCCGCCGCTGCACAGACGCAGCTCCGGATGCAGATCACACATCCTTTTGACCAGCTTGTCATATTCGGCATTGAGACGGCACAGCTCAAGCGCAACAGGATCCCCAACGTGGATCTGATCGAGGCTGGACGGCTTCTGGCCGTTGACGCGGACAACACGGGCGGGAACGCCGACAGCGGTGGAGTTTGGCGGGACTTCATCCAGAACAACCGCGCCCGCCGCAACACGGGCATTGTCGCCCACAGTGAAGGGGCCGAGAATCTTCGCGCCGGAACCCACCATGACGTTGTTCCCCAGCGTGGGATGGCGTTTGCCGTGATCCTTTCCCGTACCGCCCAGCGTGACACACTGATAGATCGTGCAGTTGTCTCCAATCTCAGCGGTTTCCCCAATCACAACGCCCATACCATGGTCAATGAACAGGCCCTTGCCGATCGTTGCGCCGGGGTGAATCTCAATCCCGGTGCGGCGGCGTGCCCGCTGGCTGATCCAGCGCGCAATGAATTTATGATTGTGCCGGTAAAACCAATTCGCGCGGCGGTAAGAGCGCACAGCCTTAAAGCCGGAATACAGAAAATACACCTCCAGCCGCGAGCGCGCGGCCGGATCGCGCTCCATGATGGAATCCAGTTCCTCCTTCAAACGATCAAACACGGACAGCCCTCCCTTTCGCAAAAAAACGCCTCCGTCCCTTCGACTGCCGAAAGGACGGAGGCGGTATCGTCACCGCGGTTCCACTCCGCTTTGTTACTCCGGCCGCGCGCCGGAGCGCGGAGCCTTTCAGCCTGTAACGGGGCCGGGCCGTGCGGCCATTTCCTGCCGCCCGCGTGCCTTGTGAGCCGGCGGCTGCATTTCGCCCGAAGATGCGCCGGGAACGCTCACAGCCCGGAAACCCGGGCGCTCCCTCTCTGCCGCGCGTCTGGGGGGTACTTCTTCCGCCCTCGCGTTTGTATCATTTTCTTTAGTATAGCGCACGCGCCCCGCGTTGTAAAGGGGGATCCTGACGGATTTACATTTCGCGCGCGACGATCTTCCAGTTCTGCTTGAGGTAAATCACCCCGGAGATCACGGCCATCACGGTGGCCACCAGAAGAAGAAGATTGCCGAAGAACCCAAACCACTGCACCGCGCTCCCACCGAACACCGTAAAGACGGGAAGGACGCCGAGCGAGACAAGCTCCAGCAGATACTGGAACAGCAGAATAAACAGGATTGCAATAATCTGGCTGACCGTCTTGGCCTTTCCCCAGTTGTTGGCCGCCACAACCACGCCGCTGTCCGCCGCAACAAGGCGCACCGACGTGACCATGAATTCACGGAAAATGATCAGGAGAACCAGCCACACATTCGCCACATCCAGAGAGACAAAGCAAACCAGCGCCGAGATCACCATAATCTTATCGGCAAGCGGATCCATGAATTTTCCAAAGGTCGTGATCAGATTGCGGCTGCGGGCCAGTTTGCCGTCGAGATGATCGGTGTAGGACGCGGCCGCGAACAGGACAAGGGCAACCAAATTGTGATGCGGCAGACTGTTTCCCGCCAGCAGCGCGGCGACGAAAAAGGGAACCAGAATCATGCGCAGAACCGTCAGCTTATTCGGTGTATTCACAAGCGCGCCTCCTTTGTCAGCCTACAATTTCTCCCATCAGGTCGCAATCGATGCAATCTGTGATTTTGACTTTGCGGAATTCTCCCAGGCGCGGTTTCTTGCCGCCCGCCATGAAAAAGATTTTGCCGTCCACGTCCGGCGCGTCCGCCGCGCTGCGGCCAAACCAGCATTCTGCGTAACGGTCGAAGCCCTCCACCAGCACCTCCACCGTCTGCCCCACGCGGCTCTCGCCCCAGCGCTGCATGACGGTCATCTGCTGCTCCATAAGGATATCGCGGCGGCGCTCCTTTTCCTCCTTCGGAAGCTGGCCGTCCATCTCGCCGGCGGGCGTGCCCTCCTCCTGCGAATAGGCAAAACAGCCGAGCCGTTCAAAGCGGATCTCCTTGGCAAACTCACAAAGCTCGTCGAAATCCTCCTGTGTCTCGCCAGGGAAGCCCGCGATCATGGTAGTGCGCAGGACAAGGCCAGGCACACGCTCGCGCATCTTATGAATGAGCGCTATGAGCTGCTCCCGATCGCCCGCACGGCGCATGGCGCGCAGGACACGCTTCGAGCAATGCTGCAGGGGCAGATCCATATATTTGACGATCTTCTTCTCCCGTGCCATCACGTCCAGCAGTTCGTCGGTCACGGCATCCGGGTAGCAGTAGAGCAGGCGGATCCAGCGCGGGCCATCAATGGCGCAGAGCTTTGTCAGAAGCTCCGGCAGCGCGTAGCGGCCATAGAGATCCTTGCCGTAGCGCGTGGTATCCTGCGCAATGAGGATCAGCTCCTTCGCTCCCTCCGCGGCCAGGCGTTCCGCCTCAGCCACAATGCTCTCCATGGTGCGGCTGCGGTAACCGCCCCGGATCAGCGGGATGGCACAGTAGGAGCAGCGGTTGTCACAGCCCTCCGCAATTTTTATGTAGGCGAAATAGCTGGGGGTGCTGCGCACGCGATCGCCCTCCAGCGGAAGCCGCTCCTTTTCCAGAAAGATTTCCGGGTGCTCGCCCTCAAGCGTCTGGCGGACAATATCCGCAATCTCCCCGTTCGCGCCGATGCCGCAGACGGCGTCTGCCTCCGGCAGCTCCCGGCGGATCTCGTCACGGTAGCGCTCGGCCATGCAGCCCGTGACGATCAGCGCACGGATGCGGCCCTCCTTCTTGAGCTTCGCCAGCTCCAGAATTTCCTCAATCGACTCCTGCTTCGCTGACTCAATGAAGCCGCAGGTATTCACGATCGCGACGTCCGCCATTGCGGCATCGTCCTTCAACACATATCCCGCTTTCTCAAGCGACGCCATCATGATTTCCGCGTCCACGCGGTTCTTTTCGCAGCCAAGGCTGACCATTCCAACTGAATACGGCATTGTGATCTCCTTACTTTTCCATCCATATACCTTATATATAAGAGAAACAGCGCGCCGTTATGACGCGGCGCGATCGGAAAAAGCCCGACCCCTCTTCGGTTTATCATACCATAAGAAAGGGCCAGGCGCAATTGCCTGTCTGTGAATTTCGTGTGAATCAGTCTGTGTCTCCTTCGGGAAGCGCGTCGAACTCGCGCAGGGCGGAACGGATCTCATCCCAGCGGTAGCCAAGCCGCTGCAGGGCCGCCACCGTTTGCCGGCGGCCCTTCTCGTCTCCCAGACGGCGGGCATACTTGCGGGCAATCAGGGCGCGCAGGGACTCCCCCGGATCGGAGACCGCCTCCTGTGCCGCGGCGCGCGCCAGATCGCGGTCTATCCCCCGCCGGGCCAGCTCCTGCGCCGTGCGGGGAGCGGCGTATCCCTTGCGGGCCAGCTCCTGTGCCAGGCGGCGGGCGTAGTCCTCGTCGTCCACAAGGCCCAGCTCCTCCATCCGGTCAGCGGCGGCACGCGCCGCGTCCTCGCTCACGGTGCGGGAAAGCTTGCGCTCCAGCTCCCGTTTGGCGTGCGGGCGGTGTTCCAGCAGATAGAGGGCCTTTTCCTTTGCGCGTGCGGCGTCGCTCTTCTGCAAAAGAGCGTGCAGCTCCTCATCATCCAGTTCCATCCCGACCCGCAGCCGTTCCTCCTGCGCTGTGACAGCATCCAGCTTCACTGCGGGTTCGCCGTCCAGAAAGAGCTGCACCATCCGGTGGCGGCGCGGCTCGATCGCGGTCAGCTCCATCAGTCGTCCGCCTCAATATCAATCGCGGCCTTGGGCTTGTTCTTCGGCGCGGCGGGAGCCGGGGCCGGAGCGGCAGCGGAGGCCGAAGGAGGCGTCTGCACCGGCAGGACCTCCATCGGACGGGCGGGCGCGGCCTGTGCGGGAGCGTTCTTATTGTAGAGGCGGCCCGCGTTTGCCTTCACCGCCGTTTCAATCTCCGAGGCGATCGCCGCGTTCTCCGGGTTTTCGAGGAAAATCTTCACATTGTCGCGGCCCTGTCCAAGGCGCGTCTGGTTATAGGAGAACCATGCGCCGCTCTTCTGGATCACGTCCAGCTTCACCGCGAGGTCGATCAGCTCTCCGGTGCGCGAAATGCCGCGCCCGTACATCACGTCAAACTCCGCCTCACGGAACGGAGGGGCAATTTTATTTTTCACGACCTTCGCGCGAGTGCGTGTGCCGATCTGCTCCGTGCCGGATTTGAGCACTTCGATCTTGCGGATCTCAAGACGCACGGAGGAATAGAATTTCAGCGCACGGCCGCCAGGTGTGACCTCCGGGTTGCCGTACACCACGCCCACCTTCTCACGCAGCTGGTTGATGAAGATGGCCACACAGCTCGATTTCGAGATCGCGCCCGCCAGCTTGCGGAGCGCCTGGCTCATCAGACGGGCCTGCAGACCCACGTGGCTGTCGCCCATCTCACCCTCGATCTCGGCGCGCGGCACGAGAGCCGCCACGGAGTCAATGACGATGACATCGATCGCGCCCGAACGGATCAGGGCCTCCGCGATTTCCAGCGCCTGCTCGCCGGTGTCCGGCTGCGAAACCAGAAGGGAATCCACGTCCACACCCAGCGCGCGGGCATACACCGGATCCAGCGCATGCTCCACGTCGATGAACGCCGCGTTGCCGCCGTCCTTCTGTCCCTCCGCGATGCAGTGCAGGGCCAGCGTCGTTTTACCGGAGCTTTCCGGTCCATAGATTTCAACGATTCTGCCGCGCGGCAGGCCGCCGATACCAAGTGCCAGATCCAAAGAGAGCGAGCCAGTTGAGACAGCCTCAACATTCATCGCCTGATTTTGTCCCAGGCGCATGACGGCCCCTTTGCCGAACTGCTTTTCAATCTGTGCCAGCGCCGTTTCCAGCGCTGCCGCCTTATCCGCGCTTCTGTCTCTCGCTCCTGCCTTATCCGCCATGAAAACCTCTCCTTCTTCTTGCCGGTTCCGTTCTCCCCCGTCCAGCGGACGGCGGCGCGGAGCCGGCTTCTCCGCGCGTTTCTGTTTCTATTATACCGGGACGGCAAGCTAAAAGCAATACTTTTTCCTGTTTTCTCGAACATTTGTTGCTTTTCTGTTCCTGCCACAAAGATTTCCTTCCCATTTTTCATTCTTCGGAAATCCGTTGTTAATAGAATACCAGAAGGATTGTCCTATAATCAGGACTTAACTGCCGTCACCACACGATCAAAGCCGTTAAAATCCTTCGTAACCTCCACACGGGACAGCCCAGCCTGCCGGAATAGCTCGGAGACGGCCTGCGCCTGATCCTCCCCTATCTCGACGGCACAGACACCGCCCAGCGCCAGACAGGGAACCCAATGCGCGGCAATGGCCCGGTAAAAGACCAATCCGTCTCCGCCTCCGTCGAGAGCGGCGCGCGGCTCATACTGAATCTCCCTTTGCAGGGAAGGGATATCCCCGCAGGCTACATACGGCGGATTGGCGGCCAGCAGATGAAGCCCTTCAAACCCCTGCGCGCTCTCCGGACGCAGCACATCAAGGCGTACCGGCTCCACCGCCCGCCCGGTGCGGCGGATGTTTTCCGTGAGAAATCCGAAGGCGGCGGGGAACCATTCCACGGCACGCACAAAAGCGGCGGGAAATTCCCCCGCCAGCCCCAGCGCCACCGCTCCGCTGCCCGAGCACAAATCCGCAATGCACAGCCCTGCGCCGTCCCCTGCCTGCGGTTGTTCCCGACGCAGCCGCGCCGCCCCCTCGCGCACGAGCAGCTCCGTTTCCTCGCGGGGGGCCAGAACGCCCTCGCCTACGGCAAGCTCCATGTCAAGAAAGGGCCACACGCCGAGCAGATATTGCAGAGGACGGCCCTGCGCCCGCTCATCAATGTCCGCGAAAAAACGGCGGGACAGTTCCTCCTCCGCCGGTTCGTTCCTATGCAGAATCAGGCCCTGCCGATCCATGCCAAAATGGCGCTCAAACAGGCAAACCGCGTCAAAGGCCGGGCTGTCAATCCCGGCCTTTTCCAGACGGCGGCGTCCTTCCCGATACGTCTGCTCCAGCGTCATTTCGCACACCCGCAGCCGCCGACGATATCCTCGCCGTTTTCGGGGATCACGTCCTTCATGGCCGCGATAGCGACCTCGATCATGGAGTCATCCGGCTCCTGCGTGGTAATCCGCTGCATCCACAGCCCCGGCGCGGCGATGATGCGCGTCAACCAGTTGTCGTACCGGCCGCAGATGCGGATCAGCTCATAGCCGATCCCAACCACGATCGGGATGCACAACAGCTTCACCACTGTGCGCAGAAGCGGGTTCGTAAACGGGATAAAAAAGCCGATGATAATACCGAGCAGGAGCATGATCACCATAAAGCTGGTGCCGCAGCGCGGATGGAAGCGGCTGTGGCGGCGGACATTTTCCACCGTCAGCTCCTCCTGGCTCTCGTAGCAGAAAATCGTCTTATGCTCCGCGCCGTGATATTCAAAGACGCGGCGGATGTACGGCATGTGAGCGCAAAAGAGAATGTATGCGACAAAAATGAGAATACGCATGACGCCCTCCACGACCGAACGCCAGCCTTCGATCCCGCTGCCCGCAAGCAATTCAATGCCGTTGAACACCAGCGTGGGGAGGAAGAAAAACAGCAAAATGGCCAGCACGACGCCGAGAACCGTACCCGCCGCCATGATGACGTTCATGATCTTATCGCCAAATTTCTCCTGCATCCAGCGGTCAAATTTGCTCGGCTCCTCATCGTCCTCAAGCCCGGATTTCTCCGCCGAGGCGCCGAGCGCCGAAAAGCCGACCCGCAGGGAGTCGATAAAAGTGGCAATACCGCGCAGGAGCGGCAGTTTCCAGAAAGCGTATTTTTCCCGCAGGGACGGGGTGGACAGCACCGACAGGTCGATGGATCCGTCCGGCAGGCGGACGGCCATGCTCGTCTTTTTCGGGCCCCGCATCATGACCCCTTCAATAAGCGCCTGTCCGCCGATTGTGGTGATGCGTTTGACTGTTTCTTTAGGCATGAATTTCCTGTTTCCTTTCGTCTCCCGTCTCGGAAAGAACGGGGATGGTAATGGTTACGGCTGTGCCGATGTTCTCATGGCTTTCAATTTCCAGTGATCCGTTGTGCAGGCGCATGATCTCGTCCGCAAGAGCGAGGCCGATGCCGGAACCACGGATCGTCTGATTGGCTTTATAAAACTTCTTTTTCACGTTGGGCAAATGCTCGGCGGGGATGCCGCAGCCGTTGTCCGTGATGGTGACGCGGATCAGGCCGTCCTCCTCCTGCGCCGCCACGCTGATGGTGCCGCCCTCCTCCGTATACTTGAGGGCGTTGTCAATGATATTGACGAACACCTGCCGCAGACGGTTGATATCGCCCAGAACAGGCGAAAGCATGGCGGGCTCGTCATAGAGAAGGAACTTGTTTTCGGAGCGGGCACGATCGCTGAACATGTAAACCGCTTCCCCCAGCTCCGCGAGAATATCAATTTTTTCCATGGTGAGCGACATCCGGCCGCTCTGCATGCGCGAGAAGTCCAGCAGCTCCTCCACGATGCCCGACAGCCGCTCGCTTTCCCGAATGATGATCCCCATGCCGCGGGAGAAGGTGGCCTGATCCGTGCCGCCGACCTCCACGATCGTCTCCGCCCAGCCCTTGATCGCCGTCAGCGGTGTGCGCAGCTCATGGGACACAGAGGAAATAAAGTCGTTTTTCATGCGCTCCGCCGTGCCAAGCTCGACAGCCATATCATTGATGGTATCGCACAGCGCGCCCAGCTCGTCGTCGTTGCTCTTCTGGATGCGGGCTTCAAAATCGCCCTGCGCGATCCGGCGCGCCGTCGCCCCGATCTGACGGATCGGGTTGAGGATGCTCTTGAGGAAGAAATAGCTGGAGGTAAATATCAGGAGGATCACCAGCATCCCCCCGCCCGCGAGCATGCCGATAACAGACAGCACGCGCTTGTCCGCCTCCTCGAGCGAGACGACATAGCGGATCGCTCCGACCAGGCTGCCGTTGTTGTTGCGGATCACGCGGGTGACGGCCATCACCTTTTCCCCGCTGGTAAGGCTGCCCGTCCAGGTGCCGTAGCCCTCCACATCGCTCAGGGCAAGCTGGTAATCCGGCATGGGCTGCGTCTGGTCCGGCGCAAAGCCGATCGAAGTAATGAGGATTTTTCCGGAGGAGTTGAACACCATCAGTTCCATGCTCTCTTTTTCGGGAAAATTCTCCACATAGGCGCGGGCAACAGCGTTGAATTCCGCCGGAGAACGGCGTCCGTAATCCGCGAACACATTCGTCAGCTCCCCGGAACGGCCGTCCAGCGAAGCCTGGATACCGCTGTAAATCGATCCCCGGATCACGAGCGAAAGGATGGCGACCAGAATGATGAGAAGCAGCATGATCATACCGACGCTGTTCAAAAGCCAGCGCCGCGCAATGCCCTTCATATTGCTGATTTTCCCCGCCGCCATGCCGGTGGCCTCCTTCCCGCCCCTTCGGGGCGCGCTTCTCAGGCTTCCCACTTATATCCCAGTCCCCAGACGGTGATGATATGCTTCGGATTGCTCGGCTCGTCCTCCACCTTCATGCGCAGGCGCCGGATGTTCACATCGACGATCTTTTCCTCGCCGTAGTATGCATCGCCCCAGACATGCTTTAAGATCGCGCCGCGGTCGAGGGCTGTCGTGGGATTGCAGAAAAAGTATTCCATCAGCTGGAATTCCACCTGTGTCAGCTCAATCGGCTTGCCCGCCTTCATCAGCGAACGGTTGCGCAGGTTCAGGACAAATTCGCCGGAGCGAATCTCCTCGCGGAAATTGTTCTCGTTGCGCATCTGCTCCAGCGCGACGCGGCGGTAAACAGCGTCCACACGCGCCACCAGCTCGCTCGGGCTGAACGGCTTTGTCACATAATCATCCGCGCCCATCATCAGGCCGCTGACCTTGTCCATTTCCTGTGTGCGGGCCGTGAGCAGAATGATCCCGATCGATCCGCTCTTTTCCCGCAGCTGGCGGCACACGGCCAGACCGTCGAGCTTGCCGGGCATCATGATATCCAAAAGGGCCACATCAATGCTGCCGTTTTCACGCTCATAGATTTGAAGCGCTTCCTCGCCTGTGCCGGCTTCCAGCGTATCGTACCCGGCGCGCTTGAGGTTGATCACCACAAATTCGCGGATCGCCTGCTCGTCCTCCGCTACCAGAATTTTCTTCATCGCTCTTCTCCTCCGCGCCGCCCGTGCGGCGGCGTCTGTCATCGCTGTGTCCGTTTTATTCCTGTGTCAGGAGCTTAAAGCTGTTCCTGACGTCGTTTTCACTCATGGAAAGGCTGCTGTCCGGCGAGGGAAGCCGGGCCGCGTAAACCAGATTGTTGCTGTCCACGAGCTTGAAATAACCCTCCTGTCCCACATCCCACTGCTTGGTGGTAAAAACGCGGATTTCCAGCAGCTTCTCCCCCGCCTGTCCCTCGGACAAATTTTCCTGCGGGGCATCCCAGCGGCGGAAGGTCAGGGTGCGGATTGAGGTATCCTGCTCCGTTGTGATCTGGTTTTTCCACATATCCGGGATCAGGAACCAATAGCCGTCCGTGCTGTTCGTTACCATGCTCATGACACGCACAATCGTGTTCGTTTCGGCGTCATATTGGTGCCAGTCGGTCAGATACGCGGAATCCGGCGCGTTCTGCGCGGGAGTACCGGGAAGAAGATTCACCATGGGCAGCTCCAGAATCTTGTCGCCGTTGATGTCCCGGCTCACCATATTGAGGCTGCGCGCGGTGGCGCTGACCGTCTGTGTCACCGGATCCCACAAAGGCGAGACAAGCTCCCGCTTCACCCGATCCCAGTACACCACCTCGGTCACAAAGGTGTTGGCGGTTTTGGCACCGTCGAGCAGAACACCGGTCTGGTTCGCGCTCAGAAGGCCGCCCGCCGCGCTGACAATGCTTGTCACCGCGCTGTCAATCGGGCAGGAACCCAAAATCTCAATCGCCCCGCTGCGCAGGCGGAACAATCTGGCCTGGGCGGGCTGGTCGCCGACCGTCACGCTGGCGGTAAAGATTTCCTCGAAGCCGTCACCGTCAAAGTCCATCACCAGAAGCTGGCTGTAGCTTTGGTCCAGCTCCGTCTCCTCCATCTTTTCACCCGTGCCGTCGAGCGAATACACACTGATATTGCTCACGCCGCTCTGGCCGCTGCCCCAGCCGACCACCGTTTCCGGCACGCCGTCCTCGTTGACGTCCCCAAACATCACCTTGTCCACCTGGGAAGCGGAGGTGGCAAAGGAGCCCATGCTGGTCCACACACCGTCCTTTTTCCGGATGAACATGATATTGACGCCCGCGGAGGACGCGTCCGCTTTCTGATAGAGCGCGATTGCCTCCTTCACTCCGTCGTTGGTCAGATCCTGCATCAAAATAGCGGAGCGGTTTTCGCCGGAGGTGGGATACTTGAAGGTAAAGCCATCCCCCGCCGTCTTTTCAATCAGCTCATGAATCCCGGCCTTCTCCCCTGTGGGGCGCGGCGGGCGCATGAGCGCTTCGGTGTCGTCGGAAAACAGCACGCCGCAGCCGCCTGAGGGCAGCATGCACAGCAGAGCCAGCAGCACAGCGGCCGCCTTCTTCCGGATCCCCTTCACCGTATCCTCCTCCTTTCCGTAAACATCTGATCTATTATAGCATCCCGGAACATAAAAAAACAGTTTCAAAACTGTAAAATATCAGTGCGGGGAGGTGTCCGCCGCGGCAAACGCGCCTCCCTCCAGACAGGCGGGGCGGTAAGCGCGGAAAGCCGAGGGCAGCGCGTACCGCTCCTCCAGCTCCTCCGGCGCGGCCCAGGTGAAGGGGCCTTCTCCCCGTACCCGCACCAGCCAGCCCGTCATGCGCCATTCAACATGGGAAAAAATGTGCGCGGCATTTCCCAGCGGACGAAGCGACTGCGCCTGCATCCCCCAACCCTCCAGCGCCTGATGCAGCTCCTTTTCCGCCGCATGGCCGGAAAGCAGGGGCAGCTGCCACAGCCCGGCCAGCAGGCCGCGCGCGGGACGGCGTTCCAGTGCGGCACGCCCCTCACTGTCTATCAGCACCAAAACCGTTTTTTCCTCGATCCGCCGCTCCTTCTTTTTGGCTTTGACGGGAAGCTCCGGCGCGGTGGAACGCGCCAGCCCCAGGCAAAGCTTTGCGAGTGGGCAAACTTCACAGCGCGGTGCGCCGTTCGGCAGGCAGACTGTCGCGCCCAGATCCATAACGGCCTGGTTAAAGTCCCCCGGCCGATCGTGCGGGATCACAGCGGTGACAGCCTTTTCCACTTCCCGCTTCACCGCGGGGGCCAGCACGTCGTCATGGCTGTCGGTCAGGCGCGCGACGACGCGCAGAACATTGCCGTCCACAGCGGGAACAGGGCGGGAAAAGGCGATCGACGCGATTGCTCCCGCCGTATACGCGCCGATTCCCGGCAGGGAGGAAAGCTCCTGCACCTCCCCCGGCAGACCGCCGAAACGAGAAAGCGCCTCCCGCGCGGCCTTTTGCAGATTGCGGGCGCGGCTGTAATAACCAAGACCCTCCCACAGCTTCAGCAGCTGCTCCTCCGGCGCTTCGGCCAGCGCCTTCAGATCCGGAAAGGCGGAGAGGAACCGCTCATAATACGGAATCACCGCCTCCACGCGCGTCTGCTGCAGCATAATCTCCGATACCCACACGCGGTAGGGATCCGTATTTTGGCGCCACGGAAGGTCGCGGGCTTCTTTGTCATACCAAGCAAGCAGCGGCGCGGGAACGCGCGCCAACAGCTCCAGATTCTCCATGCTTTTCTCCTTTTTCAGTCAACGCAAAATGAAAAAAGCGGGGACCGCCGCGCAGCTTCACACGGCGATCCCGGCTTGTCTGTGTCCAGTAGGCTCGCTCAGCGCCGGAACGGCTTGTCGGAAAGCGGCTGATCCTGCGGCTTCTTCCTGGCGGAGGAGGAAGGCTGGAAGCGCGGCGCTGACGGCGGGCTTCCCCAATCCGGGGTATAGGTGATGATATCGTCCTTCAGACGAGTGTTATCCTTGTACTCATACTTTTTGGGGTGGCGGTTGGAGGGCTTGACGTTCATCTGCTCCGAATACTGGCGCTGCGGCGGCTCCGTACTCTCCTGCCGGTTTTTCTTTCCCCTGCCGCGTCTGCGGCTGCTTTTCTTCGGCGCGTTTTTGTCCTGCGCGTTCTTTTCTCCGGCCTGCTGGGAAGCTGTGTTCCGCCCGCCCTGGGAAGCGTCTTTGCGCGCGATCTCCTGTTTGGCGTCCCGGTTCTTCGAAGCTTGTCCCTGCTGCGCGCTTTTCTCCTGCGCGGCGGGGGGATTCTTTTCCGCCTGCCCGGTGGGCGCGGGATTCTTCTGGCTGTTCCGGCGGGCGCGGCGTTCCCTCGCTTCCTGGCGCCGCTGCTCACGGATGCGCGCCAGCTCCTCCTTCGGCGTCGGCTCCGTTTGCTGCTGCGGGAACGGGTGATCCTCCACCGTCTCAATGTTGCCCTTCGTCAGGCGCAGGATCTGATCAAAATCCGCATGCTCGTCGGCTGTGCAGAACGAAATGGCCGTACCGTCAAGGCCCGCGCGGCCCGTGCGGCCGATGCGGTGCACATACGTCTCAGGCACCTCGGGAATATCAAAATTGATGACATGGGAGAGCTCATAAATATCGATACCGCGCGCCGCGATATCGGTGGCCACAAGGACGCGGCAGCGCCCCTCCTTGAATGCGGCCAGCGCTTCCTGACGGGCATTCTGCGACTTGTCGCCATGGATGGAGCGCGCGGAAAAGCCCGCCCGGCTCAGATCCCTTGCGACGCGATCCGCTCCGTGCTTGGTGCGGGTAAAGACCAGCACGGAAACCAGTTCCGGGTTCGCGAGCAGGTGAGCCAGCAGTTTGCGCTTGTTCTCCCGGTCGACAAAATAGACGTACTGGCGGATCTTTTCCACCGTCGTCGCGGGCGGCGCGACCTGTACCACCGCCATGTCGTGCAGCAGCCGATCGGCGATCTCCTGGATTTCCGGCGGCATGGTGGCGGAAAAGAGCAGCGTCTGCTTCTTCTCCGGCGTTTTGTCGATCACGCGGCGGACGTCGTGGATAAAGCCCATATCGAGCATGCGATCGGCCTCGTCCAGCACAAAAATCTCCAGATCGGCAAGGCTCACATGGCCCTGGCCGATGAGATCGTTGAGCCTTCCCGGCGTCGCGACCAGCACATCCACGCCCTTTTCGAGCGCCTCCACCTGCGGAGCCTGTCCCACCCCGCCGAACACCACGGCGGAGCGCAGGCCCAGATGCTTTCCGTACAGCTCAAAGTTCTCATAAATTTGCAGCGCCAGTTCCCGCGTCGGTGTGAGCACCAGAGAGCGGATCGGGCGCTTTCCCTTTGGCGCGGGGCGTTTTGCCAAAATTTGCAGGATCGGCACGGCAAACGCTGCTGTTTTGCCAGTCCCCGTCTGGGCGCAGCCAAGCAGATCCCGGCCCTCGAGCACAGGCGGAATCGCGGCCTGCTGGATCGGCGTCGGCTCCTGGTAGCCTGCCTGCCGCAGCGCATTCAGGATCGGAGGGATCAGATGAAGCTCTTCAAACGTCATACTATACATCCTAACTTCACATATTTCTTCTCTATTGCGATAGGCACAATGGCCTTCTGTTTTATTATCATCAAAAATTCACGCACAAAAAAGTGGACCGGCGGAAAAAGTAAAAAAACCGCCGGACGCTGAATTTTCTCTATTATCGCACAACTTCCCTCTTTTTTCAACTCCCCGCACCGGTTTCCGTTTGTAAAAACGGAAAAAGATGGTTGACATTTCCTGACATTGCGGCTATAATGGACAACGCAGAAACAGAACATATGTTCTAAATTATTCTCATGATGTTGACCAAATTCAACTTTGCAGAAAAGAAAGGGGAGACAGCTATGGCGGGAACCGGAATGTATGAAGAGGCCAGGCGCTTTCTGCGGGAGCCGCAGGAGGCTGTGCGGGAGCTGGCGATCCGTATGGAGCAGCTTCGCCGCTGGCGGGAGCTCTCCGACCGTGTCACGTCCGTTTTGGGGACAGTACGCGTACAAGGACAGCCGCAGGGGAACCGCGTGGAATCGTGCGCCTGTGAAGCCGCCGAACTGGAGGAGGAGATCGAGCGCACGCGGGAAAGGATCCATACGCTGCGCCGCAGACAGGAATCCGTGCTGTCGCGCGTGGGGGACGCGCGGCTTTCCGAGCTCCTGCGGCTTTACTACCAGTGCAGCTTCACCTGGGCGGAAACAGCCGATCATATGGGCTACTCCGAGCGTCAGATCATGCGCCTGCACCGCCTTGCGCTTGAACGCGTGCAGAAAATTTTGCAGGATGACAGGGAATGTCACCTCGCGTCATAGCATGTCACACCGCACCTGTGATATCGTTACAATCAGGAAAACACAGCGGGGGATCGCAGCCGGAAACGGAGGCGGTCCCCCGCCGCGTTTCCCGAGTTTCAGAAGAAAGGAGGAATCTTTGTGAGCTGCTGCCGGAACGGCAAATGCGTGTACAACCCCAAATGGATGACCGGGGTAAATTTCTGCGTGCTGCCCTTATGCCCCTTCGCGGGCAAGGGAAAACGCCGAAAGGAGGAAGAAAAGCGCGGGAAATGAGGAAAAAGGAATTCTGGAGCAAAGAGGAAGGGCTGCATCTCGCGGAATCGTGGGCACGGGAAGGGGAGGATGACGCGGCCATTGCCCGCCGCATGGGAGTGCCGGAATCCACCCTGCGGCGCTGGCGGCGCGCTTCTCCAAAGCTGGATGAAGCGATCCGGCGCGGGCGCGGCGCGGCCTGGGAGGTGGAGAGCGCCCTTCTTCGCACGGCAACCGGCTACAACAAGCCTGTGACCAAGACGTATAAGGTTAAATGCGTCGAATACGATCCCACCACGGGGAAAAAGGTGCAGGAAAAGGAGGAGCTGCAAACAAGCGAGGAAAAGGTGCATGTGCCGGGCAACACCACGGCACAGGTGTTCTGGCTCAAGAACAGGCGGCCCGATCGCTGGCGCGACAAGCCCGGCGTGCCGGACAGCCAGCCGGAGGAGGACGACAATTTCTTTGCGGCGCTCGCGGAGGCGATGGAGCATGAGGTTTGAGCGGATCTCGAAAAAGCAGCTTGAAATCTTCCGCTTCATCCACGAGCCGTATTCCGCCCTGATCTGTGACGGGGCTGTGCGAACGGGCAAAACCATCCTGATGACGGCGGCTTTTCTGGAATGGGCCATGCACGCCTTTTCCGGAATGAGCTTCGCGCTGTGCGGAAAAACGAAAGCCTCCGTGGAACGCAACATCATCGAACCGCTGCTCGCCCTGCAAAGCGTCGCCAGGAAATACAACCTGTGCTATTCGCGCTCCCTCTCCCTGCTTACAGCGGAATTTCGGGGAAAGCAAAACAGCTTTTATCTCTTTGGCGGACACGATGAATCGAGCTACATGCTCATTCAAGGCATGACGCTCGCGGGCGTGCTGCTCGACGAGACAGCGCTGATGCCGCGATCCTTTGTGGAGCAGACCGTCACCCGCACACTGAGCGTGGACGGAGCAAAGCTGTGGTTCAACTGCAACCCCGTTTCCCCCTCCCACTGGTTCTACCGCGAATGGGTCTGCCGGGCGGAGGAACGTGGCGCCAAACGGCTGCACTTTCTTCTGGAGGACAATCCCGGCCTGAGCCAGAAGGCGATCGAGCGGGCAAAGGCCAGCTTTTCCGGCGTCTTTTACGATCGGTATATCCTCGGCAAATGGGTGGCGGCAGAGGGTCTGATTTACCCGCGCGCCGCAGAGGGCGAGGGAATCGCGGAAAGCATCCCACGCAACTACACGCGGTTTGCCGTCTCCGTGGATTACGGCACGCTCAACCCCTGCTCCATGGGACTCTGGGGCTACTGCGGCGGCGTATGGTACCGCTTTGCCGAATACTACCACAGCGGGCGCGAAAGCCGGACACAGCTCACCGACGAGGAATACTGCGACCGGCTCGAAAAGCTGGCGGGCGGCAGGCCGCTTGAGGCCGTCGTGGTGGATCCCTCCGCCGCCAGCTTCCTGGAAGCACTGCGCAGGCGCGGCAAATGGCCGGTGCGCCCCGCGGACAATGCCGTTCTGGCCGGTATCCGCGACACCGCCGCCGCGCTGCACGAGGGAAAAATCGCCGTGTGCGACTGCTGCGAGGGCGCTCTGCGGGAGTTTTCGCTGTACCGCTGGGACGAAGCAAGCGGTGAGGACCGGCCCGTTAAGGAGCACGACCACGCGATGGATGAAATCCGCTACTTTGTACGGACGATCCTGCGCGGCGACACGTTCAGCTTTGCATGATGACGGCGGGCCGGAGCAAAACGGATGCGCCGCGGCCGCTTCGGATCCGAAAAACGGGTCAATATGGGGCGGGAACGCCGCATCATGGGGAAACAGGAGGACATACAACATGACACAGGACAAGCAAACGATCGGAAAGGGGGGAATCGGATGGCAAAGCCTCTGAAGCTGGGAGTGTTCTCCTCCCTGCCCGCCCCGCCACCTTTGCCGCGCGGACTGGGGGAAGCGGGCTTTCTGGCACGGGAAGTGCGGGACTGGGAGACTTCCCGCACGCGGCGCAGGCAGCTTCTCGGAGAGCTGTACTACCGGGGCGAACAGCAGATTCTGCGGCACAAACGTACGGTGATCGGCCCGGAGGGTGCGCCCGTGGAGGTGACAAACCTCCCGAACGCGCGCCTGACGGACAACCAGTACGCCCGCTTGCTGGATCAGAAGGTCAATTACCTGCTGGGCAGGCCGCCGGTGATTGTCAGCGCGGACAGGGACTACGCCGAAGCCCTTCGCGGTATGCTGGGGCCCGGCTTTTTCCGCGCTCTGCGCGGGGCGGCGCATGACGCGCTCGCCGGTGGGTGCGCATGGCTGTTTGCCTGCCCGGACGGCGCGGGCGGCCTGCGGCTGCGCCGCTTCCGCCCCTGGGAGGTGCTGCCCTTCTGGGCGGACGCCGACCACACGGAGCTCGACGGCGCGCTGCGCGTCTGGGAGCGTGAGGAACACGGGGAGCATGGCAGAACCCGCGCGGGCTACGCCGAACTGTACACCCGCGACGGTGTGTTCCGTTTCCGACGGGAGGGACGCGCGCTTCTGCCGGAAAAGCCGTTTCATCTGCCGTACGTCACAGCGTCTCTCGAAGGGCGCGCGTTCCCCTTCAACTGGGACGCCCTTCCGCTGTTCGCCGTGAAGAACGGCCCGGCGGAGGTTTCGCTGCTCGACCGGGTGAAATCCTTACAGGACGCGGTAAACCTGATTCTCTCCAACTTTGTCAACGGGATGCAGGAGGACCCGCGCAACACCATTTTAGTCCTCGTCAACTACGACGGACAGAATCTCGGGGAATTCCGGCGCAATCTGGCGGCTTACGGGGCCGTCAAGGTGCGCAGCGACGCGGGCGCGCCGGGCGGCGACGTGAAAACACTCTCCCTCTCCGTGAACGGCGAAAACTACAAGGCGGTGCTCGATCTTCTCAAGCGCGCTCTGGTGGAGAACGCGCGCGGCTACGACGCGAAGGATCTGCGCGCCGCCGGAACACCGAACGAGATGAATCTGCGCTCTGTGTTCAGCGATGCGGATCTCGACGCGGACATGCTCGAGGCCGAGTTCCAGTCACTATTCCGGGAGCTTCTGCCGTTCGCGGACGCATGCCTGCGGGCGAAGGGCATGGCGGCTGGCGGTGCGGAAGCATCGCTGATTTTCAACCGCGACACCATTGTGAATGAATCGCAGGTGATTGCCGATGTGGCCGGTTCGGCCTCACTCCTTTCCCGCGAGACGCTGCTGGAGCAGCATCCATGGGTGGAGGACGTGCAGCGTGAACTGAAACGGCTGCGGCAGGAGCAGGCGGTTTCCAAAAAACAGGAAGGAGAATCCGTATGAAGCAGGAGTATTTGCAGGAGCTCGGCCTGTCCCCTGAGACGGCCGGACAGATCGCGGCGGAGTTTGCACGCGAGCTGGATCAGGCGCGCGGCGAGTGGGAAACGGCGCTGGCAAACGAGAGAAAGGAGGGGGCCGTACAGATTGCCCTAGCGCAGGCCGGGGCGAAAAATCTGAAAGCCGCCCGCGCGCTCGTCACGCTCGATCCCGACGCCGCCCTTTCCCCGGACGGCACGCTGCCGGGACTGGCGGAGCAGATCGAAGCGCTCAAAAGCCAGGAATCCACCGCTTTCCTCTTTGCCGGGACACAGGCTCCCCAGCTGACGGGCTTCCGTCCCGCCGAGGGGCTTTCCCCCGGAGAGGACGGCTCCCACGAAGCGCTGACGCTGGCGCAGGCGATCGAGCAGAGCATGCAATCAACGGACGACGACGAATGAGAAAGGACGGATGACACATGGCAGTAACACTCGAACAGGCAAAATTGAGCGTACAGGACAAGCTCTCTCCCCTGGTCATCGATGAATTCCGCAAATCAAGCTTTCTGCTTGACCGGATCCCGTTTGACGACTGTGTTTCCCACCCCGGCGGCGGCTCGACCATGACGTACAGCTACACGCGCGTCATCACCCAGCCGACGGCGGAATTCCGCGAGATCAACAAGGAATACACCCCGCAGGAGGCCGCGAAGGAACGCCACTCGGTGGATCTCAAGATCTTCGGCGGCTCCTTCCAGATCGACCGCGTGATTGCGGATCTCGGCGGCGCGGCCAATGAAGTAAGCTTTCAGATGGCGCAGAAAATCAAAGCGGCCTCCGCCCTCTTCACCGACACGGTGATCAACGGCGACAGCGAGGACGACAGCAAGGCCTTTGACGGTCTGGAAAAGGCTCTCACCGGCTCCTCGACGGAGTTCATCCCCGAGGCGGCGATCGATCTCTCCACCTCGCAGGCGGTGGACACGAACTACATGTATTTCCTTGACGCGCTCGACGAGTTTCTCATGGGACTGGACGGCGCGCCGGATTTCATCGGCGGCAACACCAAGCTGATCGCCAAGCTGCGCGCCTGCGCCCGCCGCGCCGGGATGTACCAGACCACGCGCAATGACTTCGGCCAGCAGGTGGAGCAGTACGGCTCGATTCCGCTGGTCGATCTCGGTGCGAAACCCGGCACCAACGATCCCATCGTGCCGATCCTTGACTCCGGGGACACAGGCTGCACGTCGCTTTACGCGGTGCGCTTCGGCCTGGACGGCTTCCACGCCGTCAGCCCCTCCGGCGTCGTTCCGGTACGCCAGTGGCTGCCGGACTACCGCACGGCGGGAGCCGTCAAGACCGGTGAGGTCGAGATGGTCGCCGCTGTGGCGCTCAAGGCCACCAAGGCCGCGGGCGTGATGCGCAAGATCAAGGTGAAGGCATGACGGAGCAGGAGGTCGCGGATCGCGCGCGCCCCTATGTGACGGCAGCCGGAACCGAAGCACGGGAGGACGATCTGCTCACAGCCTCCCGCCGTGCCTTGTGCGAGGCAGCCGCCCTGTGCAATGCCGAAGAGGCGCCCGACTCCCTCTTGGAGGAAACGGGCGCGCTGGCCGCCGGACTGTATCTGCTTTTTCCCGGCGCGGAGGGAGAAAGCGCGGGGCAGGCCGTCTCCGTGAAGGAGGGCGACACGCAGGTGCAGTTTTCCGAGGAAAATTCACCCGGCACACTGCGCCGCGCTCTGGCCCGGGATCTGATCGACGGGGCGCGGCGGGACTGCGCGCGGTGGAGGAGGCTGATCTGGTGAGTGTGCGGGAGGCTTTGGAAAGCCTGTATGACTGCTTTGCCACGGTGACGGTGAACGTACCGTACCGCGACGGAGCTGTGACACGCTTCCGGGAGGAGGAAACCATCACCCGCGCCCCGTGCCGTCTGTCGTTTTCCGGCGCAAGCGGCCAGACACTCTCCGGCCTGGAAACCGCCGGGGAAGCTCAGCCCTGGGCGCAGGCCGGACAGAGCGTCAAGCTGTTCCTCGCGCCGGAGTGGGACATCCCCGCCGGTTCGCGGATCACGGTGGAGGGGCGCGGCATCCAGCGCGTCTACGGGCGCAGCGGCCAGCCCGCTGTGTACGACTCGCATCAGGAAATCGCGCTGGCGCTGTGGCAGGACGACGCATAAGGAGGGAGGACGATGGCGCTTCAGGAGCTTCTCGAGGGCGCGGCACAGTCAGTGCGCGAAGTTTTTGGTCAGGACGTGGAAATCTATCTTGGACGTGCGGAGCAGGGCGTAAAGCGACCCTGCATCTTTCTGGAAGCGGAGGAGGGGGAGCGCCGCCCCCTCCCGTGCAGGCGGGAAGAACTCCTCTGCACGGTGACGGCGGATTATCTTCCCCGCAAAAACGACGACGCACCGCGCACGGCGGCGGAGCAGCTGACGCAGGCGCTTGCCGTGGTGCGGGTGAAGGGCGGCCCGGCCTTGCGGGGAACCGGTACGGCGGGCGAGGTAAAATCCGGGCGGGCACAAGCGTCCGCCCGCTACCGCCTCGTCCTTTCTCAAAAAGAGCAAACGCACGAAACCATGGACACCGTTTCCCTTTCCATGACGCTGCATGCGCCGGACGGGGAGACGGCCGACACAGAAACGGAGGAATGATCAGATGGCATACGGCGGAGGAACCTTTACCACCCAGAACAAGATTCTGCCGGGCGCTTACATTAACTTTGTGAGCGCGGCACGGGCGACAGCCGAGCTGTCGGCGCGCGGAACGGCAGCCATGCTGCTGCCCCTGCCCTTCGGGCCGCAGGGCGTGGTGACCAGCCTGAAAGCGGATTATTTCGCAGAGGAGGCGCCGCGTCTGTTCGGGTGCAGCGCAGACAGCAACGCGCTGCTTCCCGTGCGGGAGTTGTTCTGCGGGGCGGAAACGCTGCTCTTTTACCGTCCGGAGGGCGGCGAGAAGGCACACAGCACACACGCCTCGGCGAAATACGCGGGAACCGGCGGCAACAACATTCAGATTGTAATCCGTGAGAATGCGGAAAAATTTGACGTGGTGACGGTGGTAGACGGCGTGGAGATGGATACCCAGACCGTCTCCGCCGCGGAAGAGCTGGTGGAAAACGACTTTGTCACCTTCACGGAGGAAGCGCTCTCTGCCACAGCGGGCGAACCGCTGACGGGCGGCACCGACAAGGATCCGGAGAAATCCGACTACGAAGCCTTCCTGCGGGCAGTGGAGCCGTACACCTTCCAGACCCTGGGCTGCGCCTCGGAGGATTCGGAAATCAACAAGCTCTTTGTCTCGTTCACACGGCGCATGCGTGAGGAGGCCGGCGTGAAATTCCAGACGGTGCTCTACCACACCGCCGCCGACTATGAGGGCGTGATCAGCGTGGAAAATGAGGCGGAGGAGGACGCTCCCGCTCTTGTCTACTGGATGACGGGTGCGGCGGCAGGCTGCGCCGTGAACGCAAGCTGCTCGAACAAGATCTACGACGGCGAATACACCGTCCTGGCCGATTACACGCAGACCCAGCTGGAGGAAGGGCTGAAAGCCGGAAAGCTTCTGTTCCACCGCGCGGGCGGGCAGGTGCGCGTGCTCTCCGACGTGAACACGCTCACCACGTTCACCAACGAGCGCGGCGAGGATTTCGCCCTGAACCAGACCGTCCGTGTGCTCGACCAGATCGCCAACGATGTGGCCGTTCTTTTCTGCACCCGTTATCTCGGGCAGATCCCGAACGACGAAGCCGGACGGATCAGCCTGTGGAACGACATTGTAAAGCACCACCAGGAGCTGGAACGCCAGCGGGCGATCGAGAACTTCTCCGCGGAGGACGTGCAGGTTTCGGCGGGACAGACAAAGCGCAGCGTTGTGGTGAGCGGCCGCGTAACGCCGGTGTGCGCCATGGAACAGCTTTACATGACTGTGACCGTCGCGGGCGCGGCGTAAGGAAGGGGGAAATTTCATGCTGACCATGAATGCAAAAGATACCGTCTCCGCCGCGCTGGCGGAATGCTATGTAACCATCGGAGACAAGCGCTACAACTTCATGCAGGCAATCAATCTTGAGGCGAAGTTTGAACGCGAAAAATCCCGTGTGCCGATCCTCGGCAGGACGGGGCGCGGCAACAAGACCTCAGGCTGGAAGGGCACCGGAAAAGCGGCTTTTCATTACAATACATCCATCTTCCGCGAGCTGATGTACCGCTACAAATCCACCGGCGAGGACGTGTATTTTGACATTCAGGTGACGAACGACGACCCGACCTCCTCGGCAGGGCGGCAGACCGTCATCCTCAAGGACTGCAACATTGACGGCGGTGTACTGGCCCGCTTTGACGCGGACGCGGACTACCTCGACGAGGAAATGAGCTTTACCTTTGAGGACTTCGAGATGCCGGAAAGCTTCACTGCTCTCGACGGCATGGAATAAGGAGGAACGATCATGAGCTTGAGCGCGTTTCTTGCACAGAACGCCGTGCGGACGGAGCATGTCCTGTTCGCTGTCTCGCCCCGTTTTGTGGACGAGGACGGCGAGGCGGAGCAGTGGGAAATCCGCTGCCTGACGGCGGCGGAGGACGAATCCCTTCGCCGTTCCTGCGCCCGCTGCGTTCCGGTGCCGGGACGGCGCGGGCAGTATATGAGCGAGACGGACGCGGGGCTATACCTCGGCCGTCTCGCCGCCGCCTGCACCGTCTATCCCGATCTGAACGATCGATCCTTGCAGGACAGCTATGGCGTAATGGGCGCGGAGGAGCTGCTGCGCGCCATGCTGACAGCGGGCGAATACGCCGTGTATCTCGACAAAGTGCAGGAGGTATGCGGCTTTGCCCGCACCATGCAGGACGAGGTGAATGAAGCAAAAAACTGATCCGCGGCGGCGACGGGGAGGCTGCCGCCGCCTACGCCTGCCTGTTCTCGTTTTCGCTGATGCCGTCGCAGTATTTCGCGCTCAGCCGCCAGGAGCGCGCCTTTCTGCTCGCGGCTTTGCAGGTACATGCGGAGCGGGAGGAAGCAAAACGATGAGAAAGGAGGGAAACCATGGCAAGAAAAACGGTTCTGAACGCGGTGCGGCTCGCCGCACGCCGCCTGTTCCGCGCGCCTGCGCTGGAGCGGGCAGCTCCCTCTTCCGGAGAAGCGTTTTTTCAGCTGGATAGTGTCCTCCCTCCAGCACAAGAGCGTACCTCCCTCTTCCCCGCCGTCCGGACGTCCGCAGCACTTTTACCCGGCGCACGGCAACGGACAACGGAAAGCGCGGCGCGTGGGGGGACGCCCTTTGTCACCGCCGGGACGGAAGAACACATGGCTGCAAAAACCGTTGTTGGGCGCGACGAAGTGCAGGTCACCCCGTTTTCCACCAAGATTCCCCGTGCGGTGGAAAACGGGAATACAAGGGATACCAACGCAGAGATCGGGCGTACATTCCCCTCCTTGATAATGGGGCAGGAGAATATCACTGCCGCCCCTGTATGGAAGCGCAGTCCTGTGCTTTCGGTGCTGCAAGCGGATCCTTCAGTCCTTTCCCTGGCGGGAATAATGGACCATGTGGCAATACGGCAGACGGCCGCGAGCGCAGCGGCGGAACGCACACAGGCATGGCATCAGCCCGTCCGGGCGGAACCGGTGGAAAACACGGCAACACGGCAGACAGCCGCGAGCGAGGCGGTGCAGCGCGCGGCGGCATGGCGGCAACCCGCCCGGGCGGAAACGGCGGAAAATGCGGCGGCGCGGCAGACAGCCGGGAGCTTAACGGCGGAACGCACGGCGGCATGGCACCAGCCCGCCTGGGCAGAACCGGCGGAAGATGCGGCGGCGCGGCAAACGACCGCAAGCGCAACAGCGGAACGCACGGCATCATGGCGGCAGCCCGCCTGGGCGGAACCGGCGGAAGATGCTACAGCACGGCAAACAACCGCAATCGCAACAGCGGAACACTCGGCGGCATGGCGGCAGCCAACCCGGGCAAGAGTCACCCAAATGGTGGAACACACGGAACCTTCTTCCGCACTTTCCACCGGCACGCTCCGCTTTGTGGAAAACAGTCCCGCTCTCGCGACTGCCGTTTCGGACAGAGAGGAAACATCAGGCAGCCGTTTCTCTGCGGCGCTGCAATCCGCGGGGGAGGAAAGCCTGTCCTTTCTGCCGCACCCGGTGCGGGAAAACGCCAGCACTTCAAGCACATCGGAACAAACGGCGCGCGCCTCCCCCACCGTGCGCCGAAAGGAAACCGCACCGTCCCCGGAGGAATTCTGGAATCAATGGGCGCGGCGATTTGCTGGGGAGCTCCACAGCTCCCCCGAGGGGGTGCATGGATAAATGGGTTATCAGTTTTATCTTGACGGTGTCCTGCTTCCGGTGACGCCGGGACGCATGACGCAGACCATCAAAAGCCGCAACGGCACCGCGCGGCTGCTCAGCGGGGAGGAAATCAACCTCCCCGAAGTCCCGGCGCTCCGCGAGGTCGACCTGGAAGTACTGCTGCCGCACCGGTATTATCCGTTCGTCAACCGGGACTGGAAATCTCCCGCCTGGTATCTCAATTTCCTTGACCGGCTCAAGACGGAGCAGAAGCACGTCCAGTTCATCGTGTACCGCAAGGGGATGGACAACTCCCTGCGGTTCGGGACCAACCTCACGGTTGCGCTGGAGGATTACACCGTGGAGGAGGACGCGGAAAATCTTGGCGACGATGTGCGCGTGACCATGCGTCTGCGCGAATGGAAGCCATGGTCTGTCAAGACTGTGAGCCAGGCGGAATACGGTACAACCGTGGACAGCGCGCGGGAAACCTCCGGCGCGCCGTCCGGCGGGACTTACACTGTGAAAAAGGGGGATTGCCTGTGGAACATCGCAAAACAGTTTTTGGGAGACGGGACGCGGTACAAAGAGATTTACAATCTCAACCGCGACAAGATCGTCAATCCGAACCTGATTTATCCCGGTCAGGTGCTGATACTGCCATAAAGCAAAGCCATGGCCGCTGAGCTGGTTGCCGAGCAGGACGGCTCTGTCTTCCTGCCCGTAACGCTCGGCGGGGTGGAATGGACGACACAGCGCAGCGGCGCACCGGGAACGCTCTCGTTCACCGTGCTGGAGGACGACGGTTTTCCCGTCCTGCGCGAGGGGTGCCGCGTGAGCCTGCGGCTGGACGGCAAGGGGCTGTTCTGCGGCTACATTTTTACACGGACACAATCCGGCCGGCGCCAGGTACAGATCACAGCTTACGACCAGCTCCGCTATCTGCGCAGCCGCGATACACTGGTTTACGCGGGGAAAAAAGCCTCCGATCTGCTGCGGATTCTGGCCGCTGATTTCCGGCTCTCGCTCGGCACGGTGGAGGATACCGGCTATGTGATCCCGCTGGGCACGGAGGAAAACGTCCCTATCTGGGATATGCTTGAGAACGCGCTGGATGAGACCTATCAAGCCACAGGACGGCGGTATGTCCTGTATGATGACTTCGGACGGCTTTGCCTGAAAAGCGCCGGAAGCCTGATCCTCCCCCTCCTGCTTGACGGGGACACCGTGCAGGGTTTTTCCTGCGAGGAAAGCATCGACAGCGAAACCTATACCCGTGTGCGTCTGCTCTATGAGGACGGACGGCGCGGCGTGCGCCAGCTTTTTTCGGGCGCGGATGAAGCCTTGGAGGAGCGCTGGGGCGTGCTGCAATATTTTGAAAAGCTTTCGGATCCCACCGGCGGACAGCAGCGTGTCTCCTCCCTTCTGCGCGCTCACAGTGAGCCCTCCCTGACCGTGACGGTAACGGGAGCGCCGGGCCACCCCTCGGTGCGGGCCGGTGTTTCCCTGTTCACGGATCTGCCCGGTGCCAGCCGGACGATGGCCGTGGAGAGCGCCCGGCATGTATTCCAAGGCACGGCGCACACCATGGATTTGGAATTGAGAAAAGGAGAGTGAACCTACTATGGCAGAATCTGCGGTGGAGCTTGTCAAGCGCGCGGCCGTGGAGGCCGTGCAGGCCAAAAAGCCGCTGGAGCTCCGCTTCGGCAGCGTGTCCGGCGTCTCTCCCCTCTCCGTCAAGGTGGAGGAGAAGCTGGCGCTTACAAGCGAATTTTTGATCGTCCCCCAGCGCCTTTCCGATCTGGAGCCGGGGGATTTTGTGGCTCTGCTGCGCATGCAGGGAGGCGGACGGTATCTGGTGCTGGATCGTTTGGGAGGAACCGCATGACGCCGCGCGCAAGCACCTCCTCCCCGCCGGTTTTCGGGGAAATCATGCCTTCGAAAACCTTCCGCCTGCGGGAGGAGGAGGCGCGCACCGCCGGGTGGATTGACGGGCTGGACGCTGTCAGACAAGCGATCCGGCTCATTCTCTCGGTGGAGCGGTATGAGTGGCTGATCCACAGCTGGAATTACGGTGTGGAACTGCGGGATCTGTTCGGCAAGCCGCTCTCCTTTGTGCTCCCGGAGCTGGAACGAAGAATCCGCGAGGCTCTTTTGCAGGATGACCGCATCACGGACGTGCGGGACTTTACCTTCACGCCGGGGCGCGGCGGAAAGGTGACAGCGGCGTTTACCGTTGTGACGGTTTTCGGAGAGCTTCGCGAGGACAAGGAGGTGACGCTGTAAATGTATGAGGAGATCACTTATGAAGGGCTGCTTTCGTCCATGCTGACGGCAGCGCTGGCCGATCAGCCCGGACTGGACGCTCGCGAGGGTTCCGTGCTCTGGTACGGGCAGGCCCCAGCGGCGGCGGAAGCGCAGAATTTGTATATCCAGCTCGACGCGGTGCTCAATGAGACATTTGCGGACACGGCTTCACGCCCTTACCTGCTGCGGCGCGCGGCGGAACGCGGGCTGACGCCGAAGCCTGCCTCCTGCGCGCTGATCCGGGGGGAATTTCTGCCGCAGACGTTGGAAATCCCCATCGGAACGCGCTTCAATCTCGGGGAGGTCAACTACGCGGTGGAGGAAAAGCTGGATCCGGGCTCGTACAGCCTGCGCTGTGAGACGGCAGGAACCGTGGGGAACGATGTTCCCGGCGGCCTGACACCGGTGGAATATGTCTCCGGGCTTCAGAGCGCTTCAGCAAAGGAGCTTCTGATCCCCGGCACGGACGAGGAGGAAACGGAAGCCTTTCGCGCGCGCTACCTCGCAAGCTTTGTTTCGCAGGCTTTCGGCGGAAACGCGGCGGACTATCGCGAAAAGGTGGGAGCCATCGCAGGCGTGGGCGGCGTGAAGGTATATCGCGCCTGGAACGGCAATCTTTCCCCGGAGTACCTGCGCCCGCCGGAGGAATGGGAGGACTGGTTTGCCGCCCTGCCGGAGGAGACGCCGGAGAGCGTCTCACAGTGGCTGAGCAGCGTATCGCTCGCCGCGTCGGAAGGACTTCTGACCACGGGCGGCGTGGTACGGCTGACAATCCTGGACAGCACGTTTTCCCCTCCGTCGGCCGAGCTGGTGGAGCAGGTGCAGCAGGCGGTCGACCCGCAGGACGAGACAGGCGAAGGCAAAGGCTTCGCTCCGATCGGACATGTGGTGCTTGTGGAGGGCGTCGTGGGGCGGGAGGTGGAAATTTCCGCTTCCTTCACTTACCAGGACAGCTGGGGCTGGGAAGCCTGCCGCCCGTATCTGGAGCAGGCGGCGCGTGACTATCTTCTCTCTCTGCGCAAAACCTGGGCAGACTCCTCCAATGGACTGACAGTGCGGATCAGCGCGTTGGAAAGCGCTTTTCTGTCCTGTCCCGGCATCCTGGACGTGACAGGAACCACGCTTTGCAGAGAAGCATCCAACCTGGAATTATCCGGCGACGAGGTGCCGGTGGAAGGGGTACTGCATGGATCGTAAGCTTTTCGACTATCTTCCGGACGCACTGCGCCCCTATCGGGAGCTGCGGGCGATTGCCGCGGGACAGCAAGCTTTGTTTGAATCGCTGTGGCAAGCGCTTGACCGGGCGCTCGACGATCAGTTTGCCGGCACCGCAGGCGACTACGCACTCACACGCTGGGAACACATGCTCGACATTTCCGCGCGCGCAACGGAAACACTCGACGAGCGGCGATCCCGCGTGCTGGCCCGGCTGTGCGAGCAGCTTCCCTTTACCCTGCACACACTCCGGCTTCAGCTGGAAACGTTATGCGGAGCGGGCGGATTTACCATCGAGCTCTTTTCCGGCAACAACGCCCTGCGCGTGCGTGCCCCGCTTGCTCTGCGCAATTATCAGGAGGATATCCGGGATTTGCTCGAGCGTGTGGTACCCTCCGCTCTTTGGATTGATTTTGATCTGGAACGCAATTCACACCGTAAGCTTGCGAATTTCACACACGCTTGTCTTGCGCAATACACACATGAAGATCTGGAAAACGAGGTGATTCAGTTTGCCTGACCGCACAAAAAATTACCAGCTCCCTCTCCCGCTGGAAGAAGAATATTACAGCATTGCCGTGGTGAACGAAACGACGGAAAAAATTGACGCGCAGCTTCGGGTGAACGCGGACGAAGCAAAGTCCCTGCGCACCGATCTGACATCGTATGCGGAGCAGCTGACCGCGTCCTCAGAAGAGCTTTCCTCCGAAATCGAAGAGCTCCGCGCCGACCTGGATTCCCTCTCCGGGCAGATTTCCACGGAGGTTGGGGAAAACGTTGCGGAGCTGGCAGGGCGTGTGGCAATGAACGAATCGAAGATCGCAACGCTCTGGGACGCAATCTTTACGAACATCACCGGCAACCCGTTCACGGTGGCCTTCTCATCGCTCTCCGGCATCACGGTGACGGCGGGCGTGTGGAACACCGCGAAGGCGCGGCTGGAATGCTGAAAGGGGGTGAAATCGGACAATGGCAACTTTGAACAGCCTGGCCTTAAAGAGCAAGGTCAAGTTTGGCAGCATCTATGGGAAGCCGATTGTGTGGCTGGTGGCGGCCAAAAATCACAGCGGCTATCCTTCCGGAAGCGTAACGCTTGTGACCAATCAGATCATCAAGCTAATCTGCTTCGACGCTAAGGAGCCTTCCAACACGTACAGAGACCGCAGAGACTACGGAAATA
The DNA here is from genome assembly GCF_002160025.1 of Anaeromassilibacillus sp. An200. Lineage (GTDB taxonomy): Bacteria > Bacillota > Clostridia > Oscillospirales > Acutalibacteraceae > Caccousia > Caccousia stercoris. The sequence continues at coordinate 119,103 of NZ_NFJU01000008.1, forward strand.
ACCGCTATATCTACTCCAACCTGCGCCAATGGCTCAACAGCAACGCTGGAGCCGGTCAGTGGTATACCGCGCAGCACTCGGCGGATCAAGCGCCTGACTCGTACCACGTCTGGCAAAGTAAGTGCCCCTATGACACTATCGCTGGCTTCCTCAACGGCTTCACAGCCAACGACCGAGCCGCTCTGCTTTCCACCACCCTCACGGTAGGCAAGAGTTCGACAGACGGCGGCGGGACTGAGACCTGTACGGACAAGATTTTTCCCCTGTCCTGCACGGAGGTTGCTCTCTCTGGCGACCATGTATGCGGCAGCAAGCTGGCAATCTTTAGCGACGACAGCAGCCGCATCGCGACCGTCTCGGCCTCTGCCGCTGATGACGCCAACTTCGGATCTTTTGCCAATCAGGCGCATTCCTACTGGCTGCGGGACGCCCGGGCCGAGTCGGCCGACGATGCCAGCAACGTCTATACCAAAGGCACATTGATCGCGAAGGGTGCCTACGTCAGCGACTGCGGCCTGCGACCCGCTTGTAATCTGTCAGGCTCTTTAACTATTTCGTCCACAACAGATTCCGACGGATGCTATACGATTTCCTACAACACACCGCCCGTTATCTCCGGCTCAAACGGCGCGCTCGGTACCTTCGGCGACACGCCCCCCACGTATCAATACACCGTGACGGACGCCCAGGGCGGCACCGTGAGTGTGACGGAAAAGGTGGACAGCACCACCCTGCGCACCTACAATGTTTCCCTGGGAAACAAAAACACACTCACGATCCCCACCGCCACCTGGAAAAGCCTGTCCAACGCGGGCCATACGCTGACCATCACGGCAAAGGACACGCAGGGCGCAACCGCCACCCGCACGCAAACCTTCACCAAAAACGCCACCGCTCCCGTCATCTCCGGAAGCAACGGAAATCTGGGAAGCTTCGGGGAAAACATCCCGTCCTACCAGTACACCGTGACGGATGCGCAGGGCGGTACAGTCAACGTGACGGAAAAGCTGGACAGCACCACCCTGCGCACCTACAAGGTGACGCTGGGGAGTGCCAACACGCTGACCTTTTCGGCGGATGCCTGGCGAAAAATCCTCAACGGCAGCCACACCCTCACCATCACGGCAACGGATCCGCTGGGGCTGACCACTACCCGCACCCAGACCTTTACGAAAAAGGTCACATCCTGCACATTCGCCACCGCCGCCGCCCTGCCCGCCGACGCCATGCCGGATCGCTGCATCGTCAATGTACAGGGAGCATTTCCTGCGGGCAGCTCGCTGAAGGTGGAAATCTGCAACAACGGCAACGACGCGTCCCCCACCTGGGAGAACATCACGCAGAACGCGCTCAACAATCAGAAATATTTTTTCACCAACAAAACCAAGACGGCGTCCGCCTGGGGCGTCAAGCTCCGCGCCACCCTGTCGCGCGGCACAGCTTCCGGGGAGTGCTACATTTCGTCGATTGGAGGGAACTACCAGTGATTTACCATCGGGAGGACAGTATTCAGGCCATCCGGGAGGAGGAACAGCAGGCGGAGCGGCTGGCGCAGCAGTCTGTGGAAGCGGCACGGGTGTTCGCCGCGTCCTCCGTCTCTCTTTCCGACGATCAGGCGCTTGCCATGCCGGAGCTTTTCCCCATGTGGGAGGATGTGCTGGCGGCGGGAAACAAGCTGGCGGAAGGAAGCGTCCTGCGAGACGGAGAAACGCTGTACCGCGTGGTGCAGGCCGGCGGCGTGACGCCTCAGGAAAACCAGCCGCCGCACGGGGAGGGGATGCTCGCCGTTTACCGTCCCATCGAGACGGAGCACGCCGGAACGCAGGAGGATCCCATCCCCTGGGTGTACGGTATGGACTGCCGTGCGGGACAGTATTTCAGCTATGAGGGCCATGTGTACCGTGTGGCCGAGGGCGGGGACATGATCCCCTGCGTCTGGGCGCCCGGAACGCCGGGGCTCTGGCAGTGGGAACTGGTGTCCTGAGAAGGGAGGAAGCATGAAAGGAATTGACGTATCGAGCCATAACGGCTCCATTGACTGGGGAAAGGTAAAAAACGCGGGGATCGGCTTTGCGATCCTCCGCGCGGGCTACGGCAAGCACGCATCCCAGCAGGACTCCCAATTCACGGCCAACGCCGCCGGGGCGCTTCAGGCGGGGATCGCGTGCGGAGCCTACTGGTTTTCCTACGCCCTCACACCTGACGAGGCACGGGAGGAAGCGCAGCTGTGCGCCCGTGTTTTGGAACCGTACAAGGGAAAATTCCTCTACCCGGTCTATTTCGACTATGAATA
>NZ_NFJU01000080.1 GCF_002160025.1 Anaeromassilibacillus sp. An200
GTATAAAGAGATAAGGCGAACACATTGCGATAAATCCTTTATTTTCAAGGCTTTTGGAGGATTTTATTAAAACACTGTAACCTCTGTTGAGAGGTCATAATTTACTGATATTCAAATTTTGATTTGTCCACTTATGTTTCTAATTTTACCACACTGACAAATTCTTATCTACCCGAAGCGTTCCTGAAATATCCAAGATTTATCATGCTTTCAGGAAGATAAGGCCCCACAGGGATCTCCCGCATTTCTTTCCGCTGGGCGTGAACCATGCGGATCGTGGACACAGTGCCGCCTTTTTCCCGTCCATCATAGACAGCGATCACCCGGTCTGCCTGGCCTACCATATAGCGGTTGCGCTTCATGTAGACATTGGAAGCCCATTCTTCGCTGACAACCTCGACCTTCGCACATGCCTCCAGCATGGCCCTGGTCCGCTCGTTCTCCATCAGCCGCTTATAGCGGTTGCGGTAAGGAATCGCTGCCTCCAGGCGCAGCGTCGGATTTTCTTTGGCCTTTTCCAGAACAACCCCGGCAAATAGCTGATCTGTACCGTCAGCAAAGCCGGAAATAAAGTAGGTATAGCCGTCCGCGATGGCTTTTTCGATTTCGCGTCGCAGACCTTGCTCTGCCTGCTCCATATATTCAGCGGGGATTTCCCGGTGTCCGGTCACTCCGCAAACTTTTTCTTTCATGTTGCAGCCTCCCTTTTAGACGATAGTTGAAAACTACCATACCTCTTATTTTAATAGGTTATATTTAACGTGTCAACTCAAATACCCCTTTTCATCTAGCGAATAGAGCCGTCCTGTAAGGTACAATCTATTATAGAATGGGAGGTGACTATGGTGTACGAAGATTTTGTCCCGGAAAGGCTGGCAAAATTGAGGATGCAGAAGGGTGTTTCCGCACGGGATATGTCGCTGTCGCTTGGGCAGGCCAACAACTATATCAACAACGTGGAGAACAAGAAAACGCTTCCATCTATGCAGTCCTTCTTTTATATCTGTGAATACCTGGGCGTGACACCACAGGAATTCTTCGATGAAGGCAATCCGAATCCTACCGCCTTAAACGAATTTATCGCAGAGGCAAAGAAGCTGGATTCCAAAGCGATGTCCTACATCCTCGGTATTATGAAAGAACTGAATAGCAAAAAATAGAAGTGGTCAGTCACATATAAGGGAGGCTGACCACTTTCTATTATCTATATAAGATTACAAGGAATAAAGCAGTTTTTCTGATCAATCGGTATTACTTCTTCGCACATGCAGACAATACCGCCGCTGCCACGTTCTAAGGTTGTCTTGTCGAGTACCTCGTATTTTTTGATTTCTCTGCGATCAGGATTTGCAGATTTTTTGATTTCCAGCGGATGAACCAATCCATTTTCTTCTACAATCACATCAATTTCTTTTGCGTTAGAGTCACGGTAGTATGTCAGGTTTGCTTTATCTGCTGAGTAAGAAAAACTTTTCAAAAGCTCGATCACAACATAGTTTTCAAAATAGTGACCATTTGCGGCACCATTCATCAGGGTATCTCTGGTAAGCCACATGGACAGATAGGCACACAGTCCGGTATCACAGAAATACAGTTTGGGTGTTTTTGTCAACCGCTTCAATTCATTATTGGCAAAGGGCGGCAGAAGATAGACAATGCCTAATCCCTGCAAGATCCGCAGCCATTCTTTGGCTGTGGGCTGGGAAATTTCGGCTGCCTCCGCCAAAGTTTTATAATTTACCTGCTCGGCTGTCAAGGCAGCACAGGCAGTAAGAAATTTTCGGAAACGTACAGAATCGGTAATACCGCCTTCTTCTGCCACATCCCGCATCAGGTATGTTTCAATATAAGAATTGAAATATTCCTGTCTCTGCTCGGCATCGGCCCGTAGCGCGTCAGGCATCCCGCCGCGCCAGATATGCTCGAACACATCTACAATATCATTCTTTTTTGCCGTTTTCTGCCGCTCTAAAAGACACGGCAGAGAGAAATCCAGTTTGTTTGTAAAAACTTCTCCGTCTACTTCATTTTTGGAAAAGCTGTATAGCTCCAGAATCCCGATTCTTCCGGCCAGTGTATCGCGGATGTTTTTCATCATCTTATACTGCTGGGAGCCGGTTAGCCAGAATAAACCTCTTTCTTCGGTTTCATCGCACATAATTTTAATCTGTTCAAACAGCTCCGGGGCTTTCTGTATTTCATCAATGATGATTGGAGGCTTGTAGGTCTGAAAGAACAATACGGGATCTGTTTGGGCCAGGGTTCTCGCCATTGTATTATCCATAGAAATGTAAGTGCGGTTTTGTCCCTCGGCCAAATGTTTCAGCATGGTAGTTTTACCAACCTGCCGCGCACCTGTTACAAGCACCGCTTTGAAAAAGGAACTCATACGCAAAAATTTCCGTTCCAATGCTCGCTCAATATATGGCATAACATGACCTCCTTGTTTTTAGGAAAATATAAAGTTTACTTTATTTTATCCTAAAAACATATCCTTGTCAACTACTGCAAAGCACATTGAAACCGCGTTTTGCTCCCTAATGTAACCAATATAGTATATGATTGGTTACATCCGTATAATAGCTACACCCTATTTTTTAGGTTGCCCGTGCGAAAGAAATTTATTCAAAGCAATAAGTTATTTTCCCGTGCTGCCAAAAGCGCCCGCGCCGCGTTTCCCGCCCAGGTCATTCACGAAATCCGCAATCACTACCGGCATGATGATAAGCTGCCCGATCCGGGAATCTTTCGCAAGTGTTTGGGCAGCATTTCCCACATTGCTGACAATGGCGTGGATCTCGCCCCGGTAGCCGGAATCCACAGGGGGCAGCTCGCAGACCACCCCTTTTGCCGCCAGGCTGCTCCTGGGGAATACATAGGCGGCATAACCATCCGGCACCTCCAGGCCAAAGCCCAGCGGGATTTTTGCAATCCCGCCAGGCTCCAGGGTACAGTCAAAAGGCATATAGACATCCGCCCCGGCGTCATTGGCGTGGGAACGGAGGGGACGGTGGTTCTCCGGCAGCCCAAAATCAATGATCTTGATTTTCACAGGCCGCCTCCTTCCAGTGCCGCGGGATAGTCCTGGCGTAGCAGGGCAAGAGGCAGCGCCCCTTTCTCGCACGGGCAGCCGCAGGACATATCTTTTTCCCGGCAGCCCTCCCGCTGGCAGAAGGGGCCGGTAAGCTCCGGGCTGAACAGTTCCGGGTCCAGCGCATACAGGTCCGCCCATATTTTCAGCAGGACAAAGCGTGTTTCATCTGTATTGCGGCGGCAAGTCCGCTGGCCGATCATGTGTTTCCACTGATAAGGCGTGGCGCTGATAATCAGCACATTGCGAAGGCTCTGCGGGGCAAGATATCCTGCGGCGTCCCTGGAAATCCCGCAGGCGCCTATATCCGCATAATGCTCCATGGCAGCCCGGCACTTTTTCAGGTAGAAGTCATGCACCCACTGGCTTGCCGTCAGGATCTCATAAGGCACCACAAAATCAGCCTGCCCCGCATAATTGCTGTACTGCAAAGAGGCGCTGATAAACTTGACCTCATTTTGGTGCCGGGTGATCTGCGCCAGGAAACGCCTGCTGGCGCCCACAACCGCCACCGTGATAACTGAAAACTTCTGTACGGCGGGGTGCGGCAGAGAGGCGATCCGTTTGACCGTATCGGCAGTATAGGCTTTCTCATAAAGGGCCAGAAGGTCATCCATGGAATGGATCGCATGACCCCGCTGGGTAAGCCTTGCCGCAAACACCATGTTTTTCTCTGCTTCCTGTACTGCGGTGCAGTTCAAAATTTTAGTTTCAATCTGATTGATGTTCCAATTCCTCCTTTATCACAGCTTTTAGTAAAAACAGATAGTTAAGACTGTCGGTGATCTTTTCCTCCCAGACAGCCAGCTCAAAAGTTTTCCGGTCCGTAAAGCACATATCATAAATGGAGATGATGTGCTTTGCCATCATCCCGGCCAACGCACGCTGCGGGGTGCTGTCCTGGATCGCAGCCGCCGCTTTGAAGGCGCTGAGCCGGTCCGGGTTGTCGCCGGTATATTCTTTGGCCTTCTGAATCAGAAGCCCTTCACACTGCCGTACCTGTTCCCGGAAAACAGCCTGAAATTCTTTGTATGTCATAACTCACCCCGCTTTACGCCGTAGGAAGATAAATCCAATCGTGCATCAGGCACACGCTGGGTTCGTCCTCCCGCGGGATCAGCCGGAAGGCACACTCGGAATACACCGTGCGCTTATCCTCAAATTCCATGTTGTAGGCTTTATAGAACCGGTATTCCAGGTTGGAGATCACGCACCGGAGCATTTGAAGGGCCTCCCGCTGGGAAGTGACAATGCAATCCCGGTCAATACTGCGTTTCAGGGCCAGCAGGGATTTATAAAGCTGCACTTCCGTCCGGTAAGGGCGGGCATACCGTTGATCCAGCCAGCCGCAGAAGGCCACCGGGCCGCTCTCGACTACATGCGCCTCCGGGTGGTGGAAGCCGTAGCTGTCCAGGTTTGCGGTATTCAGAAGGTAGAGCATTTCTTTCAGCTCCGCGCTGGGCATATCGTAAAACCGCAGCATGGAGCGGTAGAGATGGACATATCCGGGAATGGGAACAATGTTATTTACCATTGCAAATCCTCCATATATAGAGATGGGCGCTGAAGCAATCGTCATCCCGCGCCATCTTCTTAAAATCTGTTATTCAGTTACAGCTACCAGCCTGCCCATGACGATAAAGCGGTCAACGCCGCCATTGGTGCAGGTGGAAAGGGTCAGCACCTTGTCGCTGGAAGTGACGGAAACGCCCGTTTCGATCACAGAACGCTCCTGCATTGCGGAAAGCCAGGTCGTATAAGCGCCGCTGTCTTTCCATTCCAGCGCCCAGGGAGAAGTTTCGCTGCCGGATTCCTCCGGGCTTGCCACAAATGCGGAAAACACCTCGACCACATAGCCGCCCTCCGGCGTTACCAGGTACATTTCCGGGTGTTCGTCATAGTAAGCCTGCGCTTTGTATTCCACCAGCGTGGAGAACATGGAGCCGTCCCGCATGTTGTGCCCATAGATGATCGTGTTGTTGTCGGAAAAATCCTCCGCGTTTTCATAGTCGATGAACAGGCAGCCCACCTTGTTTGCCGTACCGTCATACAGGTGTTTCAGGTAGTAGCTGTTATCCTCGCCCTGGGCCACCAGGTACTGAATGACCGTGCCGGGAAGCTCCAGCCATGCCTTGACATCCGGCCCCTGGGCCAGCAGGCTTTCAAAGTCCACCGTGGGCAGGGAAATGGAGGAAGCGCCGGTTTCCTCCGGCGCCTCCACAGTTCCATTTTTCCCGTCTGTTTCAGCCGGGGTGACATATTCCGAAAGCCCGGCATAGGTATCGGCGCTTTCCTTGTACTGGCCGATCTCCCGCGCCAGCATAAAGCCGCTGCCTACTGCCATGGCAATGCAGATCAGAAGCACGCCGGTTGCCGCTTTGCGGCGTCCGGGGCTGGCCTTCTGGCCTTTTTTCTTGTAAGCGCACAGGAAAAGGGCAACACCGCTGCCGATCACCGCCGCGCCCAGCACGCCGATCCAGATATACAGGTTATAATCATCGCCTGTCTGCGGGACCGGCTTGGAAGGATTGGAAGG
>NZ_NFJU01000081.1 GCF_002160025.1 Anaeromassilibacillus sp. An200
GCGATGGTTTTTCATGAGGCATTGAAAACCTGTTTGTCAAGGTACACGCCCTCGCTACTTATTTTCGTAGCAAGGTGCTGTCCATCGATGAACTACCCTAAGTCTACACGAAAAAAATGCAATTCCCGGAATTTTGCGAGAATTGCATTTTGATGAAGTTTACACTTTGGAAATTGCATTTTTTGCAATCATCCTGTATAATGGAAGTATGCGGAGGAGGTGCGTGTCTATGGCTTTACCCGGAACACCCGGACAGCGGATTTCCGATTTATGCAACGGAAACCATATCACACAAAAGGAACTTGCGGAGAAGATAGGCGTTTCCGCTTCCCAGTTGAGCCGCATTGTCAGCGGCGAAACGAGAACGGTCAGCAGTGATATTCTCATAGGTGTAGCAAAGGAATTTAAGGTATCGACAGACTACATACTGGGCTTGTCTACCGTGAGCGTCCGCAAAAGCTACGATATTTCTGAATTAGGCTTGTCCGAGGGAGCCGTGAGGGGGCTCGTGACGGGTGCTGTTGATGTGCAAATCCTCAACCGCCTGTTGGAACACAGGAATTTTCCTAAGCTGATAGATTTGATACGGATTTATTTTCAGGACACAGCGGCAAAAGGCATAACAGCAAGAAACCAGCTTATCGAGATAGCAACGGCTTCCCTGTCCGACCTGATGAAAGAACACCCGGAACACCGGGCGGAAGCAAAGCAGGATTTACAGCTTTTGAACGCCCAGAAGATGGGGGAACATGAGGCGGAGATTGAGAAAATCAAAAATGTGTTCCTTGCTATCCTGCGGGATATTAAGAAAGACATTGACAACGGGGAACAGCCGGGAGAAGCTGTGACCGCCGCGATGTTCCAAGCCATGCGGGACGCATTGGCGGAACAGAAGCAAAACCCGCTTTCCATTGACGATGTAGCGGCGATGGTTGCCGGACAGATCGGACAGCTTACGCCGATGGATGAAGAAACTGCCGACCTGTTCAAGCAGTTGGCAAAAAAGATGATGAAAGGAATAGAATAATAGCCTGTTATTCGAGATAATAATATGCCATTAGTAAAGCATGACTACCCTGTTTTAGAGTACGATACCGCATCAAAAGCTGTTTTTCAGCCGGGAAATGGGAAAAAATGTTTTCCTGCAAAAGCAGTGTTTGCTTTTTTAGGAGACGAGGTTGAAAATTATGCACATACCCATGATGGAATACAGATAGATGAATTTGAAAGTGCAACAAGACGATATCCTATTTATGAATGTCTTTATAATCAGGAGAAAATATGTCTATGTCCGGCTCCTGTGGGAAGTGCTGCTGCCGTCCAAGTTTTAGAATATTTAATTGCAGGGGGTGTAACAAAGATTATTTCCGTCGGCTCCTGCGGCGTATTGGAAGACATCCCGGAAAATAGATTTTTGATACCTGTTTCTGCATTGAGAGATGAGGGAACATCTTACCATTATCTTCCTCCCTCCCGAGAAGTAGAGATTTCAAAGGCTGGTATAAATGCGATTGAATCTGCTTTAAGCCAAAAGAATATACCATATTGGGAAGTTAAAACATGGACAACAGACGGTTTTTATCGAGAAACAGTAGAAATGGTTCAGTATCGGAAAGAAGAGGGATGTCAAGTAGTAGAAATGGAATGTTCCGCATTGGCGGCGTGTGCAAAATTTAGAAAAGTTACATGGGCTATGCTGCTTTTTTCAGCCGATACTCTTGCAGACCCTCATAAATACCAAGAAAGAGAATGGGGAAAAACAAGTATATCCATAGCCTTAGAATTAGCCTTAGACGCTGTTTTATCAGTTGTTGAGGAGTAAAAATAAATACATATAGGAGTTACAATGAATATAAATGAATTTCCACAACAAGTAAATCAAGTTATTTCAATAGCAGAAACCATATTACAAGGTCAAATATTGGGGATATATTTATATGGTTCAGCAACAATGAATGGGCTGCGTCCAGATAGTGATATAGATATACTGATAATTACTAAACAAGAATTGAGTAATTCAATCAGAGCAGATCTAACAAAGCAATTATTGAAAATTTCTGGCTCCGTAGGCTGTATTGAAAAAAGACCTTTAGAGGTAACTATTATCAATCAATCTGATATTGTTCCGTTGCAATTTCCGCCAAAATGTCAGTATATGTATGGTGAATGGCTAAGGGGAGAGATGGAAGCAGGAGAATATCCGCAAGCCTGCAATGACCCAGATATAATGATTTTATTATGGCAAGCAAGAAAAAATAGCATAACTTTGAAGGGGGCGGAAAGCAAAGAGCTTATTCCCGCTATCCCATTTCACGAAATTAAAAAAGCAATTCGGTTTTCTTTACCTGGTTTGATTTCCAGCTTTAAGGGTGATGAAAGAAATGTGTTATTAACCTTATCACGAATGTGGTTTACTTTAGTAACAGAAGAAATCACGACAAAAGATGTTGCCGCAAAATGGGTAATTTTAAAATTGCCGGAGAGATTTTCCCCCCTGCTAACAACGGCAAAGGAAGCTTATTTGGGAAATTTGTCTGATGAATGGGAGACAGTAGAAAAGGAAGCGATGGCACTTGTAGAATATATGAAAAAACAAATTGAGGAATTACTTAGAACAGAGTAGCAAAGTTAGCGGGGCCAATCAACGGTCAAGATGAACGGCGCATAAATGCGCCGCCGTTGACAGTCCCGCCCGTCTTTGCTGATGGGCAATCAAGGCGGGAAAGCCCTAAAATGGCTTCCCGCCCATTTCAATCTTGAGAGAAGAAACGCTCCAAAATCAGAAAGAGAGCGGTAAATCTAAATTGCGAGGGAGAATGTAGATGAATCAAGGAAGAATTATTGTGATTACAGGTTCGCCGGGAACAGGAAAGACAACAACTGCGTCGATTGTCGCAAAAGAATCGAACATGGATAAATCTGTGCATATGCACACAGACGACTTTTTTCATTAGGCTCTGTCACAACAAATGGTTGATTTTTGACGAGAAATAGCGTATAATAATAGTAAGAAACAGTACCACCGAAGGAGGTAATTGGATATGCCTACTATCAAAGACGCATTAGATATTATCGGTAAGTTGACTGTCGCAGAGCAGGAAAGCCTTAAAACAATGCTTTTAAGTCCTGCCTTTGTAAAGTCTTTGAATATTGAAGATTTCGTAGCAAAGGAACGCTTTGCAAATGGTCGTGTATGCCCTCTTTGTGGCTGTATCCATGTGGTTCGCAATGGTCATCGTAAAGATGGCACACAGCGATATGTATGTAAGGATTGTGGCAAGTCCTTCGTGATTGCTACGAACTCCATTGTGTCTGGTACAAGAAAAGACTTGTCCGTGTGGGAGCAGTACATTGATTGTATGATGAATGGCTTATCCATTCGTAAGACTGCTGTTGCTTGTGGGATTCACAGAAACACCGCATTCCTTTGGAGACACAAGATTTTGGATGCACTTCAGAATATGGCAGACGATGTTACCCTTGACGGCATTATTGAGGCTGACGAAACTTTTTTCGCCATCTCGTACAAGGGCAATCATAGCAAGAGTAAGACATTTGCTATGCCACGCAAGGCTCATAAGCGTGGTCATTCTACACATATCAGAGGCTTGTCCCAAGAAAAGGTATGTGTTCCTTGTGCGGTTAATAGGAATGGCTTGTCTATCTCCAAGATTACGAATACTGGTAGAGTTTCTACAATAGATTTACATCATATTTATGATGGTAGGATTAAGACCAATTCCACTCTTGTTACGGACAAGATGAACTCCTATGTGAGATTTACAAATGCCAATGGCATTGACCTTGTGCAGTTAAAGACTGGCAAAGCCAAGAAAGGCATTTATAATATCCAACATATCAATAGCTACCATAGCCAGCTAAAGAGGTTTATGCGTGGCTTTAACGGTGTTTCTACCAAGTATCTGAACAACTATCTTGTGTGGAATAACCTTGTAAATTACGCCAAAGAAAGCGACATGGAGAAAAGGAACATCTTCTTAACTTTCGTTTTGGCAACATTGAAAACTGCTAAATGCAGAGATTTATCAAACAGACCAGCAGTTCCTCTGGTCGCCTAATTAGAATTTGTGGAGATGATAAGATGGTCAATATAACAGATGTAAAACAGATTCTTCAATTTGCAATAGATGCGGAGATTAAAGTCTTTCTTGATGGTGGCTGGGGTGTAGATGCTCTTCTTGGATATCAGTCAAGAGCCCATAATGATATTGACATTTTTGTAGAAAAGAACGATTATCAGAACTTTATAGAAATAATGAAAGCTAATGGCTTTTATGAGATTAAGATGGAATATACAACATTGAACCATACTGTATGGGAAGATTTGAAAAACAGAATTATTGATTTGCATTGTTTTGAATATACGGACGAAGGTGAAATTCTTTATGATGGGGATTGTTTTCCGGTAGAAACTTTTTCGGGTAAAGGAAGAATTGAGGAAATAGAGGTTTCCTGTATTGAACCATATAGTCAAGTAATGTTCCATCTGGGATACGAGTTTGATGAAAATGATGCACATGATGTGAAGTTATTGTGTGAGACACTTCATATCGAAATTCCAAATGAGTATAGATAACTGCAAATAACAGTTTGTAGGGGAGTTCTGATACTCCCCTATAAAAATGGCTATTTATCAACTGTTTGTTGTGACATAGCCTTTCATTATTTAAGCAAAGGAGCAATACCGCCGCATTTACCAGAGTCCAACGAACAAAATTTAGTTGTCATTGAAGCCTTTTTAGAAGCTGCAAAGCGCTATGCCCGCGGCGGATATGATGTAATTGTAGATGGAATTGTCGGGCCGTGGTTTTTAGAACCATGGAGAGCCCTTGTTCGAGAAGATTATGAAGTACACTATATTGTTTTAAGAGCCAGTAAAGAAGAAACTATGAAACGAGCTGTGGAACGTTCAAAATTAGACAGAAAAACAAATGTTGAATTAGTAGAAACAATGTGGGAGCAATTTTGTAATTTGGGGATATATGAATCGAATGTTATAGAAACGACAACCTATTCTATCCAAGAGGCTGTTTTTGCAGTAAAAGAAAAAATTTCAAGTGGAGCCGCATTGCTATCTTAAACGATTTCTAAAAATCGAAATTTCATTTATCAGAGAAATAGCAAAGCCAGTCAACGGTCAAGATGAACGGCGCATTTCATGCGCCGCCGTTGACCGTCCCGTCTGGCTTTGCTGATGGGCAATCAAGGCGGGAAAGCCCTAAAATGGCTTCCCGCCCATTTCAATTATGAGAAAAGAAACACTCCAAAATCAGAAAGAGAGCGGCCAAGCACTTTGAGGAATTGGTCGCCTTGTTCACCCATTCAGCGGGACGGCGGGTGGCGGTCAAGGCCGGGTGTAAGCCCGTTCATTTCAGCCTTGACGGTTGCCCGCTGTCCTGTTACTTTTCCAGGAGTGTAGCCACAACTTCGGGACACTTTGGAGCTGTTGACAAAAGATTCACCCGAGGAGAAAACCATGGTAAAATAAGTGCATACGGGGGTGGGAAGATGCAGCTGAAGTTTCACATGGTGACGATAGAAGATCT
>NZ_NFJU01000082.1 GCF_002160025.1 Anaeromassilibacillus sp. An200
CATTTCCATGCCCCAGAGCGAGGGGGGAAAGGGGGAGGTGACTTTCTCTTTAAGGCCCCGTAGGGGCCGCTCTTTGGCTCCCCCTTTCCCCCCTTCCCGCCCGCAGGCGATCCCCGCCGCAGCGGATTTTCTTTTTGTTACTTTTTCTTTTGGAGGTGTGCGTATGGCTATGGATCAGCAGGCCGCTATGGAGCGGCTGCGGGAATTGTACCTGGAAAAGAACGAGCATTTGGCGAAGTTCCTGGAGCCGGTCACTCCCTTTGAATTTTACCGGGAGATCTTTCCGGTAGGCAGTTTTGAGCGGAAAGGCCATTTTGAGGACGCGAAGGGCAATGGGATCGCGGTGACGGTGCCGAAGGCCGCAGGGATTGCTCTGGAGATCGAGGGTGACGGCAAGGCCAAACGCTATACCATCACGGACGAATTGTCGGAGCTGGCCGAGGTCTTTGATACGGACTTTACTATCATGTCCCCTCTGTCTTACTTTGGGAGGCGGCGGTGTGGCAAGAACGCTCGGTATCTCTATGCCTTGGTCTTTGATCTGGATGGGGTGGGTATGCCCCAGCTCCGGGACACGCTGCACCAGATGAACAAGGATATTCTTCCCCAGGCGACTTTTGTTGTAAACAGCGGGACCGGACTTCATCTGTATTATGTCCTGGAAGAGCCGATCCCTATGTACCCTCATAACCAGAAATGCTTGAAGGAATTGAAGTATGCCCTTACCCGGCAGATATGGAACAGGTACACCTCTACCATAAAGGAGCCGCAAATGCAGGGCATTTTACAGGGGTTCCGGGTGGTTGGCTCCGGCTCCAAATTGGGCCGGGAGTACCCTGTGACGGCGTACCGGCTCGGTGGGAGGGTGACGCTGGAAAGGTTGCTGGACTTTATCCCAGACAGCAACGGGGAGCAACAATACCTTGTGGGCCTCATGCGGAAGGGTCGGCTCTCACTGGCCGAGGCGAAGGAGAAGTACCCGGACTGGTATGAGCGGCGGATTGTCAAGAAGGAGCGGCGGGGTCGCTGGACGGTCAAGCGTGACCTTTATGACTGGTGGCTGCACCGGATCGGGGACGAGATCAGGGTGGGCCATCGGTTTTATGGCATTATGACGCTGACGATCTATGCGAAGAAGTGTGGGATCAGCGAGGACGAGCTGCGCCGGGACGCTTTCTCCCTGCTGAAACCCTATGATGATATGAGCGTGGAGGACATCAACCGTTTTACGAAAGATGATGTGGTGTGCGCTCTGGAGATGTATAACGAGGATTATGTGACATTTCCCAGGGACGATATAGCGAAGATCTCTGGTCTGACTATGCCCGTCAATAAGCGGAACTGGCGCAAGCAGGAGCAGCATTTGAAGATTGCCAGGGCAACGAGGGACATAATTCACGATAATTGGCGGGAAGGGAATGGCCGTCCATCGGCCCAGAATCGAGTGTATGAGTGGCGGCAGCAGCACCCAGAAGGTCGCAAGGCCGACTGCCACCGGGATACGGGCCTTGATCCCAAAACGATCCGTAAGTGGTGGGACACCGCGCCCTCGACTGTGCGTGTCCAGGATGGGCATATCACGGTGCGCGTGACGCCCTCCCAGGCGGTGAGTGATCTGCTGGTGGAGGCTTTGGGGCCGGGTAAGGATTAGGGGCTGTTTTCGGCCCTGGAGCGGCCCAGGAAGGCTTTTCCGGCTCTCTGATGGTAAAGATACCACCCCCTCTCTACTGCGCCCGGAAAGCCGCATAAATCAAGGCTTTTTTACCCTCTAAATGTCCACACATCAGGGGTAACGGCATTTACAGAAAGGTAAAGAAAAATACTTGATTTTTTCTTTCTTTCTGCATATACTATGAGTAGGAAAGGAGTGTTCGATATGGCACACACGGTCAATGTAAATATCAAGATGGATGAAGATGTCAAGAAGAGAATGGAACGGGCCTGTGCCGAGATGGGCCTTTCCATGAGCGCGGCCTTTACGATGTTCGCAAAGAAGGTCGGCAGAGAGTACCGCATACCGTTTGAGGTTTCGGCTGATCCGTTCTATTCAGAAAGCAACCTTCGGCACCTGGAGAGCGTCATGCAGGATGTGAAAACTGGCAAGGCCCATTTTGCTGAGCATGACTTGATCGAGGTGGACTGATGAGGTTGCTGTGGGAGGATCGGGCGTGGAGCGAGTATCTGTACTGGCAGACGCAGGACAAAAAGACGCTGAAACGGATAAACGCACTGATCAAGGATATTCAGAGAAGCCCCTATGAGGGGATCGGTAAGCCGGAGCCTCTGCGGGCTAATCTGAGCGGCTGGTGGAGCCGCCGCATTGACGAAACCAATCGCATTGTTTACTATGAGCAGGGCGGGGTGATTTATATTATCTCCTGCCTGGGCCACTATGACGATTGAGAAAGGAAGGGCCGGTTTATGAGCTGGGATAAAGAGAGGATCGCGCAGCTGCAGCTCCCTGATCCGGCGGACGATGATCCGCACCCCCGTCTGCTCCTGGAGGGAGAAGGCATACACGCCGGGCAGGGTTTTACGGCTCTGTTTCCAGATGGTTGGCATGAGATTACTCTTGAAATAGCCTGGGAGCCGGAAGGCCCTGGCTGCTGGTACATATCTACGCCTGGTTTTAAGGGTGTGTGTCCTGTCGGCCTGTTTGTAAAGGTATGAAAACGATCCGGCAGATAGCCGACGAGATAGGGGTATCAAAGCAGGCGGTTTTCAAAAAAATCAAGCGTGAACCGCTGTCAACCAGTTTACAGGGGTTGACGGCAACGGTTGACGGTAGGTTGATGGTAGAGGTTGACGGTGAAAAGCTGATAAAACAGGCATTTTCTGAAAATGCACCATCAACCACCGACAACCGGTTGACGGGTGCGGTTGACGGTTTGGTTGACGCGCCGTCAACCAAAAATGACGAAAAAACGGTGGCGGTTGATGGTGTGATTTCTGTTTTGCAGGCCACCATCGACACGCTGCAAGGGCAGCTTGAAATGAAAGATCGGCAGATCGAGCAGCAGGCCCAGACCATTACCCGGCTCACTGATGCGTTGGCCGCAGCGCAGCAAACAGCGGCAGCGGCCCA
This sequence comes from Anaeromassilibacillus sp. An200, assembly GCF_002160025.1. GTDB lineage: Bacteria > Bacillota > Clostridia > Oscillospirales > Acutalibacteraceae > Caccousia > Caccousia stercoris. Next base: position 3,086 of record NZ_NFJU01000082.1, read on the forward strand.
GGCCCTTCACGCGGGGACAATTCAGCAGCAGCTCCTTACTGGGGAGACCGGAGCGGAGCAGCAGGGTCGGGAGCCGGAACAAAAGCGGAGTTGGTTTAGTAGGCTCTTTCGAGGCTAAAGGAGGTTCCAAATGGGCGATAAGATATTTATCATTTTGGGCTTTTTCGTATTTTTTCTTGTTGTAGAGTTTGTAATGATGGGAGCCTTTCAAGCGGTAGGCTCTATAAAAACGAAAAGGGTATTGAGAACTTTGTGTCAGGCGTTTTTGGCAATCCTCATTGTGGGCTATCTCCTGTTGGTGGGAATGAGCCTTTTTATAGGGGGAGATCTGCTCCTTCAAGGAGAAATGAGTAAAGGAATTTCAGTTCTGCTTTTCTCTGTTATTATTGCTGTCTGTGTTTATGTATGGCTTATTAGAGGATGGATTAAGCACATAAAACAGATGAAAAATAGGTAACTATTTGAGGTGTAATATCGTTGCTTTGGGAGCTGCCCGCCGGAGCTGCCGGCCGCTGCGGTTTCCCGCTGCTCCCGCCCAGCTCCGGCGAACCCCCGCGGGAGCGCGCAAAAGCACTTTCATACTGACGCCCCAACGGGGCGGCGGTGTGAAAGTGCTTTTGCGTTACTTTCTCACCGAGAAAGTAACAAAGAGGTGTTGCCCCCTCGCGGGGACTATGGTAAGATGGGAGCAGTAAGGGATACGGACGATAGAAAGGATGGGTGATTTTATCGGGACAACCATATCCGGCATGACTGGCCGGGGCAGTATCCGGCACAACAACCGGAGCTTTACAGCTGCGAATGTAGACCGGAGCCGGACGGGGCAGAATGTGACCTTTTGCAACGAAGATCTGAAACAGGTCTATCATGAAGTCTTTGACGAGGCCCTGGCCGCCTACAATGCCAAAAAGAAAAAGACCAGGGACAAGATACCAGACTACTATGAGCATATCCGGCAGAGCAAGCAGGAAAAGCTATTTCACGAGGCAATCTTCCAGATCGGCAACCTGAACGACTGTGGGTGCGGGTCCCCTGGAGGGGAACGGGCAGCGGCAGCGCTCAAAGAATTTGCGGAGTCCTTCCAGGAGCGCAACCCCCACCTGCGGGTGTTCAATATGGTGCTGCACATGGACGAGGCCACGCCCCACCTCCATGTAGACTTCGTTCCGGTGGCCACGGAGCAGACCCGGGGCTTGTCTACCAGGGTCTCCATGAAACAGGCATTAAAGCAGCAGGGCTTTGAAAGCCTGGGCCGCAAGCAGACGGAATGGAAAGCCTGGATGGAGAGGGAGAAAGCGTCCCTTGCGGAGATCGCCCAGGCACACGAGTTCGAGATCGTCAGCTTGGGCGGGGGCCGTCCCCACATGGACTTGCCGGAGTACCGAGCTGCGGCTCAGAGGTTGGAGGCCGTCCAGGAACAGGTGACGGCAGCGGAGCAGGACATGGCTGTGCTGGAACGGCAGAAAAAGGCCCTCGGAAAGACTGTACGGCGGCTCCAGGCGGCGGAGAAGGTGCAGGTTGACCTGGACGCGATCCGGCCGGAGAAAACGCTGACAGGGGCCGTCAAGGGCGTTACAGTGGAGCAGATAAAAGAGCTGAAGGCAGCGGCGATCCGTGGGGCGGCAGCGGAGCAGGAAGTGCGGGAGCTGAAAGCCGAGAACAAGCAGCTCCAGAGCCGGTTGCCGTCCATGAAAGAAAAGCTGAAGGAGGCCCAGGAGCGGCAGGAGCTTATCAGCGAAAACCGTGACCTGCGGCAGCAGGTGGCGTACCTGGAGGACAGCTTGGACAGTGAGCGCAACTTCTCGTCCCGGCTCTTGGAGGGGGTCGGGGCGGTGCTGGACTTCCTGGATCGGCACCTACCGGAGCAGTTCCGGCCCTTGATCGAAAGGGCGCGGGAGTTGCTGCCTGTGCCGGAGCTGCAGCAGCCGGAACAGGAGCAGGAACGGAGCCACACCTGGGGCGGCATGGAGCTGTAAAGAAAGCCTGTCCGGGGGACTTGAAAGAGCCGTTCGGACAGGCTATAATAACAACTGAAAATAGGGAAAAAATATATTGATAATATATGCCGCGTGTACGGGCCTGTGAGGGATAGAAAAAAGGGCCGGAATTATGGCTGTCGAAAAATAGGGAAAAAATATATTGATAATATATGCCCCCCTAAGGGCCTTTAGGCCCTCAATAAAATCTCTTAAAATTCTCTCTCGGACAGGGAGAAAGTCGGAGGGGAAAAGGGGGGTGAGCGGCGGGGTGTGGGAATGTGGTAAACCCGTAGGGTTTTCCATCATTTCCATGCCCCAGAGCGA
>NZ_NFJU01000083.1 GCF_002160025.1 Anaeromassilibacillus sp. An200
CGGTACCAGATCTTCTATCGTCACCATGTGAAACTTCAGCTGCATCTTCCCACCCCCGTATGCACTTATTTTACCATGGTTTTCTCCTCGGGTGAATCTTTTGTCAACAACTCCAAGTTGGGCCGAAGTTGACTGCGGCAGAAAAAATCGCAGAGAACAGCCCGGATAGCAAGTCGCAGATTAAGCGGTATATCCGCCTGACGGAGCTGATTCCCGACCTGCTGAAAATGGTTGATGAAAAGAAAATTGCCTTCAATCCGGCCTATGAACTATCCTTCCTCAAAAAAGAGGAACAGGTGCAGCTCCTAGACGCGATGGACAGCGAACAGGCCACCCCCTCCCTCTCCCAAGCCCAACGGCTCAAGAAATTCAGCCAGGAGGGGCATTTGTCCCTTGATGTAATGCGAGCCATTATGGGTGAGGAAAAGAAAAGCGATTTGGACCGGGTGACGTTCACTTCCGATACCCTGCGAAAGTATTTTCCCAGGAGCTACACGCCCCAGCGGATGCAGGAAACCATTATCAAGCTGCTGGAACAGTGGCAGAAAAAACGCCAGCAACAGCACGAACGCTGAGAAAGGAGCTGCCTATGAGGGATATTTCAGCCCGCGAGCTGAAAGGACACAACATTCTTGCCGTGGAGCGTTTTCAGGATGACACCCGCTGGATGATCGAATTTTCCGTCCTGCGTCCCTGTTCCTACGGCAGCCCCGGTGATGAAATGCGGCTGTTTCTTACGGAGGACGGGTATCAGGCCGCTCTCCTGAGCCAGAAGCGCCGGAAAATCAAAATCAAACGGTACGCCCGCGTGATTGAGGGCCATGTTCTCGACTTCAAGCCGGACAAGCGCCATCGCCACCCGTAAACCTGCCACTACCGCGAAAGGAAAGGAATGAATATGTGTACGATCCAGAGCATCAAGGATGCTATTCGAGAGTGCTATCAATCCCAATACGATATGGAAACCGCCGACATTGACCGGATTTTCCAGGCCCTCCCGTTTTCGGAGCATGAATCGCTGTTCGATCAGCCGCCAATGCCCAAGCGTCCCTACCGGCCCCGGAAGAACACGAACAACAGCTGAAAGCCACAGTCTTTTTCACAAAAGATTGTGGCTTTTTTCATGCCCTGAAATGAGGAAGGAGTGAAGTCAATGGCGGTCTTTCGGATTGAAAGAACCCGTGATTATACCGTGATGAGCAATCACCACCTGCGAAATGAAAAGTTGTCCCTGAAAGCCAAGGGGCTGCTTTCCATGATGTTGTCCCTGCCGGATGACTGGAACTATACCACCCGTGGCCTTGCGAAAATCTGCAAGGAGGGTGTGGATGCCATTGGCGGGGCGCTGCGGGAGCTGGAAAGCGCCGGTTATATCGTGCGTCACCAGATGCGTGACCGGCAGGGCCGGATCAGCGACACCGAGTATGTCATCTACGAGCAGCCACAGCCGAAAAACCCGGATACGCCCCAGCCGGATACGGCTGCACCAGATACGGAAAACCCGTATCTGGATAAACCGGATACGGAAAAGCCCGCGGAATTAAATATAGAGAAATCAAATACCCAAAAATCAATTACTCATGGATCAAGTACCGATTCTATTCCCTTCCGGGAGGCAGCGGCGGGAGACCCGCCGGAACGGAAAGGAAGGGATGCGATGCCGATGGCAGAGGTAGAGAGTTATCGGGCATTGATTTTGGAGAACGTTGAGTACGACCACCTGTGCCGGGAGTTTGAGAACTACCGGGAGGACCTGGACGAGATCGTGGAGCTGATGGTGGAAACCGTCTGTGCCAAGCGCAAAACCACCCGGATTGCTGGGGCAGATTTCCCCCATGAGGTTGTGCGCTCCCGGTTTTTGAAGCTGGACAGCTCACACATCGAGTTTGTCATGGATTGTTTGCAGAAAAACACCACCCAGGTCCGCAACATGAAGCAGTATTTGCTGACGGTGCTGTTCAATGCGCCCACCACCATGAGCAATCACTACACATCACAAGTCAATCACGATATGAACGCAGGCGGCTGGTAAGGCCGCTTTTTTTATTCCAAGGCCCTATAACGACTTTTACAGGAGGTTACGACATGAGCCAGATGGAAATTTTTAAGAACCCGGAGTTCGGCAGTATCCGTGTCATTGAGGAAAACGGCAATTACCTGTTCTGTGGCACGGACATTGCCGCTGCATTGGGATATAGCAATCCGCGCAAGGCTGTCCGTGACCATACCAGGGGTGGAACAAAACGTTCCATAGGGGTCCAGACCGGAAAAAAGGCGGATGGAACCCCCGCCATGCAGATGGTGGAAATGCTTTTCATCCCTGAAGGCGATGTGTACCGCCTGATTGTCCATAGCAAGCTGCCGTCGGCGGAACGGTTTGAGAAATGGGTATTCGATGAGGTGCTGCCCACCATCCGAAAGCATGGGGCCTACATCACCAGGGAAAAGCTGTGGGAGATGGCGACTTCCCCGGAGGCCATGATGAAGCTCTGTTCCGACCTGCTGGCCGAGCGCGAGAAAAATGCGGCGCTGCGGGAGGAAAATGCCATGTTGGAGGGCAAGGCCGCCTTTTACGACCTGTTCATCGACCTCAAGCACAGCACCAACCTCCGTACCACCGCCAAGGAGCTGGTTGTGCCGGAGCGTCGCTTTGTCCGGTTTCTGCTGAAACAGCGGTTTGTATACCGCACGGCATCCGGGAATGTACTGCCCTACGCAAAGCCCTCCAACGACGGCCTGTTTTGCGTCAAAGACTACTGCAACCACGGGCATATCGGCTCCTACACGCTGGTGACGCCCCAGGGAAAACTGTATTTTGCTGAACTGCGGGACAGTATCCTGCTGATGATCTGATGACCAACTATCTTCTGCGGCGGTTGATGGTCCCGCCTTAGTTTTAAGTGCCACCCCTGCTAAATTCCACGGAGGAGGTGAGAAAAATGCAGGAAGAAGTGGAAAACAGGACTTTGACGCTGGTTGTCAACGGCTCCAAATTCACCGGGCGGCTGCTGAAAGCCGCCATCACCAAGTACCTTGCTCACCGCAAGGAAAAGAAGCTGCAAAAGCAGAGAAGCCGGGATGCTCCCGTGATTCCCCACGGCAAGCAGACGGTAAAGCAGCTGGTCGGCCAGAATCAGGGCGTTTCCAACATCGAGATCACGGACCCCTCCATCAAGGAGTTTGAGAAGATCGCCCGGAAATACGGTGTGGACTATGCGGTGAAGAAGGACCGCAGCAGCTCCCCGCCCAAGTACCTAATCTTCTTCAAGGGCCGGGACGCGGATGCCCTGACCGCCGCCTTTACCGAGTACACCGGCAAAAAAGTCAAAAAAGCAGAGAAAACAGAGCGCCCGTCCGTGCTGGCAAAGCTGAACCAGTTCAAAGAACTGGTCAAAAACGCCGTGGTGGACCGCACCAAGCGAAAGGAGCTGGAGCGATGAAAAAGCAGTTGGACATCAAAAAGTTCGTTCTGCTGAACCTGCCCTATATCCTGATGGGGCTGTTCGCCACCAACTTCGGAGAAGCATGGCGGATGGCCGTGGGTGCGGACGCTTCGGCCAAAATGCTCTCGTTTTTCTCCACGCTGCCGGTGGCGCTGGCCAGCTGGTGGCCCAGCCTGCACCCGTTGGACCTGTTGGTGGGGCTGTGCTGCGGCGCTGGCCTGCGGCTGGCGGTTTATATGAAAAGCAAAAATGCCAAGAAATTTCGCAAAAATATAGAATATGGTTCTGCCCGCTGGGGGACCCATGAGGACATCGCGCCCTACATCGACCCGGTATTCCAGAACAATGTGATTCTGACGAAAACCGAGAGCCTGACCATGAACAGCCGCCCCAAGGACCCCAAGACTGCCAGAAACAAAAATGTGTTGGTGATCGGCGGCTCCGGCTCCGGTAAGACCCGGTTCTGGCTGAAACCGAACCTGATGCAGATGCACAGCTCCTATGTGGTCACAGACCCCAAAGGCACCATCTTGGTGGAGTGCGGCAAAATGCTCCAGCGCGGCACCCCCAAGCTGGGCAAAGACGGAAAGCCCATGAAGGATAAGCACGGCAAGGTCATCTATGAGCCATACCAGATAAAAGTCCTCAATACCATCAACTTCAAAAAAAGTATGCACTACAACCCTTTTTCGTATATTCACAGCGAGAAAGACATTTTGAAGCTGGTCACGACCTTAATTGCCAATACCAAGGGAGAGGGCAAGGCCGGGGACGATTTTTGGGTCAAGGCAGAGACGCTTTTGTACTGCGCCCTTATCGGGTATATCCACTACGAGGCCCCGGTGGAGGAACAGAATTTCGCCACTCTCATCGAGTTCATCAACGCCATGGAGGTCCGGGAGGATGACGAGGAGTTCAAAAACCCCGTTGACCTGATGTTTGATGCGCTGGAGGCCGAAAAACCCAACCATTTTGCAGTCCGGCAGTACAAGAAGTACAAGCTGGCCGCCGGTAAGACCGCCAAGAGTATCCTGATTTCCTGCGGTGCGCGACTTGCCGTGTTCGACATCGCGGAGCTGCGGGAGGTCACAGCCTACGACGAGCTGGAGCTGGATACCCTAGGAGACCGGAAAACCGCCCTGTTTCTCATTATGAGCGACACGGATGATAGCTTTAACTTCCTGATCTCCATGTGCTACACCCAACTTTTCAATCTCCTATGCGAAAAGGCGGATGATGTGTACGGCGGGCGGCTGCCGGTCCATGTGCGCTGCCTCATTGACGAGTGTGCCAACATCGGCCAGATTCCCAAGCTGGAAAAGCTGGTTGCCACTATCCGAAGCCGTGAGATCTCCGCCTGTCTGGTGCTGCAAGCACAGTCCCAGCTCAAAGCCATTTACAAGGACAACGCCGATACCATCATCGGCAACATGGATACCTCTATCTTCCTGGGCGGCAAGGAGCCGACCACCCTCAAGGAGCTGGCCGCTGTGCTGGGCAAGGAAACTATCGACACCTACAATACCGGCGAGAGCCGTGGGCGGGAAACCTCCCACTCGCTCAACTATCAGAAATTGGGGAAAGAGCTGATGAGCCAAGATGAACTGGCCGTTATGGATGGCGGCAAGTGCATCCTCCAGCTGCGTGGTGTGCGGCCTTTCCTTTCGGACAAGTACGATATCACCAAACACCCCAATTATCCGTACACAGCCGACGCGGACAAGAAAAATACCTTTGACATTGAGGCGTTTCTGTCTACCCGGCTTAAACCCAGGCCCGATGAAGTCTACGACGTATACGAAGTAGACGCTGCGGGTGACGAATGATGTTCCGCTGTGAAGACCTGCTAAAAAAAGTCAAGTAAAATTTTCGAGAGAATGAGCAAAAAAACGAGCGCACAAATCTAAGCCGCTGAGCATCTCAAAATCGAAATGGCGGCCGGCCA
>NZ_NFJU01000084.1 GCF_002160025.1 Anaeromassilibacillus sp. An200
CAAGGTGCAACCGGACTACGCCTGCTGACTTTAGTGTAGCAGATGCCGCCGTCCTATGCACTGCCTTTATTTTCATTCTCAGCTGTGATGGCATTTCATGAGGCGTTGACAACTGAATATACGGTGCCATAGGTACTTTCCCTGTATTCCGAGCGGCAAATGGAGCGGCGCGATGACAGACGGCTTTAAGGAGGTGGTGAAGCCCAGCCGTCCGAGCGATCTACGCAATCCATTGACCTGGCTGTGGCAGGCCAGGCGCGATGACCGATACAGGGCACAATGATACTTTCTCACGACCCGTCAAAGACTTGGGGGGAGTCCCTTCTGTGTTCGTTAGCTCTGGCGAAGCGACGGCATAAGCAGGGCTATGATGCGGTAAAGCTGACCGCAGCCTGTGGCATCCCCGGCCCGGAAAAGGGCCTGCCGGGGGGCGTGGCAAATACGGCAAGTTACCAAAAAACCATCCATGCCGTTGTTTTGATTTTCAAGCAGCAGCATGGATTCCTATAAAATCGAAATCAGATACCATGAGGCCAGGCCGCTCTTTCAGTGTGTCCGGCCTTATTCATGTGATTTTGACTGAAAATTTTATCATGGATAAATCGCAAATTTTTTTGATTAGCAGCGGACAAGTGGGCATTGGAGCGTTATAATAATGGTGGAAGTCATAATACATTTTGTCGGCTGCGGAAAGGAGGATCAATGAGCCAGGCCGCCAAATGTATGCAAAGAGATACCCCGGAATCAAGGACTTACACTGTTGAAGATATAGCCTCCATGTTGAACATTGGCCGTACTTCTGCTTATAACCTTGTAAAAGAGGGGCATTTCAAAACTGTACGAATTGGTAATGCCATACGAATTTCCAAAAAATCATTTGATGAATGGTTAGATACTTTGGTTATCTGACAAGAAAGGAAGATCGTATATGGCATCTATTATCAAGCGTAAAAAAGCATATTCTGTTGTTTACAACTATGTTGATGAAAATGGAGAAACCAAGCAGAAATGGGAAACATGGCACACCCATAAAGAAGCCCTGAAACGGAAAGCGGAGATTGAAAACCAGCAAAACAATGGCACGTTTCTTCCTCCGAACAATCAGAAGTTATCCGATTTTCTCTATGATTTTGTTTCCACTTATGGGGCAAAGAAATGGGGTGTTTCCATGTATGACAGCCAGACGGCCCTGATCGCCAACTATATCAACCCGATTATTGGCGATTTGGAAGTGCAGGCAATCAATCCCCGTGTCGTGGATAAATACATTCAAACCCTTCAAAAGACACCTTCTGTTTCCCGGAAGAACCGGAAAGCGCGGACTGAATTTGTTACCAATTCAACCATTGAAAAGATAATCAAATTGCTGCGCTGTGCTTTTAAGCAGGCTGTTCGCTGGGAACTGGTCGGTAAAAATCCTTTTGAAAACACTGTGCTTCCTAAGACGGAGTACAAGAAGCGGGATATTTGGAACGCAGAAACTATTCGGATTGCATTGGACCAATGCACTGATAACAAGCTGTATATCGCTATGAATCTCGCTTTTGCCTGCTCTTTGCGTATGGGAGAAATCCTTGGTCTGCGGTGGAAGAATGTTTTCATTGAGGATGAACATATCATGGCCGACAATGCCTATATCTACATTGACGCAGAATTGACACGGGCCTCAAAGCAGGCGATTGAAATGCTTGGTGAGAAGGACATTTATTACATTTTTACCCCACTCATGCCCAATACCAGCACTCGGCTGATCCTAAAAAAGCCGAAAACGGATTCCAGCATACGCAAGGTCTGGCTTCCTAAAACATTGGCTTATATCCTCCGTGAGTGGAAAAAAGCACAGGATGAATTGAAATCATTTCTCGGTGATGAATACCAGGACTTTGATTTAGTGGTTGCTCTGCCTAATGGCAGACCGTGTGAAAATCGGATCATCGAGAAAGAGTTTTCAATCCTAAAAGAAAAAGCTGGGCTGCCTAATGTAGTATTTCACTCTCTCAGACATTCCAGCACTACTTACAAGCTGAAGCTCAATCACGGGGATCTGAAGGCCACACAGGGCGATACAGGCCATGCAGAGATTGATATGATTACGAAGGTATATGCACATATCCTGGACGAAGATCGCAAGGTGAACGCTCAGAAATTTGAGAACGCTTTCTATGCGGTCAACAGGGATTTGAAAAATGTGCAGCCTCCGCAGGAACAGCCAGCGGCACCAACCTTAGACCTTTCCGTGCTGATTGAACAGCTTCAAAAATCTCCGGAGCTGGCACAAACGCTGGCGGCGCTGATTGGGCAGCAAAATCAGGGTTTGAAAGCAAATTAGCAAAAAGCCCGTTTTTATTAGCAAGGACGAGATTTTTGTTCGAGTCCAATTAGCAAAATATTCATTGCAACTCATAAACAAGCAAACCACCTGATATGCGGTATGATAGTTTGAGAGACAAGGATTCGGATAAATAAGAAACGCCGAAAACCTTGATAAATCAAGACTTTCGGCGGAGTTTTTGGCGTCCCAGAGAGGATTTGAACCTCCGACCCCACGCTTAGGAGGCGTGTGCTCTATCCAACTGAGCTACTGAGACATTTGAATAAATATGAACTTGTATTCCTAATTTAGACTCGAACTGTCTACCGCTTAGGAGGCGGACCCTCTATCCTGGTGAGGTACGGGGGCATATACACAAATTATTCAGTTATACAAGGCTCCGGGATTCGAACGGTTGGATTGTTAGGAGTGCTCTACCGGAATACAGCAGCTTCCGGGCAGGTGGACCTTGTGATCTATAATGATGGAAACTTTGCTATTATCAACGAGACGGATGTTACTGCCGAGGAACTCCTCGCAGATGGCGCACAGCAAGTCTTATCGTTCGGGCCTGCCCTGATAGAGGATGATGCAGTGGTCGTTTCGGAAGATGATGAAGTCGGAAAAGCAAAAACAAGTAATCCTAGAACCGCTATTGGAGTCATTGACGATTTGCATTATCTGTTTGTAGTTTCCGATGGAAGAACGAATGAGAGCGCTGGCCTGTCATTGCTTCAGTTGGCGGAATTTATGAAAGAGTTGGGTGTTACGACTGCCTACAATTTGGATGGCGGAGGGTCCTCTACTATGTATTTTAACGGTGAGGTCATCAACAATCCCACAACCAATGGGCGAAGCATTGTAGAAAGGAGCGTGAGTGACATTGTCTACATCGGATATTAAACGAATGCAGGAAATGGCGAGAACCGGGTTTGTATATCTGTTCATTTCACTGTTTTGCGTATTGTTCGGCGCAGTTTATGAGATTTTCAGCCATGAAGTGTATTCCTATTTTATGTTGTATGCATTTGTGTTTCCATTAGTTGGCGGCGTGCTTCCTTTCTTCGGAATGGCTTTCAGCAGCATGCCGGTACCAAACAGAGCAACGCGAAATTTATATCACTCTGGCATAACAGCTTTGACAACAGGCTTTCTGTTTGAGGGAGCGTTGGAAATTTACGGAACAACAAATCGACTCGTTTTAGTTTATTGGATACTGGGAATCTTGTTTATCCTAATGGCTATTTTTATATATTGTCTGTTCCTAGGGAAAACCAAATGCAGCAAAATGGAGAATGATAATCTTGACCTGTGAAGAATACTACGAAGGCCAGTTTGACTGCCTGAAGCGAGTGGAATAATCCTTACGGGATATTATCCGCGAATATCCTACACAAAGTTATCCATATGGTATAGAGCCAATCTTGTATTGTAAAATCCGGATAAAGAGTCCGGAAAGCATGATGCTGTGGGGATGTGGGTTGTATGTTCCTTTTTAGACGATGTTTATAAAATAGCTGACTGGCTGGGGAAACGTCCCGAATTTGAGATTGTCGAAACAAAAGATTACATTGCCTATCCTAAACCCAATGGGTATCGAAGCCTGCATTTGGTTCTATCTTTTCCTTCCTTCGTTGATCGAAAAAGCATGGCAGAAATACAGTTGCGAACGATAGCGACTGGGGTGGTATTTTACTACCTCATCTTCCAGGAAGGTGCCCTATTTTATGGCACCCTAAAAGTACCGGAGGATGTCGCGATTCACGATACCTTATGCCCCGAACCAGCGCACCGGGTACAGGGGCACAAAGCGTTCGTAGAACGCGCAGCCACAGAATGAAATTCTGTGTTCGAAAAGGGCTTGGAGGCGTTGCCTCAACAAGCAAACAGCAGGAAATGTGAGCGTGTATTAACACACGCATTACTTGCCGGTATCTAAAACAACCAAAACAACCCTTGTGCCGCCGTGGAGAACGAGGCAGCAAACAGTATGTACCAGCGGTCAGAATTGGACTGGCTGATCTACAATGATCCGCTGGCCTATACGGAAGTGATTTTAAATGGTGAGCCAGAACTATATTTGAAGGCTGTGACAGAGAAACACCCGTTAGGCTGACATAAAAAATCCGCCAGAAGCAGCATTCTAAAAAATGCGTCTCTGGCGGATTTTTTACATCTTATCAATCAAAGCAAATACAACAGCTTGCTGTTCTTCGCTCAATCTTGACCAGCGTTCCAGAAGCTTTTTCTGCGCCTCCGTCAAGCAAACAGGTGCATCTTCTTCGGCAAATAGCTGAGACAGTGTAATGCCAAAAGCTGTGCAGATTTTCTCCAGAGATGGAATGGTAGGAACCATGTTCTTACGATACCATGAGGAGATCGTGGATTGTGGTAAACCGGAGCGTTCTGCAAGCTGATACTCTGTCCAGCCCCGTTCCTCCCGATACGCGGTTATAACCGAGAGAATATCCTTCACCTGCATCACTCCTTTGCTTGTGTTCTTCGTAAATTATACTTTGATAAATCGTTGTGATTTAATCATTTATATCGTATAAT
>NZ_NFJU01000085.1 GCF_002160025.1 Anaeromassilibacillus sp. An200
AATATATTTCATCAAGTTTGCCATATCTCCGGCAATCCCCAAATAAGTGTCGGAGAGATTATACTTTTTGCCAAACTGCTGCACAAGGGTGCGCATATCGGAGAGCTTTGCGTTGAAGTCCGCCATAAAAGCGTCCTTGCTGCTGCAATCCAGATTGGCAAATAGGTCGGAAATTTCAAGGCCGGTGTGAACGGAATCATTTTCCTTTTGCGACCAGCCAATGCCGCCGTAGCCACTGTTCATGCTATTGTTTAGCTTTTGAATATTTTGGACGCTTTTTTCATAAAGCCGCCCGATGCCGTCTGCAAACATTTCACCTACCGCTCCATAGTCTTTGCCGTAGTATTCACCGATAGATTTTGCAAGACCTTTTTGAGCGTATGCAAAGGAATCCATTTGGCCTACGGAAGTTTGATTCAAAACCCCTTCCAAATCTTTGCCCAATGATTGCAGCTCAAAAAGCTGTCCAACTCCGATTTCGGAGCCGCCAATAGTCAACTTTGTCTGGACACTGCTCAAATCAATCTCTTTGCCATCCTTGATCTGCTGGGCCAGTTCCAGAACGACATCTTCCATTTGTTCTTTCATGGCGGCGACATCCTGTTCTGTATAGCTGCCATTGGTCAGAAAATCCAGGGTATCACGGATAAAACCTTCATCTTGAATATCCCGAAAACGGAAGGTTTCATTTTCACCCAATGTACTGTACTTTTGAGCGGCCTCCTTTAGAAAATCCGTGGTGTGATAAAAGAAACCATGGGTAGCGGCGCCTTTGGCAGCACTCCGGTTAGCCTCATCGGGAAATGTGATAAACTGGCCGTCTGCTCCGATCCGGGATTCCACTTTAATTCCACCCCACAGGTTGTTGACAATCGTTTTCCCATCTTCATCCACTTGTGCCCCGTTGGGAAACATACCTTCTGGAATTTCAGGAGTAATATCAGGGATACTGCTGTCACTAAAATCTACGGTATCGAAAGAGGGCGGGGAAAGACGCGCTTGCTCGCCAACAGCTGGCTGTGTATTTCCTTGACCGGATTGGGTGCTTTTATATATAGTCCACCCGCTGTTGACCAGCTCGGACGAAAGCTGACCGTTTATATTTGGTACTTGCCATGACATCGTGAAAAACACCCCTCACATAAATTCTTTCTAATGGTTATATCGACCTGTTTTCTTGAATTTTAATATAAAGCAGCAAACTCTGAAAAGCTTTATTGCACAAGCAAAATGCTCATATGTCTTAAAGGAGCACGCAGAAATTTGGCAGACAGCCACTCACTATTCTGTAAATTCTCCATCTCTTTTGCTTTTGTGTTCAAACAACTTAATTTTCTTTCAAAATAGCCGAAAATACAATTAGAGTATTTAATATTGACACACAACTTTCTTAAGCTGGTTTTGAGACTTTGCACAAGGTAAAAGGAGGGACAAAAGATGAATATATCTTCTACTACCATTTCTGGTTCACTCTATATCCCGAACACACGCAATGCGGTGGCGAAAGGTATGTCACAGGCAGCCAGTACCAAGTTCAGCAGAGAGGATACCGTGGAAATCAGCGGGAAAAAGGATGCAGAGAACACTTCTGCAACTACAGAGTTTGAGAACAACACCTCATTGCCGGACGCAGTTGTTGAAAATATTCGGAGAATGGCGAGAGAAGATGCCAAAAAGGGCGTTTATATGGATGAGGAATATGTTGCATATCGGTACGCCTATAAAAATCAGCATATTTCTCCAGACCGTCCCAAACTTCTGATGGGGTTAAATAAAATTCTTTCTACCTTGCCCCATATCGTCAATCGGTTTCAGACTTTTTCCTTGATGGGTTGCCGGGCGACTGTCGATTTTTATAGCTCTTTTTCCGCGTTTTATAACAGTAATGGAGAAAAAATTATGACTTGTGATTCCGACGGTGATGTTATGGAATTTCCAACAAAGGCGGAAAGCAAGTATTACAGCGAAACGACAGCCGTTTATGCCGAAGCCTATGATGCGGCCCGTGCAGAGATGAAAGCTACCGCCCAAGGCTAAGCACAGCCGCCTGCAGATACAGTTACCATAGCATAAAATTTGTTTAACATAGCGATTGCCACAACTAATAACACCGAAAGCAGTAAGTCTTGAAAAAGATTTGCTGCTTTTTTTGCGCCCATTTTTGGCAAAACAGGCAAGGCGGTGGTGTTTAGAGTGAACGGGAAATTTTTCTGTCTGCCCGGTTGCCATTTTCGGGTTTTCTGTATTACTAAAGCGAAAAGGTTCCAGTCAGCGGGCAATAACCCTGTATCTTGGATTATTAGTAGCAGAAAAAGACAAACGGATTGCCAAAACCGGCTCCTGATGAACGAGTAGTAGGCAAAGGAGAATTTGCAAAAAGCATTTATACAAACCGGGAAAAAGTGGCGGACGGAAGTGAGGGGAAGTTTGCAGTCACGGAGAGCAAGTATCGACCAGTGTACCAAATTTCTCTTTTCGCTCATTTGCCCCCGGTCAGATACTTGTTGGGGTTGCCACCCCAAACCCGCCTTTTGCGGCTTACGCCGCCGAAAAATCCCCCGCAAATATTTTTGGGATTTTTCAAAAACAGTTCCGATTTACACCCTGTTTTTCTCCTATCAGTGAGAGGACAAACAGCAACAACGAAAGGAGTTGAGCCACCATGCCACACAAGACCTACAACACCCCCAAGCGGAAATGTGTTGTCAAGACCCGTCTGACCGAGGACGAGCACAGAGCCTTTGAGGACAAATGCGCAGCCCTCTCCATGAGCCAGTCCGAGTATATCCGGCAAGCCATATTTTACAGCCGGATTTCTCCTGTTATCCGGGTGACTGCCCACAGCGAGGAAATGCTCACCGCTGTATCTTCCCTTGTGGCGCAGTACGGGAAAATCGGCAGCAACCTAAACCAGATTGCCCGGTATCTGAACGAATACGGCGCACCGTACAACGCCCTGTCCAGCGAAGTGAGAGCCGCCGTTTCCGACCTTGCCGCCCTCAAATTCGAGGTGCTGAAAGTGATAGGTGAAGCCTATGGCAACGATCAAGCATATCAGCTCTAAAAATGCCGACTACGGAGCCGCCGAAGCCTATCTGACCTTTGAGCATGACGAGTTTACCATGAAGCCCATCCTTGATGAAACTGGGCGGCTTGTTCCCCGGCAGGACTACCGCCTGGACACGCTGAACTGCGGGGACGAGGATTTTGCCCTGTCATGTATCCGGGCAAATCTGCGGTACGGCAAGAACAGCAAACGGGAGGACATCAAGAGCCACCACTATATCATCAGCTTTGACCCACGGGACGCAGCCGACAATGGCCTGACCGTTGACCGGGCGCAGGCGTTGGGGCTGGCCTACTGCAAAGAGCATTTTCCCGGACACCAAGCCCTTGTCTGCACCCACCCGGACGGACACAACCACAGCGGCAATATCCATGTGCATATTGTCATTAACAGCCTGCGGATTGAGGAAGTGCCGTTCCTGCCCTACATGGACAGGCCAGCCGACACGAAAGCCGGTTGCAAGCACCGCTGTACCGACGCGGCCTTGCGCTACTTCAAGTCCGAAGTCATGGAGATGTGCCACCGGGAGGGGCTTTACCAAATCGACCTCTTGAACGGCAGCAAGAACCGCGTCACAGACCGGGAGTATTGGGCGCAGAAAAAGGGACAGGCCGCACTGGACAGGCAGAACGCCCCCATGATTGCAGGCGGTATCACGCCCCGGCAGACCAAGTTTGAAACGAACAAGGAGAAGCTGCGGCAGACCATACGCGCCGCGCTGTCTACAGCGGCCTCATTCGAGGACTTTTCCTCTCTGCTGCTGCGGGAGGGCGTGGCCGTCAAGGAGAGCCGGGGGCGGCTTTCCTACCTTACGCCGGACAGGACAAAGCCCATTACCGCCCGGAAGCTGGGTGACGACTTTGACCGCGCCGCTGTCCTTGCCGTTTTGGAGCAGAACGCCGCCAGAGCCACAGAAAAGGCCGCGGCCATACTCGAATACCCCCGGCGTGGGAAAACCGGCATACAGCCCACAAAAGCCCCTCAAACCGCCCCGAAACAGGACGGCGTGCAGCGGCTTGTGGACATTGAGCAGAAGAAAGCCGAGGGCAAAGGCCGGGGCTATGAACGCTGGGCGACCATGCACAACCTCAAACAGATGGCCGCGACGCTGAATGTGTATCAGGAATACGGCTTTACTTCCCCGGAGCAGTTGGAAGCCGCCGTTGATACCGCCTATCAGGAAATGCGCCAGACCAGCGGCGAACTGAAAGCACTGGAAACGAAGCTACAAGGGAAAAAGGAGTTGCAGCAACAGGTACTTGCCTATGCCAAGACCAAGCCCGCCCGCGACGGACTGAAAGCGCAGAAATCCGAGAAAGCCCGCGCCGCATACCGGCAGGCGCATGAGAGCGACTTTATCATAGCCGACGCAGCCGCCCGGTATTTCCGGGAGCATGGCATTTTTCAACGCCTCATGAAATGCCATCACAGCTGAGAATGAAAATAAAGGCAGTGCATAGGACGGCGGCATCTGCTACACTAAAGTCAGCAGGCGTAGTCCGGTTGC
>NZ_NFJU01000086.1 GCF_002160025.1 Anaeromassilibacillus sp. An200
TCTGCATTCTTTACCAGCATTTTTATCACCCCAAACTCATTATACCGCATTTTCTCCCTTTATACGAGAAAAAGGCCACCAATCGGTGACCTTTTTCGACAGGCTGAGGGCTCCGCAGGAAGCGGAGCCCTTTTTCTATGCTGTGGAGAAGTGTCACACGGAGCGGCGGATGGCGTGCTGTCCCGGTGTAAGGGCGATCGGTTCGCTTTCGCCGGGAAGGAGCAAGGTGGCCGACGCGCCGAAGGGGATGGTGAAGGAGTAGCAGAGCGTATTGCCGCCATCCTCGTACTCCCATCCGCTTTCATACAGCCCCACGGGCGAGCGGAAGGAAGCGTGCGCGAAGGAAAGGCTTGCGTCGGGCATGGGACGCAGAAGAACGTGCCGGAAGCCGGGAGCGTCCTCACACGGATTGATGCCGCACATGTACCGGTACATCCATTCCACGATCGAGCCGTAGGCATAGTGGTTCAGGCTGTTCATGCCGGTGTCGCTGATCCTGCCGTCCGGCAGCACGGAGTTCCAGCGCTCCCACACGGTCGTGGCGCCCATGCCGACCTCGTAAAGCCAGCTTGGATAATCGTCGTTGAGCAGGAGACGGTAGGCGGACGCGTTCGCGCCGTGCTCGGAAAGGACGGGGCACAGGCACGGCGTCCCGGCGAAGCCCGTGGTCAGGTGCATATTGCTCTCGTCCAGCTTTTCTTCCAGCAGGCGCAGCGTGTCTGCGCGATCCTCCTCGGGGGTCAGGCCGAAGGCCAGCGCCAGCACGTAGGAGGTCTGGGTGCGGCAGACATTGTCACCGCCGGGGAGCAGATAGCGCGCCCGGAAGGCTTCGCGGATTTTCTCCGCCCATGCGGCGTAGTCCGCCGCCTCGCTCTCGCGTCCCAGGGCATGGGCGGCCTGCGCCGTCATGCGGATGGAACGGTAATAGTACGCGCTCGCGATGAAGTAAGGATCCGTGCCGCCAAAACAGCTCTGCTTGTCGGGATTGTCGAGCGCGAGCCAGTCCGCAAAGTGGAAGCCGGTGGTGCGCAGGAACTGCCCGCCGGTTTCCTGATCCTCATGCCGCAGGAAATCTGCCCATGCGCGCATGTTCTCGTATTCCTCCTCGAGCAGGGAAGCGTCTCCATAGAAAAGGTACTGCTGCCACGGGATGACGGCGGCGGCGTCCGCCCATGCGCACGAGCCGTGCTGCGTGCGGTCGGGATCCGCGATCATCATCGGAACGACATGCGGAACGGATCCATGATACAGCCCGCGCTGTTCGAGCAGCATATCGTGCAGGTACTTGCGGTAGAAGGCGGCTGTCTGCATGTTGAAGCTGGCCGTCGGGCAGAATACCTGCGCGTCGCCCGTCCAGCCCATGCGCTCGTCGCGCTGCGGGCAGTCGGTCGG
Source organism: Anaeromassilibacillus sp. An200 (assembly GCF_002160025.1). Lineage (GTDB taxonomy): Bacteria > Bacillota > Clostridia > Oscillospirales > Acutalibacteraceae > Caccousia > Caccousia stercoris. The sequence goes on from NZ_NFJU01000086.1 coordinate 1,393, forward strand.
CACGTCCAGGAAGTTTCCGCGCTGCCCCCAAAGAGCGTTGAGGAACAGGCGGTTTACGCGGGGGTCGGACGTTTCGATGCAGCCGGTCAGCTCCAGATCGGAATGGAGCACACAGGCGGTGAAGTCGGCGGGATTCACCTCGTCGATGCCCTCCACCTTCACATAGCGGAAGCCGTAGAAGGTGAAATGCGGGCGCACCCGCGCTGTGCTGCCGTCCGAGAAATAAGTATATTCGGCTTTGGCGGAACGCAGGTTATCATGATAGAAACAGTCGTCCTGCAAAATTTCACCGTATTGCAGGCGCACGCGCGTTCCGGCGGGAGCTGAGCAGGTAAATTCCACCCAGCCTGTGATCTCCTGGCCGAAGTCGAGGACGGTTTCTCCCTTCGGCGTGCGGATCCGCTTCGGCACCGGCAGCGTCTCGGTGATCCGCACCGGCACACTCAGCCGCTCGGAGAGACGTGTATAGGATTCCTCCGCGCGTTCCACCGGACGGAAGCCGGCAGGCTCGCATGCGTCGGAGCACCAGCCGGGGATCGCCAGGCGGGCGTCATATACTTCGCCGTCGTAAATGCTGCTTTCCAGCACGGGGGAGGGAGCCCAGCGCCAGGAGCGGTCCGTACCGAAGCACAGCTCGCGCCCGTCCTCGAGCGTCACGCGCAGCTCGCACAGGAATGAGAAACGATCCCCGAACAGGCCGTGGCGCGGATTGGCTTCAAAGCCGAAGCGTCCCTTATACCAGCCGTTGCCCAGCATCGCGCCGAGGATGTTGTCCCCCTCATGCAGCAAGCGGGTCACGTCGTAGGTTTGGTACTGCATCCAAAAATGATAATCATTATAATAAGGTGTGAGATATTCGTCTCCCACGCGCTCGCCGTTGAGATACATCTCATACAGCCCGAGCCCGCACGCATAGGCCCGCGCCGAAACCGGACGGCCCGGCAGGCTGACCGTACCGCGCACCAGCGGGTGAACGGAGCCGCACGCGGGGGAGATCCACTCGGCCTGCCACGGCTCGCCGCATTTTCCCGTCTCAAACCACGAAAGCCCCGTTCCCTCGTCGCCCGTCTCGTCGCGCACCATCACCCGCCAGTAATAGCGTGTGCGGGGAGAGAGGGCGATCGCGGGATGATAGGCGAGAGAGTCCAAATCCGCGCTTTCGCCGCTGTCGTGCAGGATTTTGGTAAAGCCCGGATCGGCGGCAATTTGGACACGGGCGGACTCCTGCCGTGTGCCGCGCGCGTTTTCGGGGATCCAGGACAGGCTCAGGTGGGAGAGATCATATCCCAGCGGGGTTTTGACATGGTTGACAAGCATGGATGTCACATTCAAAGCAAACTCCTCCGTTCATTTTGCGATTTTTCCAAAAAAGAATGGAAATCCCGGACAAATTCATGTATGATAGAGATTAATCCGATATCTGCACTATAGCACGCTTTTTGGGGTTTTTCAAAGGCCGTGGGCGACAATATGAATAGGAGGATACGGACATGCTGCACATGGAAGAAACGGAGAAGCTGCTGTATCGCCTGACCGAGTGGGAGCAGGAGCAGGCGGCCGGGCGCATGACACAGGAGGAATTCCGCTCCGCGATAGAAGCCCTGCCGCGCGATCTGCGTCCGCTGGACTGGTACGGAATCGAGGCACCCGTGCCGGGACGCCGGGAAGAGACATCCCTGCCGGAATTCGATGAAAAGAGCTTTATCCTTTCGGGGGATGATGTGTGTGTGCGCAAGCATGATACCCGTGACGCGACTCCTGCCCATTCACATAATTTCTATGAGCTGATCGCCGTGCTGGATGGGACGGCGCGGAATACAATGGAAAACCGGGAGGTGGAGCTGGGACGCGGCCAGATGTTCCTGCTTTGTCCGAAGGAGGTGCACGGTATTTCCTGTTCCCCCGACGCCGTTGTGCTGAATGTGCTGATCCGGGCTTCCTTTTTCCGCGCGTCGTTTCCGGCTGTCTTTGGAGTGGGCGGCGTGCAGGAGGGATTGTTTTCCCCGCCTGGCGCACCGGGCCGCTGTATGCTGTTTGACATGGAGGACGACGAGGAGACGCGCGCGTTTCTGCTGCTGCTGGCCAGGGAATCCCTTTCCTCCCGCCCAAACCGCCGCGCGGCGGTGAACGGGGCTTTGGCTCTTCTATTCTCGTTCCTGTTGGATCATGGGGAGGTGGTCCAGAAGGAGTCTCCGAAAAGATACGAGGCGGAAATGCGGGAGATCCTGTCCTATCTGAGCGCCTGCTGTGCGGAAGCCACGCTGGCCGGCGCGGCGGAGCAGCTTCATTTTTCCACACGGCATATTGCAAGGATTCTGCGGGAAACAGGACAGAAAAGCTTCAACACGCTTCTGCGGGAAGCACGAGTGGCCGCCGCCCGCAGGCTTCTGGAGGAGACAAGCCTGACGGTGGAAGAAGTCGCACAGGCCTCCGGTTTCTCCGAGGGAGGGTATTTTATCCGCGTGTTCCGCAGGGAGACGGGGACAACGCCTGCTTTGTACCGGGCACAATACCAGCAAAACCACAAGATATAAGGCCTTTCCCCTGCCCCCTCCACAAGGCTGGAAAAAGAATGAAAAAAATTGCAAAAAAAGATCGAAAAAGCGTTGACAAGCGGGAAAGGGTGTGGTATTATAGTCAAGCCGTCGAGAGAGACGGAAAAAAATCTTGACAGAGCATCGCGAAAGTGATACAATGTCAAGGCTGTCCCAAAAAAGAGAAGAAAAAGTGCTTGACAAACGCACGAGAGTGTGATAAAATGTAAAGCACGCTCCTCGATGAGAGGGACGGACGCAGAACCTTGAAAATTAAACAACGAACGATTTAAGAAGTACCCGTAATGACTTTGAGTATCGGGCGACTGATACGAAAAGGAAAGCAAGCAAAGCTTTTCAAAAAATGCAAAACACGCAAGTGTACTGAAAGAGCTACAAAAGCTCTAAGATATGATTGAAACGCCCGCAAGGGCGATTCGATACAATATTTTAGAGAGTTTGATCCTGGCTCAGGAC
>NZ_NFJU01000087.1 GCF_002160025.1 Anaeromassilibacillus sp. An200
ACAACAAGCTGACCGGTGCCGAGTTTGAGGTGTACCGTGATACCAATGGTAACAAGGAACTGGACGAGGGCGACGAGCTGCTGGGCAAGCTGGAAGAAACCAGCACCGGCATTTACGAGATGTCCCACATCCTCTACGGCGGCGTGTTCGTAAAGGAAACCAAAGCGCCGGAGGGCTTCTTGCTGGATGAAAACGCCTACTATGTGGAGATCACCGAGAACGGCAAGATTTACGAGGTAGAGAACGAGGCCGGGATTGGCTTCACCAACATGGCCCAGACCGGTTCCCTGCGGATTGAAAAGACATCCAGCGATGGGAATGTGGAGGGCTTCTCCTTCCGCGTGACCGGGGCCAACGGCTACGACCAGACCTTCAAAACTGATAAAAATGGTGAAATCTTCATCGAGGGCCTGCGCGTGGGCGATTACACCGTGTCCGAGGTGTCGGACGGGGCCAGCGCCAACTATGTGCTGCCTGCGGATAAGACGGTGACGATTTTTGCGGATAAGACCACCGTAGCGGAAATGCACAACGAGCTGCGCGACACCCCGAAAACCGGCGATGACAGCAAGCCCTGGCTGTGGGCGGCTCTGATGGGCGTATCTGCTATGGGCGCTGCCGCCCTGGGCGTTGCGGCCTATGTGGGTAAGCGCAAGAAGGGCAAAAACACCGTGAAATAACTGCGGCTTGATTCTGTGTTAGGAGGAATGATTTCATGGAACTGAAAACGATCATTGCCATTGCGCTGGTGGTATTCATCATCGGCGGCCTGATTTTCCTGAAAGTCAGAAGCCGGAAGAAGTAACCAGCCAGGGGCGGCCATGCGGGGCCGCCCCTTTTACATACCAAAAAAGAAAGGAGCTTTGCAGATGAGAGAACGATTTGAACAACGGCTGTTCCGCATATTCGCCCAGGCTGGTTATTCCCCGGTGCAGCTTCTCACCATCACCCCGGAGGAGATGGTGGAGATCCCCGGCATTACCGTTCCCAACATCCGGGCGGTGCTGTGCGTCCAGAACAAGGTGCTGGCAGACCGGAATAAAGTCCGCAGCGGCAGGCTGGTGGAGGAATTGCTGAAAGAAGCCGAAGAAAGCAGGTGTTGCCATGAATGAATTGCACCTGCTGGACATACTGGCGGCCCGGTATGGCTGTTTCATCTCCGACTTAAATCTTTCACCTATCCTGCGGCGGGCGGCCCTTTTGGACCTGTGCCGGATGGATGAGAACAGCTACCCGCTGTCCCAATGGAGAGATACGGTGCGCTACCTTACCGGGGATGAACGGGATTTTGCCAGCGTAAAAGAAATCAAGAACATTATCAAACAGGATATGGAGGCAGAGGGATGAACGATGATTCCACAGAAAAACGCATGGCCGGTGATTATGAGGTCATCCAGGCGGTGCATATAGGCGACCGGGAGGTTGTCCTGGGGGAAAATCCGCAGGATGAAACCGGCATGAAGTATATGTGCGCCTTTTGCCGGAAAAACGCCTTATTTGCAGAATACAGCGAAGTGATGGCCAGTGATGATTTCCCGGAGATTGTGGAGCTGTTCGGCCAGCGGATTGCCGAACAGGCGCAGAAAACCCACATAGAGCTGAACAAGCCCCGCATACAGGGCATAGACGACCGCCCCATCACAGCGGAGGGCTGTACCCCCATTTCCCATGAGGATGATCTGCACGGAAAAATCGTGGTGATAAAGCCGGAGGTGCTGCGCCGGGAATACCGCAGGGCTACCCGTCAACTCAAGCTCTGTATGGGAGGCTTTGGGGCTTCCCCGCACAGCAGGGGGTCAGCCTGTTACTGCGTTGACCTTTATACTGGCAAAGAGAGCCGATATGAGCGCATGGACGTGCTGGGAACGATACAGCCGGAGGAACTTCCCGGCTGGGCCAAGCATGGACTTACCACGATTCAGCAGGAACAGGCCAAAAAGAAAACCACGAAGGAGCGTGAACGATGATGGATTACAGAGAAAACGCCGGATATATCATTACGGATTCCTGTCATGTGGGCGACAGCGAATTTGTGTTGGGCGTTCATTTGACAGCGCCCCAGCAGTTTGTCACCTGGAAATGCAGTAACCGGACGGACTACGATTGGGGCCACTATTTCAGCGACCTGTTTTCCGCGCAGAAGGATTTGGTGGCGCGGGCGCAGGAGGAGGTGCAGTGCCTGGAGGAGCAGCGGCAGAACGCCATTGTGCCGGAGGTCCCTTCCTATTCCCCATGGGGCAAAGTCCAGGAATGTGAAACGCTCTGCCCCGGCGTTTATTCCGTTTCTACCCCAGGGCATGGCGGCATTATGGTGCGCCGGGAATTGGCGGAAAAGATATTCCGAAAAGAAGCGATGGGCTGCGCCTTTGTTAAGGGCGGCTACCTCTGCTTTGAGGAGGACTGCGACGCGCAGGTGGCTCTCCGGGAGCTGATGGATAAAAAGATGATCCAGGCTCTGGTGAACGAGCACTTTGGCCCAGGCGCGTATGAGGCTGTCATCAATAGCAGCGTGCAAATTCACCACCCCGAATATTGGCAGGCACGGGAAAAGGCCATATCGGAACAAAACCGACAAGCGAAAAAGAAAGGACGTGAACGATGATGGAGCTGAAAATCACCAGCATGACCCCGGCGGATCGCCTGTATGTGTACAGCCAGAGCAGCCAGCTTGAAGGGCAAACCGGCTGTATCGGCCATCTGCGCGGGGATTTTGGCGGCGGCCAGGAGTTTTTCAGTTCCTGGTTCGACCACCGGAGGGAATACAAGACGGACGAGTTTAAGGCGGAGCTTGATGAAGTGGTCAACACTCTACGGGAAAAGGACGGGCTGCTCTGCACCCGTGACAGCATGACCAGGTTTTGCTATCAGAACCCGGAGGCTGAGTTTGAGGGAAACTACTGCGCCGAGTACGGTTTTAAGGTGCAGACGCCCCAACACACCTATATGCTCCGGTGCAACCCCAATTATGGAGACTACAACTTTTACCTCTACGCCTACGTTGCCCGATTCCTGGAACACCACATGGAAAAGGCCAAACAGGGCATCCGGTTTATCACGCCCGGCTACAAGGAGCTGTTTCGTATTCCAGATGGCGACCACATCCGCATTTTCACTGGCGGCGGAGGAACCCGCGACTGCACTTGCCGGTTTATTGACGAAACCCATTTTGAAACCAGTGGAGGGTATTCCAGCGCCCTTTACCATATCTGCGAATTTGCAGAGCGTTTGGAGCAGTCTCACGGGAGCGTGATCCCACTGCGTTCTTCTCTGCCGGTGCAGTGTTTCAGTGTATTGCCCTCATCCGGGGAGCTGATTCTTCTGACCAGGGGTGAAAAAGGATATAGCCCTTGCTATGATTTTTCAACTCCTGACGCTCAACAGAATCGAGAGTTTGCAGACGACCGCAATGTGAAAAACGGCGTCACCAAAGCGCAGGAGGCCGCTATGCTGGCCGGCTCCATGTTTGGCTGGCAGACCCCAGCCGCCGATCCCAGAAACTATGACGGGCAGGGGCAGCCCATCAAGCCCAGGCAGAAAGACCGGGGTGGAGCCCGATGAAGGAGGAAAGACACGTCATCTGGAGCAATTATGGCCTGGACTATGAGGATTGGCGGGACGATCTGGAGGCAGAATACCCGGATTTATCCGAAAATGAGCGCATTTCTTTGATGTATGAAATCAATGGGGATTACCTGGATGATGAACGCGCTAACCTCAATGTGCAGCTTTCCCAGCCGATTTTGGTTGTAGGCGACCTGGGCCTGTGGAATGGTCGGCGTATGGGATATAAGGAAATCCCCAGCGGCAACATCCGAGACTGCCTGTATTCCGACACAGATTATTCCACCTGGTATGTGGACCGGCTGGGCGATCTGCGGTGCGACGCCATCCACCATGATGGCACGAACTTTTACCTCTACCGCGTTTACAAGGACAGCGCCAGCCCTTCTCAAATTGAACTGCTGAAAGAAAAACTATATCGCGGCATTGCAACCCGCGCCGATATTACGAGAGTGACCCGCAGACTGGGCGACGACATCGCCAAAGTCTACGGGTTTTCCATTCCCCGGCAGCGGCAGGCCGCCGCCATGGAAAGATGAGGTGATAAAAATGGCGTCTTTACCGCCCGTAAAACTGGATACGCATGAGGACTGGTTCAACTTGCTGATGACGGTTCTCCATCAACAGGCGGAACAGAACCCCTATGAAGAATACCGGGAGATGGCCCAAAAGCTGATCGACCAGTTTATGCGTTATGGGAGGCCCTTTGTTGACAGTGACCATGCGCCCTGCGTGGCGCTTCGGATGTACCCGAAGGAGGCCGGAAATACCATCTGGCTGTTGCTGCTCTCCCTGTGCAATTATTATGACCCGGATAAGGATTACA
>NZ_NFJU01000088.1 GCF_002160025.1 Anaeromassilibacillus sp. An200
CCGTATCCGGCTGGGGCGTATCCGGGTTTTTCGGCTGTGGCTGCTCGTAGATGACATACTCGGTGTCGCTGATCCGGCCCTGCCGGTCACGCATCTGGTGACGCACGATGTAACCGGCACGTTCCAGCTCCCGCAGCGCCCCGCCGATGGCATCCACGCCCTCCTTGCAGATTTTCGCAAGACCACGGGTGGTATAGTTCCAGTCATCCGGCAGGGACAACATCATGGAAAGCAGCCCCTTGGCTTTCAGGGACAATTTTTCATTTCGCAGGTGGTGATTGCTCATCACGGTATAATCACGGGTTCTTTCAATCCGAAAGACCGCCATTGACTTCACTCCTCTCTGATTTTTGACATAAAATAAGCCACAATCTTTCGTGAAAAAGACTGTGGCGTTCAGCTATCCTTATGAAAGCGGGTGAGACGCTTGGGCGGCGGCAGCCGGTCAAACGGGTCCTCGTCCTGATAAAACGGCAGAGACTGCAAAAGCCGGTCAATGTCAGCGGATTCCATGTCATACTGGGACTGGTAGTTCTCCCGGATGGCGTCCTTGATACCCTGAATCGTACACATATTCATCCTTTCCTTTCTTAGTAGTGGTTGCTCTTGGCATGATGGCGGCGCTTGCCCGGCTTGAAGTCGAGGACATGGCCCTCAATCACACGGGCATACCGCTTGATTTTGATTTCCCGGCGCTGCTGGCTCAGGAGGGCGGCCTGATAGCCGTCCTCCGTGAGAAACAACCGCATTTCATCGCCGGAACTGCCATACGAGCAGGGATTCAGGACGGAAAACTCAATCATCCAGCGAGTGTTATCCTGAAAACGCTCCACGGCCAGAATGTTGTGTCCTTTCAGCTCGCGGGCTGAAATATCCCTCATAGGCGTCTCCTTTCAGCGTTCCTGGTCTCTCTGGCGCTTCTTCTGCCACGCCTCCAGCAGCTTGATAATGGTCTCCTGCATCCGCTGGGGCGTATAGCTCTTGGGAAAATACTTCCGCAGGGTGTCGGAGGTAAAAGTCACTTTGTCCAAATCGCTTTTCTTTTCCTCACCCATAATGGCTCGCATCACATCAAGGGACAAATGCCCCTCCTGACTGAATTTCTTGAGCCGCTGTGCCTGGGAGAGAGAGGGGGTGGCCTGTTCGCTGTCCATCGCGTCCAGGAGCTGCACCTGTTCCTCTTTTTTGAGGAAGGACAGCTCGTAGGCCGGATTAAAGGCGATTTTCTTTTCATCCACCATATCCAGCAGTTCAGGAATCAGCTCCGTCAGGCGGATATATCTCTGTACCTGTCTGCCGCTGTCACCAGCTTTTGCACCGATCACATCGGCCATTTCCAACTTCCCGCCAACTTGTCGGGAAGTTAAATCAGTTCTTGCCCCCTGATGCTTGACTGCCTCCAGCTTCATCTTGTAAGCAAAGGCCCTCTCGCTGGGGAGTAGGCTTTCCCGCTGCAAATTGCTGTCCACCATGATGATGGTGGCGGCATCATCATCCAAATCCCGGACAATGACCGGCATGGTCTCTTTCCCGGCAAGCTCACTGGCTCGGTGCCGCCTGTGTCCGGCTACCAGCTCATAGCCGCCCTCCGGGTCCGGGCGGGCAATCGCAGGGACCAATACACCGTACTGCCGCACACTGTCGGCGGTCTCCATCATGGCTTCATCATCCTTGACTTTGAAGGGGTGGTCCTTAAATGGGTGCAGCTCGGACAGCGGAATTTCCAGCACCTTTTCCCGCTGGGCATCGGCACGGCTTTCTTCGGTAGAGAACAGATCATCTACCGAGGCCAGCTCTACTTTTTTCGCGCTGCTTTTCAAGTCTCAACACCTCCTGGGTCAGATTTTTGTAGCCTTCGGCCACCTTGCCGCCGGGGTCATGGGCAAAAATGCTCTTGCCCTCGGCGCTGATTTCCTTTGCCCGGACAGAATGGGGAATTTCGGTGCCAAACACCTTGATTTTGCTGCCGTAGGTCTCCCGCAGCAGGGCGGCGATCTCCTTGGCAAAGTTAGTGCGGTTGTCCACCATCGTCAGCAATATGCCGTCGATTTGGAGTTTGGGATTGATTTGCCGCTTCACCTTATTGACCGTCTGGAGCAGCTGTTCCAGGCCCTTGGCGGGCAGATACTCTGCCTGGACAGGAATTATGATCCTGTTGGCGGCGGCCAGGGCATTGACCGTGAGCATACCCAGGGAGGGCTGGCAGTCAATCAGGATATGGGAATACTGTCCCTTGAGCGTGTCCAGATATTGCCGCAGGATGGTCTCACGGCTCATGGCGTTTACCAGGGAGACCTCCATGCCGGAGAGCTGGATGTCAGCAGGCATCAGGTCAACGCCCTCCGGGTGGTGCAGGATACCCTCGCCGGGGCGCAGCGGTTCGTCCATCAGGATACGGCCCATTGCGTCGGACAGGGTAAAGGGCAGCTTGTCCGGCTGGGGGTGGCCCAGGCTGATGGTCAGGCTGCCTTGCGGGTCCCCGTCGATCAGCAGCACTTTCTTCCCGGTCTGTGCCAGCCCGACGCCCAAGTTCGCACAGGTCGTTGTCTTGCCAACGCCGCCTTTCTGGTTGGCGATGGCGATGATTTGCGTGTTCATAACAATCACCTCGTTTCTGAAATAAAAAAAGGGAGAATGTGACGTAAATCAACATTCTCCCGGAGAAACAATATGCGATTGTATTGCTGCCTGTCTTATCTGAGTTCAGCTTTTGGGGAGCCATCCCGCCGCAAACCCGCATGAATACTGGGTTTCTGCTTGTTTGTCTTTACCCTTCCCGAACAACCGCTGTTCAACGCGTGGTACGCCAAAGATACCAGCAAGAAAATTCGCACAGTGATGAAGTCTAAAGGCGAAGCCGGGGAACATTTCTGCAACACCCCACCTTACGGATGCAGGAAAGACTCTGAAATCAAAAAGCAGTGAGTGATTGCTCCCGAAGCTGCCGAAGTAGTCAAACGGATATTTGTCCTTTGTCTGCACGGGTACAGACTGTGGCAGATTGCCCGTGTTTTGAAAGAGGATAAGGTACTTATTCCAACCGCCTATTGGCGAGCAAAAGGGAGAACGGTCAATCATTCTATACCGGAAAATCCATATTTGTGGATAAGTGCCATGGCAGTCGATATTTTGGAAAAGAAAGACTGTTTAGGGCATACAGTGAATTTTAAGACCTACAGGCAGTCCTGCAAATCCAAAAAAGAAGCTGTAGAATCCCGAAGAAAACAGCTTGTGTTTGAAAATACCCATGGAGCAATTATTGACGTTGACACATGGAAACGGGTACAGGAATTATGGAAGAGCAAACGCGCTCGACGAGAGCAGGAAAAACAAATATGTTTTCCGGCGTTGTGCGCTGCGTCGACTGCGGGGAAAAGTTGTATTACTGCACAAGCAGGCATTTTGAAGCAAGGCAAAACCACTTTGTTTGTTCCCCTTCAAGACTAAAAGGGAAAAGAGGTCTGCGCGACACATTTTATCCGAGCGGTGGTTTTGGAACAAGGTGTATTTGCCCACATGATAATGACGATTACCTGTGTTGCAAACCGTGAAGAACAATTCCGAAAATCTATAGATGCAAAGGAGAAAGCCGACGCGAAGAAAGAACTTGCAGCAAAGCGGCGGCAATTGACACATGCTGGGCCACTATGACGCGGGCTTCCCCCTCCGCACTTACACGCATGCCACCCGCCAGATGCAGGAAAGCGCAGCGGAGAAGAAGGGGAGCTTTATGGAGCAAGTACTGTGAGCACACGCAAAATCACCGGAGAAAAGAGAAGGCCCTTCCTCTCCAGTGATTTTATTTTTCCGACTGGGTCAAAATCTATGTCGCTATATTGCGGCTCAATTTTTGACTAGCCTAGTAAGTCATGACCCCCGGCAAAGCCGGGGGCTTGGGAAAGCCCTAGAAGGGCATGGTACAGACAACGCCCCTAAAGGGGCCACGAATGGGTCGGCCAACTGCATTGCTGA
>NZ_NFJU01000089.1 GCF_002160025.1 Anaeromassilibacillus sp. An200
GCTGCGATGGTTTTTCATGAGGCATTGAAAACCTGTTTGTCAAGGTACACGCCCTCGCTACTTATTTTCGTAGCAAGGTACACGCCCTCGCTACTTATTTTCGTAGCAAGCTGCTATCAGAGCAGATGATAAAACTCTGCTTCTGATAACCATGACCAATATCAAGGGAAAGTTCCGCCTACCCAAGAATTTTTTTCAGATTTCCGGCAAGGCTCTTTAGCCCACGCTGTATGCTTTCCGTAATCCGGCTTTTACTAACTCCTTCTGTGCGTGCAATTTCAGTAATGGTCATCCCCAAGTAATACCGGGCGTAGATTCGCTTAGCTTGCAGATCTGGCAGAGACATCACAGCGGCATACACCTGTTCTTTGAGGAAATTGTTCTCCAGAATCATCTCCGGTGTCAGTGGCCTTGCAAGGGAATTGTGTTCAATGCCATCTCCCCGATCCAGGGAATAATGGGCTTTATAGCGATACCTTTGGCGGTTATAGGCTGCCTCGGCGCGCTGGGCAGATTGAAAAGCAGCTTGTATCTCGTCAGAGACTTCTACAAAGGTATCCTCTTTATAAACATCTGGATATAGGTCTCGAAGATTGATTTGCTTCATTATGTACCTCCTGTTCGATTCACAGACAGCTGATAGGTCAAGTGAATCGAACAGGGGCGGAGAACGACATCGGCAAAATGCGCGGGATTTCCACAAATAACGACAAACAAAAACGCCAGTCTCCCAAGCCGGGAAACTGGCGTTAATCTGTGTATGGTCAACTTCTAATTGGACAATTAAAAAGTTGCTGAGTGGAGCGGAGCATTTTCGTAAAAGTAAAAAATTCCTCTGATTTTGTCGATATTTTGCTTGCACCATGGCGGCCACCTTTGCAGACCGCCGAACATCATACCATTAGAAGAATGTCATCCCATTTAAGGTAAACAGAATGGCAGCCTTTATTGTCCTTATAAGCATTGTCTCATCCTAACCACTGGAAATAAAAATTCGTGCCGCACAAAAATTTATGGTAAGAGGACTCACCTGCAAACTTTTAGCTTGACAGCGAACACCCCTATCTTTTTACCCGTTGATCTACATTCCAGAAGCCTGTTGCACATAATTTTAAGAAATAGTGTCCAAAAATAGATTTTCGTGTCACTAATAATGATAAACAGGAAAAAAGATGTGTCAGGTTATATCTCATAACGCTCAATACTGCACATTTTGGACACACAAAATCTAATTATGTTGAAATGGCTATGGTTCAAGTCGATTTATATAAAAAATGCAGCCCCCATCAGGAGCCGCACATAATAGCAGATATGTTGTTTTGAGGGGATTGTCCAGATTTTTCAAAGACAAAACGGGATTAAAACATAAAACAGATACAGACCCCTTGGCGGCTGTATCTTTGAGTCCAGGATACTCCCACATGACCATCAAGCTGCTCTTTACTTGTGTAAAGTGAACCTTGCATGATATAATCAAAGACATAGCGACCGGGGGTATATACCATGATAATCTATTTGCAAATGATTGATACTCCAGAAGATCGCTCAAAGTTTGAGCAAATCTATCTGGAGTATCGCGGCCTTATGTTTCATGTGGCCAACGAGATTTTACATAACGAACAGGATGCTGAGGATGCCGTTCATCAGGCATTTCTCAATGTGGCAGAAAATATGAAAAAAATCGGAGAGCCGAAGTGTCCAAAAACCAAGGGCTATGTCGTTACGATTGTTGAGAACAAAGCAATCGACTTGTATAGGCGGCATAAGAGACACCAAATGCTTGAACTGAACGACACTGTTCAGGGTATCCAGGTGATTTATGAGGGGGAAAACACTCTGACAGCCTGTATCCTGAAGCTCCCTGCACGGTATCGTGAAGTGATCCTGCTCCGGTATGTCCAGGGTATAGTGTGAAGGAGATGGCGTCTATTCTGGGGTTGTCATTTGCCGCAGCGTCAAAACTCGATCAACGTGCCAAGGCCAGATTAAAAGACCTATACGAAAAGGAGGGCAAGTTGTGATTACCGAGGAGATGCTGAAAGCAGCAGCTGTTGAGGCTGACCAAGTTATGTTGGATTCGCTTCCTGCTCCTGAAGAATGTGAGCATGAGTTTTCAAATTCGTTCCAAAAAAAGATACGCCGGATCTCCCGCAGGGCAAACCATCCGGTGCTTTATAAGTTTGCAAAAAGTGTAGCGTGCTTTGTTCTGGCGGTTATCCTGACCGGCGGCGCATGGTTGACAGTCGATGCAGAGGCAAGGGAGGCTTTTATTCGCTGGATAAAAGAAACATATAGTACATACTCCGTGTATCATTTTGAGGGAACAGATTCCGGGACGCAGACTTCCGAAGGGCAGTCCTCGGAAGAAGAAATTTCCCCGAAATATTCCCTGTCCTGGATTCCGGACGGCTATACAGAATGGGCAACAAATACCATAGGTAATTGCATTTGCGAAACATATGTCAATGAAAGCGGGGAATTGCTGAAATTTAATTATCAACCCAGCGTTGATTCGTCCTATTGGTTCATTGACACATCCACCAGCACACAGCAGCGCGTCTATGTGGGAGATGTCCCCGCAGATTTTTACCTCTCCAACTCCCCGGATGTTGGAAGTTCAATCGTTTGGACGTCTCCAGATGGAGAAACGGCCTTTTATTTGTCAGGCTTTTTCAGCAAAGAGGAGCTGATTGACATGGCAGAAAATGTGCGGCCGTCTGATGCGGAACAAATGGAAAATTATGCGCCGACATGGCTGCCGGAAGGGTATGAGGAAACCAAGCAGACGGATCTCCCTATTCTCAAAAACGTGGTTTATACGAACGCCGACGGCCAGATGATCTCATTCTCCTGCACCTATGGAGAGAATGGTGGAGACACAGTTTATATTGATGACTATCGCTGTGTTTCTACGGTTCAGGTTGGACAGGTGCAGGCGGACTTCTATCAGGCCTCCCAGGCAGGAGAAGGCAATGCGCTGGTGTGGCACCCTGATGGAGACGATGTGCTATTTTGCATCATTTCCTCTTTGCCGGAGGATGTCCTCATCACCATCGCGGAGAGTGTTGAAATCGTAGATTGACGAAGCTGGATAATGGCCTAGTTACTGTTAAAAGTTTTCAATTTTCGCCGATAGTATTGATAAAGGAGCCTATATAGGAATTGGATAAAGGAGGGAGTACAGATGCAAATTGGTGGATTAAGAACCAGCGAAGCAGCCAAGTGGGGCGAGACGCCGCAAATTCAGATGTCCGCTCAAAAGCAGGCTGAAAATGCCATGACTGACCGCTATATTTTAGGGATTCAAGAGCAGGCCAAAAAAGACGCCAAGGCTGGCGTCTATATGTCGGAAGATTATGTGCAGTACAGTCTTTCCCACATGAGAAGGACAGTCTCCCCCAACCGTTCCAAGCCAGTTGCACAAGCCGCTGCCTATATTCAGAAAGCGTCGAGCCGGTATGGCACACTTTTGGCAAGGCTGATTGGGGGATATTCCATGAAAGCCTATGTTGGAGGGCTTCATCCCACCGCCGAAGTATATGCGCCGAATGGAGAAATGATCGCTGCTCAAACTTGTGACGGCAGTTGGATTGAGATTCAGACCAAGGCAGAAACCAAGTTAATAGATGCTTCCACCGACATATATGCGAAGGCGTATAGTGCGGCCCGTGCAGAAATGAAAGCAGCCGCCCAGGTTCCTATGGAAGGCACCGCAACCAGTGTGGATATTCGAGCATAAGCAGACTTCAAACAGTGTTCTTATCCAACTTCTTTTTTCCAGCTACTCATATCTGTGTAAGCGTAAAATCTAATCACACCTTGTTCCAATATGTGTAATATGAAACAATACCTCCGTGTAGTGTCA
Organism: Anaeromassilibacillus sp. An200; assembly: GCF_002160025.1. Taxonomy (GTDB): domain Bacteria; phylum Bacillota; class Clostridia; order Oscillospirales; family Acutalibacteraceae; genus Caccousia; species Caccousia stercoris. The sequence goes on from NZ_NFJU01000089.1 coordinate 3,866, forward strand.
GACAGTGCATGGTAGTGTCGTACACTGCCAGCGAAGCG
>NZ_NFJU01000009.1 GCF_002160025.1 Anaeromassilibacillus sp. An200
TGAACCTGAAGCGGTTGATATGGAACACGAAATGACGCCAGTGAGCGTCTTTTTTTCTGCTCAAATTCCCATTGCTGATTTTCAGAGGCCACTTTGTCAACAGCTCCAAGTTGGGACGAAGTTGCGGACGGACGAAACAGTGGCGCTGGGCTTTGGTATTGGAAAGACCACCGTACAGCGATATATCCGCCTGACCGAGTTAATCCCGCCGATTTTGCAGATGGTGGACGAGGGGCAGATTAATAAAAAATAATTGGTATATTCTAAAAAAGGTCTATAAATTTAATCGTTTACTCTTTTTTTAAGAATTTTCGTTTCCATACTAAGCAGTGTATCAAGTATTACATCAATTTTAATGCCAATGTATGTCATTGACGCTGTTTTGTCAGATGACATTTTTAATGTAATAAAAGTTATTTTCGTATTCACAATTATACTATTATCTATATGGGTAATAAATATAATATTTTCCTGGTATGACAAAGTAAAAATGGAACGCCTTCATATTTCAATTTTAAGTGAATTAATGCAAAAAACAATCAATCTGGATTTAAGTTTCTTTGATAACACTACATCGTATGATAAATACAATCGAGCATATGCAAATTGTTGTAATGTTGTTAATAGTGTGAACTCAATTATATCTACATTTATTTTATCGCTAACAAATACTCTTTTAATTAGTAGCCTTCTTGTATGGATGGATTTATACATGTATTTGTTAATGTTTGCGACTATTTTTTTAAATCTTATATTAACAAATCTAATAAAAAAACGCGACTATGTCTATAATTTTAAGGTAAGTGAAAAAACAAACAATTAAATTATATTTACCGTCTTTTTTACATTCCGCAACTTACTTAGAGAAGTAAAAACTTCTAATTTAAGTTCTTTTGCACTTGGTTTAAAAAGCAATTTTGATAAATGTACTATTGAATTAATTAAAGCAAATATAAAAGAAAAAATGCCTTATCAATCAGTTTCTGGAATATGGAATTTATTAGAATCCAGTTTTGTTGCACTATACTTCGGTGTTTCTGTCGTATTAAAAAAAATTGCCATTTCTCAGTACTTTACTTATGTAAATGCATATAGTCAATTTAAAAATACAATTTTACAGTTTGGAGATGTATATAGTAAATTATATAGTAATAGTATGTATGCACGTGACTATATAGAGTTTCTTAATTCAGAAGAAAGTCATACATTAAACACTTCTGGAGAAACCCTAGACAAAATAAATGAGATCGAATTTTGCCATGTAACATTTAGGTATCCAAATTGTAAGAGTAATGCTCTATACAATATATCCTTTAAAATTTCTGCTGGCGAAAAAACGGCTGTTATTGGTAAAAATGGTGCAGGGAAAACAACCATTATAAAACTCTTGCTTAGACTTTATGATCCCCAGTCAGGAGAAATATTTGTAAATCACAAAAACATAAAACAATATAATACAGAATCTTTGCGAAATGCAATTTGTGTTTTATTCCAGGATTATGCTATTTACGCATTTTCAATTAGAGATAATATATCACTAGGAAGAAAAATTGAAGAAAAGAAAATATGGGACGCATTAGAGCAAATGGATTTAAAGGAAAAAATCAATGGATTTGAACGTTCTATTGATACACCCATTACAAGTCAATTATATCCAGATGGAGTAGAACTGAGTGGTGGTGAATCTCAAAAAATGGCCATATGCCGTCTATATGTTAGCAATGCTTCTGTACTTGCTATGGATGAACCAACAAGTAGTCTGGATCCACGTTCTGAATATCTTTTGTATAAAAGAATTATGGAAGAAAAGAGAGCAGATTCAATTTTTATTGTTATATCACATAGACTCACATTAACTTATAAAATGTCCAAAATTATAGTAATTGATAACGGACATGTAGCTGAACAAGGTACACATGAGGAATTAATGAAAAATCGTTCAATTTATTATGAAATGTATCAATTACAGGCTAACAAATACATTGATATGCAGGATAGCAAGGAGTAATGTAGTGAACCGTAATTATATCAAATCTTTACGACATAGTTAATGGAATCTATAACAACCACTCCATCACATCCACACTCTCCCCATTCCCCCTTACCTCAAAGTGCAGATGGCTGCCCGTTGGGGCTCCGGTGGTTCCCACATAGCCGATCACCTCGCCCTACACCATCTCCTGAAGTTTCCCATTTCCTCATAGGAAAGCTTTGGAGAATTCATTTTCACGCTGTGCTCTTTGCTGTGAATTTCAGCCTGACGATGTCTCTCCGGATATGTTGTGCGAATACTGCCGTTGTACACAAAGCGCTATGTCTTTCTCTAAAGGTCGTTTACTTCCCATGGATTGTAGATACGGGGAGAGCAAAGAAATTCTACCTGTTCCGCAGCGATGAATTGTCCTCAAAACGCAAAAAAGCGGAGCCTTTTTGCCCGAAAAAACGGACGGAAGGCTCCGCAAAGGGAAAAATATCTGATTTCAGGGTTTGGACATCTACGGTGCAGCGCACTTGAAAATTCGGGCTCAAAATGCCCGCAAACCCGCATGAAACCTGAAAAAAATGGGACGACATCTATTTTGTCGTCCCTTCATGGAGCGGGAGAGGGGAATCGAACCCCCGTATTCAGCTTGGGAAGCTGATGTTCTACCATTGAACTACTCCCGCAAAACATAATTCCATTTATTGCTTCTATAATGCTTTGTTATATTATCACATTTCTTTCTGAATTGCAAGAGGAAATGGTGAAAAAGTAGAAATGATTTTATCTGTGGTTCCAAAAGATAAAGCAGTTTCTTGACATAAAACTGAAATTGAGTTAAAAGAAAAATTCACATTCCGTATTTTTCACATTTTCCACAGGGTTTTCCACAAAGCAGCACTCGTTTTTTCTTGGTATTTCCTGATTTTTCCCGTCTTTTCCCTTTTTTCCACAGTAAAAGCACTGTGGAATTTGGGGAAAACTTGAATTAACATAATGTCTTAAGAAAATGCTTTATGCTTCATTAAAATGAAGAGCACGCGGTCCGGTATAATACGCAATGGCACGACAAATGAAATCTTCCGGCATTTCAAAATATTCCGCAAGCTGCCATGGCTCCCGGAACCCTTCCCGCATGGCTTGCTGAAGATTATCAAAAGGGAGGCATGATTCTATAGCCCAACGTTCAGCCTTATACTCGTGCCGCTCGACCAAATCGATGGGACTGCTCATGCGGTGCGTACACCCTGTTGCACAGTGTCCTATTTCATGCGCCAGCACTGCTTTCATATTTCGCAGGCTTGAAAAGCAGGCAGGGTCGAGGAAAATGGCGTATTTTTGCTGATACTCAATGGTGGCGGCTTGCGAGAAACCGATATCTCTCAAATAAAGATGAATATCCTGTTTGCGCAGTTCTCCGTACAACTGTGAAAGCTGTACCATATCATTTCTCCTTTGTTTCTTTTTCCTGCTCCGCTCTAAACAATCGGGCAAATTCAAGGAGGCGCTGTTTGTTTTCCGGCGACAGCTCTTTCGTCTCGTTGTGAAGGGCATAGGTGAAATCGTTAAATGTCAAATCCGGCTGTGTTTCGGTGAAAGGCTCTTCTCCACGCAGCAGATAATCCGCCGGGATTCCAAAGTATTCCGAAAGCTTCTGAAGAGTGGAACCGCTTGGCGTCGATCCGTTTTTCCATTTGGAGACTGTGGACCGGGAAAGATTGATATCTTCCGCAGCCCGCGAGGTACTTACACCCTTTCTGGCACAGAGACGGCTGAAATAATCGTAAAACATGGGAAATTCTCCTAAATAAAAAATGAGAAACATAAAATCACTCAAGTGAATCGCTTCCAGTTTCGGGCTCTTTGTGATATCCCGAACGTGTCGGGGTATACTGCAAAAGAGCGGGGCAAATGTTCCGCCAAAGGAGAAACAATCATGAAAAAAGAACAGAAGAATTTCGTACCTGAGGATCGACAGGCGTATGTTCCCTGGGAAACGGAGGAGGAGCTCAACGATTTAAGCGGTGTGGTTTCCTGCGGAGAATGCACCGGTTTGATTCCCACGCCGCCGGATGATGAAGCGGAGGGGGAAGCCTATGCGGAGCTGTATCCCATCCCGCAGCCGCAAAATGGAAAAAAACAAAAATAAAGGCGGGGCGATCCGGATGGATCGCCCAATTTTTGAAATACCCTTTAATAATACCGGATAACCGCTACCACGCGGCCAAGGATTGTCACGTCTGTAACATAGATAGGCTGGTAATCAGGATTTTCCGGCTGCAGGCGAATACAATCCTTATCGTGGTAGAAGGTTTTAACGGTTGCTTCATCTTCGATCAAAGCGACTGCGATTTCCCCGTCGCGCACGGTGGAAGTTTGGCGGGCAACAACAATGTCACCGTTGAGAATGCCGGCCATTTTCATGCTGTCGCCACGCACATTCAGTGCGAAATATTCTTCTCCCGATCCATGGGGAGGAGAAAACGGAACATATCCCTCTATGTGCTGTTCCGCCAGAATGGGCTGTCCGGCGGCTACGCGTCCCACAATCGGCACCTGCACCGCGCTTCGTTCTCCCACAATGTGAATGGCACGGTTTAACCCCGGATCGCGGATGATGTACCCCTCCCGTTCCAGTGTTTTCAGATGCGCGTGAACACTCGACGTGGAACGCAGGCCTGTGGCGAGACAGATTTCCCGTACAGTAGGAGGCAGACCATCTCTTGTTCTGCTTTTTAAATAATCATAAACCTTTTGCTGGCTTTTGGTAAGCATATCCTTCACCCTTTCCAAGTGGAACATGTCATTATCGCTTGGATTTTTACGGATTGTATATAGTATAGCATAAAAGCTGTCACTAGTCAAACAAATGTTTGTAAAAACTATCTCTGTTCTTGTTTTAAAATGCAAGGGAATAATTCAAAGAATATTCACAGCGCTGTAACAACTATTTTGAGCAATGTGGCTATAATAAAGCTGTAATCAAGGAAATGGAGCCGCACCATTCTTTGATTCATGTTCTACCCTCCTCAATATACCCTCAAGCAAAAGAAAAAGCCGGCCCTTCGGGGTCGGCTTTTTCATGTTTCAAGCGGCTTTGGATGGCAGTTATGGTTCCATCCAGCCGGTATATCGGATGATGGAAGGGTTCTGCCCCTCCGGATTCCCGCTGAGAACCTGCTTTCTGTATTCCGATGGTGTCAGGTGTACCATTTGGCTGAATTGGCGGTGAAAATTGCTCAGCGAACTGAATCCGGTCGCTTCGGCAATGTCAAGAATGGTTCGGTTGGTGTTGGTCAGGAGTTCACAGGCTTTTGTGATGCGGACACTGTTGAGATAATGCAGAGGACTGATCCCCATCACTTCTTGAAAAATTCGTCTGAAATGCGTCAAACTGATGTGGCAGAGGTTTGCCAGTGTTTCCATGGAGAATTGATTCATGTAATGGTCCTCGATATAATCCAGAGCGGGGGCGACCCGAAGAATGTTGCTCCCTGCTGTGCGGCGGGTTTCCTTTTCCATTGCAGTGGGAACGGGCTGCTTGCTTTGGAAGTGCATAATTTCTGTGAACAGGGTAAACAGATAGCTTCTGACTAAAATAGGATTGGCCGAAGGAAGAGAAAGCTCCTGAATGGAGGCCTGTGCCAAAAAGGAAATATTGGTGGAAGGTTGAGCAGGTATGATGTACTTTTTTACATCTTCCTGAAGGAAAAAAAGAGGAGAATTGGGCTGGAGCAGATCAATAAACAGCTGGCGGGGATCAAAGAAGAGATACGACCAACGGCTGTTTGTACCGGGATCGGAAAACGTGGTGTGCGGCGTATTACGCGGAATACAGGTGATATCTCCCGCAAAGAAATGAATTTCCTGACCGTTGCAAAATCGCAGAGTCCCGCTTCCGGAATGGCAAATCCCAATTTCAAGACAGTTATGGAAATGGAGACGCTCGCTTGGAATATCAGAAATTTTCCATTTGGGTCCACTCAGGAACACAAGGGGAAAATGGGAAGGGAGATAATAATTTCTGTATTCAATGATTTCCTTCCCTTTTTTGAATGACATGTAAATTCTCCTCTCTAAACCCAGGCTGAATCTGGATACATCTGTTTTCACAGCGCAGAATCGCTTTTATGACAGTCTATTGAGCAAGAAAGCTTGCCCGGGGCATCCAAATGGTGTCCCGGGCAAGCTTCTTTGTTCCATGGATACAGAACGGAATATAGGCTGGCAGCACTTATTCGGCCTGAATGGCTTTGTTCATTTCGACCAGCTTGGCGACATCCTCCGCCTGAGCGACAGCCTCGTTATAGAAATACTCAAACACTTCGTCCACATGATAGTTGTTTTGCAGCTCAGCAATCATGTTATCGCGGATCTGTTCGAATTCTTCATCGGAGGCAGCGGCAACAGCCAGAACGACGTTGGTGCCCATATATGCGTTGATTTCATTGACATACGTGTCGATATCGCCTTCCGGATCGCCGAAGGAGATGTACATCATGGAGTCGGTGGTGGGAGTCTCGGCGCGGTAAACATCGACCTGGGATTCCTGGCCGTAATGCGCAATGAAGTCCTTCATGGTATCGTTCAGCTTTGCTTCGTTTGCCTTGTCGGAGAACTGATACAGATCGATCGCAACGTCAGTCGAAGGCTCGATCGTACCGTTGCCGAAGCCGCAGAAGTGATGGAACACATTCACACCGGTTTCCACTCCCAGAGCGTCGTCCTTGGTTACGGTCAGATACTCGTCGGTCGGCACGGGGACACCGTCCTCCATGTTCCAGTACTGGCCTTCCAGGCCGTTCCAGGCGATGCGGGAGAATTCATAAGTGGAAACGAAATCGAGCAGGGCGACACATCTCTCCGGATATTCCGTCTGCGCGTTGACAACATACTGACGCTCACTGCGGTACATGTTGCCGAAGCGATCCTCCGCGTCGCCGCTCAGGCTGGGCAGGGAGATGAAAGTTTTCTGGTTGCCCTCGGTTTTGTTGAATTCTGTATTGGCGCTGGTGGACATCCAGCCGGGTACATTGAACATGTATTTGCCGGCCTTGAGATTTTCCTCATAGATATCGGAGGTCATGGTAAAGGAGTCGGGATCGAGCAGGCCTCTCTGGTTGGCTTTGTTGTAGAAGCGGACCGCTCTCCAGAAAATCCCCTCCGGGTCGGTGAGCTGGTTGTTTTCCAGCGGGGTGGAGTCCACCGTGGAAACGCCGAGCACACGGCCTGTGGTTTCGATCAGGTTGACGCCTTCCTGCGGCCCAAGGCCAAAGGTAAATACCCATTCGCCCCAGCCCTGTCCGGCGCCAAACCATGCGCCAAGGCCATATGTTTTCAGACCATCCTCGGTCTCCGGCTCGAGAGCCACAAGCTGCTCGAGAACATCCAGCAGGTCCTCGTCATAGCTTTCCAGCTTCGGATAACCGGCTTCCTTATACAGATCCCAGCGGATGTAGTGGCCGCAGGTCGGTACCGTGCCGTCATCCCAGGAGCCTTTGCACATGCCCCACAGATACATGTTGCCGTCCGGACTGTTCGCGGGCAGACGCTGCGCCTCGATCATCAGAGCGCCGGCGGGATCGTTGACGGTGTTGGGGGCGTATTCCTCCAGATAAGGCTCCAGATTCAGCGCGGAATTGGACTGAATCAGCATCGGGAGCTGCTTGGTCGGATCGGACAGCATGAAAATATCGGGCAGATCGCCGCTCGCCATCAGGGCGGCCAGCTGTGTCGGTCAGTCCGCCTCGGTCAGAGCGGTCAGATACAGATCAATGTTCAGGGAATCCTCCACATATTTGGACACCGGATCGCTTCTCAGGCCGTCGGCTTCACCGCTGCCGACAAACGCCACAACGTCAAGAGCCACACGCTCCGCAAATTTGGATTCTTCGCCGCCGTTTTCTCCGGCGGAAGCGTCAGAGGCGGTGGAACCGTCTCCCGACGGTGCGGAGGAAGTTCCTTCGGAAGAGCTGCAGGCAGTCATGCCGCCAACCATCGAAACAGCAAGCGCAGCAGCAATCATTTTAAGTACAAACTTCTTTTTCATATGTTCTCCTTCTTATTTTCCTACTATGAAATTTCATTCCCTGCCGGAAATGAATAGTAAGAACACAGTCACACGCTTTCAGCCCTTCACCGCACCGAGCATGATGCCCTTGGTAAAGTAACGCTGCATAAAGGGATAGACGCACAGAATCGGGAAAATCGTGACAAAGCTCATGGCCATGCGGAGCGTCATGGAGCTGACCTTGACAGCCGCGCCAGCCGCCGCGCCGGCTCCCACAGAGGTGACCACGTTGGATTGCAGGTTTTGGTACAGGAGATATTGCAGGCAGTGCAGATTTGCCGCGCCGCGTCCCTGCATGAAGAACATGTCATCCGACCAGGTGTTCCACTGGTTTACAGCGGTAAATACCACGATGCATGCCAGGATAGGTTTGGACAAGGGCATGATAATCTGCGCATAGATGCGGAAGATCCCCGCACCGTCAATTTCTGCCGATTCGATCATTTCACCGGGAATGGATTCGATGTATGTTTTAATCAGAATGATGAAATAGGCCTGTACGGCGGTGGGCAGGATGTAAACGAGAAAATTGTTTCTCAGGTTCAATGCGCTGATCGTCAGATAATAAGGAATGAATCCCGCGTTGACATACATGGTAATAATAAAGAAACGGTACAGGAATTTTTTTGCTGGCAGAAATTTATCCGCGAGCAGATAGGCCGTGAAGCTGGAGCAGAGCACCGTGAGAATGGTGCCGAAAATCGTTCTGGCAAAGGAGACGAAGATGCTTGATGTCAGCCCCGGAATCTGGACCAGATTTGTATAAGCTTCGGTGGTGAATTCCAGCGGGATAAAGTACACGCCGCGGTTGACTGCCGCGGGGGATGACCAGGAGTTGATAAAGATGTACCACATTGGGTACAGACACAGGAAGGTGAACAGAACCAGGATGAAAATATTGATTGCGCCGGGGACGGTCAGCTTCTTTTTGTTCTCCATACATTCAAATCCTTTCGTGGTAATCTCAAATAATGTCCGATGCCGGCTTTAGAAAATGGAGTTGCCTCTGAGTTTTTTGGAGGCAAAGTTGGCAAAGGACAAAAGCAGAATGCTGACCACCGACTTGAAAATGCCCATCGCGGTGGCAAGGGAATATTCCATGTTCCGAATACCCATGCGGTACACATAGGTATCAAAGACTTCCAACTTGTCCCATGTCATGCCGGTGCCCAGCAGCCAGAACTGATCGAAGCCGTTGGAGAGCATGTTGGAGATCGCCAGCAGCAGGAGAACAAAGAATGTGGACAGCAGGCCGGGGATAGTAACGTGCAGGATTTTCTGCCAGTTGTTCGCACCGTCGACATCGGCCGCCTGATACAGCTCCTGATCGATTGAGGTGATGGCGGACAGATAGATGATGGCGTTGTAGCCGAGAGTTTTCCAGATGTTGATGGATACCTGAACCGCCCAGGCATGGTCCGCGTTGGTCAGCGGATTGACCGGATCGCTGATCACACCCAGCCCCATGAGAATGTTGTTCAGCGCGCTGTTTTCCGAGGAAAGCAGCATGAATACAATGGAATACACAAGAACCCAGGAGATGAAATTGGGAATTGATGTGCAGGTTTGTACAATCTTCGCAAATTTCTTGTATTTTACCTGTGAAATCGCAATCGCAAAAATAGCAGGAAGTACGGAAAAGCAGATGTTCAGAGAGGAGATGGCCAGCGTATTCCGCATGACCTTGATGAAATCTTTGGAGTTTGTAAAAATACGCTCAAAATATTTGAGCCCAACGAAATCGCATTCCCAAATCTGCAGGCCGGGAGAGTAATCGACGAAAGCGTAACTCCACCCGAACAGCGGCACATAGCTGAAAATGGCTACCATGGCCATAAACGGAAGAAGAAAAAGGACAAGCTTGATTTGCTTCTGCCGTCGCCCCGAGAGCCGTCCCGCCTTTCTTGTCACAGTGTTTTCTCCCATGTGTGATCGACCCCTTTCTTGATGAATGTGTGCTGGCACAATTTGCTGTATTTTCACAGACAAAGAAATGCGGTGCCTTTTTCCGTTTCTTCCTTCGATTTGTAAGATTCGGAATTGTGAATTTTTACAGGAAGAAACAGATGTGAGTTTGTCGCGTTTTCAGCACGGTTTTTTTTGGTTTTTTCTGCGTTTTCACAAACTGTTCTTGATTTTTTCAAAAAAACTATGCATTTCTTTGCTAACTTGTGCTGTTTTACAATATGTTTTGTGCATAATGCTATCTACATTATGATATATTTTGTGTGCTCTTTCATCCACATTTCGCAACCTAACATGTGCAATTTCAACCATAAAGGTGGAGAATGTACAAAAGAAAACTTTTTGAACAAAACAGAAACGCACATAGTGGTATTTCAAACTCTTTCTTTCTGCAAAATAAACACATAAAAATTTTAATTTCCAAAAAGAGGAAGAAAATTGCGTTCAAAAATCCTTCAAATTTTAGTTAGATCCGTGTCATAATTGTTTCGTAGTATAATTATTAAGTTACTAAATAAAATAAAAGCCTGTCTGTGGGGAAAACTGCCAGTATGTTTTTCCCATGACAGTCTGGAAAAGAGGGAGTCTGTTGCAACAGGAGCAAAAAAAGCGGCTGCTGGAAGTGCTGCGCAGCCTGAAAAAAAACCGCCCGGTACTGCGAACACCGGGCTTATCACAGAATGAATTCTTTCTTCTGTACCATATGCGGGAGCATCTGCACCGGCAGGGGGAGGATTCGATGCGGATCGGAGATTTGCATCACTGCACCCATACCAGCCTTCCGGCGGTTTCGCAGAGCCTGGGAGTGCTGGAGGCCAAGGGATTCGTCGTACGCAGCACCGACCCGGGCGATCGCCGGAGTGTCAAGGTTTCTCTGACGAAGGAAGGGGACGAGGCGATCGAGACAGCGCTGGAAAAGGCCCGGAATTTTCTCAACCGGCTGGAAAACAAGCTGGGAGCGGAAAATATGGAACAGCTTATCACGCTGATGGAACAGCTTTCCGAGGCGCTTGACGCGCTTTGGGAGGAGGATGCCGGGGAACGCCGGAATGAGTGGACTGCAAAGAAGGAGAGACAACCGTGAAAAAGCTTGCCAAGTATCTGCGCCCCTATCTGGGCCTGATTGTGCTCTGTGTCGCGCTTTTGTTCGGGCAGACGGTGTGCGATCTGACGCTGCCGAACCTGATGTCGGATATCGTAAACGTCGGTATCCAGCAGGGAGGCGTGGAGGAAAGCGCACCCAAAGCCATCAGCCGTCAGGGCCTGTCGTTTCTGGAAGTGTTTTTGAGCGGCGAGGACGCCGCACGTCTGGAAGGATGCTATGAAACCGTCGCCGCGGGAAGCGACAGCATTCTGACGGATTCCTACCCCGCTGCGGCACAGGAGGATATCTGTGTGCTGCGGGAAGGCGGTGAGACTGAAGCGCAGGAGCTGTTCGGAAAGGCCGCGGCGGCTATGACAAAGAGTGCCGAACTCATGATGGAACAGGCCGGAACCGGTTCGGAGCCGTCGGGCGGGGAAGCACAGGACGCACAGACCGGCGAAACGCAGATGGATGTGCAGGCTCTTTACAGCATGCAGCCCCTGTTTGAGCAGCTTCCGCAGGAAACCATGGAGGAGACGCGCAGCTATGCGCAGGCGCTGGATTCTTCGATGCGGGAGCAGATTGCTACAGCGCTGATCCGCCCCTTTTATGAGGAGCTTGGTGTGGACACGGATGGTATGCGCAGCGGGTATATTCTGCGTGTCGGCCTGCAAATGCTTCTGGTTACGCTGGCGGGTGCTGCCTGCACCATCCTGGTCGGATTCAACGCTTCGCGGATTGCGGCGGGCGTGGCCCGTTCCATGCGCCGCGATGTGTTTGCGACGGTGGAGAGCTTCGGCAGCGCGGAATTTGACCGCTATTCCACGGCTTCCCTCATCACCCGCACCACAAACGACATCACCCAGGTGCAGATGCTGATCGTCATGGGCCTGCGGCTGATCTGCTATGCGCCCATTATGGCGATTGGCGGTTCGGCCATGGCGCTGCAGAAGAGCGTCTCTATGAGTGGAATCATTGTGGTGGGCGCGCTTTTTCTGATTGGCATCATCGCTGTGGTGTTTTCGATCTCCCGGCCGAAGTTCCAAATCGTGCAGAAGCTGATCGATCGCCTGAATCTGGTGACCCGCGAAAACCTCAGCGGTATGATGGTCATCCGCGCTTTTGGTACGCAGGAGCAGGAGGAAAAGCGCTTTGACAAATCTAACCGCGATTTGACAAGCGTTAACCTGTTTGTCAACCGTGTGATGGTATTCCTCATGCCGGCCATGATGTTCTGCATGAACGCCATCAACCTGGTGATCGTGTGGGTCGGCGCGCATCAGATCGAAGCTGCCGCCATGCAGGTGGGCGATATGATGGCCTTTATGCAGTATGCGATGCAGGTGATCATGAGCTTCCTGATGATTTCCATGATGTTTATCATGGTGCCGCGTGCCGCCGTTGCGGGCGACCGCGTAGCGGAGGTGCTCGAGACGGTTCCCTCCGTGCAGGATCCGGTTTCGCCGAAACGCTTTGGGCCGCAGACGGGCGGAGTGGAATTCCGCCATGTTTCCTTCCGCTACGACGGCGCGCAGGAGGATACGCTGCACGATATCACGTTCACAGCGAAGCCGGGCGAGACGACGGCCTTTATCGGCGCGACAGGAAGCGGAAAAAGTACACTGGTCAACCTGGTGCCGCGTTTTTATGATGCAACCGAAGGACAGGTGCTTGTCGGCGGGCTGGATGTCCGTGAGGTCACGCAGAAGGATCTGCGGGAACGGATTGGGTTTGTCCCCCAGAAGGGGAACCTTTTTTCCGGTACGATCCGCTCCAATCTGGCCTATGGCTCTCCCAAAGCCACAGACGAGGACGTCCGTCGGGCCGCGAGCGTGGCGCAGGCTTCCGAGTTTATCGAGGAAAAGCCGCAGGGCTTTGACGAACCGATTGCGCAGGGGGGAGGAAATGTCTCCGGCGGACAGAAGCAGCGTCTTGCCATTGGCCGCGCTTTGACCAAAAAAGCGCCGGTTTATGTCTTTGACGACAGCTTTTCCGCTCTTGATTTCAAAACAGACGCTGCTTTGCGCCGCGCTCTGCGCGAATATACAAAGGATGCCGCTGTTCTGCTGGTGGCGCAGCGTGTGAGCACCATCATGAACGCGGAGCAGATCATCGTGCTGGACGGCGGACGGATTGTGGGCAAGGGAACGCACAAGGAGCTGCTGGCTTCCTGCCCGACTTACCGCGAGATTGCCGTATCCCAGCTTTCAGAGGAGGAGTTGCAATGAGTCAAAAGACAAACAGACCCGGTCTCGGTCACGGCCCGGGAGGTCCCGGCGCCGCTCATCCTGTGGAGAAAGCGAAGGATTTCCGGGGCAGCTTCGGCAAGCTGGTGCGGTATCTCGCACGTTACCGGGTGCGCTTCCTTCTTGTTCTCGTTTTCGCCGTGGCTTCCACCATCTTTTCCATTCTGGGTCCGAAGATTCTGGGGCAGGCTACCACAGAACTGTTTGAGGGGATCATGGGCAAGATTGCCGGGACTTCGGACGGGATTGATTTCGGCCGTATTGGGCAGATCCTTCTTTTTCTGCTGGGGCTGTATGTGATAAGCGCCGCGTTCTCCTATTTGCAGGGATGGATCATGACGGGCGTTTCCATGAAGGTCACGTATGGGCTGCGCGGGGAGATCATGAGCAAAATCAACCGCATGCCCCTGTCGTACTTTGATTCCGTCAGTCATGGCGAGGTGCTTTCCCGTGTGACGAACGATGTCGATACGCTGAACCAGACGCTGAACCAGAGCATCACACAGATTATCACCTCCGTCACCATGCTGGTGGGAATTCTGGTCATGATGTTCTCCATCAGCTGGCAGCTGACATTGGTAGCCCTCTGTATTCTCCCGGTGTCGAGCGGATTTATCGCCATGATTGTCCGCCGCTCCCAGAAGCATTTCAAGCAGCAGCAGGAGTTTCTTGGCCATGTCAACGGCCATGTGGAGGAAATGTACGGCGGCCACGTAGTGATGAAAGCGTTCAATGGTGAGGAGGACAGCCTGCACCGCTTTGACGAGTGCAATGACAAGCTGTATGAGTCGGCATGGAAATCACAGTTCCTCTCCGGCCTGATGCAGCCGGTCATGAACTTTGTGGGAAATCTCGGTTATGTGGCTGTGTGCATCCTTGGCGGCTGGTACGCCTCCTCGGGCGTCATGACAGTCGGTGACATTCAGGCGTTCATTCAATATATGCGCCAGTTCACCCAGCCGATTTTACAGATTGCAAATATCAGCAACATCCTTCAGCAGACAACGGCAGCGGCAGAGCGCGTGTTTGAGTTTCTGGACGCACCGGAGGAGGAGCCGGATCGGCCCGTGGTTCATGTCAACGAGGACGACAGTGTGCCGGACACCGATACCAATATTCATGTGAAGGGATCCGTGCAGTTTGCTCATGTCCATTTTGGTTATCATCCGGATAAAATCATCATCCACGATTTCAGCGCGAACATTAAGCCCGGCCAGAAGGTGGCTATTGTCGGCCCCACGGGAGCGGGCAAGACTACCATGGTCAAGCTGCTGATGCGTTTCTACGATGTCAACGATGGCGCTATTCTGATCGATGGCTATGACGTGCGCAATTTCACCCGCAACGAACTGCGCTCACAATTCGGCATGGTGCTCCAGGAAACGTGGCTGTATAATGGGACCATCCGGGAAAATATCCGGTACGGCAGGCTGGACGCCACGGATGAGGAGGTGGAGGCAGCAGCGAAAGCGGCACAGGCGGATCACTTTATCCGTACGCTGCCGGGCGGCTACGATATGGTGCTCAATGAGGAGAGCAGCAACGTCTCGCAGGGCCAGAAACAGCTGCTGACCATCGCGCGCGCCATTCTGTCCGATCCGAAAATCCTGATTCTTGACGAAGCGACCTCGAGCGTGGATACCCGCACCGAGATTCTGATTCAAAAGGCGATGGACCAGCTTATGAAGGGACGCACCAGCTTCGTGATTGCGCACCGGCTTTCCACGATCCGCGACGCCGACTGTATTTTGTGCATGAAGGATGGCGACATTGTGGAGCAGGGCACGCACGAGGAGCTGCTGGAGCGCGGCGGATTTTATGCCAATCTGTATAACAGCCAGTTTGAGCGTCCGTCCTCCCTTCCGGCATAACGGGCCTCTGCGCGCCATATATTGAGATCGGCCTGAACCTATCTTGACAGGAGGGGGAATGAGGATGGAACGAAACGATACCATCCACTATTTTGTTGACGCCAACAGCTCCGCAGGTTATGTGGACCTGTACGATCAAAGCTTCGGGGGCCTTTCCCGGGTCGTGGAGCTCAGCGATTTTCCGGATGAAACAGCGGAACGATTGCTGTTTTATCTGTCCGCCCGTGCACAGGAGGAGGGGCGGCGCGTGGAGGTGATCCACCACTGTCTCACCAACCGTCCCATGGGCTTGATCCTGCCTGAGCTTTCGGCGGGCGTGATCAACCGGCAGACCTGGAGACCGGGCGCTTTCTCCGCTCTTTCCGCGCTGGAGGACGAAACGCTGAGCGAGGCCCGAAACTGCCTGAAGGCGGCGTGGGAGCTCTTTGGCGAAGCCCGGGTAGTCCATGACGAATGGGAGAAATATTATATTGAGAACCTGGATTTTGCCGCGGCGGACAATCTGGCTTCGGAAACCTGCGAACGGCTGCTGGGAGGAAAACGGTCCGTATATCCCGGCGGCGGAAGCATGGTGGAGCGCTTTTTCGGCGCTGCTGCCGCCTTTGGTTCAGTCGATCACATCCCAAGCCTGACGGCAAACCTGCAAAAGCGCTATTTCCTCAAGGGCAGACCGGGCACAGGCAAATCCACCTTTCTCAAGCGGATTGCCGCGGCGGCGAAGGAGCAGGGCTTTGCCGTGGAGATGTACCGCTGCTCGCTCGATCCCGGAAGCTGCGACATGGTTCTGGTGCGGGAGCTTTCCTTCTGCGTCTTTGACAGCACCGCTCCGCACGAGTATTTCCCTGAGCGCGAGGGGGATGAAACCATTGATATCTACCGTGCCGCTGTGCGCCAGGGGACGGACGAAAAATATGCCGCTGAGCTGGCGGACGTGACAGAACGGTACCGCGCGATTGTGCGTCGGGCCACAGCTCAGCTTTCCTCGGCCCAGCGTGCGCTGGAAGCCTTCCAGCGGGCAAAGCTTCCCGTTTTCAGTGCCGGGACGCTCGCGGGGCAGCAGGAACGTCTGGCCGAAATACTGTTTGAGGACTGACAGAGACCGTGCGCCGGTTTCCCGGATTTGGGGAAACCGGCGTTTTTGTAAGAAAAACCGGAGACAAACGGAAAAGGATCTGCTATACTGAGACGAGAAAGCCCCCGATGGGGCGGGGAAAGGAAGGTCCATCCGAATATGATGAAGGGAAAAACGGTACTCCTTGGGGTCAGCGGCGGCATCGCGGCGTATAAGGCGGCGTATGTGGCCAGCGGCCTGACCAAAATGGGCTGTGACGTGCATGTGATTATGACGCCGCACGCTGTCAATTTCATCAATCCCATTACGTTTGAAACACTGACGGGCAACAAGTGTCCCGTTGATACCTTTGATCGGAATTTTGAGTTCCATGTTGAGCACGTTTCTCTGGCTAAAAAGGCGGATTTGTGCCTGATTGCTCCGGCGACGGCGAACGTTTTGGCAAAGCTGGCGCACGGCATTGCGGACGATATGCTCACCACGACGGTGCTGGCCTGCCGGTGTCCGAAAATCGTTTTTCCCGCGATGAATACCAGAATGTATGAGGCTCCCGTCACACAGGACAATCTGGAGACACTGCGCAAGTACGGCTATGTCGTCGCGGAGCCGGACGCGGGCCGTCTGGCATGCGGGGACGTCGGCGCGGGCAAGCTGCCGGAGCCGGATGTGATCCTCGATTACGCGCGGCAGGCCATCGAGTATGAAAAGGATCTCAGCGGCCTGCGGCTGCTGGTCACAGCCGGGCCGACACAGGAATCCATCGATCCGGTGCGCTATATTACCAACCATTCCACCGGCTCGATGGGCTATGCCATTGCCCGGGTGGCGTCCCGGCGCGGCGCGTCCGTCACGCTGGTGAGCGGACCGACGGCGCTGGAAAAGCCGCGCTTTGCCGAGACGGTCAACGTGGTGAGCGCCGCCGATATGTTCCGCGAAGTAACGAGCCGCCAGGCGGAGCAGGATATCATCATCAAGGCTGCCGCCGTCGCGGATTACCGCCCGTCGCAGGTCTATGAGGACAAGGTGAAAAAGGGCGACGGCGAGCTTTCTATCCCGTTGTCGCGCACGCAGGATATTTTGCAGTATCTTGGGGAGCACCGCCCGGAGGGGCAGTTCCTCTGCGGTTTCTCCATGGAGACGCAGAATATGCTGGAAAACTCGAGAAAGAAGCTGGAGAAGAAAAAGGTGGATATGATCGCCGCCAACAATCTCAAGGTTCCCGGCGCGGGCTTTGGCACTGCCACCAATGTGATTACCATCATCACAAAGGACAGCGAGGAGGAGCTGCCGCTGCTCTCCAAGGAGGAGACGGCTGATCGCCTGCTGACGGCGATTCTGCGGGAACGCGGAAAGAAAAATTGAAAAATGCGCGCTTTGCATCAGGTATAATCGCGAAGCGGCGGCGCACACTATCTGTGCCGGTTTCTTCCGGCAAAAGAGGCCACGGCCAAACACGGGAGTTGTCCGGTGTTTCCCACGGCTTGACAGAGAGGTGTCTGCTTGATGACCAGCTTACAATGTGATGTGAAGAACTGTGCGAATTTCCGGGATGGCTGCTGCTGCCGTCCAAGCATCCAGGTAGAGGGCTGCACAGCCCGCGGCTGTGACCAGACGTATTGCTCCTCCTTCCAGGAGAAGGACGGCGCATTTTCCAACAGCTGCTCCTGCTCCGTACCGAATACGGCGCTGGAGATTCGCTGTACGGCGGGCAATTGTGTCCACCAGAAGAACAACGCCTGCACAGCCAGTATGATCTCCGTGTGCGGCAGCACGGCCTGCCGCAAGGACGAGACCGAGTGCGCAAGCTTTTCCCTGAACTGAGCACGCGCTGAGCGGCAGGGCGGGACAGGCCATTCTCAAAAGATGGTCTGTCCCGCCTTTTCTTTTCCCCGGAAAATCTCGCTGATTTGCCTGAATTTTCGCCTGAGAGGCGGATTTTGTAAAGCAGGCGAAAATATTGCGCAAAATATCGGCCGATCGCTTGCTTTCGCATAAACTTGTGTTATAATACCTAAGTGGGGGATTCCCAAAATGGGAATTGTCCTGTGATTTTGATGTTTTGGCCATGGCGCTTTTCGCCGTGGCTGTTTTGTGTCCTGAAAAAAGCGGAAAATCGTTCGGAAAGAAGGTGGCGTTGTGAACCCTGACCCTTTATGCGGCGGAGAAACCAGGCAATTTCATAGAGGAGATGATACGCAATGCTGTCCTATTTCAAGACAGTGGACGGGCGCGTGCGCAGCACAGCGGGGTGGGAGCCCGGCTGCTGGATCAACTGTGTTGCTCCGTCGGAGGATGAGATCGCCGGTTTGATCCGGGATTTCTCCATTGAACCGGATTTTTTCCGCGCCGCAATGGACGAGGAGGAATCCTCTCATATTGATACGGAGGATGGGAACACCCTCATCATCATTGATATCCCGGTGGTAGAACGCACCGGGAAGGAAATCGCATACGTCACAACGCCGCTCGGCATCATTCTGACAGAGAAGAACGTGATCACCGTTTCCACCCGCGAAAACCCCATTCTTGACGAGTTTGCGGAGGGGATTGTACGCGGGGTGCAGACGAATCTGAAGACGCACTTCATCCTGCATCTGATGCTGCGCATCGCGTCGCGCTACCTGCAATACCTCAAACAGATTGACCGCATGACGAGCCAGATTGAGCGGGAGCTGCGCCGGTCGATGAAGAATTCCCAGCTTTTGCAGCTGATGGACATTGAAAAATCGCTGGTGTATTTTTCCTCGTCTCTCAAGGGCAATGAGCTGACGATCGAAAAGATCATGCGCGGGCGTGTGGTAAAGCTGTACGAGGAGGATCAGGATCTGCTCGAGGATGTGCTGATTGAAGTCAAGCAGGCTGTGGATATGAGCGGGATTTACCTGGATATCCTTTCCAGCACAATGGAATCCTTCGCCTCCCTGATCAGCAACAACCTGAATATGGTGATGAAGGTGCTGGCTTCCATCACACTGATCATCTCGATCCCGATGGTGATCTCCGGCTATTACGGCATGAACGTGGAAGGGATCCCGTTTACGACCTTCTGGTTCCCGATTGTGATATCGATCCTGTGCATGGCTGTCACGGCGGTTATTCTAAAGAAAAAAGAAATGCTTTAGGGCTTGTTTGAAAAATCATGAACATCGTCTTTTTCCCCAATAACGGCTGCTTTCTGCGTCAAAAATGCTCGGAATCCGGCAAGGATTCCTGCGCTTTTTTCCTGGAAATCACCTCGCTCTGGGAAAAAATTCGGCATTTTCTCTATTTTCAAACAAGCCCTAAGGGTTGCCTGAAACACCGGAGATCCTGTAAAATAATATCTGAAATAAGGCCCGAACCGGCGTTCAAGTGAGCGCCGGTTTTTTCCCATGCTTTGCATAGAAACGGCCGCAGTTTTCGACGCGGCCCAAGGAAGGATGACGAGACCATGAATACAAAGAACGGCAGAATATCCGTACATATGCAGGAGATTGCCGAAGCGGCCAAAACGCTGCGGGCAGGGGATAATATCCTGCTCAGCGGCGTGATTTACACAGCACGCGACGCCGCGCACAAGCGAATTGCGGCGCTGCTCGATGAGGGAAAGGAGCCGCCGTTCCCGCTGCGGGGGAGCGCTGTCTATTATGCGGGGCCGACTCCCGCGCCAGACGGGCTCCCGATTGGTTCCTGCGGGCCGACCACTTCCTCCCGCATGGATGTGTTCACGCCCCGCCTGCTGGATCTCGGGCTGACCGCCATGATCGGCAAGGGCGGCCGATCTCCCGCTGTCTGTGAAGCGATTCGCCGCAACGGCGCGGTGTACCTGTGCGCAATCGGCGGCGCGGGAGCGCTCGCGGCGCAGGCGGTGCGCTCCGTTGAGGTGATTGCGTTTGAGGATCTGGGCTGCGAGTCCGTCAAGCGGCTTCTGGTGGAGGACTTCCCGCTGGTGGTCGGCATCGACTGTGCGGGCGGCTCCCTCTTTCGGTAAAAGCGGGAAAGGCTGGGATTTGCATTGACAGAACTTCTGATTCGCCTTTTTGTCCGTGACTACCGGAACACGGAACAGCCGCAGGTGCGCGAGCGCTACGGAAAATTTGCCGGGATCGTTGGCATTGTGTCCAATCTGCTTTTATTCGCCATGAAAGCGATCACCGGTCTGGTGACAGGGAGCATTTCCATCATCGCGGATGCTGTGAACAACCTCTCGGACTCCGCTTCCTCGGTTATCACCCTTGTGGGCTTCAAGCTTTCCGGAAAACCGGCCGACGAGGAGCATCCCTATGGCCATGCACGGATTGAGTACATTTCCGGATTGATCGTTTCCTTTTTGATTCTGCTGCTCGGTGTGCAGCTTTTACAGGAATCCATCAACAAAATCATCACCCCCGAGGAGACGGTTTTCAATCCCGCGGCGGTGCTGGTGCTTGTGCTGTCCTGCCTGATCAAGGCATGGCAATCCTTCTTTTATCGAAAGGTGGGGCGCAGGATTTCGTCCCCCACCATTGAAGCCACGGCAGCGGACAGCCGCAGCGATGTGATTTCCACGCTGGCGGTTCTGTTGGGACTTATCATCTCGCGTCTGACCTCCTTCAATCTGGATGGCTATATGGGCGTGGCGGTGGCGCTTTTGATCCTGTGGACCGGCGTCAAGGTGGTCAAGGAGACGAGCGATCCGCTGCTGGGCATTGCCCCTTCCAGCGAAACGGTGGACGATATCTACCGAACCATCCTCTCCTATGAGGGAATTCTGGGGCTGCACGATCTGAATGTCCACATGTACGGGGAAGGCCGCACCTTTGCCTCCGTCCACTGTGAAGTGGATGCCAACGAGGACGTGATGGCCAGCCACGATTTGGTGGATAACATTGAGCGGGATTTCCTGCGCGACAAGAATATTCATCTTGTCATCCATATGGATCCTGTGGTGACGGACGACGAACCGACCAACCGTCTGCGCGAACAGATCAGGGAGATGCTGACCGGCATCTCTCCGGAAATCACCATGCACGATTTCCGCGTGGTCTGGGGGAAAACACATTCCAACGTCCTGTTTGACGTCTGTGTTCCCTTCGGCTTCCGCTATACCGACAGCGCTCTGCTCGACGAGATCGCGAATGGCCTTTATATGCTGGGGAAAAATTATGTGCCGGTTGTCACGGTGGATCACAGCTATGTGCCGGACAACAGGGAGAAGGAAGCGTAACGGCAAAACAGCGGAATAGCATAAGCTTGATAGCTGAGAACTGAGAAACCAGAGATTGTACAACAAAAACCGCCCGGACGAGAATGATATCGTTGGGCGGTTTTTTGTCAAGGATTTTGATGAAAGAAATAGAGGGAATATCATGTTGGATGTACCCAAAATCCAAGCGGTTTGCAGGAAAGCGAGTCATTGGGATTTGTATGGCGCCCCCTTTGGCGGCAATTATGTCCATATGCACTTGTTTCGGCCTGTTATTGATTTGGAGGAATTGGAGCTGTGGGAGGAAATCATGGGTTTTAAACTCCCGGAAGATTATCGGTGCTATTTAACGTGTTTAGGAAATGGAGGGGCAGGGCCTTATTATGGAGTGCGTCCTTTTCAGTTTCTGCTGCGGGATGAGTACCAAAAGAAAACGATATATGCTCGGGGACAGGAACAGCGGTTTCATAATTTGGCCAAAAGACGCTATGAATATGAGCTTCAGGATCCATTGGCGCTCTATGAAGAGTATTGCAGCCGCACGCCGGAATCTGAGCAAATGGATTATTATCAGTTTGATGAAATGCTTTGGGAAAAAGAAGAGCACGAAGTATATGAGGTCTTATACGAACATGGATTGCTCAGTATTGGTGATTTGGGGTGCAGCGGAGAAATCGGATTGCTGCTTAATGGTTCGCACCTGGGATATGTGGGAGGGGTGAGTCAGGAGGGATACTTTTGCAACTTGGCTCCTAATTTTTCCCTGGCTCAGGAAATGAAAAGCTGGGAACCCTTCGCGGATTATTTTATGGAGTATGTGCGAAGAACGCAGGAGTTTTGTGAGAATCTTTCAGTGGCACAAAAAAATCAGGCGCTTCGGGAGAGGGAAATTGTCCTGGCTTTTCAGGCGGCAGTGGAATGCCAGGATTGGAAAGAAACGCTTCATCTTCTGAAAAATACGGATCCCAAAATCTTGTCTGAAAAGACAACGTTTTTCCTTCAATATCATCAAAAGACAGTCTGCCAGGCATTGCCGGACGAGCCCTTGCCGAAGGACTTCTATCATGAAATGGAAAAGTGCAGCAAATGGAACTATGAGCGGTATCACGGCTTTTATGATCCAGAGAAAAAGAAGGTCATGAGAGATAACTATGAAGCCCATACCGATCTGGCAATTCCTACTTTTCAGCAGTTTTTTCAAACGTTTGTCGACATGAAAGAGGATGTTATCTGAATGGCAAAATGGCGCGCCATGTTTTGCCGGGAAAATTCTGTAAGCAGCTGTTTTCCTGAAAAACAGCTGCTCTGAAGTCGGGCTTTGTTCACATATTTTTCACCTGCTTTTCATTTGCGGGCGGGGGGGAATTGTGGTACAATGAGGTACATAAAATCCCGGTGTTTCGGGGAAATCATAGAGAAAAGCCGGGATTTCCGAACAGAAGAAAGGATGCGTGAAGCAGATGAAAATAGCAAAAAACCTGACAGAACTGGTGGGGAATACTCCTTTGCTCGAACTGCGCGGCTATGCGCAGAGACATGACCTCAAGGCGGAACTGGTCGCGAAGCTGGAAGCGTTCAATCCGCTTTCCTCCGCCAAGGATCGCGTGGCGCTGGCGATGATCGAGGACGCGGAGCGCCGCGGTCTTCTTTCGGAGGGCGGTACGATCGTGGAGCCGACCAGCGGGAACACCGGCGTGGGGCTGGCGTTTGTGGCGGCCACGCGCGGCTACCGGATGATTCTCACGATGCCGGAGACGATGAGTGTGGAGCGCCGCCGCCTGGCTGCCGCACTCGGCGCCGAGGTGGTGCTGACGGAGGGCGCGAAAGGTATGAGCGGCGCGATCGAAAAGGCGAAGGAGCTGGCCGCGGAGATTCCCGGCGCGTTTCTGCCCGGACAATTCTCCAATCCGGCAAATCCCGAGGCACACCGCACCACCACGGCGCAGGAGATTTGGCGTGATACGGATGGAAAGGTGGATATCTTTGTGGCGGGCGCAGGCACGGGCGGCACCATCACAGGTGTGGGCCGCGGCCTTCGCGAGCACAATCCCGCCGTTCGGCTGGTAGCGGCGGAGCCGGACGCTTCCCCGGTTCTTTCCGGGGGAAAGGCAGGACCGCACAAAATTCAGGGAATCGGCGCGGGCTTCGTGCCGGAAATCCTGGACGTTTCCCTGCTCGACGAAATCGTCCGTGTTCCGAATGAGGACGCTATTTCCACAGCGCGTGAACTGGCCCGGCACGATGGACTGTTGGTCGGTATTTCCTCCGGAGCTGCCGTCTGGGCGGCGGCGCAGGTGGCAAAGCGCCCGGAGAACGAGGGAAAACGGATCGTGGTGCTGCTGCCGGATACCGGCGAGCGCTATCTCTCCACAGGAATTTACGACGATTGACAGGGAGCTTCCCCGCTGGAAGGAGGGTTTTTCATGTATCAGATCCTGGTGGTGGACGATGAGGAAAACATCCGAAGCTTGATCAAAAAATATGCCGTGTTTGAGGGGAACGTCGTGTTTGAAGCGGCGGACGGCATGCAGGCCGTGGAAATGTGCCGGGAGCATCCGAACGATTATGACATCATCATCATGGATGTGATGATGCCGGAGCTGGACGGCTTTTCCGCCGTGAAGGAGCTGCGGAAATATTGCCAGGCTCCGGTGCTGATACTCTCCGCCCGCGGTGAGGAGTATGACAAGATCCACGGCTTTGAGCTGGGGGTGGACGATTACGTCGTCAAGCCCTTCTCGCCCAAGGAACTTATGATGCGGATCAACGCCATCCTGAAACGTGTGCGCCCCACGCCGGACGAGCCGTCCAAGGAGATTGTCCGCTTTGAGGGGCTGACGATCGACTTTACCGGCCGGATTGTGATGGTGGACGGGCAGAAGGTGGAGCTTTCCCCGAAGGAATACGATTTGCTGTTTTATATGGTGAACAACCGCAACATTGCCCTGACCAGAGAGAAGCTGATCACCAATGTGTGGGGCTATGATTTCTACGGGGATGACAGGACGCTGGACACGCACATCAAGCTGCTCCGCAAAAGTCTTGGCCCCTACAGCAAATTTATTGTGACGCTGCGCGGCGTGGGGTACCGCTTTGAAGCATAGGGAAGGCAGCACGCCGGGCGTACAGTGGGGACTGTTTGGCAGCTTTGCCATTTTTACGGCGGTGATCCTGGCTCTGCTGTGGATTTTCCAGGTGGTTCTGTTGGACGCCTTCTATAAGGCCATCAAAGTCAATGAGATCAAAACCTCCGCCCACACGATCTGCAACAGCATCAATTCCTCCACCTTACAGGAGGATTTGCAGCGAATCGCGCTGAATAACCAGATTTGCTGCATTGTCTGCGACGCACAGGGAAACCGTCTGTATTCGGAAAGCGCCGTACCCAATTGTGTCATTCACCGCCTGAACAACTGGGATTTGGCGATGGTTTACACACTGACGGCGCGCAACGGCGGATCGTATTTCGAGCGGTTCCCTCAGGAGATCCGCCAGTCGATCACCTTCCTTGGAGAGAACACGGCGGTTCTGCGTTCGCAGGAGGCGCCGGAGGTCATGATTTTTGCCCAGCTTGTCACACGAAGCGACGGAAAACAGCTGATGGTGCTGCTCAATTCCGTTATCTCTCCGGTGGGAGCGACGGTGGAAACGCTTCGCTACCAGCTTCTGACCGTCAGCCTCATCATGGTGCTGCTGGGCCTTCTGCTCGCTTATCTGCTTTCCCGCAAAATCGGGCGTCCCATTGAATCCTTGAACAGCGCGGCAAAAACGCTGGCAAAGGGGGATTATGAGGTTCATTTTGAGGGAGGGGGCTACCGTGAGGTGTGCGAGCTCTCCGACACGCTGAACTATGCGGCGCAGGAGCTCTCCAAAACGGAACGTTTGCAGCGCGATCTCGTTGCGAATATTTCTCATGACCTGCGCACTCCGCTGACACTGATCACAGGTTATGCCGAGGTCATGCGTGATCTGCCCGGAGAAAATACGCCGGAGAACGTGCAGATTATCATCGACGAAGCGACGCGCCTGACCACGCTGGTCAACGATGTGCTGGATCTCTCCAAGCTCCAGGCCGGGGTGGTTCCCATGGAGCGGGAGGTATTCAATCTGACGGAAAGCGTGCGCAGTATTCTCACACGGTATACGAAGCTGACCGATTATCATATTGTGTTTTACGCGGCGCAGGATGTTTTTGTCGACGCCGATGAGCTGAAGATTTCTCAGGTGGTTTACAACCTTGCGAACAACGCCTTGACCTACACCGGCGCGGACAAATCCGTGACGCTGCGCCAGTCTGTGCTCGACGGCAAGGTTCGCATTGCCGTTTCCGACACGGGTGAGGGGATTCCGCAGGAGAAGCTGGACGATATCTGGGAGCGTTATTATAAGGTGGATAAGGCGCACAAGCGCGCGCAGGTCGGGACAGGTCTCGGACTTGCAATTGTAAAAATGATTCTCGATATGCACGGCGGCGAGTACGGCGTACAGAGCCAGGAAGGAGTCGGCTCCACGTTTTGGTTTGAGCTGGACGCTGTCCAGCCTCCCGATGGCAGGGAACTGGCTTTGAACAGCGGTGCATAAGTTTTGCGGGAAACAGGGAAGGTCTCCATGTTTGGAGGCCTTCCTTTTTTGTGCAGCAGACTTGACAATTTGAAATATTGTATATATACTATATACACAGTATATATACCGTGCCCCTGTCGCGAGGGGGCGAAAGGGTGAAATCCTTGAATATTATCATCAGCAACAACAGCGGCAAACCGATTTACGAGCAGATTACCCAGCAGATCAAAACGGCAATTTTAAAAGGGGAGCTTTCCCCTGGCGAATCTCTGCCGTCTATGCGTCTGCTGGCGAAGGAGCTGCGCATCAGCGTGATTACGACAAAGCGCGCTTATGAGGATCTCGAACGGGAGGGTTTTCTGGTGAGCGTGGTGGGCAAGGGAAGCTTTGTCGCACCGCAGGATCCGGAGCTTTTGCGGGAGGCTCGCCTGCGCGGGGTGCAGGAGCACCTGGAACGCGCCGTCGAGGCTGCCCGGACGGGAAATGTTTCTCTTTCGGAGATGCAGGAAATGCTCGTTTTGCTGTACGGGGAGCCGGAGGAATGAGCCGAAAGGCGGGAGGCACAGATGGAACAGGAGCTGCTTTTGGTGGACGGTCTGACAAAACGGTATGGAAGCTTTACCCTGGATCAGGTAAGCTTTTCCGTTCCCGGCGGGAGCATAGTGGGATTTATTGGGGAGAACGGTGCGGGCAAAACCACGACGCTCCGCCTGATTCTCGACGAGATCCCACGCGACGGCGGACGGGTCTCCGTGTTTGGCAGGGACAACCGGGAACAGGGGAGCGAGGTTCGGGAAGAGATTGGTGTGGTGTTTGATGAATGCCATTTCCATGAAATGTTTACGCCGGGAGAAATCGGGAAAATCCTTTCCCGATGCTACCGGTGCTGGGATGGGGAACTGTACCGCTCTCTGCTTTCGCGCTTTGCTTTGCCGGAGAAGGGGAAAAGGGTCAAGGAGCTTTCCCGCGGCATGAAGATGAAACTGGGGATCGCGGCGGCGCTTGCCCACCATCCCCGCCTCCTTCTGCTCGATGAAGCCACCAGCGGGCTGGATCCCATTGTCCGTGATGAGATGCTGGAGCTGCTGCAGGAGTTTGTCGGGGACGAGGAGCATGCCATCCTTTTTTCGAGCCACATTACGGAGGATTTGGAGAAGGTGGCGGATTACATCGTATTTCTGCACAAAGGGCGTGTGGTGTTTTCCGAGCAGAAGGACACACTGCTCTATGATTGGGGCGTCATCAAGTGCGGCCAGGCGGATTTGTCCCGGATTGACCGGGAGGATATTGCCGCGGTGAAAAGCGGCGCGTTTGAGACGCGGGTGCTTACGAAAAATCGGGAGGCGGCGGCACGCAAATACCGCGATCTGACCGTCGACCATACCTCCCTCGAGGAAATCATGGTGCTCTATGGAAGGGGAGAGGAGCAATGAAGGGGATTTTATACAAGGATTTGCTGTTGGCATGGAAGAACATGAAATACCTGCTGCTTGCGTTTGCGTTTTTCGCGCTTGCTCTCGTGTCGCAGTCGCCGCAATCGCGCGCGATGATGGTAGGAATGTATCTGTGCCTGGTCGGCGTGCTTACCCCACTTTACACGTTCAGCTATGATCGGGCAGCGCGGTGGGATGTGTACGCCCGGTCGCTTCCCCTGAAGCGCTGGCAGATTGTGCTGTCCAAATATTTGTTGGGTGTTCTCTTTTTTGCCTGCGGCCTGGGGCTCGGGGGCTGCCTTGCTGTGGTGGTAGGTTTTGGCAGCACAGCGGCGCAGGCGGGGCAGCTGTTTGCCTCCCTGGCGGGGATGATTCTGGTTGGCCTGCTGATTCTCTCGATTGAGCTTCCGGTTTTTTACCGCTTTGGCCCGGAAAAAGCGCGTCTGATTATTATTCTGGTGATTTTTATGCTGGCGTCCCTGCTGGGCGCAAGTATTTCCTTTCGTGAGACGGAGGGAATCGATCTGCTGCTGTTTGTTTTGAACCAGTCTCCGGTTCTTCCATTTCTGTTTGCGGGTTTGATTGTTTTTATCGGGATCGGTTCTTTTTTTCTCAGTGTGCGCATTTACTCCAAAAGGGGAGAATGACGCGGCCGCGGCCCGGCTTTCCCCGAGGGGGAGCGGACACGGCCCGGCATGAGCCGGGAAGAAGGGTGCATGAAATCTGCTTTTTTGCCTGAAAATCCCCCTTTTTCACCAAAATAGCCGTTTGTATCTTTGAGGGTTTTATGCTAAGATAAGAGCAACATCCAAGGCCGCGGCGTTGGGTGAAAACAGGCGAAGCTCCGGCAAAGAGTCCGGGCCGCCGGAAAGGAAGGAAGAAGGCAAATGGATATGGGCTGGGCAATTTTCTGGCTGGCTATGATTGTGGTGGCCGTTGTGGTGGAAGCAATGACCAATCAGCTGGTTTCTATCTGGTTTGTATTGGGCGGGATTGCCGCACTGATCGCGAATCTCTGCGGTGCGCCGCTGTATGTGCAGTGGATTCTGTTTGTGGTGGTTTCAGCCATTGCTCTGGTGTGCACAAGGCCGCTTGTCAGAAAACTGACACACTTCCGCCGCCAGGACACCAACGCTGGACGCTGTGTTGGACAGATTGCCGTGGTAACGCAGGAGATCAACAACACGGCGGCAGCCGGGCAGGCCAAAGTGCTCGGCAGCATCTGGACCGCCCGATCGGCTCGCGGCACCGTAATCCCGGCGGGAACGGAGGTTGTCGTGCGCGCCATAGAGGGCGTGAAGATTATCGTGGAGGAGCTCCCCGCCGGCTCACAGATTTAACAGAGGAGGAATATACCGCATGTGGCCATTATATGTATTTCTGGCATTTGTGATCATCCTGATCATCGTGGTGATCAGCAATGTGAAGGTGGTTCCGCAGGCATATGCCTATGTCATGGAGCGCTTCGGCGCCTATAGTGCGACATGGGAAACCGGCCTGCACGTGAAAATCCCGTTTATTGACCGGATTTCCAAGAAGGTTTCCCTCAAGGAGCAGGTTATCGATTTCCCGCCGCAGCCCGTGATCACGAAGGATAACGCGACGATCCAGATCGATACCGTTGTGTATTTCCAGATCACCGACCCGAAGCTGTATGCTTACGGTGTGGAGCGCCCGATCTCCGCGATTGAGAATCTGACCGCGACCACCCTGCGCAACATCATCGGTGAACTCGAGCTCGACGCCAGCCTGACGTCTCGTGACATCATCAACACGAAGATCCGTCAGATCCTCGACGAAGCAACCGATGCCTGGGGTATCAAGGTCAACCGTGTGGAGCTCAAGAACATCATCCCGCCTCCGGAAATCCAGAACGCGATGGAGAAGCAGATGAAGGCTGTGCGTGAAAAGCGCGCCGTCGTTACGGAGGCCGAGGGTACCAAGCAGAGCGCCATTCTGGTGGCGGAAGGCGAGAAGGAATCCACCATTCTGCGCGCCGAGGCGAAGAAGGAAGCCCGCATCCGTGAGGCAGAGGGTGAAGCACAGGCTATTCTGGCTGTGCAGCAGGCTTTGGCGGACAGTCTCCGCATGCTCAATGAAGCCGCTCCGTCGGATCGCGTCATCGCGCTCAAGAGCCTGGAAGCCTTCCAGAAGGCTGCGGACGGCAAGGCGACAAAGATCATTATCCCGTCCGAGATTCAGTCTCTGGCCGGGCTGGCCACTTCCGTCAAGGAGCTGATCTCCGACAGCAGCACTTCGCGCTCTTAAGAGTCAGAATTCACAAAAAGCGCGGGGGAGGTCCCCACTTCCCCCATTTCTTCCACGAATTCAGCAAAACTGCTTGAATTTACAGCGCGTTTATCCTAAAATAAAGAGAGATAAATAAGCTTCTTCGGGAAAACCGGGGAAATGATGCTGGAGGGAAGAGCGCGATGGGGAATTGGTTTCTGTGTCGTTCCGCAGAGCCGCATTGCGTCAACTTCATCTTGTGACCGGAAACCGGGCAGGCTGCGCAGCAATCCATGCCGCAGCCTGCTTTCTTTTGTTTCCGGGTGATTCCCGTTTCCCGCAGGGGAAGCATGCAGAAGAGAAAGGAAGATGTCTGTGAAAAAGGTAGCCGTCATCATGGGGAGCGACAGCGATTTTCCGGTGGTAACTCCCGCCATCAAGCGTCTCAAGGAGTTTGGAATCCCGGTGGAGGTCCGTGTGATGTCCGCCCACAGAACGCCTGACGCCGCCGCGTCGTTTTCGGCAAACGCTGTGAAGGACGGCTTCGGCGTGATCATTGCCGCAGCGGGAAAGGCCGCGCATCTGGCGGGTGTTCTCGCCGCGCACACCACTCTGCCGGTCATCGGCATCCCTGTCAAGTCCTCCACCCTCGACGGCCTGGATGCCCTGCTCGCCACGGTGCAGATGCCCAGCGGGATCCCGGTGGCCACCGTTGCGATTGACGGCGCGGACAATGCCGCTATCCTGGCGGCCCAGATGCTGGCTCTTTCCGACGAGGGCCTTGCCGCCCGCCTGCTGGAAATGAAGAAGAGCATGGCTGAGGGCGTGGAAAAGAAGAATGCCGCTTTGCAGGAAAAGGTAGCGCTGCTCTAAGCGCACCAGAACGAAAACGGGAGGAATTGGATTCATGAATGAGAAAAGCTACAGCAACAGCTATAAAGCGGCCGGCGTCGACGTGACCGCCGGCTACAAGGCCGTAGAGCTCATGAAAGAGCATGTGAAGCGTACCAACATCCCCGGCGTCCTGTCCGGCATCGGCGGCTTCGGCGGCCTGTTCCAACCGGAGATCGGCGGTATGAAGGAGCCTGTCCTTGTCAGCGGCACCGACGGAGTGGGTACGAAGCTCAAGATTGCCATGCTGCTGGACAAGCACGATACGATCGGTATTGACGCGGTGGCAATGTGCGTCAACGATGTGGTGTGCTGCGGCGCCCAGCCCCTGTTCTTCCTTGATTACATCGCATGCGGAAAGAACGTGCCGGAAAAGATTGCGCAGATTGTGGCCGGTGTGGCGGAGGGCTGCGTACAGTCCGGCTGCGCCCTGATCGGCGGCGAGACGGCGGAGCACCCCGGCATGATGCCGGACGACGACTACGATGTGGCCGGCTTTACCGTGGGCATTGTGGACAAGGAGAAGATTCTGGACGGAAGCACCATGCAGGCAGGCGACGCCCTGATCGGCCTGGCTTCCACAGGCGTTCACTCGAACGGCTTCAGCCTGGTTCGCAAGGTGTTCAATCTGAGCGAAAAGAACATCAATCTGTATGTGGGTGAGCTGGGCGCCACGCTGGGCGAAACGCTGCTGACTCCGACAAAGATTTATGTGAAGCCGGTTCTCTCCGTGCTGAAAAACCATACCGTGCGCGCGATCTCCCATGTGACCGGCGGCGGCTTCTATGAGAATATTCCGCGCATGATGAAGGATGGACTCACTGCGAAAATTGAGCTGGCCTCTTTCCCGAAGCTGCCGATCTTCTCGCTGCTCCAGCAGCAGGGCAAGATCCCGGAGCGCGACATGTACAACACCTTCAACATGGGCATCGGCATGTGCATGGTGGTGCCGAAGGAGGAGACCGACGCGGTTCTGGCGGATCTCAAGGCCTCCGGTTCCGACGCATACCTCATCGGTGAGGTGGTCGAAGGCGAGGAGGGCGTGATCCTGTGCTGAACATCGCGGTGCTTGTCTCCGGCGGCGGAACCAATTTGCAGGCGCTGATCGACGCACAGCAGAGGGGCGAAATTCCGCAGGGGCGGATTGCCCTTGTTCTGGCCAGCAAGCCCGGCGTGTATGCTCTGGAACGGGCAAAGCAGGCGGGAATCCCTTCGGATGTGCTGGTGCGGCGCGAGTTCCCGACACAGGAAGCGTATGACGAGGCGCTGATCGGAAAGCTGGAAGCGGCGGGAACCGATCTGGTGATCCTCGCGGGATTTCTTACGATTATCAGCGAGACGGTGGTTAACCGTTTTGAGAACAGAATCATCAACGTGCACCCATCGCTCATTCCCTCCTTCTGTGGGGAGGGCTACTACGGCCTTCGCGTTCATGAGGAAGCGCTGTGCCGCGGCGTGAAGGTGACGGGTGCAACCGTCCATTTCGTTAACAACGTGTGTGACGGCGGCCCGATCATTCTCCAGCGTGCCGTGGAGGTGCAGGAAGGGGATACCCCCGAGACGCTGCAGCGGCGTGTGATGGAGGAAGCCGAGTGGAAGCTGCTGCCGAAGGCGGCCGCTCTGTTCTGCGAGGGCAGGCTTTCGGTGGAAAACGGCGTAGTGCATTGCAGGGAGGAGTAAAAAGCGTATGAAGAGAAAGGATATGAAGGCGGAGATCGCCTCAACAAGCTATCCGGGCCGCGGCATCCTGATCGGCCGCAGCGAGGATGGGAAAAAAGCTGTCATCGCGTATTTCATCATGGGGCGCAGTGAAAACAGCCGCAACCGCGTCTTTGAGCTGGTGGGCGACGATCTGAGAACCCGTGCGTTTGACGAGAGCAAGATGCAGGATCCGTCCCTCGTCATTTACAATGCTGTGCGCGTGCTCGATGATACCACGATCGTGACAAACGGCGACCAGACCGACACGATCTACGATTTTCTCGCGGCGGGCAAGACGTGGGAGGAAGCCCTGCGCACCCGTACCTTCGAGCCGGACGGCCCGAATTTTACCCCCCGCATTTCCGGCGTGGTCTGCAACAAGACGGGCGCGTACCGTCTTTCGATCCTCAAGAGTGATGACAATGACGAGTCCTCGGCACAGCGCTTTTTCTTTGAATATCCGCAGCCGAAGGCGGGCGAGGGCCATTTCATTCATACCTACATGGGAGACGGCAACCCGCTGCCTTCCTACGAGGGAGAGCCGACCCCGGTGACCGTGTGCGGCGATTTGGCGCAGTTCACGGAGGATATCTGGCAGTCGCTGGATTCGGACAACAAGATTTCCCTTTTCACCCGCTTCATCGATCTCGAAACCGGCAAGTGGGAGACGGAAATCCGCAACAAGAACCAGTAAGAAAATTCGATTGGATGGAGGAATCAGGATGTCTCAGGAATTGATGCTCAAATACGGATGCAACCCGAATCAGAAGCCGTCCCGGATTTTCATGCAGGACGGCAGGGATCTGCCGATTGAGGTGCTCAACGGCCGCCCCGGCTATATCAACTTTCTCGACGCTTTCAACAGCTGGCAGCTCGTGCGTGAACTCAAGGAAGCCACCGGCCTGCCGGCCGCTGCGTCCTTTAAGCACGTCAGCCCGGCGGGTGCGGCTGTGGCCGTGCCGATGAGCGACACGCTCAAGAAGATTTATTTCGTCGACGATCTGGAGCTTTCCCCGATCGCGACGGCTTACGCCCGTGCCCGCGGCGCGGACCGTATGTCCTCCTACGGCGACTGGGTTGCTCTCTCCGACGTGTGTGACAAGGAGACGGCTACCCTTCTCGCGCGCGAGGTTTCAGACGGCATCATTGCCCCCGGCTATACGGACGAAGCCCTGGAGATTCTCAAGACGAAGCGCAAGGGTACCTACAACGTGGTGAAGATCGATCCCGATTACCGTCCGGCTCCGGTGGAGCACAAGGATGTGTTCGGCGTGACCTTTGAGCAGGGCCGCAACGAGCTGAAAATCGACGCGGAGCTGCTGAAAAACATCGTTACGGAGAAGAAGGATCTGCCGGAGGAAGCCAAGCGCGACCTGATCATCTCGCTGATCGCTCTCAAATACACGCAGTCGAACTCCGTCTGCTACGCGAAGGACGGACAGGCCATCGGCATCGGCGCGGGCCAGCAGAGCCGTATCCACTGCACGCGTCTTGCTGGCAACAAGGCCGATATCTGGTATCTGCGCCAGCATCCGAAGGTGCTCGGCCTGAAATTCAAGGAGGGTATCCGCCGTCCCGACCGCGACAACACGATTGACGTCTACATCTCCGACGAGTATATGGATGTGCTGGCCGATGGCGTGTGGGAGCAGTTCTTTGCGGAGAAGCCGGAGGTGCTGACCCGTGAGGAGAAGCGCGCATGGCTGGACACGATGACCGGTGTTTCCCTCGGCTCCGACGCGTTCTTCCCGTTTGGGGACAATATCGAGCGCGCCCGCAAGAGCGGCGTGCAGTATGTGGCGGAGCCGGGCGGCTCCATCCGCGATGACCACGTTATTGACACCTGCAACAAATACGGCATGGTTATGGCCTTCATTGGCCTGCGCCTGTTCCATCACTAAGCGTAAATATGCCGGGGTTTCCCGTCCGGAGCGCGCCCGCATGGCTCACTCTGCGGCGGGAAGCCCTTTTCTGTGAAGAAGGAGGAAACCGTTTCATGGATATTCTTGTGATTGGCAGCGGCGGACGCGAGCATGCCATCGTCCGCAAGCTGAAGGAAAGCCCCCGCACGGGAAAGCTGTACTGCGCTCCCGGCAACGGCGGCATCGCGAAGGACGCGGAGTGCGTCCCGATCGGTGCGATGGATATTCCCGCTGTTGTGGCCTTTGCGAAGGAAAAGAACATTGATCTGGTCTTTGTCGCGCCCGACGATCCGCTTGCGGCCGGAATGGTCGACGCGCTGGAGAAGGAGGGGATCCCGGCCTTCGGTCCGTGCGCCAATGCCGCCGTTATTGAGGCGAGCAAGGTCTTTTCCAAGGATCTGATGAAGCGCTATCATATCCCTACGGCTCAGTATGAGGTATTTTCCGAGCCTGCCGAAGCGATTGCGTGGATCGAGAACAACAACCGCTTCCCGATCGTCGTCAAGGCGGACGGACTGGCGCTCGGCAAGGGTGTGCTGATCTGCCCGGACTTTGAGGCGGCGAAAGCGGCTGTGAAGGAGATCATGGAGGACAAGGTGTTCGGCGCGTCCGGCAGCCGTGTCGTGGTGGAGGAATTCCTCACCGGCCCGGAGGTCTCCGTTCTTGCCTTCACGGACGGCCACTGTGTCAAGCCGATGGTGTCCAGCAAGGATCACAAGCGTGCGCTCGACAACGACGAGGGCCTGAACACCGGCGGCATGGGCACAATCAGCCCGAATCCGTACTACACCGACGCGATTGCGAAGGAGTGCATGGAGACCATCTTCCTGCCGACGATCGAGGCCATGAACAAGGAAGGCCGTCCCTTCAAGGGCTGCCTGTATTTCGGCCTGATGATCACCCCGGACGGCCCGAAGGTGATAGAGTATAACGCCCGTTTCGGCGATCCGGAGACGCAGGTGGTGCTGCCGCGTCTCAAAACAGATTTTGTTGACATTGTGATGGCGGTTGTGGAGGAGCGTCTGTCCGATCTGACGATCGAGTGGAGCGACGAAGCATGCGCCTGCGTGGTGATGGCTTCCGGCGGATACCCCGGCCATTATGAGAAGGGGATCGCGATCGAGGGCCTGGATGAAAACGGTCAGGTGGACGGCGCTGTCGTTTACCACGCCGGAACGGCGCTTCGCGACGGGAAGTTTGTCACAAACGGCGGCCGCGTTCTCGGTGTCACCGCACTGGGCGGCACGCTTCCGCAGGCGCTGGAAAAAGCATATGCCGCGGTGGGTAAAATCCACTGGGACGGCGTACACTACCGGCATGACATCGGTGTGATAAAATAAAGATACCGCACTGTTGCCTTTTAGTGCGATAAAGTGTATAATAAAAGCCATACTGCGTTTCCTGGTGCAGAAAAAGAAAAGAAAAAGCCGGGCTTTGGGTGCGGATTGCGTCCAGGCTCAGCCTGGTGGGAAGGGGAATGAAAAAGATGTATCAGAATATGATGGATACCATCGGCTTTGTCCGCGAAGTGGATCCGGAGCTCGGGGCTGCTATGGCCGACGAGCTGGGCCGTCAGCGCCGCAATTTGGAGCTGATTGCTTCCGAAAACCTGGTTTCGCCCGCTGTGATGGCGGCTATGGGCAGCATCCTGACGAACAAGTATGCAGAGGGCTATCCGGGCAAGCGCTACTATGGCGGCTGCGAATATGTTGATGTGGTGGAGAACATTGCCCGCGAGCGTGCCTGCCGTCTGTTCGGCGCGGAGCATGCCAATGTGCAGCCCCACTCCGGCGCGCAGGCCAATATGGCGGTCTATTTTGCTCTGCTTGGGCCCGGCGACACCGTAATGGGCATGAGCCTTTCCGAGGGCGGCCATCTGACGCATGGTTCCCCCGTCAACATGTCCGGTAAATATTTCAATTTTGTCCCCTACGGCGTCAACGCTGAGGGCTATATTGACTATGAGAAGCTGCACGAGCAGGCCAAGGAAGTCAAGCCGAAGCTGATTGTCGCGGGCGCGAGCGCTTATCCGCGCGCGATCGACTTCAAGAAGTTCCGCGAGATCTGCGACGACTGCGGCGCTTACCTCATGGTGGATATGGCGCACATCGCGGGCCTGGTCGCTTCCGGTGATCATCAGAACCCGGTGGAGTGGGCGGACGTTGTGACCACCACGACGCACAAGACGCTGCGCGGTCCCCGCGGCGGCCTGATCCTCTGTAAGGAGCAGTATGCCAAGGCGATCGACAAGGCGATTTTCCCCGGTACGCAGGGCGGCCCGCTCATGCACATCATCGCGGGCAAGGCGGTTTGCTTCGGCGAGGCGCTTAAGCCGGAATTTAAGGAGTACGGCCATCGTGTCGCGGCGAATGCGCAGGCGCTGGCAAAGGGCCTGCTCAACCGTAACGTGAAGCTGGTTTCCGGCGGCACGGACAACCATCTGATGCTCGTTGACCTGACGGGCCTGGAGCTGACCGGCAAGGAGCTCGAGCACCGTCTGGACGCTGTCTATATCACGGCGAACAAGAACACTGTCCCGAACGAGCAGAGAAGCCCGTTTGTGACGAGCGGCCTGCGTCTCGGCACCCCCGCCGTCACCACGCGCGGACTGGACGAGGGAGACATGGATCAGGTGGCGGAGTGCATCGCACTGGCCATCCATGATTTTGAGAACAGCGAGGACAAGATTCGCTCGATGGTGGAAGCGATCTGCAAGAAGCATCCGCTTTACGAATAAACAGCGATCGTTCCGCTTGTTGGGCCGGGGAAGGCAAGCCGCTCTCCCCGGCCCTTTTCCGCGCTCAGGCGGCGCAGGGAAATCCGTCGGGTTTCCCGCAAATATAAGGAAAAGGGGAAAAGAATATGGCTTCTCCGCTTGCGGATCGGATTCGTCCGCAGACGCTCGATGAGATTGTCGGCCAGCGCCATCTGCTCGCACCCGGCAAGGCGCTGCGCCGGATCATCGAGTCCGGCACCATCCCGAATCTGGTTTTTTACGGCCCGCCGGGCGTGGGAAAGACAACGCTCGCGTCGATTATCGCGAGGCAGACGAAGAAAAAGCTGGTCAAGCTCAATGGCACCACAGCCTCCACCGCCGACATCCGCGAGGTAGTGGCGGGATTGGACGGTCTTGACGCTATTCACGGTGTTCTGCTGTATCTCGATGAGATCCAATATTTCAACAAAAAGCAGCAGCAGACGCTGCTGGAATTTCTGGAGGACGGCAGTATCACACTGATTGCGTCCACAACGGAAAATCCATATTTCTATGTATACAACGCCATTCTGAGCCGTTCCACTGTTTTTGAGTTCCGATCGGTGGAGCCGGAGGAGGTGCTGCGGGCTGTACAGCGTGCTTTCTCCGTTTTGGAGGAGGAGGGCGAAACGCCGCTGGTGATCGAGGACGGCGTGCCGGAGCAGATCGCGTCGGCCTGCGGCGGAGACGTGCGCAAGGCGATGAATGCCGTCGAACTGAGTGTGCTTTCCGCCGAGGTGACGGCGGAGGGCACACGCCGCGTCCTGCTCGAAAATGCCCGGGAGCTGACGCAGAAAAGCGCTGTGCGGTATGATAAGGAGGGCGACGAGCACTACGATCTCATTTCCGCCTTTCAGAAGTCGATGCGCGGCTCCGATCCGGACGCGGCTGTCTACTATCTCGCGCGCCTTCTCGCGGCGGGCGATCTGCCCTCTGTCTGCCGCCGTCTGATGGTCTGTGCCTGCGAGGATGTGGGGCTTGCGTATCCGCAGATCATCCCGATTGTCAAGGCCGCTGTCGACGCGGCGCTGCAAATCGGCCTGCCGGAAGCGCGCCTTCCCCTGGCCGACGCGGTGATCCTCGTGGCTATCAGCCCGAAATCGAATTCCGCGCATGATGCGATTGCCCGGGCGTCGGCGGATGTGGAAGCGGGAAAACTCGGACGGATTCCCCGCCAGCTGCAAAACAAACACTATGACGGAGAGGATAACCCGAACAAGGGCCAGTTCTACCGCTATCCGCACGATTACCCGAATCACTGGGTGGAGCAGCAGTATCTGCCGGATATCGTCGCGGGTACACGCTATTACGAGTGGGGAGACAACAAAACGGAGCAGGGCTTCTGCGGTTATTGGAAGAAAATGAAAGGGTAAACGATTTTTTTCTTGTAACTTTTCCCGGGAAATGGTATCATGATAAAAGATAAGCGAAAAGCTATGGGTGGAGGTGGACATCAATGAAGGACGAAGTATTATTCAAGCTTTCCTACGGAATGTACGCGATTGGAGTAAAGGACGACAACAAGCCCTCCGCATGTATTGTGAACACGGTTTTTCAGGTGACGAACACGCCGAATACGGTGGCCGTCAGCATGAACCATAACAATTACAGCCATGAGTGCATCATGAAAAATGGGCTGTTTACCATTTCGGTGCTGTCCGAGGATACGCCCGGCACGGTGATCGGTGCTCTGGGCTTCAATTCCGGGCGCGACACCGACAAGCTGGCCAACATCCGCCACAAGGTGCTGGCCGAGGGTGTGCCGGTGATCAAGGAAAATACCTGCTGCTGGTTCCTGTGCAAGGTGATTACCAGCGTCGATACGCCGACGCACACGGTATTCATTGGAGAAGTCATCGCGGGAAGTGACAAGGCCAAGGGAACTCCCATGACGTATGACTATTACCACAGTGTGATCAAGGGCTCCGCGCCGCGCAACGCACCTACCTACCGCGCCGCCCCTCCGGTTGAGGATGGGAACGACGGGGAAGAGTGGGTCTGCACCGTCTGCGGTTATTTGTACAACGATCCCGATGTTTCGTTTGAAGAGCTTCCGGCGGATTGGGTGTGTCCCATCTGCGGGATGCCGAAATCGGCGTTCAAACGGAAATAAAACAAAACAGGAAAGCTCACTTCGGTGCGGATTTCCGCACCGGATGGGCTTTTTTTTTGGAAAAAAGGCGCCCTGTGGGGCCGCCTGAAAGGAAAAGAGGAGAGTATATTGAAAAAAATCATCCAGGTCAACGAACGGCCTCCCCTTGGACAAGCGATTCCGCTGAGCATCCAGCATATGTTTGCCATGTTCGGCGCTTCCGTCCTTGTCCCGACGCTGTTCCACATCGATCCTGCCGTCGTGCTGCTGATGAACGGCCTCGGTACGCTGTTTTTTATCTTCATCACAAAGGCCAAGGCGCCCGCCTATCTCGGCTCCAGCTTTGCCTTTATCGCCCCCGCACTTTTGGTTATGGCACAGCATGGATCCCCGTATGCAGACCCGCTGTTTTCCAACCCGACGCCTGAGCAGCAGGCGCAGCACATGGAGGCATTCGCGTATGCACAGGGCGGTTTTGTGGTGGTTGGTATTCTCGGCTGTGTGCTGGCGCTGATCATTTATAAGTTCGGTTCGCGCTGGATTGACATTATTCTGCCGCCCGCGGCCATGGGGCCGATTGTGGCGCTCATTGGCCTGGAGCTGGCCGGAACGGCCGCGGATACGGCGGGCCTTCTGCCGGGCTCCGGGGAGAGCGTGGATATGCGCGGTCTTGCGGTGTTCCTTGTGACCCTGGGAGTGGCTGTCCTTGGCTCGATCCTCTTCCGCCGCTTTTTCAGCGTGATTCCCGTGCTGATCGCGATTGTCGCGGGTTATGTACTCGCCGCTGTGCTTGGGATCGTTGATTTTACGCAGGTGAACCAGGCGGGGGTGCTGTCTCTGCCGCATTTCCAGCTGGCGAAATTTGACGTCAACTCCATCCTGACGATGGTACCCGTTATTCTGATTATTGCCTCCGAACACATTGGTCACCAGATTGTCACCGGCAAAATCATCGGCCGCGATCTGCTCAAGGATCCCGGTTTGCACCGTTCCCTGCTGGGAGACAACATTTCCACCGCTGTGTCCGGCCTGATCGGCTCTGTTCCGACGACAACCTACGGGGAAAACATCGGCGTGATGGCGATGACCAAGGTGTACAGTGTGTGGGTGATTGGCGGAGCCGCCGTGCTTTCCGTAGTGTGCGCTTTTATCGGCAAATTCTCCGCGTTGATTTCCTCCATTCCCGGCCCGGTTATCGGCGGGATTTCCTTCCTGCTGTACGGCATGATCGGCGTGTCCGGGCTGCGGATTCTCGTCGACTCCAAAGTGAATTTTGACCGCGCCCGCAATCAGGCGCTGACAGCAGTTGTCTTTGTAACAGGCCTTTCCGGTATCACGGTCAACCTCGGGGATATCCAGCTCAAGGGCATGGTGCTGGCCTGCATCGTGGGCATGCTTATGGGCATCCTGTTCTACATTTTTGATAAGCTGCGTATTTCCAATGATCTCGAGGATTCCGCTGCCTGAGCGGAGCCGGAGCAGATGGCAGAAAATCAAAAGAGATTTTTACAAATTTGAAAAAATATGAAAGAAATGATTCTTTTTTCGTAAGTGCAGGGGAACCGTCTTGAAAATACCCTGGCGGCATAGTATAATAAGATCCAAATCAAAAATACTCCGTATCCCAAAGAAAATGATTAGGAGGCCAACCATGAACAGCAGCGAGAAAAAGAGCTTGCAGATTACCGCCTGCAAGATCAGAATGGATGCCGTCACCGGTGTCTTTCACGCAAAATCGGGCCATCCCGGCGGCTCCCTCTCCGCGGCGGACCTGCTTGCGTATCTGTATTTCAAAGAGATGAAGGTCAATCCCGAGAATCCGTCGGATCCGGATCGTGACCGTTTTGTTCTTTCCAAGGGCCATTGCTGCCCCGGTTTGTACGGCGCGCTTGCCGAGAGAGGCTTTTTCTCGCCTGAGGAGATGAAAACTCTGCGCCATATTGGCTCCATGCTTCAGGGCCATCCGAATATGAACGATACGCCCGGCGTCGATATGAGCACCGGTTCTCTCGGTCAGGGCATTTCCGCCGCCTGCGGCATGGCGATGGCTGCCAAGATGGACGGCAAGGCATACCGTGTATATTCCATTCTGGGAGACGGCGAGATTGAAGAAGGCCAGGTGTGGGAGGCTGCCATGTTTGCCGCTCACAACAAGCTGGACAACCTCTGCCTGGTGGTGGACAGCAACGGACTTCAGATTGACGGCCCTGTCGAGGAGGTTGCGGGTCCCGCTCCGATCGACGAGAAATTCCATGCTTTCGGTTTTGATGTGCAGGTGATCGATGGTCATGATTTTGACGCGATTGACGCCGCTTTTGCACATGCCCGCACTGTGAAGGGCAAGCCCAGCGTTATCATTGCCAAGACGGTGAAGGGCAAGGACGTCTCCTTCATGGAGAATCAAGTCGGCTGGCACGGTACCGCTCCGAATGCGGAACAGTATGAAACGGCAATGAATGACCTGAACAAGGTGCTCGCCGGATTGGAGGCAGAATAATGGCTGAGATGGTTAAAATCGCAACCCGTGAAAGCTTTGGCAATGCCATTGCCGAGTTTGCGGATCAGTATCCGGATGTAGTGGTGCTGGACGCGGATCTGGCGGCAGCTACCAAAACGGGCATTTTCAAGAAAGCCCATCCCGACCGCTTTATCGACTGCGGCATTGCAGAGTGCAACATGGTAGGCGTTGCGGCGGGTCTGGCGGCATGCGGCAAGATTCCTTTCGCCGCATCCTTCGCCATGTTCTCCGCGGGCCGTGCGTTTGAGCAGGTTCGCAACTCCGTGGGTTATCCGCACCTGAACGTGAAGATCGTCGGCTCCCATGCCGGTATCTCCGTGGGTGAGGACGGCGCGACACACCAGTGCTGTGAGGACATCGGCCTGATGCGCACCATTCCGGGCATGGTGATTCTCAATCCTGCCGACCACTATGAGATGCGCGCCGCTGTGAAGGCTGCGATCGAGTATAATGGCCCTGTGTATCTGCGTCTGGGCCGTCTGGCTGTTGAGAGCGTCAACAACAACGACGATTATACGTTTGAAATCGGCAAGGGAATTACCCTGCGCGACGGCTCGGATATCACCGTGATTGCCACCGGCCTCTTGGTGGGAGAAGCCGTCAAGGCAGCCGACGCGCTGAAGAACGAGGGGATCAGCGTTCGCGTGATTGATATGCACACGATCAAGCCCATTGACCGCGAGATTATTCTCAAAGCCGCGAAGGAGACGGGCAAGATCGTCACCGCTGAGGAGCACAATGTGATCGGCGGTCTGGGCGATGCTGTCGCCAGCGTCCTTTCCGAGGAATGCCCCACGCCTTTGGTGAAGATTGGCGTTAACGATGAGTTTGGCTATTCCGGCCCGGCGGTCGACCTGCTCAAGCAGTTCGGTCTTTGTGCTTCCCACATCGAAGAAGTGGTGAAAAAGACTCTCGGAAAATAACAGAATTTGTTTTATCTTTGTCCCCGGCGCAGGAGAGAATCCTGCGCCGGGGACTTTTTATTGACAAAGGAATTTCTGACCGATATAATGAAAGAAGAATC
This sequence comes from Anaeromassilibacillus sp. An200, assembly GCF_002160025.1. Lineage (GTDB taxonomy): Bacteria > Bacillota > Clostridia > Oscillospirales > Acutalibacteraceae > Caccousia > Caccousia stercoris. Next base: position 42,582 of record NZ_NFJU01000009.1, read on the forward strand.
ATGCAAAAACATCAAATATTTGGAGGATTTTGTCATTATGGATCCGAACGAGAACAGAAATTACCCACCGGAGGAGAATGCCTCCGTTCCGCCCTCTGCGCCGGATCAAGGCAGCACACAGCTTCCTGCCGGATCCCAGCCCCCCCAGTACCAACCGCCTCAGTACGGCGGCTCCTCCTCGTATCAGCAGCAAACATATGGGCAGTCCTACCAGTCGCCCCAGTACCAGTCTCAGTCGTACCAAGCGCCGGATTATCAGTCCCAGTCCTACCAGCAGTCGCAGCAGTCCTACCAGTCTCAGTCCTATCAGGCGCCGCAGTATTCCGCTCAGCCGTATCAGGCTATGCCCTATGACATGCAGGACCAGCCAAAGCGCAGCAGTGGTCTTGCGATTGCCTCTATGGTCTGCGGAATTCTTTCCGTGGTGATTTGCTGCGGTATGTGGGTTTCCTGGATCCTCTCCATAGTAGCGATTGTTTTGGGCGCTGTGTCGCTCAGCAAGCGTCAGGGAGGCCGCGGCATGGCGATCGCTGGAATTATCACGGCGGTGTTCGGTCTGCTGCTGTCCATTGGGTTCTTCATCTTCGCGTATGCGGTGGGGGAGGCAGGGAATTCCTTTGATTCCAGCTACTCCTACTACTACAATTACTACGACGATATTTTCTGATGAGAAAGCCTCTTTCCGCAGAAGATCTGTTATACCGGCTGGGGCTCTGGCTTCTGCCGGTATTCTTTTTGTGTGGTATTCTGGTGGCCTGTATGGGGGATGCTGTGTTGGGATGGTTTTCTCCCTGCCCGATCCACGCAATCACAGGGCTGTATTGTCCCGGCTGCGGCGCAACCCGCTCTGTGATGGAACTTGCACGGCTCCATGTGGTGAAAAGCTTTTGCTATCATCCTTTTATTCCATACACCGCACTGGTGTATACCGTTTTTCTCCTTTGGGAAACGTGGCGGCGCCGTTTTCGTCCGCATCTGCCGCGATTTCCCATTTTTCCGTGTGTGGTGGCTGGGATCGTGCTGCTGTTCCTTCAATGTATCTGGAAAAACACGGCGCTGTTTCTCGGTTGGAATCCCTTTTTTCTGTTTTGATATTTCATGAAAAGGAAGGTCTGCGATATGAGCTTTGGTGAAAAAATTCTGCGTTATCAGGATGATATTCTCCGCGATCTGGCGGAGCTGATCCGCATTCCCTCTGTCCGTTCCGCTCCGGAGCCAGGGATGCCGTTTGGCCGGGAGTCTGCCCGTGCTTTGGAGACGGTGCTTTCCATGGCGGAGCGTCTTGGCCTGACGGTGAAAAATGTGGATAACTATGCCGGTCATGCGGAGTATGGCGAGGGAGAAGAGACGGCAGCTGTCCTTGCCCATGTCGACGTGGTGCCTGCCGGGGATGGCTGGGAAGGCGATCCCTATACCATGGTAATCCGCGACGGCTGCTGTTATGGCCGCGGCACAGCGGACGATAAGGGAGAAGCCATCGTCGCGCTTTACTGCCTCAAGGCGCTCAAGGATGAAGGGGTTCCCGCGAAGCGCCGCCTGCGTGTTGTGTTTGGTGCGGCGGAGGAGACGGGCAGTGAGGATCTGGCCTACTATTATCAAAAGGAGCCGCTGCCCGTCATGGGCTTTACCCCGGACGCCGAATATGGTATCTGCAACCGGGAAAAGGGGCGTGTCAGCGCGGTGATCCAAGGAAAGCACGATTCCGCCGTGATCCGTTCCTTCTCTGCCGGAACAGTGGCCAACGCGGTTCCCGCGAGGGCCGAGGCAGAGATTCTCTGTACACCTAAGCAGGCGCAGGCTCTGAAAAATGCCGCGGAACGGGAAGGCGAACGTTTTTCCGTGGAGCTGACAGCGGATGGTGCGCGCGTAAGCGCATTGGGCGTGGCGGCACATGCCATGCAGCCGCAGGAAGGGGTCAACGCGGCCGCTCATCTGATTCATCTCCTGGCCGGTGTGTTTTCCGAACAGGAGCTGGGTGGTTTCTTCTCCTTTGTGGATCGCTGCATCGGTCTGGAATACAACGGCGCTTCTCTCGGTGTAAAGCAGGAGGATGCGGAATCCGGTCCGCTCACGCTGAATCTGGGCCTTGTCTCTGCCGGTGAAGCAGGAGATTCGATTACTCTGGATATCCGTTTCCCTGTGACTAAAGACGGCGAGGCGATTCACGTTCAAATTGCGGAAAAGGTGCGGGAAGCGGGATTGACTCTGGAACGCTGCGATGTGACGGAGCCGCTCTTCCTTCCGGCAGACAGCCCCTTTATCCATCTGCTCAGCGATGCCTATCAGGCAGTGATGGGAGTTCCCGCTGAGCTCTACGCAACAGGAGGCGGGACGTATGCCCGGGCGCTGAAATCGCGGGGTGTGGCCTTTGGTCCTTTCTTTGCGGATGAACCGGATCGGTGCCTGCACAATGTGGGAGAGCATTTTGAAATTTCCCGCTTTATGCAGCATGCGCAGATTTGTCTGGAAGCCATGTATCGGATGCTCACGGTGTGAAGAAAAATTCTCATAAAGAGAAAAAACCGGCTTGAAGCAGTGCTTTACTCTGCTTCAAGCCGGTTTTTTTCTGTCCGGTTTGCGGTGGAAGGATCCACTGTCCTTTTTGCAGGATCCGGCGGAATTTCACTCACAGGTTATCCGCGAGGGTTCCGAGTTTTTTCATACACTTCTGGCAGACGTTGTATCCCTTGTATGTCATAATGTCGTCCATGCTGTCGCAGAAGATGCAGGACGGCTGATATTTCTTCAGGATAATACAGTTTCCGTCGACAAAAATCTCGAGAGGATCCTTGTCGTTGATGTGAAGTGTTTTGCGCAGTTCCGTCGGAATGACGATGCGGCCAAGATTGTCAATGGGACGGACGATTCCTGTGGATTTCATGTCTGGCACATTCCTTTCTCCGTAATTTTGTCGAATTGTAGAGCTTCCTATCATTATAATAGTAGTAAATGGAAATCATGTCAAGCCGTGGAATGTAAATTTTTTTTGACATTTTCATAATATTCGTCATTATATCATACAATTCTGCGGAAGGGAAGGAGGAAACGAAAAAAATGTTGAACCTTGTTTGGGCAGCGTTGATTTTGGTGAGCATTGTTTGTGCTTTTGTAACGGGAAGAACACAGGAACTGACACAGTCTGTCTTTCGGGGAGCACAGCGGGCGGTGGAGCTGGTGTTTGCCATGGCGGGAGCGATGGCAGTTTGGACCGGGGTGCTCAAGGCTGCGGAGGCGGGAGGACTGACAGGCGCGGCGGCCCGCATGCTTCATCCGGTGATTCGCCGTTTGTTCCCTGATTGCCGTGAAGGCGGGGAAGCGGAGCAGGCCATTTGCATGAACCTGACAGCAAATCTCTTTGGGATGGGAAACGCGGCCACGCCGATGGGGATTGCCGCCATGCGTGCGATGGAGCGGGAAAATCCTGTGGGGGGCATCAATCGTTCCATGGTGCGGTTTGTGGTGGTGAATACAGCTTCGCTCCAGCTTTTTCCCACAACGCTTGGGGCCTTGCGTGCCGCGGAGGGAGCGGCCAATCCGTTTGATATCCTTCCTGCCGTTTGGTTGGTTTCCGCTGTTTCGCTTGCGGTGGCGCTGCTTGCCTGTTTTGCTTTGGAGGGTCGTCATGCCTGATTTCGTTTCCCTGCTGATTCCTCTTTTTCTGGCTCTGGTAGTGGTGGCATGCCTGGTTCGCCGTGTGGCTGTGTTCGATGTGTTTACCGAGGGGGCGAAGGAGGGGCTGCAATCGTGTGTCTCCCTTCTGCCGCTGCTTGCGGGGCTTGTGATGGCTGTCACCATGCTGGAAGCTTCTGGTGCGCTGGAGCTGGCCGCCGATCTTCTGGCTCCGTTTGCGCGGGCGTTTGGTATGGCGAAAGAGGTCATTCCGCTGGCTCTGATGAAGCCTGTGTCCGGAAGTGCTTCCACAGCGCTGCTGTCGCAGATTTTGAACGATTGCGGGCCGGACAGTCTGGCAGGGCGGACAGCCAGCGTATTGGCCGGATCGACGGAAACGGCGCTGTACTGCATCGCCGTTTATTTCGGCGCGGTGAAAAAGCGGGAAAAAACATGTGCGCTTCCGGCGGCGTTGGCAGGACATCTGGCTGCCTGCCTGTGCGCAGGCTGGGCGGTACGGTGGTTTTTGGGCGCAGGAGCATAATTGTGAGGAAAAGGTCTTGACAAAGTCCCAAAACAGTGTATTATTGTATTATGAACTTAATACAATAATACACAAGAGGAGCGAGGTGATTCCATGGCATGGAACCTGCAGTCCGATCGCCCGATCTATGCGCAGCTGGTGGATCAGATTCAGCGCATGATTGTAACAGGCATTTTCCCGGCCGGCTCCAGGCTTCCCTCTGTAAGGGAGCTGGCAGCTGAAGCGGCGGTAAATCCGAACACCATGCAAAGGGCTCTTGTCAAGCTGGAGGAGGACGGGCTGCTGTATACGCAGCGGACAAGCGGAAGGTACGTGACGGAGGAGACGGAACGGATTATGGAAGTCAAAAGAGCGCTGGCGGAGGAGTTGATCCAGCAGTTCGTTGAGAATATGAATCGTTTGGGGTATACACGGGAACAGTCTGTGGAGCTTTTAAAAAAAGAGGAGGAGAAGAATGCAAAATCTAATTGAGTGTCATGACCTCGTCAAGTCCTTTCCGTCCTGCCGGGCACTTGGCGGGATCAACCTGCAAATCCCCAGCGGGCGAATTGTGGGGCTTTTGGGGCCGAATGGCAGCGGCAAGAGTACGTTTATCAAACTGTGCAACGGCCTGCTTTCGCCGGACAGCGGCCAACTGCTTATTTGCGGCAATACGCCCGGTGTAGAGACAAAAAAGGTTGTCTCTTACCTGCCGGAGCGTACTTATCTGAATGACTGGATGAATGTCAATCAGATGATCCGCTTTTTCGCGGATTTCTATGAGGATTTTGAGAGCGCCCGTGCATATGACATGCTCTCCCGTCTCAACATCAATCCGGCCCAGCGGATGAAAACCATGAGCAAGGGAACCAAGGAAAAGGTGCAGCTTATTTTGGTGATGAGCCGCCGCGCCAAGCTGTATCTGCTCGATGAGCCGATCGGCGGCGTGGATCCCGCGGCCCGCGATTTTATTCTCAATACCATCATCAGCAACTACAATCCCGAGGGAAGTGTCGTGATTTCCACACACCTGATCTCGGATGTGGAAAAGATTCTGGATGACGTTGTTTTTATCAACGGCGGAAATATTGTCCTGTGTGATTCGGTGGATAACATCCGGGCACAGCAGGATAAAAGTGTGGACATGCTGTTCCGGGAGGTGTTCCGATGCTGAGAAAATTGATGAAATACGAGTTTCAGGCCACAGCCCGCTATTTTCTGCCGATGTATCTGCTGCTGCTGGTTCTGGCGCTTGTGACACGTCTGACCTTTTCTTTGGCCTTTATGCAAACGGATAATACCTTTGTGAAGAGCTTTCTGGTGGATATGCCTTCGGTAGTGATGGGTTTTGCCTATGGAGCGGGACTTTTGGCCGTCTATGTGATTACCCTTCTGATCATCGTCCAGCGCTTTTACAAAAACTTGCTGGGGGACGAGGGATATTTGATGTTTACCCTGCCCGTCACGCCCGTGCAGCATCTTTGGAGCAAGATTCTGACAGCTTTTGTGTGGTGCGTGGGTGGTATCCTGATTACGATCCTGTCCTTCGTAGTTCTTTTTGCCGACAATACGTTTTTTGTCGATCTGATGGATTTTCTTGCTGCTTTGGGAGAAGCCATGTGGAAGGAAGCGCCTCATTCGTGGATCCTGCTGATTTTGCTCCTGGTTTTCCTGGTGACTTCTCTGCTGCATGCCATTCTCCAAATCTATGGGGCGATCGTGTTGGGATGCCAGGCGAAAAAATACCGGATCCTGGCCGGAATAGGCGTGTATCTGATTTTTTCCATGGTGGAGCAATTCCTCATTTCGATGGCCTTCACCGCCCTGTTTTTGATTCCTGATTTTCCGATGGGGCTTATTTACCTTTTGGGCTATCCAAATGAGACGGCAGAAGGGGTGCTGTTTGTCGTGGAGCTGATGGTGGGAGGAATGATTCTGTATGATCTCCTGCTTGGAGGCGGCTATTATATCCTGAGCCGTCAGATGCTGAAAAAGCGCCTGAATCTGGAATAAGCGGGAAGCGTAAGAAAAGGACCGGATGCCTGCAAAGGCATCCGGTCCTTTCAGCTGGTCAGAGAAGCGTTTCACTTTGAGGTTCTCAGCTCTCCAGAGCGGCGGGGGAGTCGTATTTTTTCAAAATTTCCATGAATTCCTCGCCGGTGATGGTTTCTTTTTCGAGAAGATAATGGGCCAGCTCATGCAGCGCGGGCAGATTCTCTTTGAGGATCGAGAATGCTTTTTCGTGCGCCTTTCCGATGAGAGTAATCACTTCTTCGTCGACCTGGCGGGCTGTGCCCTCGGAACAGGCCAGAGAGGTGTCTCCGCCCAGATATTTGTTGCTCTGCGTTTCCAGAGCGATCATGCCGAATTTTTCCGACATGCCCAGGCGGGTGACCATGGAACGAGCCAGCTTTGTGGCTTGCTCGATATCGTTGGAATCGCCGGAGGTACAGGTGCCGAAGATCAGTTCCTCAGCAGAACGGCCGCCGGTCAAAGTGGCGATCTTGTTGAAGATTTCTTCGCGGCTCATCAGGACGCTTTCATCCTCAGCCACCTGCATGGTATAGCCGAGCGCTCCGGAGGTGCGGGGGACAATAGTGATTTTGTGTACGGGAGCGGAATCCGTTTGCTTGGCCGCAACCAGTGCATGACCGATCTCATGGTAAGCGACAATTTGCTTTTCCTTGGGAGCAATCACAGCGCTTTTTCTCTGGTAACCGGCCAGAATGACCTCCACGCTTTCCTCCAGATCCTCCTGCGTTATGGCGAAGCGTCCCAGACGCACAGCTCGCAGAGCGGCTTCGTTGATGATATTGGCCAGCTCCGCACCGGATGCACCGGCCGTGGCGCGTGCAATGGCGGAAAAGTCGATGTCAGGCCCAAGCTTGACATCCTGCGCATGGACGCGGAGGATGGATTCGCGGCCCTGCAAATCGGGAAGCTCCACCGGGATGCGGCGGTCAAAGCGGCCGGGGCGCAAAAGCGCTTTGTCAAGCGTTTCGGGGCGGTTGGTAGCGGCGAGAATGACAACGCCTTTCTTGCCGTCAAAGCCGTCCATTTCCGTCAGAAGCTGGTTCAGCGTCTGTTCACGCTCGTCGTTTCCAGTCAGACCGGCACTGTCACGTTTCTTGCCGATAGTGTCAATCTCATCGATAAAAACGATACACGGGGCTTTTTCCTGCGCCTGCTTGAACAGATCACGTACTTTGGCGGCGCCCATGCCGACAAACATTTCCACGAACTCTGAACCGGAAATGGAGAAAAACGGAACGTTCGCTTCTCCGGCCACAGCCTTGGCCAGCAGTGTTTTACCGGTGCCGGGAGGGCCGACAAGCAGTGCGCCCTTGGGCATGGTTGCGCCGATAGATTCATATTTTTGGGGATCGTGCAGGAAATCGACAATTTCCTTGAGCGCTTCCTTTGCTTCATCTTCACCGGCCACATCCGCAAAGGTTTTTCCTGTCTGCGCGGCGACATAGATTTTCGCGTTGCTTTTGCCGAAGGACATAGCGTTTGGACCGCCCATTTTTTTCTGCATGTTGCGCACCAGCAGATAACCGACTCCCCAGAGAAGCGCCGTCGGGAGGATCAGGCCGACCAAAAGAGATAACCATGGGGATTCTTCCCTGGGAACCACTTTCGTAAATTGCACACCGGCCTGAGTCAGGCGATCGACCAGCTCCGGATCGTCCCATGCGCCCGTTACATAGATGAACGGATCGTTTTCATTGGTAGAATTGAACGCGATTACGTCTCCATCCTTTTCCACCTGCTTGACCTCACCGTTTTCCAGCATGGTGAGGAAGGTGCTGTAATCCACCTCTTTGGTTTTCATTCTGCTGAGCTGGGGCATCAGGATTGTGTTCAGCACCGCCATAACAGCCAGGACAATCACACAATACCAGATCAGGGATTTTCGGGGGTTCTTTTTTTGTTCTACCATAGCGGATACCTCCAGTTTGTAAGAGAAGCGTTTTTTCTGTGTACGCTTCGGAACACCTGAATCTTGAGACTATTATAGAGCCGGAACAAAAGAAATGCGTGAATAAAAAGTTAACTTTTGTTTACAATAAATTTTTATTTATTGTTCACGTTTCGTTTCTTGACAGGAGAGAGGTGCTCCCGTATAATGAACACCAGAAACAGAAAGGGGGTGGCGCTGTGGACGAGTGCAGAAAGGAGCTGGCGAGGGAAACGCTTCGCCTTCTGCCGCTTTTGTTCCGCCGCCTGTTTCAGACAAGCAGAAGAACCGCACTTCCGGATCTGCCGCCCACGCAGCTGCAAACGCTGATGCTGCTGGAACGTGCAAAAGGGCAGGCGAATATGACATGGCTGGCGGAAGAGCTCTGCATTTCACGCCAGCAGCTGACAAAGGTGGCAAATTGCCTTGAGGATCGGGGCTTTGTGCGGCGGGAGCAGAGCGCGGAGAACAGGCGCATGGTCTATCTGGTGCTGACAGATTCGGGGCGCCAGGCAATGCAAAGTGTTCTGTGCGAGGCTCTTTCCACCCTGGAGCATTCCTTGGAGTCCTATAGCGCCGAGGAGCTCCAAGTGCTGATTTGTGCTTCAAAAATCATGCAGCAGCATCTGGAAAATGACAGGAGGCAAGAAGGATGAATTTCTTTTCCAGGTTTCAATATTGGTTACAGCGTTTCTTTTATGGGCGATACGGAGGAGATCAGCTGAACTGGGCTCTTCTGATTTTGTATTTGCTCTTGTGGCTTCTGGGCGTGGTGACACGGATTGTGGTGTTCCCTATTTTGTCCTGGCTTCTGTTCTTTTTGGTGCTCTTTCGCATGTTGTCCCGCAATACCGCGAAACGGTGGGCGGAAAATCAGAAATTTCTCAGAGTCTGGAATAAGGTCAAGGGCTTTTTCACTACCAGGGCCGCACAATGGCGTGATAAGGATCATCGGTATTATAAATGCCCCAAATGCAAAAATAAATTGCGCGTCCCGCGCGGCAAAGGAAAAATCCAGATTACCTGCCCGGTTTGCCGGACAGAATTTATCCGGAAAACATAACCGTCTGGCGGATAGAAAAAAGCAATCCTTCGGCTTTCGAAGAAGCCGAAGAATTGCTTTTTTAAATAACATGGATTATTCTTCTGTTTTTTCTTCTTCCTCATTGGCATCCGGAACAATGTACAGGTGGGGAGCTTCCTTTTTTTCCGTGGGGGATGCGGGGGCAGCGTCCGAAGCCTTTGGCATCTCTTCCTGCAGCGGTTCAGCCGGAATCTCCGATTCCGGAACATGCGGCTCCGTTTTGGGAGCCTCGGCAGGGGCGTCGCCTTCCTTCGGCTTGCGCACCGCGTAGGTAGAAAGCTGTTCGGTTTCACGGTTGTAATGGAACAGCAGAGGTGTCAGAGGATGGGTGCGGTGCTCGGGATCCTTGAGCATCCCGACGCAGGCAGTGGCCAGCTTGGGAAGCAGCTCCTCCTGTTTTTTCTCCGGTATAAACAGCAGGGCTTCCCGCACGGGCATAGCTATGATCAAATTATCGTCCAGCCGTTTTGCCAAATCCTTCCACAAGTTTTTGACCAGGATGTAGGAGGTGACATGGTTGGGATTTCCCACCAAAATGTATCCGCCGAAGGTAGTTGCCCGCACTTCAAAGCGCACGTTCTGCACCAGGTTGCGAATGGAAATGTTCAGCAGCTCCAGCAGGCTGACGGATTCGGGAACCGCTGTTTTTTGCAGGACGCGGAACGAGGTTCCGGTATCCTCCACAAAGAAAATCCGGGTTGCGGCATGGAAGGGGATGCAGGGGAGAGGAATGTCGATGGTGCGTCCCGCTGTTTCAAAGCGAAGGAAGGGAGGGGTATTGGCGGGGCGGAGGAACGGATAAATGCGCGGTTTGAGCTCCTCAAATTTTTGAAGCTGCTTTCCTTCCGGGGAATCCGGATCGGGGGCTCCGTTGCTGCTGGTCTCGGGGGCAAGGATGGATTCGCTGCGCTTCGGCTCGGTGGAGCCTCCTTTTTTCTTTTTCTTCTTATTAAACTTGGAAAAAAGTCCCATGGAAATCTTCCTTTTCCTGTAAAGTAGTAGTGTTTATCGCCCCTCTCCAAGGGCTGGCCGTCAAGCCGGAAAATTTGTTATTCCTTTTTTTCACCAGCCTGCTGTGCAAGGCGGCAGGCTGCCACCGCATCCTCCAAGGTATCGCAGGTAACAAGAAATCTGCCCTTATGGCAGAAGCGGATGGTGGAAAGCCCTGTGAGTTCCTGGAGCGCCGCAGCGTCCCTTCCGGCCCACGCGGCGGGAAAATCAACGGGCGCTTCGCCGTCTTCTCCGCTGGGAACCACCTGTGCGCCGAAACCGCCGCGCTGAGAGGGGTAAATGACAAACTGCGCGTCGGAATGGGCGAGCACATATTTCCATGGGCAGTAGCAGTCGAGCACTACCACGCCATCCTGCATATTGGCGAGGGCCTCGCGCACACGAGCCGAAGCGCGGCACACAGCCCAGATATCCTCCAGCTTTCTTTTCAGAACGCCACAGGCAAACTCCACAGCTTCGAAATACCGCTCATCGGCGGAAGCGTCGGAATCCCAGGCCGGATTAAAGGTTCCTACAGCGGAAGCCAGCTCGCTTCCGCAGCCGGTGTTGTCGTCAAGATCCAGCGGCTGGATGAATTTTTCGTCAAAGTGGGCTGCTTCCCGCGCCGCTTCCTCGGGGGAACAGCCGCGGCAAAGCAGCTGCTCGCCAAAGGCGCGCCACAGCAGGCCGAAGGCTGCATAGGGTACACCGTTTTCCCGCACAGGGGCGCCCTGCTGGTGATGGTCAAATTCTCCCCATCCGATGTCGAATACCAGCCCGTCGAAGCCTTCGGGAACCTGAAAGACGCGGGAAATGCCAATCCCCGGACGCAGCAGGCGCAGCAGAGCGCCGGAGAACACATCGTCCGCGTGAAATTTTCCCGCATGCGTCAGTGCGTATGGGGGAAGCTCATGTTGCTGCATATTGTTTCAATCATCCTTTTCTGTCTTGCGGGAAAAGAGCCGCTGCCGGTAATGGGCGGGGCTGATCCCGTATTTCTTTTTGAATATTTTGGAAAAATTATAAACATCGTCATAGCCCACCGACCGAGCTGTTTCCGTAACTGTGCAGGAGCTGGTTTCCAAAAGCTCCGCCGCCCGGTTCAGGCGCACACGCACCAGAAATTCCTTCGGTGTGACGCCGGTTTCCCGGAGAAAAATCCGGCTGAGATAGCGCCGATCAATTCCCAGCATGGAGGCAATGGATTCGATCGAGATGGGCAGAGCGTAGTTGGCGCGGATATAATCGGAGGTACGCGCCACATAATCCCGCGGTGTGCGCGGGGAAGCGTCCTGTGAGCACAGAATACTGAACAGCCCGTACAGCAGTGAGCACAGAGAAAGCTCTGTGGAGGGGCGCCGGTCCGGGATGGAGCGCAGCTCCTCAAAAAGGGAGGAGGCCTGCGGCACATCGCGCCAGCATACATCGTCTGTAAAACCGGAGGAACGAAGCAGGGAGGGGCACAGCGCCCCGTCAAAACCGATCCAGATGTATTCCCACGGCGTTTTTTCATCCGCCTGGTAAAACGTCAGCTCGCCGGGACGGATCAGAAACATGCATCCCCGATGCAGCGAGTAGGTCACACCGCCGCGCGCGAAGGTTCCGCATCCGCTCATAATGTAATGGATCAGATAGTATTCGCGTGAGGCGTAGCCATAGGAATGGCCCGGATCACAGCGCTCATCTCCGTAGGTAATGGGGTTCAGACCCGGAAAGCTTCGGTTGAGCACCGAACGCTCCACCGCCATCTGGATTTCCTCCTTTCTGCGTGAAAATCAGGCAAAAGCGTACCGGACCGGAAAATCGATCCTTTCAGGGACGCTTTAGTTACATAATACCATGAAAGGATTCCTTTATGCAATTCTTTTTTTCAAACTTCCATGGTATGATTGCCTATAGAAAGGGAGGAATTCCCGAAAAAAATTAGGAGGATTTGTGAGATGAAAATTACGTTTATGGGAGCAGGCAGCACGGTTTTTGCCAAGAATGTGCTGGGAGATTCCATGCTCTGCGACGTTCTCTCGGAGAGCGAGATCTGCCTTTATGACATTGACGGCGCGCGTCTGAAAGAATCCTGCATGATGCTTGACAATATCAACCGCAACAGCAATGGCGGCAAAGCCACGATCAAGACCTTCCTTGGTGTGGAGAACCGCAAGGAGGCGCTGCGCGGCGCGGATTTCGTGATCAACGCCATTCAGGTCGGCGGCTATGAGCCGTGCACCGTGATTGATTTTGAGATTCCGAAAAAGTATGGCCTGCGTCAGACCATCGCGGATACCCTGGGCATCGGCGGCATCATGCGCGCTCTCCGCACCATCCCGGTGATGGAGGACTTCGCCCGCGATATGGAGGAGGTTTGCCCCGACGCATGGTTCCTCAACTACACCAACCCGATGGCAATGCTCAGCGGCTTCATGCAGCGCTACACCGGCATTAAGACGGTCGGTTTGTGCCACAGCGTGCAGACCTGCTCGCAGAACCTGCTGGAAGCATTGGACATGAAGGATAAGCTGGAAGGCCGCCGCGAACTGATTGCCGGTATCAACCATATGGCCTGGCTGCTGGAAATTTATGATAAGGACGGCAACGATCTTTATCCGGAGATCCGCCGCCGTGCTCTGCACAAAAACGATACGGAAAAACATAACGACATGGTGCGCTATGAATACATCCGCCGCCTGGGCTACTACTGCACCGAGTCGAGCGAACACAACGCGGAGTATAACCCCTTCTTCATCAAGGCCAAATACCCGGAGCTGATTGATCGCTATCAGATCCCGCTGGACGAGTATCCGCGCCGCTGCGTCAAGCAGATCGACGATTGGAACAAGCGCCGCGATGAGCTGGTGCACAATACCGCTTTGACGCACGAGAGAAGCCGCGAGTATGCTTCCTATATCATGGAGGCAATCGTGACGAACAAGCCGTATAAGATTGGCGGCAACGTCCTGAACACCGGCCTGATTGATAACCTGCCCGCGGATGCCTGCGTGGAGGTTCCCTGCCTGGTGGACGGCAGCGGTGTGACGCCGTGCCATGTGGGACGTCTGCCCGTACAGTTGGCCGCCATGAATATGACGAACATCAATGTGCAGCTTCTGACCATTGAAGCGGCGGTGACAAAGAAGCGCGACCTCATCTACAACGCTGCTATGCTTGAGCCGCATACAGCCGCAGAGCTGTCCATCGACGACATCGTGAAGATGGTCGATGAGCTGATTGAGGCTCATGGCGATTATCTGCCCGCCTACCACTGAGATCAGGGCAGAGGAGCCGAATAAAAAACGGAAAACAGGGCTGTCTGAAGAATTTTTCTTCAGACAGCCCTGCTGCTTTGTTTGTATGTAGAGGGGTTACAGCTTTTTGAGCATATGGATATGCGGCACCGATTCCTCATACACCATATCGCCATAGGCAGCATAGCCAAGAGATTCATAGAATCCCTGTGCGCGGACCTGCGCGCACAGCCCTACCTCCCGTGCGCCAAGGGTTCGGGCCTTTTCTTCGAGCGCTTCCATGATTTGCGCGCCAAGGTGTGAGCCGCGGTATTCGCGCTGTACCGCGATACGCCCGATTGTGAAGCGGCTTTCCCGGGACTCGTCGGGGAACACCCGTCCCGTGGCAAGAGGAAGGCCGTTCTCCCAGAGGACAGCGTGCCAGGCGGCAGGATCCACCGCGTCAAACTCCAAAGCTTCCGCGAACCCCTGTTCCTGCACAAAGACAGCCAGACGAACCTGTCTGCCACCGTTGGGAAGCCCCCGTGTCAGCGTGATTTCCATTTGGAACCCTCCTTAAACCACCTGGAACAGATAGAATTTCAAATAATTGGTCTCCGGTACATTCCAGAGAATGGGATGATCGGGCGATTGCTGCCGTGCCTCTATCTGGCGAAGGGAACGGCCCGCGTCGGACGCGGCATGCCGGAGCATTTTACAGAACAGCTCCTCCGTCATGAAGTGGGAGCAGGAGCAGGTGGCCAGATAACCGCCGCGCGGGAGAATCTGCATCGCACGCCGGTTGATTTCGTGGTAGCCGCACTCCGCGCTGTGTACGGTCCCATGGGACTTGGTAAAAGCGGGCGGATCCAGAATGATGTAATCGTACTCCCGGTTTTTTGCGTCCCCCATGGCGGTCAGAAGCTCAAACACATTGGCTTCCCGAAAGGACATGTTTCCCGTCAGATCGTTGCGTTCCGCGTTTTTTCTTGCCATGGCAAGAGCGTCGGCGGAAACGTCCACGGCGCAGACATGTTCGGCCCCCGCCTTTGCCGCGTTAAGGGCAAAGGCGCCGGTGTGGGTGAAGCAGTCAAGCACCCGCCGTCCGGGGGCGAGGCGTGCCGCCGCCTGACGGTTGTACTTCTGATCCAGGAAAAATCCTGTTTTCTGCCCGTTTACATAGTCCACCTCATACCGGATCCCATTTTCACAGATTTCGGTCACACCGGACAGATCCTTGGAAAGCCCTTCCATCTCAAAAAAGCCCTTGCCCTGTTCCATGCCTTCCAGTTCACGGATGCGCACATCGTTGCGCTCATAAAGGGCGTCAATGGTTTCCCCCTCCTCGCGCAGAATTTTGATCAGCAGGCGGAAAATCATTTCCTTGCGCTGCTCCATGCCAAGCGAAAGAGTTTGTGCGACGAGGATGCTGCCAAAGCGATCGACGGTCAGGCCGGGGAAGAAGTCTGCTTCCCCGAAAATCAGACGGCAGCAGGAAAAATCCGGCCCCATGACGGTGCGGCGGTAGTCGACGGCGTGGCGCAGACGGCGCTCAAAAAATGATTCGCTGAAATCGTCGTTGGTGTTGCGGGAGATCAGGCGCAGGCGGATTTTTGAGCGGCTGTTAAACAGGGCGGTGCCGAGCCAGCGGCCCTTCCGATTGAGGACGGTGGCCAAACAGCCGTCCTCTCCTTCACCTGAGAGGATTTCCGTATCATACACCCAGGGGTGGCCGAGACGGACGCTCCGTTCCGCCTTGTCCGATACGGTAAACCGGGGAAAACCTTGATCCATTCTGTATTCGATCCTTTCTGTCAGTTGCCTTTTATTTTTCTTCTTCCTGAATTCTGGTTTCGATTGCCTGGATAACCGTGTTCAGAGCTTTCAGGCGCGCGTAGCGCTTGTCCTTCGACTCCACAATATACCAGGGGGCAAACTCTGTGCTGGTTTTGCGCAGCATTTCGTTGACCGCTTTTTCATACTGCGGCCATTTTTCACGGTTGCGCCAATCCTCGTCCGTGATTTTCCAGCGCTTTTCCGGGGTGTTTTGACGTTCCTGGAAGCGCTCGAGCTGAGTGTCCGGATCGATGTGGATCCAGAACTTGATCACAATGGCGCCCCAGCGAACCAGCTCCCGTTCAAACTCGTTCATCTCGTAGTAAGCACGCTTCCAGTCCGCTTCGGAGCAAAGGCCCTCCAGACGCTCCACCATCACACGGCCATACCAGCTGCGGTCAAAAATGGCCACATGACCCGTCTTGGGCAGGCGGGTCCAAAAGCGCCAGAGATAGTGTCGGGAAAGCTCAAACGATTCCGGCGCGGCGATAGGATGCACCTCGGCGCCGCGTGGGTCGAGAGCGGAGGCCAGACGTTTGATGTTGCCGCCCTTTCCGGCTGCGTCCCAGCCCTCGTAAACGATAATAAGCGGAATTTTTTTGCGGTACAGCACATTGTGGAGCTCGCGCAATCGTTTCTGTGCGGATTTGAGCTGTGTGCGGTATTCTTCGTCTGAGCGTACCGTTTTATCCAGGCTGACTTTGGACAGCAGGGGCATCTGCACCAGCGGGAACTGCTCTGTTTTCGGCAGAGGGGAGGAGCCGGGACGGCGTTCCAGGGCATGCTCTATGGATTCCGTCACAATGCGGAATGCGGCAAGCTCCGCCTCCTTGCGGTTGGTAGCGTCGAGAATATGCCAGGGGGCCCAGGGGGCAGAGGTAGCCTCCAGATATTTGTCAAAACGCTTGAGATGCTTCTCGTAGTGCTTGTTCTGCTGCCAATCGTTCTTGGTTACGCGCCACTCGGTATTTTTGTCCTCATCCAGCGCTTCCAGACGCTTTTTCTGTTCCTCTTTGGAAATGTGCAGGAACAGCTTAATCACGAGATAGCCGTTTTCCACAAGCTGCCGCTCGAAAATACGGATACCATCCAGGCGTTCCGCCAGCTCCTTCTTTTTCAGTTCCTTGCTTTCTGCACTCCGCACGGTTTCTTCCATCCATCCGGAATCAAACAGGACAATTTTTCCGGCCTGTGGGATTTTGGTAAAGTAGTGCCAGAGGAAGGGCTTGCGGAGCTCCTCATCGGATGGAACGCTGCGGGTGCAGACGGTGTAAAAGCGGGGATCGAGATAGCGGATCAACCGGCCAATCAGGCTTCCCTTTCCGGAAGCGCCCCATCCTTCAATCAAAAGAATAACGGGAAGCTTTTTTTCCTTGAGCAGGAGCTGCTGTGCGGAGAGTTTTTCCCGAAAAGATTCGATGGCGGATTCTGCCGAGGGACGTTCAATTTCACGGCCCAGCGGGAATTCCTTCAACATGGTATCACACCTTTCTTTCAGTCCAACTGGTTTTCGTGTCGGATTTTATGAGGCATATCAATCATATTATATCATTTTTCAAAAAGGAATCTATCAAATTTGAAAAATTTTACAATCCTGTGAAGTTTTCGCCATTCTTTTTCGATAAGCCTGGGCGTAATCTCTTTCTTTTTTGTTCAAAGAAAGGGAAGTTATGCTATAATGATCAAACAGAAAATCACAGCGTGGCCGCTTGACGTCCAGACGCATACGCAACCCGGCGGCCGGAGGAAGCAGGGGCGTATTGGGAGAGGGGAAAGGCAATGGAAGATACAAAGCAGACAGTGGGGAGGTTTGCCCCCAGCCCCAGCGGAAGGATGCATCTGGGCAACGTGTTTTGTGCGCTGATGGCCTGGCTGGCGGCTCGATCGGAAGGAGGGCGTATGATTCTCCGGCAGGAGGATCTGGATCCGCAGCGCTGTCTCCGCGAAAATGCGGATATGCTGGAGCAGGATCTCATCTGGCTCGGTCTGGATTGGGACGAAGGCGGCAGCCGGGGAGGGCCGCATGGCCCCTATTATCAAAGCGAGCGTACCGCGATTTATGAGAAGGCGTTCCAAAAACTGCAAAAGCAGAGGTTGGTTTACCCCTGCTTTTGCAGCCGTGCGGAGCTTCATGCTGCCGAAGCTCCGCACCTTTCCGATGGACGTGTGATCTATGCGGGCCGCTGCCGGTCCTTGACGGAGCAGGAACGGCAGACGCTTGCAAAGAGCCGCAGGCCTGCCGCCCGCCTGATGGTTCCGGAGGAAACCATTTCTTTTCGTGACCGCTGCTGCGGCGTTTACCGGGAAAATCTGGCCCGCGAGTGCGGAGATTTCCTCGTGCGCCGCTCCGACGGCGTGTTCGCTTACCAGCTTGCGGTGGTGGTGGACGACGCTCAGATGGGCGTCACACAGGTGGTGCGGGGACGGGATCTGCTCGATTCCACGCCGCGCCAGCTTTATCTGTACAGACTGCTTCAGCTGCACGCGCCGGAGTTTGGGCATATCCCGCTTTTGCTGGCCCCGGATGGCAGGCGGCTTTCCAAGCGCGACGGCGCCCTGGATCTCGGCGCTCTCCGTAAGCGTTTTTCCTCGGGGGAAATCCTTGGGTTCCTTGCCTGTATCGCGGGGCTCACGGATCGTGCGGAACCGGTTTCCGCCCGGGAGCTGATCCCGCTGTTTGCATGGAATAAGCTGCCCCGTGAGGATATCCGTCTCCCGGCCTGGCTGTGGGATTAAGGCCGGTAATCCCGGCAGGCCTCTGCATAGGCGAGGATGTTTTCCCATGGTACTTCGGGTTCCAGCAGGTGCGTGGGGGCGGGCAGAAGCCCTCCGAAGGTTTTGGCGATTTCCATATGCTCGAATACCTTGGCCCGCACCTCGTCCGGTGTTCCGAAGGGCATGGTGGTCTGTGTGCCAATGGTTCCATGGAAGCTGACAGAGCCGCCAAACTCCTGCAGTACCGGCTGAATTATTCCAAACAGCTGCTTCTCGATTCCGGCCAAAGCATCCAGGAGATCGCGGCTGCCTGCCGGTTTGCGGATGCGTTTGCCTTTTCCAAGGCGTTCCGGCGGTATTATGGGCTGTCTCCTTCTCAGTTTCGGAAGAATTTTTCCCATTTTGTCTGAACAGAAGGAACTGTTTATCCCTCCGCCGCCAGACGCTCCGCAATGGCTTTGCCGGTAGGGGTGCCGGCAAGACCGCCTTCGCCCGTCTCGCGCAGGGAATCGTCCATTTCCGTGCCGACGCGGGCCATCGCGTCAATCACCTCATCCGCCGGGATGCGGCACTCTACACCGGAAAGCGCCATATCCGCGCAGCTCAGCGCGTTGACAGCTCCCACCACGTTCCGGTGGACACAGGGGACCTCCACCAGCCCGGCCACAGGATCGCACACCAGCCCCATCAGGTTGGACAGCGCCATGGCGCAGGCGTGGGCGCACATGGCGGGAGTACCGCCGCGGATCTGTACGAGCGCTGCGGCTGCCATAGCCGAAGCGGAGCCGATCTCCGCCTGACAGCCTCCCTCCGCGCCGGAAATGGAGGCGCGTGTCGCAATGACTTCCCCGAACCCCGCCGCCACATAGAGAGCGTGCAGGATTTCCTCCTCGCTTTCCCCGCTCCGCAGCAAGGGAAGCAGGACGGCGGGAAGGACGCCGCAGGAACCGGCGGTCGGAGCTGCTACAATACGCTTCATGCAGGCGTTGCACTCGCTGATCCGCAGCGCCTGTGCGATTACCTCCTGGAAAAAGCGGCCGCCGTAAAGCCTGCCGCTTTCCATGGCAGATTGCACCTTGGCACTGTCTCCGCCGGACACGCCGCTGCGGGAGCGTTCCTCCGGCCGGTATGCATCGCCGGATTCCTTCATAGCTTCCCACAGACGCGTCATTTGTTTCAGGGAGTCCTCCCGTGTGGACTGGCCCTCTGCCAGATCCTCCTGCAAAATAACCTCCCAGAGCGGAAGGCCGCTTTCCTCTGTCTGGCTCAGCAGAGCGGCAATGGAATCGATCGCCATAATGCGTCTCCTTTCATACGTCGAGATTCAGCCGGGTTACGCGGGCCACACCATCCGCCTGTTCCAGCTCATGTGCCAGCTCCTCCGGAATGTATTGGTCGCACTCAATCACCATCACAGCGTAGCCTCCGGGGAAATTGCGGCAGAGCTGCATGGTGGCAATGTTCAGCCCAAAGCGCGCCAGCAAGGCTGTCACAACGGCGGCGCAGCCGGGCTTGTCCTCGTTGTGGACAATGAGTGTGTTGCTGCCGCCGGAGAAGCCCGTCTCGATTCCGTCCACGCGGCAGATCTGGATCCGTCCGCCGCCCAGGGAAGAGGCGACTACATCCAATCGTTCTCCCTTCGCGTTTTCTACGGAAAGGGCCGCTGTGTTGGGGTGGACATTTTTCAGCGTTCCTGTGGTGAAGGAGAAGGAAAGTCCTGCCTGCTCCGCGAGGGTAAAGCTGTCCGGGATCCGCGGATCGTCCGGATGCATTCCCAAAAGCCCCGCCACAATGGCACGGTCGGTGCCATGGCCCCGCCCTGTCTGTGCGAACGAGCCATGCAGCAGAATAGACGCGCGGGCAGGTTCTCCGCCCAGCATAGCGCGCGTCACCAGGCCGATTTTTACCGCGCCTGCGGTGTGGGAGCTGGAAGGCCCTGTCATGATGGGGCCAATCACATCAAACAGTCTCATACGGTGCCTCCTTTGTGCAATGCCTGAAATTGTGTTTCGAGCCAGGAAAGGGCTTTTTGGTAGCCCTCTTCGTCCAGCGGAAAGCTTTCCTCGGCGGCCAGTTCGCTTTTTTCCAGGCAAAGACGCCCCATCCAGACGGAGACGGTAATCGTCTCCTTGTTTTTGGCATTTAACCGGTAATTGAAACCGTCCATGCTGCCGCAGTAGATGTTGTAGTTCAAGGTGAAATAATCCGCCTTTGGGATTTCAAAGCGGTTTTCTTCCATGAGGATTCTCCTTTTGGCCGTTCCGTTGGATTTTATGCGCGCTGCTCCGTACCGCGAAGCTCTTTCAGCAGCGCTGGGATTTGTTCCGGGGAAACGTGTGGGATGAGAGTGCCATCGATCCGCAGGTTCGGTGCGGTGCCGCAGCTTTTGAGACAAATCTGCGTCTTGAGCAGAATGCTTCCATCCTGTGAAATGCCTTCATTTTCCACTCCGAGTTCGCGCCGCAGCGCTTCCAGCACAGCTCCGCCCTGCTTGCCAAGACAGCAGCGGCCGGTGCAGGCTGTGATAACGTGCCGGTATGCGGCTTCCCGCAGGCTTGGATAGCGCCGGACCAGCCCGGCGATCAGGCTTTGCGGCACACCGCAGGCGGCAGCGGCTTCGTGCTGGACGTCAGGGGGAACACAGCCGCAGACCTCCTGAATTTCACGCAGAAGTTCCACAAGGACGGTCTGATCCGTTTTATCGCGCCGTCCGGCATAATATTCCAGAATTTCCTGAATGGATTCCTGCATGCTATCCCTCCCTTTCTTTATGGAAAAAGTGTTCCCGGATCTCCTTTTCATGATACCGGGATCGTGGGGAAAAGGCAAGGAAAATCTCCGGAAGAGCAGAGAAAAAAGCAGAGAAACGCCGCGGCGTTTCTCTGCTTTTTGTGTGCCGCATCGGCGCGGCTTTATGCGTTCTTCTGGCTTTTGGCCGTTTTCTGGCTTTTGATGACCTTCAGGCGGGAGAACTCCTCGCGATCCTTTTCCTCCAAAGCGTCGGTGATAAATTTCACCGTCTCCTCAAAGCGCGGGATCATAATGTTTTTCAGTGCATTTGCCCGCTTCTGCGTCTTTTTGATCGCGTCCGCCAGGCGGTACACGCTGTTTTCCACCTCGGCCAGCTCAGCCGTCAGCCGCTTGACCTCGTTGAAGCGTTCGTAGGCGCGGTCCATCATCGAGTTGGTGCTGGACAGGCCGTAGGGGATGGGATCGTTGTGTTCCGTGAGGGAAACCATGGGGATCTCCACGCCCATGACGCTGCGGAAGGCGACGTTCAGACCATTTTCCACCGGTACCGTGCGCGAGACTTCGTAGCAGATGCCCGAGGCAATGTTGGCCATCTGAAGAGCCTTGTAAGCCTGCGCGTAGGTTGTGTCAATCTTATCCTGTATACTGGCGGCGCGGTCGATCAGGGCCATCATCTCGCGGATCAGGATATTGCGCTTCCGATCCAGAAGCTCAAAGCCTGTGCGCGACAGTTCAAGCGATTTCTTCGTCGCCAGAAGGTTGCCTTTTGTGGGGACCGTCTGGACCGCCATGGCTTACGCCTCCTTCTGTTCCGGATGGTAATACTGGTCGAGCAGTTTGTCGTCCACACGATCCAGCTCCTCGCGCGGCAGCGTGGAGAGCAGCTGCCAGCCGAGATCCAGGCTTTCCCCGATGGAACGGTTTTCGTTGGCTCCCTGGCTGACAAAATGCTGCTCAAAGAGCTTGCCGAACTCAATGTATTTCTTATCCGTGGGAGAAAGCTCCTCCTCGCCGATAACGGAAGCCAGCGAACGGGCGTCCATCACCTTCGCGTAGGAAGCAAAGAGCTGGTTGGAGAGGGCGGAGTGGTCGGCGCGGGTATAACCCTCGCCGATGCCGTCCTTCATCAGACGGGACAGGGACGGCAGGATCGAGACGGGCGGATAGGTACCGGAATTATCCAGCGTACGGTCGAGCACGATCTGTCCCTCGGTGATGTAGCCTGTCAGATCGGGTACCGGGTGCGTTACGTCGTCGTTCGGCATCGTCAGGATCGGGATCTGCGTCACAGAGCCGCTCTTGCCGCGCACCATACCGGCGCGCTCATACAGGGAAGCCAGATCGGAATACAGGTAGCCCGGGAACCCCTTTCTGCCGGGGATCTCGCCCTTACTGGAGCTGAACTCACGCAGAGCCTCGGCGTAGGAGGTCATATCCGTCATGATGACGAGCACATGCATGCCCTGCTCGAAGGCAAGGTACTCGGCGGCGGTCAGCGCGCAGCGGGGCGTCAGGATACGCTCGATGATCGGGTCGTTCGAGAGGTTGAGGAACATGACAACCTTTTGCAGAACGCCGGATTCGTCAAACGAACGGCGGAAATATTCGGCCACATCGTTCTTCGCGCCCATGGCGGCGAACACGATGCAGAATTTTTCCTCACCCTCGTCGCTGATGCGTGCCTGCCGCGCGATCTGCACAGCCAGCTCATTGTGCTTCATGCCGGAGCCGGAGAAGATGGGCAGCTTCTGGCCGCGAATCAGCGTCATCAGCGTGTCGATGGTCGAAATACCGGTATTGATATAGTTTTTCGGATAGACACGGGAAACCGGGTTGATCGGGGTCCCGTTGATGTTGGCGCGCGCCACGGGGTAAATGTCGCCCAGACCGTCGATCGGCCGTCCCGCGCCGTCAAATACACGCCCGAGAAGCTCGGGGGAGAGGGCCAGCTCCATGGGGTGGCCCTTCAGGCGGGTGCGCGTGTTGTCCAGGGAGATGCCGCGCGTGCCCTCAAACACCTGGATGACCACACGGCTGCCTTCCATCTGAACCACACGGCCCTGGCGCAGCGTGCCATCCTCCAGGCGGATGTCCACGACCTCCTCAAAGGATGCGCCCTCCACATCGTCCAGAACGATCAGCGAGCCGTTGATTTCGCGCACGCCCAAATAATCGATCAGCATTGTTAATCGCCTCCTTGCCGCGTTACGACGTTACCAGTTCGGCCAGCAGCTTGTCAATCTCGGCGACATATTCGTCGAAGAGATCCAGCCGGTCGTTGGGGATGTCGTACTTCATCTTGACCAGCTTGTCAAACAGACCCGTCTCAAGAATATTCGAGATCGGAACGCTGGCAGAGACAAGCTGCCGGGCCTTGCGGTACAGATGAAGGATGACGCGCATCATCTGCTTCTGCTTTTCCATCGGCACAAAGGTATCGTCCTTGTGGAAAGCGTTCTGCTGGAGGAAGCCGACGCGGATGACGCGGGCCGTCTCGATGACAAGCTTCTGATCGTCCGGCAGGACGTCCGAGCCAATCAGCTTGACAATCTCCATCAGCTGGTTTTCTTCCTGAAGCAGACGGTTGATACGGCGGCGGTACTTCACGAAATCCTCTCCGAGGTTCTCGGTGTACCACGGATCCAGGTCAAGGAAATATTCGCTGTAGCTCTGGGTCCAGTTGATGGCGGGATAATGGCGGGCGTATGCCAGCGCCTTGTCCAGCGCCCAGAAGCAGCGGGTGAAGCGCTTGGTGTTCTGCGTGACAGGCTCGGAGAAGTCGGAGCCCTGCGGGGACACGGCGCCGATGATGGTAACGGAGCCGTCGGAGCCGTTGAGGTTGACGCTCATGCCGGCGCGCTCGTAGAACTCGGAAAGGCGGCTCGGCAGGTAGGCCGGGAAGCCTTCCTCGGCGGGCATCTCCTCCAGACGGCCGGAGATCTCACGCAGAGCTTCCGCCCAGCGGGAAGTGGAGTCCGCCATGATGGCAACATGGTAGCCCATATCGCGGTAGTATTCTGCCAGTGTAATGCCGGTGTAGATGGACGCCTCACGGGCGGCCACAGGCATGTTGCTTGTGTTGGCAATCAAAACGGTACGGTCCGTCATCGGACGGCCGGACTTCGGGTCGATCAGTTCGGAAAACTCGTCGAGCACCTGGCTCATCTCGTTGCCGCGTTCGCCGCAGCCGACGTAGATAATAATGTCAGCGTCGCACCATTTGGCGAGCTGGTGCTGGGTCATGGTTTTGCCCGTTCCGAAACCGCCGGGGATGGCGGCGGTGCCGCCCTTGGCGATGGGGAAGAGGGTGTCGATAACACGCTGGCCGGTGATGAGCGGCAGCGTCGTCTGCAAGCGCTGTTCCACCGGGCGGGGGGTGCGGATCGGCCAGTGCTGGCACAGCGTCAGTTCATGGAGCGCGCCCTTTTTGTCGCGCAGGACCGCCACCGTGTCGTTGACCTTGTATTTGCCGTTCGGCTGAACGGATTCAATCACACCGCTCAGAAGCGGGGGAATCATGCAGCGGTGCTCAATGATGGGAGTCTCCGGGCAAACGGCGTAAATGTCGCCGCCTTTGACCTCGTCGCCCTTTTTGATGCGAAGCGTCACGTCCCATTCGCGTTCTTCATTGAGAGCGGAGACGCTGCTGCCGCGCGAGATAAACGCGCCGCTTTGCTCCTCGATCGCCTTGAGCGGGCGCTCGATACCGTCAAAAATATTGTCCAGGATGCCGGGGCCCAGCGTGACGTTCATGGGGCTTCCGGTTCCGACCACGGGCTCGCCGGGGCGCAGGCCCGTCGTTTCCTCATACACCTGGATGGTGGTCAGCTCGCTTGTGATGCCGATGACCTCGCCCACCAGGCGCTCATTTCCCACGTAGACCATTTCCATCATAGAAAAGCTGTGGGACTCCTTTACGGTAACGACAGGGCCGTTAATCCCGTAAATTACGTTCATATCGTTCATTCGGATATCATCGCCTTCCTGAAAGGACTTCCCGGGAAGCGTCCCGGGCGCGGCGGGGAAGCCTCAATCCCCTCCGGACTTGCCGGCGGGCTCAGCCCACCGAGAGATGGGAGATCTCTTCAAACCATTCCCGCTGGTTTTCCAGCAGAGCGTCAAGCGTGGAGTCAAGCTCCAGATGCAGCGCGGCACTCTCTGCGCGCAGTCCGCCGAGGGTAATGGAATCGTCCTCGGTGAAGCTGCACGGTGCGCCGAATGCCTTCTGGATCGCCGGCTGGAACGCTTTGTCCGCGGCGCGCAGATAGAACACAATGTCCTCCGGCAGCTTGGCTCCGGCTGCGCGGCTGTCAAACGCTTTGCGAGCCTCGTCCGCGAAATGCTCCAACAGCTTGGGATAATGTTCGCTCTTTGTTTCCTCTCTGAGAATGGCGGAGGCTTTGTTGAAAACCTCCTGTGTGATGCGGTTGCGCTTTTCAAGGAGCGCGCGCCGTCCGGCCATCTCCCTCTGAGCCATTTCCCTGGAAATCCGGCCGCGCATGTCGGCCATTTCCTTTTGGATCAGGTGGTAGGACTCGACGAGAACCTCGTCCTCCGCCTCCTGCAGTTCTTTCTTTTTGAAATCCGCCACTTCCTCCTCGATCTTCTGGCGCTGTTCGAGCGCGTAATGATTGATCGCCTGATGGAACTTGGCGAGTTTTTCTTCATTGGCCATGTGGGAAACCCTCCCGTCTCCGCCGTGCGCGGCGGCTACTTAAATTTTTACTCCGATTGCCTCTCGCACATAGCGGGTAATGGAGTCCTTGGTGCGCCCGTTGCCGTGGCGATCCGGGATCTCCACGATGAGGGGGCGCTTCTGGTTCAGCTTCAAGTCGTAAACCAGATCGGGGCAAAGCTGGAGGAGGGTTTCCGTGATCAGGACCACAGCCACATCCTCCATCGCCATGGCGCTGCGAAGCGCGTGTTCAACTTCTTCGCGTTCATGCACCACAACCCCTTCGATCCCGGCAAGGCGCATGCCGACCTGGGCGTCCACGTTATCGCTGATGAGGTAAAATCGCATCGGCGCACCTGCTTTCCTGTAAATAATTAAGATTCTTAAAGGTTGGATTCAAGCTGAGACTCAGGCTCAGCACTTCATCCAAATCAGGATAGCGATCAAGAGGCCGTACAGGGCGATACCTTCGCCAAGAGCCACGAAAATCATCGCTTTACCAAAGGCCTTGGGATCCTCACTCGTCGCGCCGATAGCGGCGGGAGCAGCGGAAGCAACAGCGATACCGCCGCCAACGCCGGCAATACCAACGGCCAGAGCCGCCGCAACAAGACCCAGACCGTTCACAGTGCCGGTGTCGGCCGCAGTCTCCTGTGTCTCAGCGGTGGTGGCGGTGGGCTCGACATCACCTGCCGCGAAGGAATTCGCGGCAGGCAGGGCGAAGGAGAGTGCGCACACGGCGAGGAAGCTCAGAAGCTGGAGCGCAAAAGCGCGGCTCTTCTTGGTGCCGCGGCGGACGGAACGAACCGCCAGAACGGCGGAAGCAATCAGAAATACGGTCGGAATGGCAAGAAACAGAGCAGTCATGTTGTGATACCTCCAAACAATGCAGTATTAGTGGATAGCGGCAAACGCCGCCGGTATATGGGGAGCTTTTTGAGGAAAGGGCCCTTTTCCCAAAAAGCAGCTCAACGCTTTTGTCCAACGACAATCGGACGGAACGGACGGCCGCCGCCTTCGAAGAAGCGGCTGAACATCTCGTAGAATTCGAGACGCATCACCTGGATGCCGACCAGAAGGCCCTCCATGCCCATCACCACGATGTTGCCGAGGACAACGATCAGCAGGTAGCCGATTCCTCCCGACATGTCCGCCAGGGTGAACACCATCGTCATCATTCCGGCGTGAACCAGAACAAACGCGCCGACGCGCAGGAAGGAGATGGTGTTGCTGGCGTAGCCAAGCAGGACTTCAAAGAGCTCAAAGAAATTCTCGGTGATATATCCGCCCCAGCTTTCCGGCTTCCAGTTGGGCCGGTGCTCCACCAGGCCGCCAAGTACTCCGGCGAACATGATGACGAGCAGCGGAAGGATAATCAGCAGGGCCACATAGAGCGGCGTGACAATCTGCCAGCCGAAGGCAAGCTGTCCGCCGAAACCGGCGACGATGCTGCCGTAAAAGACAAAGCCCGCGATGCCGTTCGGGCCGAACAGCGCGCTTTCATACCGCCTGCGCCGCAGGGAGCAGATGATATTGATGGCAATCGCTGTCAGAACCAATACAATGCCGATGCATACGGCGGCAAGAATAATCATGATGGTTGTGTCCGATTCCATAACTTCCACCGGCTTTTCCGAAAGGCCGAACAAAGCCTTGTACATGGGATCGAGCACATGCTCGTAACCAAAAACAGAGCCATATACCAGCCCGAAGAAGGCGGAGGAGAAGCCGCAGGGGATAAGGGCTTTGCCCAGCGCCATGCGCTTGAAGCGCCACATCAGCGCGCCCACAAGCGACACGCACAGGCCCTGGCCGACGTCTCCGAACATGATGCCGAACAGCAGCACATAGGTGATGGCGACAAACGGCGTGGGATCCAGTTCATCGTATTGCGGCAGGCCGAACATATCCACAAAGAACTCGAAGGGCCGAATCAGCTTCTTATTTTTGAGCTGCACGGGCGGAGAATGTTCCAGTTCGTTTTCCGCCTTGTCCAGCGTGTAGTCAACGCTGGTCAGTTTGTCCAGCTCCCGGCAGAAGCTTTCCTCCTTTTCGGCGGGAATCCAGCCGGTGAGGATAAAGTTATCATGATACCGCGCCGCATAGTGGCGGATGGAGAAATAAACGGATTGCTGGTTGAGGTAGGAGTATACCTTCTGGGCCTCCTTGCGCTCTTTTTTCCAGAGTGCGCCAATTTTTGCGTCTACCGCCTTGATTCGTTCGATCTCCTTCGCGCGTTCCTCGCGCAGGGCCTCCACAACGTGTTCCGGCGTGCTGTGCAGCTCGGCCAGACGCACGCGCTCAAAGTAGAGACTGGAGAAAATGCGGTCCACCTCGCTGACCATCTCAATCGGGGAGAAATAAACGCCCCAGTATTGAATGTCGTCCGAGGTGCAGGGGAAGAAGATCACATAAGGGTTCTGATGGTAATGGTTCAGCTTTTCATAGCTGTCCTTCGGCAGGCGGCCGAACCGTACCTTAATATAGCGGCATTCCCGGATGGAGTCCAGATCAAGATCCAGCCCTGTAAAATGGCTGGCCTCCTCCATCTCCCGTGTGCAGGACTGGATTCGGGCCTGCGCGTCGTTTCGCTCCTCTTGTAAATGCTGGAATTGTTCAGCCAGGGAAGAAACATATTCCTCAAGCTCATCCCGGTCATAGCTGACGTTGTCCAGCGCTTCGTTCGGCAGCAGCTCCAGCCGTATGCGGGAGCCGTTGAACGCGTCACAGAGACGCTGTAAGGGTTCCGCATACGGGTTTTCCTCCGTAATGGGGGAGAATTTCGCGGTGTCTGAGTAAAAGGAAAGTGAGTTGTCGGGATGGAAGCATGCGGATCGTCCGCACACAGCGGTCACGCTGTCAAGCTCCGTCATCCGCCCGATCATACTCACAACCTTAATTTTGAGGACGGCCAAACAAACACCTCCCTTCAAAAATCAACCACAGTGAGCATGCTTTTGATTTCATCCGGCGCGAGCTGGTAACGGATTCCCTCAACGATGGTGATGATGTCTCCGACCTCGATCTCCATCAGGAAAATGTAGCTCATAAGCACAACGCTCGGATGCGTGGAAAAACGGATATCCCGGCGGCAGATCCGGTACTTCGTCCGGTTCATCAGCTGTTCGACGTAGGCGTAGGAGCCCTGTGACTTGATGAACTGCATTCCGACGGGGGTTTTGCGTATAATGGAGGCAAGCTCCTCCTGGCTCTGCGCCTCCAGCAGGGCGTTCAGATGACGCTCGTGGAGCTGCCCGAAGGGCAGAAGCGCGCTGCGCACCACATCGATTCCCTCATTATGAATAAAGCGCAGGCGGGCGATGCGCAGATAATTCTGCAAATCAATGTAGGATTCAAACATCTGGCGAAGCTGGACTGCCGTCTCGCCGCGCGTATATTTGCGGATTACCTCGAACACCTGGCCGTACAGATACGTATACAGCGCGTTCTCAATTCCCGTATAGTTGAGCGGAACGCCCGGTGCGGGACGGAAGCTTTCCAGGGCCTTGCAGTACGGTGTGTGGGAAACCGCAAGGAGAAGGTCATCGTAACTGCGGATATGCGACAGAGCCGTGAGATCCAGATGGGTATGCGCCGTGAGATAAGCGGGCATCGCGAACAGGTATTCCTCCGGTACATCGCCCTCCAGAAGAACGAGACTGTGAAGGATTTGTTCGATCTCGCCGCGCGAAATCAGGTAATTGGCGAAATGCTCGCCGATCGTGACCTCATAGCGGCACAGAGCGGAGTTGTCCTCAAACAGCTTCTGGCGCAGCCGGATTTCCAGCTGTCCGCGGTGAATGTCGCTTTCGTTGATTCCGGCGAGAATGGAGCCGTAGGAGGTCTGGTTTTTCAGATAAGAAGCAACCTCGCTCACCGTCCGGCATTCCAGCAGCTCGCGGTAATTCGCGCGCGTCAGGCGGCGTCCGTACATAGCGCGCGCCTTGGCCAGAATCACATTGGAAGAATAAGTTGGAACCATAGCTGATACCGCCTTTCCGGGTGAATATCGGGCGCTTACGCCTGAAGAACCCGTTTTGCCAATTCCTGAGCCCAGCGGTCGGCGTTTTCAGCGTACTGTGCGTCAAGCTGCGCGGAAATTTCATTCTGTTTGGCCTGCACCAGCTTCCAGGCATTTTCAGCGGCTTCCCGCTCCTTCGGCTCGTTGAGCGCAATTCTCTCCCGCGCCCGCTTGAGGTAATCCTCCCGGATCTCCTCGCGCTTCGCCGCAACCTCTTTTTCCGAGTTGATTTTTTCCTGCTGGGCCGCTTCTGTGATTTCTCTGGCCCGGCGATCCATATCAACGATTTCTTTAACCATATTCTGCATGCTGCACGCACCTCCTCACAGGATTTTCTGGAAGCAGCAATCATTTTTTTCGTGGCTATTATAGACCTCAATTTTTTGTTTGGCAATATCGAATAAAATGAAATATATTGAAAACTCGCTGTGCAAAAATGGAGATATCACACAAAATTTTAAAATTATTTTTCTTTAAAAGAATGAAAGGCAAAAAAACGATCAATTTTTTCCCCTTTTTGCGCGCACGCAGACTCAGTTCTTGAGACTTTGCATTGGGGCAGGGATCCGGCCGCCGCGGCGGATAAATTTGAGCGGGGACCAGCGGTTGACCTCCATGACGGGCCCGCCGCCGAGCAGACCGCCGAAGCTGAGCTCCTCGCCCGCCTTTTTACCGATGGCGGGAATCACGCGCACTGCCGTCGTCTTGGAGTTGACCATGCCGATGGCCGCCTCGTCCGCGATGATGGCGGAAATGATTTCCGCTGGTGTATCGCCGGGGATGTTGATCATATCAAGGCCGACGGAGCACACCGCCGTCATGGCCTCCAGCTTGGTGATGGAGAGCGCTCCGCAGCTTGCGGCGCGGATCATGCCCGCATCCTCGGTGACCGGGATAAACGCGCCGGACAGGCCGCCAACATGGGAGGAGGCCATGACGCCGCCCTTCTTCACCGCGTCGTTGAGCAGGGCAAGGCAGGCGGTGGTGCCGTGCGCGCCGCAGCGTTCCAGCCCCATTTCCTCCAGAATGTGCGCCACACTGTCGCCTACGGCAGGGGTCGGTGCGAGGGAGAGGTCAACGATGCCGAACGGCACATACAGGCGGCGGGAGGCTTCCTGTGCGACGAGCTGCCCCATGCGGGTGATTTTGAAGGCCGTCTTCTTCACGATGTCCGCAACCTCGGTGATATCGCAGTCGCCCGCCTTCGCAAGGGCCGCGCGCACCACGCCGGGGCCGGAAACGCCCACGTTAATCACGCAATCCGGCTCGCCGGGGCCGTGAAACGCGCCCGCCATAAAGGGGTTGTCCTCCGGAGCGTTGCAGAATACGACCAGCTTAGCCGCGCCGATGCAGTCGCGGTCCGCCGTGGCCTGCGCCGTTTCCAGCACAATCTGGCCCATGCGGTCCACTGCGTCCATGTTGATGCCGGACTTCGTGGTGCCGATGTTTACAGAGGAGCAGACCAGCTCTGTTTCGGAAAGAGCCTGCGGGATGCTGCGCATCAGAGCGTAATCGCCGGGGCCGAATCCCTTGTGGACCAGTGCGCTGTAGCCGCCGATGAAGTTGACACCCACGGTGTGTGCGGCACGGTCAAGCGCCTTGGCATAGCGGATCGGATCCGCGCCCGGGCAGGCGCCCGCAATCATGGCAATCGGGGTGACAGAGATCCGCTTGTTGATGATCGGGATCCCGTATTCCTTGCTGATGTCCTCGCCCGTCTGCACCAGCCGGCCGGCATAGCGGCAGATCTTGTCATAGATCTTGTCGCATGCCTTGTCACAGTCACTGTCAATGCAGTCGAGCAGGGAAATGCCCATTGTGATGGTGCGCACATCCAAATTTTCGTTGTCGATCATGTTGATCGTTTCCAGGATATCATGGGAGTTGATCAAGCTAAAACACTCCTTCAGAGTAAAATGAAATGTCCGGGCTGCTGGGATGGCGCTCAGACATGGTGCATACTATTGAAAATATCCTCGTGCATCACATGGACAGTCAGGCCCATGTCATTGCCGAGGGAGGTCAGGCAATCGGAAAGCTCACTGAAGGGGACGCTGCATTTGGAAATGTCCACCATCATGATCATGGCGAAAAGTTCTTGCAGAATCGACTGGGTGACTTCCACCACATTGACGTTGTGTTCCGCGCAGATGGTGGAGACGCGGGCAAGGATTCCTACCATGTCCTTACCGATTACAGTGATCACAGCATGCATAAAAATACCTCCAAACTTGATTGCTTCGGGAAGCTGTTTTCCAAGCAGAACCAGAAAAATATAGATAAATTCATTATGTTCCTTTTAGCCGAAATTGTCAACCGCAAAGAGGAACGGCGGCTTTTGGAGGAATTCCGGCGAAAAGGCGCAAAAAGAACTGGAAAAAAAACCGGATTCCTGTTATCCTGATAATAAAATAAAGACAGAAAGCCTGGTGCAGCGATGCTGAAAATGAATTTGCCGGACAGCCACACACATACGCTTTTTTCTCCTGACTCCGAGGAACCGGTGGAAAAATTGTGTGCAGCAGCGGCAGAGAAGGGAATTTCCCATCTGACCATCACGGATCATTGTGAATGCAACGACTTTGAAAAGGATTCCTATGGAGAGCGGATCCGCGGCTCGTTTGCAGCGGTGAAAGCCCAGCAGGGAAGCTTTGGGAAACTGCAAATCCTGTGTGGGGTGGAGCTTGCGCAGCCCATGCAGAATCCGCAAGCGGCCAGAAAGCTTCTCTCCTCCCATGCGTTTGACTTTGTTTTGGGATCCATCCATGCGATAAGGGGGAAGCAGGATTTTTATTTCCTCGATTATACCTCCATGGATGATCCCTGCGCCCTCTTGGATCGCTATTTTGAGGAGGAGCTGGAGCTGGTGAGAGACTGGGGTGATTTTGACTCTCTGGCGCATCTGACCTATCCTCTGCGCTACCTGATGGGAGAATACGGAGTTCCTGTGGATCTGCGCCGCTTTTCCGGAATCATAGATGAGATTTTCCGCACTTTGATTCGCTCCGGCCGTGCACTGGAGGTCAACACGTCCGGACTGCGCCAAAAAATCGGAAAGCTGCTGCCCGACCGGGAGTTTTTGCAGCGGTATCGGGAGCTGGGCGGCAAACTTGTCACCATTGGTTCCGATGCCCACAAAGCCGCAGATGCTGGGAGCGGGTTGGAGGAAGGCGCGGCAGTCCTGAGATCCTGCGGCTTTGCCGAAATTGCCGTCTATGAAAAACGCAATCCTCGGCTCTTGCCGCTGTGAAGGATTTTCGGCAAAGGTTGCAAAAAGTCTCATGGGTGAGTATACTTAAAATGATTCTCTTTATTCGGAAGGTGCTTTCCGTTCCAAACCTTATTAGGGACGGAAAGGCGAGACAATATAAAACGATTGAGATAGAAAAAGGAGCGTGCGAACGATGGATAAATTGCTGGGACTGCTTCAGGAAAATGCCCGCCTGAGCTGCGAGCAGATGGCTGTGATGCTGGGAAAGACGGCGGATGAGGTCCGGGCGCAGATTGCGCAGTATGAAAAGGACGGTGTGATCCGCGGCTACCATGCGCTGATCAACTGGGAAAAGGCTGACGCCAACCGTGCCTCGGCTCTGATTGAGCTGCGCGTGACGCCGAAGCCGGACAAGGGCTTTGACGAGATTGCCGACAAGATCATGCAGTTTGAAGAGGTGGAGAGCGTTTATCTCATGTCCGGCGGCTTTGATTTGGCGGTGCGCGTCAATGCCAGATCCATGCAGGATATCGCGCTCTTTGTGGCCAAGCGGCTGGCTCCGCTCGATTCCGTACTGTCCACGGCCACGCATTTCATTCTGACCCGTTATAAGGATGGCGGGGTGGTGCTCGATCCGGAGGACGAGCGCGACGAGAGGAGGACCGTGCTCTGTGATTGATTATCAGCAGAAAATGAATCCGGCGGTCCTCGAGATCCCGCCTTCGGGGATCCGCAAGTTTTTTGATATCGCGAACGAGATGGAGGACGTGATTTCCCTCTCCATCGGCGAGCCGGATTTTGTTACCCCTTGGCATGTCCGGCAGGAGGGTATCCGATCGCTGGAGGACGGCAAAACCTGGTACAGCCCGAACCGTGGCTTTTCCGAGCTGCGGCAGGAGATCTCCCGCTGGCTTGATCGCCATTATCAGGTGGAGTACGATCCGGACAAGGAGCTTCTGGTTACGGTTGGCGGCAGCGAAGCCATTGATCTGTGCTTCCGTACGCTTCTGGCTCCGGGCGACGAGGTTCTTGTCCCGCAGCCCAGCTTTGTCTGCTATGGACCGCTGGCCAGCATGGCGGGCGGTGTCCCCGTAATTATTGAGACGAAGGCGGAGAACAGCTTCCGTCTGACGCCGGCAGAGATTGAGGAGAAGCTGACGCCCCGCACCAAGCTGCTGGTGCTTCCGTTCCCGAACAATCCGACCGGAGCCGTCATGCGCCGCAGCGATCTGGAAGCGGTGGCGGAGGTGGTCAGGCGGCACGATCTGCTGGTCCTCTCGGATGAAATCTACAGTGAACTGACCTATGGAGGAACGCCCCATGTCTGCTTCTCCACCATTGAGGGGATGCGGGAGCGCACCATCGTGGTGAACGGTTTCTCCAAAGCGTTCGCCATGACAGGCTGGCGTCTTGGCTATGCGGCTGGTCCGAAAGAGCTGGTGGCACAGATGACAAAGCTGCATCAGTATGGAATCATGTGCGCGCCCACCACGGCGCAGTATGCCGCCATTGAGGCGCTCAAAAACGGCGATTCCGATATTCAGAACATGTGCTCACAGTATGATATGCGCCGCCGTCTGATCGTGGACGGCTTCAACCGCATGGGCCTGACGTGCTTTGAGCCGGAAGGCGCGTTCTATGTATTCCCCTGCATCCGCAGCACGGGGATGACGAGCGAGGAATTCTGCGAAAAGCTGATCTATGAGCAGCATGTGGCTGTGGTGCCCGGTCCTGCCTTCGGCGCGTGCGGGGAGGGCTTTGTCCGTGTCTCCTATTCCTATTCGATCAAACATATCACCGAGGCACTTCACCGGATCGAGCGCTTCCTTGAGGAGCACCGCGCATGAGGGAGCCGGTGGAGGTCTGCGTTTCGGCATGCGAAGCGTATGAATATGAAAAAGTGCGGGCTGTTCTCGCGGAGCAGTTCCGCCTGCTGAAGGCGGACGAAGTCATCCGTCCGGGCATGCGTGTAGCGGTCAAACCGAATCTCGTGACGCGCTCCACGCCGGACGAGAGCGCCGTGACGCATCCCGTTGTGATCTGCGCCGTGGTTTCCTTATTAAAGGAAATGGGAGCTTCGGTGGTGATTGCGGAAAGCCCCGGCGGGCCGTATACGCCCTCCCTCCTCAAAGGGATTTATGAGCAGTCCGGCTGTGCGCAGGCGGAGCAGTATGGCGCGGAGCTGAATCTGGACTGCACCTGGGGCGAGCTGAAAGCGCCCGAAGCGCGCCTGTGCCGATCCTTCTCCGTCATCACGCCGCTGCTGGAAGCGGATGCGATTGTTGACGTTTGTAAGCTGAAAACACACTGCATGATGGGTATGAGCGCGGCAGTGAAAAACCTGTTTGGCTCTGTCCCCGGCCTGATGAAGCCGGAGCTGCACTGCCGTTTTCCGGAGAAGGAGCCCTTCGGCACCATGATCGCGGATCTCTGCCAGGCGCTGCACCCGGTGCTGAGCGTTGTGGATGCTGTGACCGCGATGGAGGGCAACGGGCCGACGGGCGGGCAGCCCCGCCATGTCGGCGCTCTGCTGGCAAGCCGCAGCCCCTACGCGGTGGATCTGGCCTGTACAACGATCATCGGCATGGATCCGGAGTCGGTGTACCCGCTGCGCTCGGCGATGGATCGCGGTCTGTGTCCGCGCACGGCAGACGATCTGGTGTGGCTGTGTGAACCGGCGTCCCAGTTTGCCGTTGCGGATTTTCTCCAGCCGGAGTCGAAGTCTGCGGACTTCATTACGCGCCTGCCCAAATTTTTGCAGCCGCTTGCCGCCCGGCTGGCCACACCATCCCCGAAGATCCGCACAGCGGAGTGCATTGGCTGCGGCAAATGTGCCGAAAGCTGTCCGCAGCATACGATCACCATCCGGAATCGCAAGGCTGTGATCGACTACACAAACTGCATCCGCTGTTACTGCTGCCATGAGATGTGTCCGAAGCATGTGATTGATATCCGCCGCCTGTCCCTGTTCCGCCATTGACAGGAGGGCGCGCGGCAAAGGAGAACGAGAATGAAGCTGCAAGCCCACGCGAAAATCAACCTGAGTCTGGATATTCTCGGCAGACGGGAGGATGGTTATCACGATCTTTCCATGGTGATGCTGTCCGTCTCCCTCTGTGACGAGCTAACGCTGACGCTCACGCCGCCCGGCGTGTCGTTCTCCTGCTCCGATCCGTCTGTGCCGGACGGGGAATCGAACACGGCTTGCCGCGCCGCGTCGCTGTTTCTGCGCCACGCAGGGCTTGCGGAGCGTACGGGCGTGCAGATCACGCTCGAAAAACGGATTCCCTCGCAGGCCGGTTTGGGCGGCGGAAGCGCCGATGCGGCCGCTGTGCTGCATGGCCTGAACGAGCTGACAGGCGCGGCTCTGCCGATGGAGGAACTGCTTGCCCTCGGCCTGCGCGTCGGTGCGGATGTGCCGTTTTGTCTGGAGGGTGGGATCTGTCTGGCGAAAGGCGTGGGAGAGATTCTGTCACCCGCGCCGCCTATGATCCCATGCTTTCTTGTGATCAGCAAACCGCCTGTGGGCGTTTCCACCGCAGACGCGTTCCGACGCGCGGACGCGCGCACGGACGGTGGACACGATTACACGGGAGCTGTTTTGCGCGCGCTGGAAACGGGGGATCTCGTGTCGCTGGGAACCGCGATCGGCAACGATTTTGAGGATGTAACGCGTCTGCCCGAGGTGGAGCGCATCAAAAGCTTGCTTATCGGGGCTGGTGCCGCGGGAGCCTGCATGACGGGGAGCGGATCGGCGGTATTCGGCCTTTTCGCGGACGAGGGGACGGCGCGATGCTGTGCCGATCGGCTGAAACAGGAGTATCCGCAAACTTTTTTCTGCATTCCTGAATAAAGGGAAAATTTTCCTCCCATACTGAAACCAACGCCGTAAAAGACGAAATGGATGGAATGGGAGGCTTTTTCGATGAAGCTTTGGGAAAAATGTGTGTTGTTCGGCCTGTTTTGCGCCGTGTTGTTTTCGATGCTTGGATTCACCGCTCAGTGTGAGTCGATTCCCGGTGAGGTACTGCGCCTGCACATTCTCGCAAACTCGGATTCCGATGCGGATCAGACGCTGAAACTGCGTGTGCGCGATCGGCTGCTTGAGGAAAACGGAAGCCTGATGGACGGGGTCACGACGCGCGAGGAAGCGATCCAGGCGGTGCAGGACGCACTGCCGCAGCTCTGTGAGGCCGCGCAGGACGAGGTGCTGGCCGCCGGGTATTCCTATCCGGTGCAGGCCGAGCTGGTCGAGATGTATTTTCCCACGCGGCAGTATGACAATGTGACGCTTCCGGCAGGCCGGTATCAGGCACTGCGGGTTACGATCGGAGAGGGAGCGGGTCACAACTGGTGGTGTGTCCTCTTTCCGGCACTCTGCCTGCCTGCCGCGCAGGACAGCGCTTCGCTCGATGATGTGCTGTCCAGCGGGGAACTGGATGTGGTGCAGGGCGATTACGAAGTGAAATTCAAGGCGGTGGAGCTGTATGAGCAGTTTCGCGGCTGGGTGGAAAACTGGTGAGAGACGGGGGAAGCCATGCTGAAATTGGTGCTGGGCCGCTCGGGGAGCGGAAAGACAACGACGCTGCGGGAGCTGGTGCGGCAATCTTTGCGGGAGGATCGGGAACGTCCGGTGTTCCTGATCGTGCCGGAGCAGGCTTCCTTTGAAAATGAACGGGCGATGCTTTCGCTTTTGGGGGCTGAGGACGCGCAGCTGGTGCACGTCCTCAGCTTTTCGCGTCTGGCGGACGAAGCCTTCCGGCTGTACGGCGGAGGAGCGGGGCGGCGGCTGGACGATGGTGGGCGCAGCATGTTTATGAGCCTGGCGCTCTCCGCCGTGCAGGATCGGCTCGATTTTTACCGGCGCAGCGCGGCGGGCGGGGAACTGGTTTCGCTCATGCTGGCGATCTCCTCGGAGCTCAAGCTGTGCGCCGTTTCCCCCGCGACGCTTGCCGAAGCCGCGGGCCGGATGCCCGAGGGGGCGCTGAGCCGCAAGCTGCGGGAGGTGTCGCTGATCCTCTCCGTCTACGACGCGATGGTCGCGCAGAGCTATCTCGATCCGCTCGACGATCTGACGCGCGCCCTGCCGCTTCTGCGGGAGCATGGCTTTTTCCGCGGTGCGCTGGTGGCGGTGGACTCTTTCACGGCCTTCACGGTGCAGCAGTACGCGATTTTGCGGGTGATTCTGGAACAGTCGGAGGAAACGGTGGTGTCCCTGTGTGCCGATTCTCTCGATGACCCGGATGACGGCGTAGGGCTGTTTTCTCTGGTCAAGCGCACGGCGCGGCAGCTTCGGGTGTTCGCGCGTGAGATCGGCGTTTCCGTCGCCGCGCCGGTTGTACTTGAGCCGGGAGCTCGCTTTGCGTGCGAAGGACTGCGCGGATTGGAGGAAAACCTGTACCGCGCGCGCCGGCAGAGCTTTCCCGGCTCGGACTGTGCCACAGTGTTCCGCGCTTCGGGTGTGTATGAGGAAGCCGCTTTCGTGGCGTCCTCCATCCGCCGCCTTGTCATGGAGGAAGGCTATCGCTACGGCGATTTCGCGGTGATTGCCCGCAATGCCGATACCTACGCGGGCGTGCTGGATCGGGAGCTGGACGCGCGGGAGATCCCTTATTTTATGGATCAGCCAGCCTCCATCGAATCCGAACCGCTTATGCGCTTTGTCCTTGCGGCATTGCAAACGGTGCGCACGGGCTTTCGTACGGACGAGCTTCTGCTCTGCCTGAAAACGAGCCTTGCCGGGCTGGACACGGAGGAAATCGCGCGGCTGGAAAACTACGCTTTTCTGTGGAACGTCTCGGGCCGGACATGGCGCGAGGAATGGACGGCGCATCCGCGCGGCTTTGAGGAGGAATGGACCGAGGAGGACACACAGCTGCTGGAAAGCCTGAACGACTGCCGCCGCCGCGCCGTGGAGCCGCTGGAGGAGCTGGCCTCCGTGGTGGAGACGGGAACGGGAGAGGACTGCGCCCGCGCGCTGTACCGCTATCTGGAGCGTACGCAGGCCGCTGAAGCCCTCCGCTCCCTTGCTGTTCAGCTGGAAGGGGCCAAGCGTCCCGATCTTGCGGAGCGCGGGATCCGTCTGTGGGACATGCTCATGCAGATTCTTGACCAGTGCGCGATGGTGCTGGGAGAAACCGTCCTTGGCTGCGCGCGCTTTTCCGAGCTTCTGCGCCGCGTGATTGCCTGCGGTACGCTCGCGACGATCCCGCAGGGGCTGGATCAGGTCACGGTGGGCAGCGCCGACCGTATGCGTCCGAACAAACCGAAAATCACCTTCGTTGTCGGTGCGGCGCAGGGCGAATTTCCGCTCGCGCCCTCGCAGAGCTCCGTGTTCAGCGATACAGAGCGCCGGGAACTGATCGCCCTCGGTCTGCCGCTCAACGAGACGCTGGAAGGCACAGCCGTGCAGGAGCGTTACCTGACGTACACCGCCATGACCAGCTCCTCCGACCGGTTGTTTGTGAGCTGGCCGGAGAGCGGGGGAGACAGCGGTGTGCGGGAACCATCCACGCTTGTGAGCGAGCTTCTCGCCATTCTGCCGGATACGCCCGTGCTTGCGCGTGGGGAGCTGCCGCGCGATTTCTTTGCCAACGCCGCACAGCCCGCTTTCGAGGAAGCCGCGCGATTGTGGCGGGATGGCTCGTCGTGGTCGGAAACGCTGCGCGCCTGCTTTGCGGAGGATCCCGCTTATGCGCCGCGCTTTGCCGCCCTGGATCGCGCGCGGGATCGCAGTCCGGCCCGGCTTGAGGAATCGGAGCTGGCCCTCGCTTTGTTTGGCCGTTCCATGACGCTTTCCGCGACGCAGGTGGAGAAATTTTTCCTTTGCCACTTCCAGTATTTCTGCCGGTTCGGCCTGGGAGCGAAGGAGCGGCGCGCTGCTGCTCTTGACGCGCTGGAATACGGCAGCGTCATGCACTTTTTACTGGAAACAGTGCTTCGGGAGGACGGTGTGCAGAAGCTTCTGGCGATGGAGCCGGAGGAGCTGGAACAGCGTCTTTCTGGCCTGCTGCGCGATTATGCCGCCCGCAAGCTCAGCGGCGAGGCCATGAAAACCGCCCGCTTTACGCATCTGTTTTCCCGTCTGGCGGGGGCTGCGGCGGCGGTGGTGCGGCGTATCGCGGAGGAGCTGGCACAGAGCCGTTTTGTCCCTACGGATTTTGAGCTTCCTGTCGGCAAGGGCGGCGTTCCCGCTCTGCGGGTTCCGCTGCCGGATGGGGGGACCACCCGGGTGGAAGGGCAGATCGATCGCGTGGATCTGTACCGCGAAAACGGAGAGGCCTATGTCCGGGTGGTCGATTACAAGACAGGCAAGAAGGAATTCCGCCTGTCGGATGTTTTGCAGGGGCTGAATTTGCAGATGCTCCTGTATCTGGCCGCCGTGTCCGGCAACGGCGCGGCGCGCTACGGCGCACGGCCGCATCCGGCGGGCGTGCTGTACATGCCCTCGGCGGAGCCGCAGATCACGGGAAGCCGGGGGATGGGCGCGAAACGGGCCAAGGCGGAGCGTGACAAGGCTCTGCGCATGAATGGTCTGGTGCTGGATGACCCTGACGTTCTGCGCGCGATGGAGGAAAAGGGTGAGGGAAAATTCATCCCCGTGACGCTCAAGGACGGCGAACCGGCGCGGCGTGACAATGTGGCTACGCCCGCCGAGCTGGAAAGCGTGCTGTCCCATGTGTGCCGCATGGTGGAGGAAATGGCGCGGGAGCTGCACGAGGGGCACATCGAGGCTGAGCCGGTGTCCGGCGGAACGGATGCCTGTATGTGGTGCCCGTATGGAGCGGTATGCGGCCACGAAAAGGACGATCCCACGCGTCCGCTCGCAAAGCTGACAAAGGCGCAGGCAATGGAACAGATAAGGGAGGAGGAAGCACATGGCAAGGCAATGGACCCCGGCACAGACTGACGCGATCCGCGCGCGCGGCGGCAGCCTGCTTGTCTCGGCGGCGGCAGGCTCAGGAAAAACGGCGGTGCTTGTGGAGCGCGTGCTGGAACGGCTCACGGATCCGGAGCATCCCACCGCGGCAGACCGGCTGCTTGTCGTGACCTTCACCCGCGCCGCCGCCGCCGAGATGAGCGCCCGCATTTCGCGGCAGATTGCGCTGCTGCTGGAGGAAAACCCGCGCGATGTCCATTTGCAGCGCCAGCAGATCCGTATGGCGCGCGCGCACATCAGCACGATTCACAGCTTCTGCGGCGATCTGGTGCGTGAGTTTTTCTATAAGCTGGAGATCTCCCCGGATTTCCGCATTCTCGACGACAGCGAGATGGCCGTTCTGCGCGCCGATGCGGTGGAGGAGGTGCTGGAGGACTATTATGGGCGTGGGGACGAAGGGTTCCTCGCGCTGATTGACGCGTTCGCCGCGGGCCGGGACGACAGCCGGATCGTGCGCACGGTGGACACGCTTTACGATTTTATCCGTTCCCATCCGTTCCCGGAGCGGTGGCTTCAGGAAAAGGCGGCGGCTTATCGGGATGTGACGGATCCGGCACAGACCCAGTGGGGGAAAACGGTGCTCGTGTTCGCGGAGCAGGCGGTGGAATACGCTCTTTCCATCACGGACCACTCGCTGCTTCTTTTGCGGGAGGCCCCGGAACTGGAAGCCGCGTATCAGGAGGCCTACGCTTCGGATCGCGCGGGCCTTCTGGCTCTAAAGGAAACGGCGCGATCCGGTGACTGGGACGAGACGGTGTTCCGCTGTTCGTCATTCTCATTTGCCCGGCTCAAATCGGTGCGTGGCTTTTCCGAAGATCCGGTCAAACTGCGTGTGTCTGCCGCGCGGGATGAAGTCAAGGCTGTGATCAAGCGGCTGGCCGGGCTGTTCTGCGCGTCGCGGGAGGAGTGCGCCCATGATATCGCGCGCCTGGCTCCGCTGGTGGAAAAGCTGTTTGAGGTGACCATGGCGTACGCCCGCGCACTTGACGCCAAGAAGGCGGAGCGCCGCGCGGCTGATTTCGGGGATCTCGAGCACTGGACGCTCCGCCTGCTGTGGAAGGACGGCGAGAATGGGCCGGAGCTGA
The DNA here is from genome assembly GCF_002160025.1 of Anaeromassilibacillus sp. An200. Taxonomy (GTDB): domain Bacteria; phylum Bacillota; class Clostridia; order Oscillospirales; family Acutalibacteraceae; genus Caccousia; species Caccousia stercoris. The sequence goes on from NZ_NFJU01000009.1 coordinate 84,200, forward strand.
CCCCAGAGGCCGCCGAGATCGCGGCGCGCTTTGACGAGGTGATGGTGGACGAATACCAGGATACCAACGAGGCGCAGGACATGATCTTCCGCGCTGTCTCCCAGCGGGAGGAAAACCTTTTTATGGTGGGTGACGTCAAGCAAAGTATTTATGGATTCCGGCAGGCGATGCCGCAGATCTTCCTGCGCCGCCGTGCGTCCTTCCCGCTCTATGACCGGGAACAGGACCGCTATCCGGCCAGCGTGGTGCTCGACCGGAATTTCCGCAGCGCGAAAGGGATCACGGACGCGGTGAACTTTGTGTTCCGCCAGTTGATGAGCCGGGAGACAGGCGACCTCGATTACGGCGGCTTGGAGGAGCTGGTGCCCGCCGCGTCGTATCCGGACTCGGAGGAACCGGCCGTGGAGCTGGAACTGCTCGATCTTGCAGACGCGGAGGAGGATGAAGCGCTCGCTGTGCAGGAGGGACGCCGGATCGGCGCGCTGCTGCTGGAACACAAGGAGAAAACGCGCGTTTGGGAGGACGGACGGGAGCGCCCGCTGCGCTGGTCGGATGTCTGCGTCCTTCTGCGCAGCGCCAACCGCTTTGCTTACGAGTACGCGCGGGAGCTGCAAAGCCTGGGAATCCCGGCCCGCGCGGACGCGTCCGGCGGCTTTTTTGCCGCGCGGGAGGTGTCGCTTGCCCTTTCGCTCCTGCGCTGTGTGGACAACCCGCTGCTGGACATTCCGCTGGCCGCCGTTCTGCTCAGCCCGATCTACGGCTTTACGCCAGGCGATCTCGCCCGTGTGCGCCTTTCCGACCGGCATTCCTGCTTATATCTGGCGGTGCAGAATGCCGCACAGGAGGACGAACGTCTTGCCGTGTTTCTGCGCGAACTGGCGGAATTCCGTGGACTGGCCGCCGCCCTGCCGTCGAACCGTCTGTTGGCGGAGCTGTACGACAAAACGAAGCTGCCGGAGCTGGTGCAGGCCATGAATGGCGGGGAGCTGCGTCTGGCAAACCTGCGCCTGCTGCTGGAATACGCCGGAAAATATGAGGAATCCGGTCACGGCGGATTATCGGGATTTCTGCGTTTTCTGGATCGTCTGGAACGCAAAAAGGCAGACCTCGCCGCCGCGCAGCAGCCGGGAGAGCAGGGCGACGCCGTGCGGATCATGAGCATCCACCGCAGCAAGGGGCTGGAATTTCCCGTCTGCGTGCTGGCGGGCTGCTCGCGCCGCTTCAACAAGGAGCGGGGCGAGGTGCTGCTGCATCCGGATCTGGGGCTTGGCGTGCGCCTGCCGGATGAGGAGACGGGTGTGCGGTATGACGTTCTGCCGCGCCAGGCGGCGGCGCTCGAGCTGGACCGAGACGAGATGAGCGAGGAGCTGCGTGTGCTGTATGTGGCCATGACGCGCGCGAAGCAAAAGCTGATTTTGCTGGCTGGCGTGAAGGACGCGGGGCGCACGCTGGAGCGGCTGGTTCCCCGCCTGCGGCAGGAGGAAAAGCTGCCGCCTTACACGGTGCGCACCTGCGCGAGCATCGCGGACTGGCTCATTCTGTGCGCTTTGCGCCATCCGAGCGGCGGAGAGCTGCGCGATCAGGGCGGAGCCCTGCCGGGTCTGATGCTGCCCGCCGCCGAGCCGTGGCTGGTGCGGATTACCCGCCCGGAACCTGTGGCGCGCGCGGAAAGCGCGCAAGCGGACGCCGAAGCGCCGGATGAAGCCGTTTTGCGGCAGCTGCGGGAGCGGATCGCGTGGCAGTACCCCGGCCGGGAGCTGACAGGCGTTCCCTCTAAGGTGACGGCGTCTGATCTCGCGGAGCGCGGCCTGCGCCGGGAGCACTGGGCTTCGTCGCGCCCCGCGTTTCTCGGAAAGGGCGGGCTGACCCCCGCTGAGCGCGGAACGGCGCTGCATCAGTTTTTGCAGTTCGCGGACTGGGAGGCCGCCCGTGTCTCGCCGGACGCGGAGCTGCGCCGTCTGCGAGATGGACGGTATCTGACAAAGGAGCAGGCGGATGCGGTGGATTTGTCCCGGGTGAAAAAATTCTTTTCCTCGCGTTTGGCAAAACGGATCTTTGCGTCGCCGCGCGTACTCCGGGAGTACCGGTTTACATCCGAGCTTCCGGCCGGAGTGGTTCGGGAAGGGTTGTCCGGTGAGGATGCGCAAAAGCCTGTGATTTTGCAGGGCGTGGTGGATTGCGCGTTTGTGGAGGATGGAGCACTCGTTGTTCTCGATTTCAAAACGGACCGTGTGCCGGATCTGGGCGCGCTGCTTGCCCGCTACCGCGCGCAGCTGGTTCTGTACCGCGGCGCGCTGGCTCAGTGCACGGGGCTGCCGGTGCGCGAGTGCGTGCTGTATTCCTTCCATCTGGGGGATTTTCTCTCGTTTTCGGGGACGGAGGACGAAAAAACCTCTTGACATTTGTTGGGAGAATGCGTATAATAACACAAGTAAAACAAAGAAGGGTGCGATCTGCCCCCTCACCTGTGAGGTTCCGTCCGGCACGGGTCAATAGCGATTGAGAATTCCGCAGGGGAACCTGCGGCGTGACTTGACGTTGTTGCGGGCGGAGATTTTCCGCCCGCTTTTTGTTTTGCTTGAGAATCAAGGAAAACGTGTTTTGGAGGTGCTTAACCATTAGCAGCAAGGAACTGCAGATCAACGAAGAGATCCGCGACAGGGAAGTTCGTGTTATCGGCCCGGACGGCGCACAGATGGGGGTCATGTCCTCCCAGAAAGCGCTGGAGATGGCCTTTGCACAGAACCTTGATCTGGTGAAGATTGCGCCGCAGGCCACGCCGCCGGTGTGTAAAATCATCGACTACGGCAAGTTCCGTTTTGAACAGGCCAAGCGCGAAAAGGAAGCGAGAAAGAACCAGCGCGTGGTGGATATCAAGGAGGTCCGGCTGTCTCTGAATATCGACACACACGATTTTGAGACGAAGGCCGGTCACGCAATGCGGTTCCTCAAGGAAGGGAATAAGGTCAAGGTGTCCATCCGCTTCCGCGGCCGCGAAATGGGCCATCCGGAGCAGGGCTACGAAGTGATGAAGCGTTTTGCCGCCGCTCTTGAGGAAGTGGCGAACGTCGAAAAGCCCGCGAAGCTCGAAGGGCGCAATATGCTGATGTTCCTGGCAGCCAAACCCGCCAAATCATAATTTCTATAAAATCAAGGAGGGGCAAAATTATGCCTAAGCTTAAGACTCATTCCGGCGCCAAGAAGCGCTTCAAGCTTTCTAAGAATGGAAAGGTCATTCGCGCTCATGCGAACAAATCTCACCTGCTCAACGGTCACGGCAAGACCCGCAAGACCAAGAGAGCCCTGAGAGGCACCACTGTCGCCGACAAGACGAATGTGGCGCAGGTAAAGAGACTGCTGCCCTATCAGCAGTAAGCCGGTTAATCAAAATATAAGAACCACGAATAGTTGGAGGTAATGATAAATGGCTCGTATTAAGGGCGCGATGATGACTCGCAAAAGAAGAAAGAAGACTCTGAAGCTGGCCAAGGGCTACTGGGGCGCAAAGAGCAAGCACTTTAAGATGGCCAAACAGGCCGTGATGAAGTCTGGCAACTACGCGTTCATCGGCCGTAAGGCAAGAAAGCGTGATTTCCGCCGTCTCTGGATCACCCGTATTTCCGCCGCCTGCCGCATGAACGGTGTGAGCTATTCCGTGTTCATGAACGGCCTGAAGAAGGCGAATATTGCTCTCAACCGCAAGATGCTCGCCGAGATCGCCGTGGCTGACGAGGCCGCGTTCACGGCTCTTGTGGAGAAGGCGAAAGCCGCTTTATAAAAAGCTGTCAATGCGCCCGGAACTTCCCGGGCGCATTGTTTTTCAGGGAGGGAAATGCCTTGGCGGAGCGCATCACCAGCAGAAAAAACGAAACAGTCCGGTTTGCGGCAAAGCTGGGGCAGAGCGCGTCCCTGCGCCGGGAGAGCGGCCTTTTCCTCGCGGAAGGGGCGCGCCTGTGCGCGGACGCGGCAATCAGCGGTGTGCGGATCCGTGAAGCGTACTTTACAGACCGTGCGGCGGAAAAATATGCTGCGTATCTTGAGCCTATCCTGCGGGCGGCGGAGCGGTCGTTTGCGATCGTGGAGCCGGTGGCGTCGCTTCTGGCGTGCACGGACGCAAACCAGGGCGTGTTCTGTGTGTGCGAAAAAAGGACGCGGCAGGAGATGCAGGAGCTTCCCCCGGCGCACTGTCTGGCGCTGGAAACGGTGCAGGATCCCGGAAACCTCGGCGCGGCCCTGCGTACCGCCGAAGCGCTGGGGATCGGCAGTGTTCTTCTTGCGGGAGAATGCTGCGACGTATACGCTCCGAAGGTACTGCGCGCCAGCATGGGAGCTGTGTTCCGTCTGCCCGTTTTTTTCTGTGAAAGCCTTCCTGAGACGCTCCCTAAGCTCTCTGCCCGAGGGTTTTCCTCCTGTGCTGCCGTGCCGGACGCGGACGCTGTGCCGGTGACGCGCGCGGATTTTTCCCGTCCCTGTGTGATGGCGGTGGGAAATGAGGGAAATGGACTTTCTTCGGAAACCATCGCAGCATGCGGCACCCGTGTGACAATCCCCATGCTGGGACGCGCGGAAAGTCTTAACGCGGCTTCTTCCGCCGCGATTCTCATGTGGGAAATGATGCGGGAGGGAGGCGCGCGCTGTGGAAGATAGCCGCCTGTACTGGCTTTGGCTTCAGCATGCCCTTGGTCCGGGAAGCACGAAGCCGCGCAAGCTTCTGGCCCATTACGGAAGTGTGCAAAACTGTTATGAAAGCGGGCCGGAAAGCTGGAAACAGGCCGGGATTTTTACGCCGGTCGAGAGAAAGCGTATGGCCGAGGGGACGCTGGAGCAGGCAGACGCTCAGCTTCGATTCGCACAGTCTCTTGGGCAGTCGGTGATTTGCCCTGACCAGCCGGAATTTCCCATACTCCTGCGCGAGATTCCCTCGCCGCCCTGTGTGCTCTACTACAAAGGAACGCTGCCTCCCGCTGATGCACTGTGTATCGCCATGGTGGGGACACGGCGAGCCACGCCGGATGGGTTGGCGGCGGCCGATAGGCTGTCGTATTCCCTGGCAAAGGCGGGCGTTGTGGTGGTAAGCGGCGGCGCTTTGGGGATTGACAGCGCCTGCCATCGGGGCGCTTTGCGCGCAGGAGGAAAAACCCTGTGCATATTGGGCTGCGGAATTGATTACAATTATCTGATGAAAAATGCGCCGCTGCGGGAAACTATTTCTCAGAACGGTGCGCTGATTTCCGAGTATCCGCCGAACACTCCCTCGTCTGTGCACTCCTTTCCGATTCGCAACCGCCTGATTTCGGGTCTGTGTGCGGGAACGGTTGTGGTGGAAGCCGCCAAAAAGAGCGGCGCCCTGATCACTGTGAGCGCGGCGATCGAGCAGGGACGGGACGTCTTTGCCGTGCCGGGAGCGATGGTCAACGAGGCTGCGCGGGGTGCCAATGAATTGATCCGCGAGGGCGCGAAACCGGTGATGTCCGCGCAGGATATTCTGGAGGAGTATCCGGGACGTTATTGGGAGGAAACGGAGAAGGAGAACCGGCAGAGTATGCCGGAGGTTCCCACAGAGCAGGCGGAGCCGGAATTTTCGAAAACGCCGGAAGCGCTTTCTCCCAACGCGGAAAAGCTGTATCAGGCACTCCGGGCCAATCCGCGTCACATCACGGAGCTGGCCTGGGATGCGGGACTTTCCGTCAATCACGCACTGGCCGCCGTGACAGAGCTGGAGCTTTGCGGGCGGGTGCATTCCTTTTCCGGGCGCCGGTATAGCCGGTAGGCACGGTTCTGGCCGTGCCCTGTTAAAATTCGCTGGACGCTTCACGGCGGATTTTAACAGGGCAGGACTATCCAAGCAGACAGGGAAGCCGTCTGCCGGGCACCAAGGTGTCCCATCAATCAGAACAGAAGATGAGGTGTTTTCTTATGCCGAAGCTTGTTATTGTGGAGTCGCCTACCAAGGTGAAAACGATAAAAAAATATCTGGGAACGGATTATGATGTGGTCGCAACCATGGGCCATATCCGCGATTTGCCGGAGTCCAGGCTGAGTGTAGATATCAAGAAGAAATTTGCACCCAAGTATGAAATCATTAAGGGCAAGGAAAAACTGGTGGAGGAGCTCAAGGAAAAAGCGGAAAAGAGCAGCGGCGTGCTGCTGGCCACCGACCCGGACCGCGAGGGAGAGGCGATCTCCTGGCATCTGGCTTATATTCTTGGTCTGGATACCAACGACAAAAACCGCGTCACCTTCAACGAAATCACGAAAACGGGCGTCACCGCCGGAATGGAGCATCCCCGCAGCATCGATCAGAATCTGGTCAACGCTCAGCAGGCCCGCCGCATTCTCGACCGTCTCGTGGGCTATAAGCTCAGCCCCTTCCTCTCGCAGAAAATCCGCCGTGGCTTGTCGGCGGGGCGTGTCCAGTCTGTCGCTGTGCGTCTGATCGTTGACCGAGAGGAAGAGATCCGCGCGTTCCAGCCCGAAGAGTACTGGACGATTGACGCCAAAATGATCCCGCAGGGCTCGCGCAAGGCGTTTCCCGCCGCCTTCTACGGCACGACGCAGGAAAAAATGAAAATTACCAGCGGTGACGAGGCGAACCGCATCCTCGACGATTTGAAGGATGCTGCCTATCAGATCGCCAAGGTGAAAAAGGGTACCCGCCGCAAATCTCCCGCGCCGCCCTTTATTACCTCCACGCTGCAGCAGGAGGCTTCCCGCCGTCTCGGCTTCCAGGCCAAGCGCACCATGAAGGCCGCGCAGGAGCTGTATGAAGGCGTGGAAATTGGAGAGCTCGGCGCGGTGGGCTTGATTACCTACATGAGAACGGACTCCCTGCGCATTTCTGAGGACGCCATCAATGAGGTGACGGCTTATATTGAGGGGCGCTGGGGCAAGAAATATCTCCCCGATGCGCCGCGCCATTTCAAAACGCGCGCCAACGCGCAGGACGGTCATGAGGCGATCCGTCCCACGACGATCGACCTGTCTCCCGACAAAGTCAAGGATAGCCTTTCCAATGACCAGTATAAGCTGTATAAGCTGATCTGGGAGCGCTTTGTCGCGTGCCAGATGGCGAACTGCCTGCAAAGCACCACGCAGGCCGATATCACGGCTCCCGGCGCGTCCGGAACGGAGTACCTCTTCAAGGCGTCCGGCTATACCGTAACGTTCGACGGCTTCACCGTGCTCTACGAGGAGGGCAAGGACGAGGAGACGGCGGACGAGGGCAGCCTGCCGCCGCTTGAGAACGGCATGAAGCTGCGCTGCAAGGAAATTGCCGGCAACCAGCACTTCACCCAGCCGCCCGCCCGTTTCACGGAAGCCACGCTGATCAAGGCGCTCGAGGAAAACGGGATTGGCCGTCCGTCGACATATGCCGCAACGATCTCCACCATCACCGGGCGTAATTATGTCGTCCGTGAGGGAAAGGCTCTCAAGCCGACAGAGCTCGGCGAGGTGACGACGAAGCTGATGCGCGAACGCTTCCCGAAGATTGTCAACGTTAAGTTCACCGCTCAGGTGGAAAGCGATCTGGACAAGGTGCAGAGCGGGGAAACCGATTGGGTGGAGACGCTCGACCGCTTCTACGGCGACTTTGACAAGACGCTCAAGCAGGCTAAGGAAGAGATGAAGGGCGTCAAGATCCAGCTCAAGGAGGACGAGACGGACATCATCTGCGAGAAGTGCGGCCGCCGCATGGTGATCAAGACGGGCCGTTTCGGCCGCTTCATCGCCTGCCCGGGTTACCCCGAGTGTAAGAATGTGAAAAAGCTCGTGCAGGAAAACGGCGCGGACTGCCCGAAGTGCGGCGGGAAGGTCGTAGTCAAGAAATCGAAAAAGGGCCGTGTGTTCTATGGGTGCAGCAATTATCCGAACTGCGACTTCGTTTCCTGGGATGAACCGACCCAGCAGAAGTGTCCGCGCTGCGGCAAGACACTGTTGAAAAAGAAGGGCAAGAAACCGAAATATTACTGCATCACGCCGGACTGCGGCTATGAAAAGACAGAGGATAACGAGGAATGATTCAGGTGATAGGAGCCGGCCTGGCCGGCTGTGAAGCGGCGTGGCAGATCGCGCAGGCCGGGGAAGAGGTGGAGCTGTTCGAGATGAAGCCCGCCCGGTATTCCCCCGCGCACAAAAGCCCGTTGTTTGCCGAGCTGATCTGCTCGAATTCGCTGAAAGCGGCGCGGATCGAGAGCGCCGCCGGACTGCTCAAGGAGGAGATGCGCCGTCTCGGCTCGCTTCTGACGGAGTGCGCGGCTTCGTGTGCCGTCCCAGCGGGCGGGGCGCTTGCCGTGGACCGGGAGGAGTTTTCCACCCTTGTCACGAAGCGCATCCGGGAGCATCCGCGAATCCATGTCCATGAGGGCGAGGAGATCCGGGAGCTGCCCCGTGAGGGGATTGCCATCGTGGCGTCAGGCCCGCTGACCTCCGACGCGCTCGCGGAGCAAATCCAGGCGCTGTGCGGCGGCGGGCTGAGCTTTTTTGACGCTGCCGCGCCCATCGTGACGGCGGACAGCCTAGACATGAGCCGGATTTTCCGTGCGTCCCGGTATGATAAGGGCGGGGACGACGCATATCTCAACTGCCCGATGGACAAGCCGGCCTATGAAGCCTTCCGCGAGGCGCTGGTGGAAGCGGAGCGCGCCCCGGTGCATGATTTCGACGTGCGTGATCCCAAGGTGTACGAGGGCTGTATGCCGATCGAGGTGCTGGCACAGCGCGGAATGGACGCGATGCGCTACGGGCCGATGAAGCCTGTCGGCCTGCGCGATCCCGCCACAGGACGCCGCCCGTGGGCGGTGGTGCAGCTGCGGCGCGAGGACCGGGAGGGGACGCTGTATAATCTTGTCGGCTTTCAGACCAACCTCAAATTCGGGGAGCAGCGAAGGGTGTTTGGGATGATTCCGGGCCTTGCCAACGCGGAGTTCACACGGTACGGCGTGATGCACCGGAACACCTTCCTCAATTCTCCGGCGCTGCTGCACGCTGATTTCAGCATGCGGGAGCGGCCCTCCCTCTTTTTTGCCGGACAGATCACCGGTGTGGAGGGATACATGGAATCCGCAGCCGCCGGGCTGATGGCGGGTCAAAATGCGGTGCGCCGCCTGCGCGGGGAGGAAACCTGGGTGCTCCCGCGCGAGACGATGATCGGCGCGCTGAGCCGGTATATGGCCGAGGGCGGCGAAGGAGAGTTCCAGCCCATGGGGGCGAATTTCGGCATCGTGCCGCCGCTCGGCATGAAAATCAAAGATAAGCGCGACCGCTACGCCGCCTTTGCGGAGCGAGGCCTTCGCGCGCTGACGGAATATTTGCAGGAACACGGCTTCCAGCCGTGAGCAAAGGAAGGCAGGGACACAGGTATGAAAATCATTGTGGATGCGTTTGGCGGGGATAACGCCCCTCTCGAAATCATCAAGGGCTGCGCTGAGGCGGTCAAGGAGCTGGATCTGGATATTATGCTCACAGGCGACGAGAAGGAGATTCGCCGTGTGGCGCAGGCAAATCAGATCCCGCTTGATCGCATCGAGATCGCGGATGCTCCCGATGTCATCACGATGGAGGACGCCGCCGGGGATATTCTGAAATCGAAGAGCAATTCCTCCATGGCGGTCGGCCTGAAAAAGCTTGCGGAGGGCGCGGGGGATGCGTTCCTTTCCGCCGGCAATTCCGGCGCGCTCGTCGTGGGTGCGACGATGATTGTCAAGCGCATCAAGGGTGTCAAGCGTGTGGCGTTTGCCCCCGTCATGCCAAAGAACAAGGGCTTTTTCATGCTGATCGACAGCGGCGCGAATGTGGAATGCAAGCCGGAGATGCTGTGCCAGTTCGGCGTGATGGCTTCGATCTATGTGGAAAAGGTCATGGGCGTGGAGAGTCCGCGCGTCGGCCTGGCCAACGTCGGCGTGGAGGACCACAAGGGCGGCGAATTGCAGCATCAGGCGTTTGCATTGCTCAAGAATGCTCCGATCAACTTCATCGGCAACATTGAGGCCCGCGATATCCCGGATGACGCCGCCGACGTCGTGGTGGCCGATGGCTTTACCGGGAACTGTATCCTCAAGCTGTACGAGGGTGTCGCGATGGTCATGATGCGCAAATTCAAGGGAATTTTCCAGAAGAGCCTGAAAAACAAGATTGCGGCTTCCCTGATCCTCAACGACGTAAAGGGCCTGAAAAAGGAAATGGATTACAATGAGTACGGCGGAGCGCCGATCATGGGCGCGGCCAAACCGGTCTTTAAAGCGCATGGCAGCTCGACAGCCAAAACAATCAAGAGCGCTCTGCGGCTGACGAAGGCGTATGTGGCCGGAAACGTGGTGCAGGAGATTGCCGATTCCATCCAGGCGCTGAAGGGGGCGGAGGAAGGATGAGCCGAGCCAGACAGACGGCTCCCGCTCCGGACTGGAAGGGGCTGGAGAAGAACATTGGATATACCTTTCACGACATTGGTCTGCTGAAAAACGCTCTGACACATTCCTCCTACGCGAACGAGAGCAAGAAATCCTCCGGCAGCAATGAGCGTCTGGAATTTTTGGGAGATTCCGTGCTTGGCTATGTGGTGGCGGATTACCTGTTCCGCAACTGCCCGCATCTGCCGGAGGGTGATTTGACCAAGACGCGCGCCGCACTTGTCTGCGAGAAGGCATGCTGCGGTTTTTCCCGTCAGTTGGAAGTGGGGAAATATCTGCTTCTGAGCCATGGCGAGCAGAATTCGGGCGGCAATGCCCGCCCCTCCATTCTGGCGGATGCCTTTGAAGCCATCATTGCCGCGATTTATCTGGACGGCGGCATGGAGGAGGCCCGCACATTCATTCTGCGCTTTGTCAAACCGATGATTCAGACGGCACGTCCGAAACCATTCAAGGATTATAAGACAATGCTCCAGGAAATCATTCAGAAAAACCCGGAGGAATCGCTGGAATACGTCCTGACTGGGGAGAGCGGGCCGGATCATGACAAGCATTTTTCCGTCGAGGTGCATCTGAACTCCAATGTGATCGGCAAGGGCGGCGGGCGCAGCAAGAAGGAAGCGGAGCAGCAGGCCGCGCGCGAAGCCCTTGAGCTGATGGGCTACTGATGCGCCACGCAAACGCGGCGGTGTTTGTGCCGCACAACGGCTGTCCGCACCGGTGCAGCTTCTGCAACCAGAATACCATCACAGGCAGCGCCGCACAGCTTGGGCCGGACGACGTGAGGGCGGCGGCGGAGCGCGCAGCACAGACGCTTCCGCCCGGTGTACCGACAGAATTTGCCTTCTTCGGGGGCAGCTTTACGGCGATCGGCCGCGAGAGGATGCTTTCTCTTCTCGGCGCGGTGCAGCCATACCTGCGCGCGGGTGTGTTTTCCGGGATTCGCTGTTCGACGCGGCCCGACTGTGTTGACGCGGAGATCCTTTCGCTCTTGAAGGATTGCGGCGTGAAGGCGGTGGAGCTGGGCGCGCAGAGTATGGATGACGCAGTGCTGCGCAAAAATGGGCGCGGCCATACCGCGGCGGATGTGGAGACCGCTTCCCGGCGGATCCGGGAAGCGGGGCTTTCCCTTGGGCTTCAAATGATGACCGGGCTTCCGGGCGACACGCCGGACGGGGCGCGAGAGACGGCGCGCCGCCTGGCTGCCATGTCCCCCGATACGATGCGGATTTACCCGGCGATTGTCCTGCCCGGCACGGCAATGGCGCGCTGGTATGAGGATGGTTCCTATCAGCCGATGGAATTGGACAGCGCGGTGGAGCTCTGTGCCGATCTGCTTGATTTTTTTGAACAGCGAGGGATCCGCGTGATTCGGCTGGGGCTGCACAGCTCGCCGAAGCTGGAACGGGACAGGCTGGCCGGGCCGTGGCATCCGGCCTTTTGTGAGCTGTGCCGCAGCCGGTTGTTTCTGCGCAGGATGGAAAAGGCGCTGGCGGGCGATCCAGCGCGGCAGGCGTATCAGATTCTCGTTTCTCCCCGCGACCTGTCTGCGGCTGTCGGCCAGAAACGGGCCAATGCTGATGCATTGCACCGGATGGGCTATCCGGTTTCGTTTGCGGCGCGGGAGGAGATTCCGCGCGGCTTTTTTGCCGTCTGTTCCCAAGAAGGAAAACCATGCCGGTTGGTTGCGCCGGACGGCGGCGAGAGTGAGATGGTTTAAGAAGGAGGGCATGGCTGCTTGCGTTTAAAATCTCTGGAATTGCAGGGCTTCAAAACCTTTCCCGACCGGACAACCCTGTCCTTTGACAGCGGTGTGACGGCGGTTGTCGGTCCAAACGGCAGTGGAAAAAGCAATATTTCGGATGCGATCCGCTGGGTCCTGGGGGAGCAGTCCGCCAGGACGCTTCGCTGTGCCCGCATGGAGGGACTGATCTTCAACGGGACGCCGCACCGCAAGGCACAGGGTTTTGCGGAAGTGACCCTCACCATCGACAACAGCGACCGGGGGCTCAATTTCGACAGCGATGAGGTAGCGATCACCCGCCGCTACTACCGATCCGGCGAAAGCGAATACCAGCTGAACAAAGCTGCCGTCCGTCTGCGCGATATTATGGAGCTGTTCCTTGATACGGGGCTTGGCCGTGACGGCTACTCCATGATAGGGCAGGGCAAAATCGACAGCGTGGTGGCTGCCCGAAGCGAGGACCGGCGCGAAATTTTTGAAGAAGCTGCCGGAATCGCCCGGTTCCGTTACCGTAAAGAAGAATCGGAGAATCGTCTGGCGCGTGCGGAAGACAATCTTCTGCGTTTGCATGACATCGTTTCCGAATTGGAGGAGCGCGTAGGACCTTTGAAGGAGCAGTCGGAAAAGGCACAGAAATTCCTTGCGCTGTCCGAGGAAAAACGCACGCTGGAAATCGGCCTGTGGCTCGATACGCTGGAGCGATCCGGCCGGATTCTGCGCGAGCACGAGGATAAACTGCTGGTCGCCCGCAGCCAGTATGAGGACGCGGAAAAGGCCATCGAGGCGATTGACGCGGAGATCGATCAGGTGTTCCGCGAGAGCACGGCCTGCACGGCAAAGGCCGACGAGCTGCGCCAGAAGGGTTCGTCTTTGGAAGAAGCGGCGGCGCGCAAGGACGGGGAAATCTCCGTTATGGAAAACGATATCCTGCACGCCAACGAGAATATGGCCCGTTTGGAGCGCGAGATGCAGGAAGCGGCGGAGTCCGGCCGCGGAACCGACGCGGAAATCGCGGAAAAGCGGGCGCAGATCGAGGAAAAGAACCAACAGGCCGAGCAGGTGCAGGAGGAGGAGCGCACATGTGTTGCCGCTCTGGATGAGCTGCGCCGCGGCATGGACGAGGTCAGCGGACGGATTGCCGATCTGTCCCGTGCCATTGCGGACCATACCACGGAATCCACCGAAGCGCGCGTCGCGGCGGGGACGGCGTCCTCCTCCGTGGAGGAACTTCGCCTGCGCCGGGAATCCGCCGAGGCCAGCAGCCGGGAAAAGCAGGAGCGCCGCGCCGCGCTGGAGGCTGAGCAGGAGGATTATGCCCGGATGCTCGCGGAGACGCGCGAGCGGATTGACGCGCTGAAAAACGCGGTGCGGGGCCGTGAGATCCGTCTGGACAGCCGCCGCAAAAAAGCGGAGGAAGCCCGCAAGCAGAGCGAAGCGCTGCACCTCGACACACAGGAGCGCGAACGCCGCGCCCGCCTGCTGGAGGATCTGGAACGGAACATGGAGGGTTTTTCCCAGAGTGTCAAAACGGTGATGCGCGAGACAAAGCGCGGCACACTGGGAGGTATCCATGGCCCGGTGTCACGTTTGCTTGAGGTACCCCCGCGCTACGCCGTGGCGATTGAGACGGCCCTCGGCGCGGCCATGCAGAATATCGTGGTCAGCACGGAGCGCGACGCGAAGCTTGCCATCGGTCTGCTCAAGCAGCGCGACGCGGGCCGCGCCACCTTCCTTCCCATCTCAACGATCCGCGGTTCGCTGCTGCGGGAGCAGGGGCTGGAGGATTGCGCCGGCTTTGTCGGCATCGCCGGGACGCTGTGCGGCTGCAAGCCGGAGTATGAGGGGATCCTGCATTCCCTGCTCGGGCGGATTGCAATCGCGGAGGATCTCGACAGTGCCGTTGCTATTGCCAAGCGCTATTCCTACCGCTTTCGTGTCGTCACGCTCGACGGCCAGGTTGTCAACGCGGGCGGTTCGCTGACCGGCGGTTCGCTGGCGCGCAATTCCGGTCTGATCAGCCGAAAAGCGGAGATTGAACGGTTCCGCGCCGAGGCGGCGGAGTTGGCGGCCCAAATGGAACAGGCGCAGGCACAGTGGAAAGCGCTTCAGGAGGAGGCCTCCCACGAGGAAGCGGAACTGACCGCCAGCCGTGCGGAGCTCGCCACTGCGCAGGAGGACGCCGTCCGCTTTGAGACGGCGGAGAAGAGCGCTGCCGCTTCGCTGGAAGCGCTGGCACGTGATGAAGAAGCCCTTCGCAGGGAGGATGAGGAATCCGCCCGCCGTCTGGAGGAGCTCGAACGTGTCCGTCAGGAGGCGGAAGAGCGGGCCGCGCGGGCCGCGGAACAGATCGCCGCGCTGCAGGAGCAGCTCAACGCCATTCGCGCCAGCCGTGACGAGGCGACCAGCCGCTCCGATGAGCTGACAGCCCGCTTGCAGGAGCACCGTCTCCGCTTGCTTGAAATGCGCAAGGACGTGTCCGCTCTCGAAGCGGTTATTGAGGAGCTGGAGCGCCGCCGCGCCGGTCATGAGGACCGTGTGGAAAGCCTCCGCCAGGAGCGGCAGTCCGTGGAGGATTCCCTGGCTGGGATCCGGGAGCGGATGGATGCGGCCCGAGTGGAAGCGGAGCAGCTCCGCACGGAAGCGAAGCAGGCTGCGGCAGGTGTGGAAAACGTAAACCGGAAGCGCATGGAGCTGGAACAGCAGACCACTGAGCTGCGGATCCGGGAGCGGGAAAAATCGGCCGAGCGGGAGACGATAGGCCATGAAGTGGCCCGTCTTGAGGAGCGCCGGGGGAACCTGCAAAAGGAATACGATGAGATTACCGCCCGTTTGTGGGAGGAATATGAGCTCACACGCCGTGAAGCGGAGGAAGCATACCATAAACCGGAGGATCCCCAGCAGTCACGCCGCCGTCTGAATGAAATCAAGACGGGGATCAAGAATCTCGGAGCCGTCAATGTGGCGGCCATTGAGGAATATAAGGAAGTCAGCGAGCGCTATACGTTTTTGACCTCTCAGATGGCGGACGTGGAGCAGAGCCGCGACAGCCTGCGCCGCCTGATCACAGAACTGACCAAGCAGATGAAGGATCTGTTTTTGGAGCGTTTTGCTGAGATTTCGCGCCATTTTACGGAGGTGTTCCGCGAGCTGTTCGGCGGAGGAACGGCGGAGCTGTCCCTGAGCGATCCTGAAGACGTGCTGGGGTGCGGCATTGACATTGCCGTGCAGCCGCCGGGCAAGATTGTCAACAATCTGGAAAGCTTGTCGGGCGGGGAAAAGGCGCTGGTGGCCATTGCGCTCTATTTTGCCATCATGAAGGTCAATCCGCCTCCGTTCTGTGTGCTGGACGAGATCGAAGCCGCGCTTGACGACGTCAATGTAACGCGCTTTGCCGCCTATCTGCGGCGCATGAACCGGCGCACGCAGTTCATCGCTATCACGCACCGACGCGGCACCATGGAGGAGGCCGATATTTTGTACGGTGTGACCATGCAGGATGAGGGCGTGTCCAAGCTTTTGAAAATGTCCGCCGCGGAGATTGAGCAGCATCTGCTGGCTCAGAAAAATGCGTGATGCACGCGCCGTCTGCGGCGTGTGCAAAGCCGGAAACCAGCCTTGACGGAGCGGCGGTTCGGCTGTACAATAAAAACAAAGCTGTGCCGTCCGTTTTGGTACAGCGCGATTCTTCCGACAGGGGAGGCTTTTATGGGACTTTTTGCAAAGATTAAGGAAGGGCTGAAAAAGACAAGAGAAAACGTCAGCACCTCCATCGAAAAAATGCTGCATTCCTTCCAGAAGATTGACGACGAGCTGTTTGAAGAGCTGGAAGAGCTGCTGGTGCTCGGGGATGTCGGTGTGCCGACGGCGGAGCGCATTTGTGAGGAATGCCGCCGTCAGGTCAAGGAGCGCAAGATCAGCGATCCGGAAGAAATTTATGGCTTGATTCAGGAAATTACCGCCGATATGATGCGCGGCGGCGAAGCGCTGGACGTTTCCACGAAGCCCTCGGTGGTGCTTGTGATCGGCGTCAACGGCGTGGGAAAAACAACGACCATCGGCAAGCTGGCTTATCGCCTGAAGGGTGAGGGCAAGCGTGTGATTCTGGCTGCGGCCGATACCTTCCGTGCGGCGGCGATTGAGCAGCTGGAGGTTTGGGCGGAGCGCAGCGGGTGCGATTTGATCCGGCAGGGAGAAGGCAGCGATCCGGCCAGCGTGGTTTTTGACGCGATCTCGGCGGCAAAGGCGCGCGGTGCGGATGTGGTGATCTGCGATACGGCGGGCCGTCTGCATAACAAGAAAAATCTGATGGCTGAGCTGGAAAAGATCAACCGGATCATTGACCGTGAGCTGCCGGGCGCGGCAAAGGAAGTGCTGCTGGTGCTCGACGCGGCCACGGGCCAAAATGCTGTCAATCAAGCGCGCGAGTTCCAGAATGCAGCCCACATCACGGGCATTGTCCTGACCAAGCTGGACGGCACGCCGAAAGGCGGCGTTGTCATCGCCATTCGGGAGGATTTGAAGATCCCGGTGAAGTTTATCGGCGTGGGCGAGCAGCTCGACGATTTGCAGCCGTTTGACGCGGACGAGTTTGCGAAGGCACTGTTTGAGCACTAAGGGGGGGTTGAAAAATCATAATCACCGTCTTTTTCCCCAACAGCGGCTGCTTTCTGCGTCAAAAATGCTCGGAATCCGAAAAGGATTCCTGTGCTTTTTTCCTGGAAATCCCCTCGCTCTGGGAAAAAATCCGGCATTTTCTCTATTTTCAAACAACCCCTAAAGGAGAGAGCTTTTTGGAAAAATTTATCATGGCGACCCATAACCGCCACAAGGTGACGGAATTGCAGCGCATTCTTGCGCCGCTTGGGATCGAGGTAGCCACCGCCGATCTGCCGGAGGTGGAGGAAACAGGAAAAACCTTTGAGGAGAACGCGGAGCTGAAAGCGCGGTCGGCCTGTCAGGCGACCGGGCTTCCCAGTGTGGCGGACGATTCCGGAATTGCTGTCGATGCTCTGAATGGTGCGCCGGGCGTTTACTCCGCCCGCTATGCCGGGCCGGACGCGACCGACGAGGACCGCAACCGCAAGCTGCTGGACGAGCTGCGCGACGTGCCGGACGAGGAACGGACAGCGCGCTTTGTCAGCGCCGTCTGCTGTGCCTTCCCGGACGGGGAAACCATCACGGTGACAGGCGTGTGCGAGGGCCGCGTGGCTCATGCGCCGCGCGGGACGGATGGATTTGGTTATGATCCCGTTTTCCTGGTGGGAAAAAAGACATATGCGGAGCTGACACCTTCGGAGAAGGATGCCGTCAGCCACCGTGGCAAGGCGCTGCGCCTTTTGGCGGAACGCCTGCGGGAAAGAAATCCAAAGGACTAACAAAGGACTGACACAGAAAGAGGTGATCCCATGCTTACCAGCAAACAACGTGCGTATCTGCGTTCTCTGGCCGTGGATCTCGACACCATCCTGATGGTAGGGAAATCCGGCATGAGTCCGGAGCTGACCAAGCAGGCTGACGATGCTCTGGAAGCCCGCGAACTGATCAAGGGCAAGGTGCTGACAGAAACCAGCCCTCTTTCGCCGCGCGAGGCCGCGGAAGAGCTGGCGCAGGCGACTTCTTCCGAGGTTGTCCAGGTGATAGGGTCGAAATTTGTCTTGTTCCGCCAGAAGGCGAAGGAATCCAAATACCAGCTGCCGAGGGCGCCGCGGGGAGTGTGAGAGCTGTGACAAAGATGAGGCTGGGTGTTTTCGGCGGTACCTTCAATCCGATCCATTTCGGCCATCTGCACATTGCACAGGAGTTTGCCCGAATGCTCGGGCTGTCTCAGGTCCTGTTCGTTCCGACTGCCATGCCGCCTCACAAACAGGCAGAGGATTTGGCTCCGGCGGCAGATCGCTTTGAGCTTTGCCGCATGGCCGTGCGGGATCATCCATTCTGCCGTGTCAACGATACAGAAATCCGGCGCGGTGGGAAAAGTTATACGGTGGATACCCTGCGTATCCTGACAGAGCAGTATCCGGATACCAGACTTTTTCTGCTGATGGGAGAGGATATGTTCCTGACACTGCAAAACTGGCGCGAGCCGGAGAAAATCTGGCAGATGGCGGATATCTGTGCCGCGCCGCGCAGCGCGGAGCCAGGGGACGAGCTGTATCTGCATCAGGAATATCTCGAGACGCTTGGCGCGCGGGTGCACATCTGTCCCATCACCTTTTTGTCGGTTTCCTCCACAATGGTGCGCGAAAAAGCCGCAAGAGGAGAGAGTCTTGCGGGTCTCGTTCCGCCGCCGGTGGAGCGGTATATCAAAGAGCACGGTTTGTACCGGCGTGCCTGAAATTTCAAAAATCCGAAAGGGGGCTTTTCCGTGACAGCACAGGAGGCAAAAAATTTGATCCGTCCGATGCTTGCGGATAAGCGGTACCATCATTCTCTCTGTGTGGCGAAGGAGGCTGTGCGTCTGGCAAAGCGTTTCGGCGAGGATCCGGAGAAGGCAGAGCTGGCCGGGCTTCTTCACGATATCACGAAAGAGCTTCCCACGGAGAAGCAATTGAAAATGATGGAGTCGTTTGGTATAATACTAACGGATGTTGAGCGCCGCAGCCGGAAGGTTTGGCATGCGATGCTCGGCGCCGTTTATCTGGAACGCGAATGCGGCGTAACCGACCCGGAAATCCTTGGTGCGGTGCGTTGGCATACGACGGGAAAGGCCGGGATGACGCTTCTGGAAAAAATCATTTTCACGGCGGATTTTGTCTCGGAGGACAGGGATTATAAAGGAGTGGAGAAGCTGCGCCGTCTCGCGGAGAAAAATCTTGAGGACGCGATGCGGGAAGGAACCTCCTTCACACTCGCGGAGCTGGCGTCTCATTGTGAGCTGATCCATCCGGATACCCTGACCCTTTACAACAGCCTTCTGCTGGAGCGGGAGGCCGCCGGAAAAACCGGTAAAGAATAACAATGCAGGGGAGAGAGGTTATGCAGCCGAAAGAACTGGCGATTGCCGCTGTACAGATTCTGGATAAAAAGAAAGCGGACAATGTCCGTCTGATTGATATTTCGCAGATTTCCACGCTGGGGGATTACTTTGTGCTGGCCACCGGTACAAGCGCCACACATGTCAAATCTCTGGCGGACGAGCTGGAATTTCAGCTCAAGGAAAAGGGCGTTCCTGCCGGACGTGTGGAGGGATACCGTTCCAACTCGTGGATCCTGCTTGATTACGAGTCGGTGATCATCCATGTCTTTACCCCGGAGGCGCGCGCCTTCTATGACTTGGATCGTCTGTGGCAGGATGGCGTGCCTGTTGCCATAGAGGAATTCCTTGACACAGAGTAAATCACAGGCTGTCAATAAAGCGAAAAAGCGCCAACTTGAAGTTTTCACCAGCCTTTTTTCGACAAAAGCGGAATCTTTTTTGTAAATTAACACAGTAGGAGCGACAGCAGCATGAAGTGTGAAAAGTACGACCACAAGCTCTTGGAAAAGAAATGGCAGGATCGGTGGGAGGAAGCAGGGGTCTACCATGCTTCCACGGATTACAGCAAGCCGAAATTCTATGCCCTCGTCGAGTTCCCTTATCCGTCCGGCCAGGGCCTGCATGTGGGGCATCCGCGTCCGTATACGGCGCTCGATATCGTGGCAAGAAAGCGCCGCATGGAGGGGTATAATGTCCTGTATCCCATCGGCTGGGATGCTTTCGGCCTTCCCACGGAAAACTATGCCATCAAAAACCATGTGCATCCCGCGGAGGTAACGAAGAAGAATGTTGCCCGCTTTAAGCAGCAGATCCAGTCCTTGGGCATTTCCTTTGACTGGTCCCGCGAGATCAACACCACGGATCCCGATTATTACAAGTGGACGCAGTGGATTTTCCTTCAGCTCTTCAAACACGGCCTCGCTTATAAAAAGGAGATGGCCGTGAACTGGTGTACCTCCTGCAAGTGTGTGCTGGCAAACGAAGAGGTGGTCGACGGTGTGTGCGAGCGCTGCGGCAGCCCTGTAGTGCACAAGGTGAAGTCCCAGTGGATGCTCAAGATCACCGAGTACGCCGACCGCCTGATCAACGATCTCGATCTGGTTGATTATCCTGAGCGCGTGAAAGCGCAGCAGAAGAACTGGATCGGCCGCTCGACCGGCGCGGAGGTGGATTTCACCGCCACAACGGGAGATAAGCTGACGATCTTCACCACCCGTCCCGACACGCTGTATGGCGTGACCTACATGGTGCTTTCGCCGGAGCATGCTCTGTTGAACCAGTGGAAGGACCAGCTTAAAAACTGGGACGAGATTCAGGCCTATCAGGAGGCCGCTGCCCGCAAGTCCGACTTTGAGCGCACCGAGGTGGCAAAGGATAAAACGGGCGTGCGTCTGGACGGTGTGGCCGCCATCAACCCGGTCAATGGCAAGGAGATTCCGATCTTTATCTCGGACTATGTTCTCACCACCTACGGCACCGGCGCCATCATGGCTGTGCCGGGTCACGATACGCGCGACTGGGAGTTTGCAAAGAAATTCGGCCTGCCGATCATCGAGGTTGTCAAGGGCGGCGACGTGGAGAAGGAAGCCTTCACCGACTGTGATACCGGCGTGATGGTCAATTCCGGCATTCTGGACGGGCTGTCCGTGGAGGACGCCAAGGTGCGCATTCGCGAGTTCCTGGAGGAGAAGGGTATTGGCCGCAGCAAGGTGAACTTCAAGCTGCGTGACTGGGTGTTCTCCCGCCAGCGCTACTGGGGCGAGCCGATTCCGATTGTGCACTGCGAGAAGTGCGGCTTTGTGCCGCTGCCGGAGAGCGAGCTTCCGCTTCGCCTGCCGGATGTGAAATCCTATGAGCCGACCGACAACGGCGAATCCCCGCTGGCCCATATGACAGACTGGGTGAATACGACGTGCCCGCACTGCGGAGGGCCTGCCCGCCGCGAGACGGATACCATGCCCCAGTGGGCCGGTTCCTCGTGGTATTTCCTGCGCTATATGGATCCGCACAACAGCGAAGCTCTTGCCTCCAAGGAAGCGCTGGAATACTGGTCCCCCGTCAACTGGTACAACGGCGGCATGGAGCATACGACACTGCATCTGCTTTACAGCCGTTTCTGGCATAAATTCCTGTATGATATCGGTGTGGTGCCCACGGTGGAACCGTATGCCAAGCGTACCAGCCACGGCATGATCCTCGGCGAGAACGGCGAGAAGATGAGCAAGAGCCGCGGAAACGTCGTCAACCCGGACGATGTGGTGCGTGAATACGGCGCGGATACGATGCGTCTGTATGAAATGTTCATCGGCGACTTTGAGAAGGCCGCCCCGTGGAACCCGGCCAGCATCCGCGGCTGCCGCCGCTTTTTGGAGCGCTTCTGGAATTTCCAGAACATCCTGACGGAGGGCGGTCTGCGTCCGGCGCTCGAAACTCCCTTCCACAAGACCATCAAAAAGGTTGGGGAGGACATTGAAAACCTGAAGTTCAACACAGCGATCGCCGCGCTGATGAGCCTGATGAACGATGTGTACGACACCGGCTCCATCACCAAAGAGGAGCTGCGCCTGTTTACCATTCTTCTGTCGCCCTTTGCGCCTCATGTGGCGGAAGAGCTGTGGGAGAATGTCGGCTTCGGCGGAGGCTTTGCCTGCCTGCAGGCATGGCCGTCCTACGAGGAGGACAAGTGCCGCGAGAATACGGTGGAAATCGCGGTTCAGGTGAACGGCAAAGTGCGTGCGCGCCTGACCATCGCGGCGGATCTGTCGAAGGAGGACGCCATTGCGGCGGCCAAGGCCGAGGAAAAGATCGCTTCGGAGCTTGCGGGCAAAACGATTGTGAAAGAGATCTGTGTTCCCGGCAAGCTGGTCAATATCGTCGCGAAGTAAAAAAGAAAATAAATAATAAACCGTGCCCTTCCGATGTTTTGCGATCGGAAGGCGCACGGTTTTTTTCCAGTAAATCCACAAGGGGAGGCAGGCTGCCGTGAGTAGCACGGAGCACTGTATGGAAGGGAGATAGAATCTTTTGGCGGAGGTTTTGACAAAGGCGGGCGTACTGCTCGCCATGATTGCATTGGGGTATGTATTTAAGCGCGCTCGCCTGTTTGGGCGCAGTGACTGCGAAACGGTTTCCAAACTTGTATTCCGCCTGACGCTGCCGTGCGCGGCGGTGACAGCGTTCAGCGAGAGCTTTCAGCAGGATCTCACACTGTATCTGGTTATGGTGCTGGGTCTGGCGTCGGATGTTCTTCTGTGGGCAGGAGCCTTTCTGGTGACGCGGAGACGGGGGGAGGAGGTGCGCGCCTTTTATACGCAGAACGTGTCCGGTTATAACATAGGGGCGTTTACACTTCCGTTTGTGCAGAGCTTTCTTGGCTCATCCGGTGTGGTGACAGCTTGTATGTTTGATATGGGTAACGCGCTGATGTGTACAGGCGGCAACTATGCCATCACCTCCACACTTATGGGAAAAACGGAGGGAGGACGCTTGAAAACCTTTCTGCGCCGCTTGTTTTCCTCCGTCACCATTGACACCTATCTGGTGCTGCTTGTGCTGGGAAGCATGCACGTTTCTTTGCCGGGGCCGGTGCTTGCGTTTGCGGAACGTGTCGGGGCGGCGAATCCGTTCCTTTCCATGATCATGATAGGGATGATGATGGAATTTTCCTTTGAGGCGGACAGTGTGAAAAAAGCAGCTCTGACATTGGGGATCCGCTATGCGGCGGCCACAGCGTTCTCCCTTTTCTTTTATTATGCGCTTCCCATCCCGCTGGAAATCCGGCAGATCCTCGTTCTGCTCAGCTTTTCGCCCATCCCCTCTATGTCTCCATATTTTACGGAGCAGATCTGCGGTGATGGTTCGCTTTCCGGTTTCACCGCATCTTTTTCGTTTGTAATCAGCGTAGCATGCATTACAGCTCTGATTATTACAATGGGGATTGGCGTCTGATTACCAGCTCAGGATCCCAAGGAAAAAGAGCGCGGCAATTCCCGCCGCTTCCGCGAGAAAAATAAGCGGGATCCCGACCATGAATTTTGGATGCTTCGTTTTGTGATGGATTCGCCGCATTGTAAGATACATCGCAGCACTTCCGCCGAGAGCGGACAGCCATAGCAGTGTCCTTTCCGGAACACGGCGCTGGCGCTTCTGTGCATGCTTCTTGTCTAAAACTGTCACGAAAACGGAGATTGCACTGATCAGACAGAGCCAGATCAGGATGGCAGGCAGAATGGTGCGGATTGTCATACCTTATTCCTCCACGGCATAAAAATAGTACGGTAAAAAGATTGTACCGGATTTGGGCTTGTTTGAAAATGGGGAAAAAGACGATGTTTATGATTTTTCAAACAAGCCCTAGGGACAAGATGTCAAAAGAAAGGCGTGGTGCGAATGGGGTTGCGTTTTCTGAAGCGTCACAGTATTCTGGCAGGGGCCGCTTTGCTTCTCTGTGCGGTGCTGGCAACGGTTCTGTTGGGCGGCGGGGAAGAAGAAACAAGCGTTGTGCTACAAAGCTCCGCTGTGGAGGAATCGTCTGTTTCCATGGTGTCCAGCTCCGTCTCCACGCAGGAAACGCTCTCCTCAGCGATGCAGCAGACCGCTTCCTCCGAGGCTTCCCTTGCGTCACAGGGGGACTCTTCCGCCGTTGCCGCTTCCGTGGCGGTGGAAACCCAGAAAGAGATGCGCGGCGTCTGGGTGCCTTTCATGACGCTGGACAGAAGCAAGGAGCAGGATCAAAGCGAGGCGGCCTTCCGGGAAATGTTTTCTGAGATTGTTTCCGGGGCAAAACAGTATGGAATGAATGCCCTGATCGTTCATGTGCGTCCCTTTGGGGATGCTCTGTACCGTTCCGATTTGGTTCCGTGGAGTCATATTGTCACAGGAACACAGGGTAAGGATCCCGGTTATGATCCGCTGGCAATTATGGTGGAAATGGCACATGAGCAGGGGCTCGAGCTGCATGCCTGGATGAATCCCCTGCGCATCCAGATGAACGATACGCCGTCTGTTCTGGCAGAGAATAACCCTTGGAATCTCTGGAAGGACGACCCGGAAAAAGCTGGGTGGGTGGTGCAGAGCGGACAGGGCAAGTATTACAATCCGGCCTATCCTGAGGTGCGCGCCCATATTGCTGCCTGCGCGGAGGAGATTGCTTCCCGCTATGATGTGGACGGCATCCAGTTTGATGATTATTTTTATCCCACGCAGGACGCTTCCTTCGATGAAGCCGCGTATCAGGCGTATGTGGACGAAGCTTCCCAGAGCGGGACAGCGCTTTCTCTTCAGGAATGGCGGGCCGCCAACATCAACGCGCTGATTTCCGAGGTGTACCGCCGCGTCAAGGCTGTTAACCCGGACGCTCAGTTCGGCATTGCTCCGCAGGGAAATCTCCAGAATGACTGGAACATGGGTGCGGATGTCGCTTCCTGGTGCAAGGCAAAGGGCTTTCTGGATTATATCTGTCCACAGCTCTATGTCAATTTTGAGAACCCTACACTTCCCTTTGGCACAGCGGCGCAGACCTGGAAAAATCTTGTCCGTGATCCGGACATCAAGCTGTATTTTGGCCTTGCGGTTTATAAAGCCGGTTCCGACGCAGACGATGGAACCTGGAAAACGGCAGATGATATCCTTGCACGCCAGGTCAGCTTGGGGCGTACGGTGGAGTGCGATGGCTTCCTGTTTTATTCATGGGATTATCTGGCGGCCGAACAGACAAAAGCCGAAGTAGAAAATGTAATGAAGGTATTGAATCAGGAATCTGTTTCCCATGAGGGGGATTCCTGATATACAAAAAGGAGAAATGATGAAGGATTATACAAAAACTAATGCGGAAACCATTGATCAATGGGTGCAAGATGGCTGGGAGTGGGGGAAGCCAGTCTCCCATGAGGTGTGCAGCCGTGTGCGGCAGGGAGAATGGGATGTTCTTCTCACCCCGATAAAACCTGTCCCACATGACTGGTTCCCACCGCTTGCCGGGTGCTGTCTTTTGGGACTCGCTTCCGGAGGAGGCCAGCAGATGCCGGTCTTTTCCCTTTTGGGAGCATCCTGCACCGTACTTGACTATTCCACCCTCCAGCTGGAGAGTGAGAAAGCGGTGGCGGAGCGGGAAGGCTACGCGATCGAAATCGTACAGGCAGATATGACAAAGCCTTTTCCGTTTGCAGAAGAGAGCTTTGACTGTATCTTTCACCCGGTTTCCAATTGCTATGTGGAGGAGGTCGCACCCATCTGGCGTGAGTGCTTCCGCGTGCTCAAACCCGGCGGCGTTCTTCTGGCCGGAGTGGACAATGGGATAAACTACCTTTTTGAGGAGGATAACGCCGCACTGGCCCGTCCTTTGCCGTTCAATCCTCTGCGGGATGCGGAATTGTACCGCCAAAGCGTGGAGAACGGAGACGGCATCCAGTTTTCCCACACCACGGAGGAGCAGCTTCGCCCGCTGCTGCGTGCGGGATTCCACCTTCTGGATTTATATGAGGATACCAATGGATATGGTGTTCTGGAGACTTACCGTGTACCGACTTTTCTTGCTTTTCTGGCACAAAAACCGCGTGGAAGCGTTTGAGCAGCGTCATACGCAGATATTTTGCTTGTGCCTGGAGAAGTTCGTACGGACAAAAAACGGCGCCGCCTGAAAAAGGCTGCGCCGTTCTCTGTTCTGTTCGTTTAATACTTATCGTAATAAGCGTCGGAGGAAGCTATGGGGGTTTCGAAATCGTAGTCGGAGGAAACTTGCTCTTGATAAACCGTGCTCTTGTTCGCCAGTTTAAATTTGCCGACAAGTGATTTCAGCATGCTTGCCTGTCCGGAGAGCTCCTCACTCGCGGCGGCGCTTTGCTCAGCGGTGGCAGAGTTGGTCTGAACCACACTGGACACCTGATCCAGTCCCTGTGCGATTTGAGCGGCAGCCTCCGCCTGTTCCGAGGAAGCTTCCGCAATCCGCTGGATGGATGCTACCACCTTCTCCGCCTGCTCTGCGAATTCTTCCAGTCCCGCCGCGGTATTCTCGGCCAGCACGCTGCCATTTTCCACGGCCTTGATGGAATTCTGAATCATTTCTTGCGTATTTCTGGATGCTTCCGCGGATTTTCCGGCGAGATTTCGCACTTCATCAGCCACAACGGCAAAGCCCTTTCCGGCGACACCCGCACGGGCCGCTTCCACTGCCGCGTTCAGTGCAAGGATGTTTGTCTGGAATGCAATATCGTCAATGGTTTTGATAATGCCCTGGATTTGCTGAGACGTTTCCTTAATCTCCTGCATAGCGGAGACAAGATTCTGCATTTTCTGCTGGCTTTCCTTGATTTGAACGCCGGTGGAGGTTGTCAGTTCATTCGCGGAGTCCGTATCCTTGGCATTTTGCCGGATCTTTTCATTGATTTCCTGTACAGTAGCGGCAAGCTCCTGAACGGAACTGGCCTGTTCCGTGGAACCCTGGCTCAAGGCCTGCGCGCCGCTTGCCACCTGATCAGCGCCTGTGGCAACCTGGTTTGCAGCGGTGTCAATTTCACGGAACGCTTCACTGAGAGATGCGCTTATTTTTTTCATAGACAATGCAATTTCAGAAAAATCACCGATGTATTCCAGATCCATTTGAATATTGAAATTGCCCTGTGCGATCTGCATCAATTTGTCATGGATATCCTCAATGTACTTTTTCAGCTGCTTGCGCATCTGATTTACAGCATAGGTGAGCATTCCAAGTTCGGAAGTGTCCTCCACCATTTCCGTTGTGGAAGACAGGTTTCCTTTTGAGAAATCCAGCATTTCCCCTTGAATAACCTTGAGTGGGCGGATGATCTTTTGTCTGGTAAACAGGGTGCTGAAAATCTGGAATGCAACAATGATGCATACCAAAATGACAACGATCACCTGCATAACATGTACCGTACTTTGCTCTTGGTTGATTTCAGCTGTAAGGCGCGTCTGAATGGTATTTAAAAATTTTTCCTGGAGAGACTGAATTTCTGCTAGATCGGTGTTGTATTCTTCTCCAAACACATATTGAATCGCGGACTGAATATCTCCATTCATAGCGGCGTTCATAGCGCCTTCTTCCAGAGGAACCAGGTTGTTCGATATTTCAGACATTTGTGCAAACAGAGCTTTTTCCGCTTCTGTAATCCCAACCTTCTCCATTCGGCTGTATACGGTCTCACGGTTCTTGAGATTGTTTACTTCATTCTGATAATTGTTGTAATAGGTTTCGTCTCCTGTGGCGGCACAGGCTCTGGCCTGTTCTGTCAGGTAACCCGATGCGTCAAGGAACTGCTGCGCGGCCGATGTCAATTCCTGTTTGTTTGCATACATTTCCATGGCGCGGTTGTTCGTGTAAACGGAAAACGAAAAGGCTAAGGTCAAAGCGACCACTAATATAACGGTTCCCAGGTTCAATGCTGTCAACAGAGTGGATTGTTTTACTGCTTTTTTCATATGAGTGCTTCCCTTCCTGGCTTTAATTCGCGGTGCCGCATGGTTTAAGCTTTTCGTTACACCTCTTCTCTTTCCTTATGCACAGATAAAAAGTGAAAGGTATTTTCTTCAACACATGTCAAAAAAATATGTCAAAGAAAATACCTTGCTCTTGCCGCTTTCCTGTTTGCAGGCACTTCGTGTCTGTGCGGGCCACAAGCTGTGTCTTTCAGGATCAAATGTTTGCGGATGCGCTGGCCGGTTTCTGACGGATGGTGATAAAGTATAATACCAGTATAATCCATATGGATATAAAAACAACATTTTTTAACAAGTTATTCATTTTTGTTGGTTTTATCTATTTTTATTTTGCGTCTGCATCAAAAAGCCCGGAGAGATCGTTTGAATCTCTCCGAGCTTTCCGCGTTTTATAGAAGAGTTACATCGTTATTTTTCGCCGGCGGCGCGGCGGGCCTGTTCAGCGGCGGCTTCCGCTTGTTTCATCGGTTCCCGTCCGAGGAAAAGAAGCAGGCCTCCCACAGCAAAGAGAACCAGCAGGCTGAGGATGCCGACGGAGGAACGGCCCGTTGCCCCCGTCACGACGGCCACGAGGAAAGGACCGACCACAGTGGCAAATTTGCCGAAGATATCGAAAAATCCGAAGTATTCATTGCTTTTGTCCGGCGGAACCAGACGGCTGAAATACGAGCGGGAAAGGGCCTGAATGCCGCCCTGCACGGTGCCGACCAGGAAGGCCATCATCCAGAACAGGATCTGAGCCGTGCCGATGGCCTGCTCGTCCACTTCAATAATATAGCCCATGTAGAAGCCCACCACGCAGATCAGGAAATACACACCGATCGCGATGCCAATCATGCGGACAGCGCCCAGCTTTTTCGCGAGCCGTCCGAACAGAATGGAGCACGGCATGGCGACGATCTGTGTGACCAGCAGGGCCAGAATCATACCAACCGTGTCCAGGCCAAGTGTGCTGCCGTAGGAGGTGGACATGTGAATGACGGTTCCCACGCCGTCAATGTAGCAGAAATAAGCAATGAGATAAAAGAACAGTCCTTTGTTTTTCACAATGCTTCGCAGAGTGCGGCCCACATTTGTGAAAGCCGCGGAGGCCATGTGCTGCGGTTTGCCGTCCAGATAATACTTCTGGTGAACGTTGCGCATCATAGGGATGCTGAACAGGCCCCACCATACGGAGGTCAGCACCACCACGAGCTTCACGGCTGTGGGGTTGTCCATTCCCATGGCAAGAAGGATGCCGATGGAAATGAGGAAGGGGATGGTGCTTCCGCCGATATAGCCCATTGCGTAGCCCCAGGCGGATACCTTATCCATGCGTTCGCGTGTGGTCACATCGGTGAGGAAGGAATCGTAGAACAGGCAGGAGCCTGCAAAGCCAATATAGGAAAGCACATAACCGACAAGGAGCATTTGCCAGTTGTCAAAAATGGCCATGATCAGTGTGCAGAATACACCGATCAGCATGAAGAAGGTGAAAAATTTCTTTTTCATCCCCTTGTAATCTCCCAAAGAGCCAAGAATAGGAGCCAGAACGGCCACGATGAGCGTTGCCAGTGAAGTGCCGTAGCCCCACCACTGCATGCCGCTGGTGTCACCTCCGCAGACTGCGGTAAAATAAATGGGGAAGATGGCCGCCATAATATTGGTGGCATAGACGGAATTGGCCCAGTCATACAGGATCCAGCTTTTTTCCTGTTTGGTGAATTTCTCCTTTGTCGCGGATGCCATAAAACTCCCTCTTTCTGTATGTGATCGATGCAATACCCTCGTTTCTATTTTGACAGATCGTGGAGAAATGTCAACTCATAATTTCTTTACAATGTAAAATTTGTGCAAAAACTTCAAAGAGAAGCGAGGCTGCCGGTGCAAAATTCCGCGTAAGCTTCCTGAAGAAGAACGGGACGCAGTTCGCCGGAGCGGATTTCGGAGGATACCACATGCACCGGTGTATAGTTGCTGGTGTACCCCTCCCATACGCCAGGGGCACATGTCTGTTCAAACAGAACCAGTTCCGTTCGTCCCAGCTGAGTCTGGAAAAAGGCTTCCTTTGTGCGCTGAGTTGCCGCAATCATGCGGGCGCTTCGCTCCTCCTTTTCCTTTTTGGAGACCTGATCCGGCATTTTGTCTGCCACAGTGCCGGGACGGCGGGAGTAGGCAAAGACATGCGCCTTGGCAAAGCCGATCTCCTCCGCAAAAGCCAGGGACTCCTGGAATTCCTCCTCCGTTTCACCCGCAAAGCCCACCATGATATCCGTGGTGATGGCTGCATTGGGGAAGGCGGCACGCAGGTTCGCGACAATGCGGCGGTATTCCGCTGTATCGTAGTGGCGGTTCATGCGCCGCAGAGTGGCGTCGCAGCCGCTTTGCAGGGACAAATGAAACTGCGGGCAGAGTTTTTCCTGGCGCGCCATTCGTGCAATGACAGGCTCATCCATCTGCTCCGGTTCCAGCGAGCCGAGACGCACGCGCGCAATCCCCGGGACGGCGCAGGCCGCCTCCACCGCGTCGCAAAGGGAAAGGCCCAGCTCCTGCCCGTAAGCGGAAAGGTTGATGCCCGTCAGCACCACCTCGCGGTAGCCGTTTTCTCCCAGCTCCGCGAGTTCGTTTTTCAGTTCTTCCAGTGGTTTTGAGCGCACGCGCCCGCGCGCATAGGGGATAATGCAGTAGCTGCAAAAACGGTTGCAGCCGTCCTCGATTTTCAGAAAGGCGCGCGTACGCTCGTGGAATTCACGCACCTGCATGGATTCAAAGCGTTCCCCTGTCTCATGCTTTCCGATATCCACGATCCGCTCATGAGTCCGCAGAAAGGTCTGCACATGGGGAACAAGAGAAGCGCGGCTGGTATTTCCCAGCACAATGTCGGCGTCTGAAAGGGCGGCAGCCGCTTCCGGAAAGGCCTGCGGCATGCAGCCTGTGAGCACCAGGACAGCGGAGGGGGCGGCACGTCTGGCGCGGTGCAGCGTCTGGCGCACCTTATGGTCGCTGGCCGCGGTGACGGTGCAGGAGTTAACGAGAATCACATCACTCTCCTCCTCGCAGGCCGCCGCGGTAAATCCTGCCCGGCACATCTGCGACAGCATGACCTGTGTTTCGTATTGATTTACCTTACAGCCAAGCGTGATGGCAAAAACCTTCATGAAAAAACTCCTTCCGATGGGCTTGTTGTTCCCCATACAGGGGAAAAGAGAAAATAGACAGATCAAACTGTCGAGATTTCAGAGGAATTCAGGGGATTCTCTGTCAATAATCCATATTGACCATAGCGTTGCGGTGTATTATGATCAAAAGAAAGCAACAACAGGAGGAATGAAAGATGGTAAAAGAGAATATCATGCTTTCGAGCATTGAAGCAGTCAAAAAGTTTGTTTCGATTACCACGAAATATGATTTTCAGATTAATCTGACAACCGATAAGTACAAAATCGACGCGAAATCCATTATGGGTGTGTTCAGCTTGGATCTTTCCAAGCCTGTAACCCTTGAGGTGGAGAGTGACGCGGCGGCTGAATTCCTCGCGGAAATCGAGCAGTTCAAGGTTCAGCAGTAAGATTGCTGCCCGTGCGGCAGGGAGGGGATCATCCCCTCCCTGCTTTTTTATTCTCCCGTTTGTGCTTCCAGGCGCTCGGAAAGCTCTGTCCAGCGGGAAAAGAGATCCTCGTTTTGTATGCGGGCTTCCTCCAGCTCAGAGGAGATCCGTGCCACAGCTTCATAGTCCGCCGCCGTTTCCGGATCGGCAAGCTGTGTTTCCAGCGCCGCGATTCGTTCCTCTGTTTCCGCAATTTCCGTTTCCAGCCGGCGCAGGGCAGCTTTGTCCTTGCGCAGAGCAGCCTGCTGTTCTTTGCGCACACGATACTCCACAGCGCGCGCGGAGGGGGCCTGCCCGGAGGGGGTCTGCTGCTCCTGTGCCTTGGCATGGGCCGCTTCAAGATATGCGTCATAGCCGCCGATCGTACAGGAGACGCCTGTTTCCTCAAAGCAGTATACCTTGTCCGCGATTTTATTGATGAGATAACGGTCGTGGGAGACGATCAGAAGTGTCCCTTCGTAGCCCTGCAGCGCGTCCTCCAGCGCTTCGCAGGAGGAGATGTCCAGATGGTTGGTCGGCTCGTCCAGCAGCAGGAAATTGTCTTGGGAAAGCATCAGACGAAGGAGCAGCACGCGGGCGCGCTCACCGCCGGAGAGGGCGGATACCGGCTTGAACACATCATCCCCAAAGAAAAGAAAAACGGCCAGCGCATTGCGTACCTCTGTCTGTGTCATGCGGGGATAGGCGTCCCAGATTTCGTCCAGAACGGTTTTGTTCAGATCGAGATTGGCCTGGATCTGGTCGTAATACCCGACGTCGATTCCCGCGCCAAAGCGGATTTCTCCCCGATCCGGTTTATATTGGCCGAGCAGCGTTTTCAGGAAAGAGGTTTTTCCGCAGCCGTTCGGGCCGATCAGAAAGACCCGTTCGCCGCGCCGCACATGCAGATTCACACCCGAAAACAAATGGTTTTCCCCAAAGGAGAGCGCCAGATCCTCTGTGATCAGCACATCGTTGCCGCCGCGCTGATGAATGGGGAAGGTAAAGCGGAGGCTTTCGGGCGCGTCCTCCGGTTTTTCCAGTGTGCTTTCCAGACGTTCAATCACCTTGAGCTTGCTTTCCGCGGTGCGGATGTTTTTTTCCCGGTTCCATTGGCGCTGCTGAGCTACAACGCCCTCCAACCGGGTGATTTCCCGCTTGGTATTGTCGTATTTGCGCTGCATGGCAAGCCGGTTTTCTTCTTTCTGTGCCAGAAAAGCCGTGTAATTCCCCCGGTATGCCGTCAGGCGTCCATGTTCCATTTCAAAGGTGCGCTGGGTGATTCGATCCAGAAAATAACGGTCATGGGAGATGACGAGAAAGGCTCCGTGATAGGCACGAAGGAAATCCTCGAGCCATTCCACGCTCGCAATGTCGAGATGGTTCGTCGGTTCGTCAAGCAGCAGAAGGTTTGCGCCGCTGAGCAGCATTTTTGCAAGCTGAAGCTTGGCCTTCTGCCCGCCGCTCAGGACGGCGATCGGCTGCGCCATCTGCGTGTCGTCAAAGCCAAGGCCCATCAGAGCCGAACGTGCCCGCGCGCGGCAGGTCAGACCACCCTCGCGCTCAAAGCGTTCCGTCAGGGCGGCCTGCCGCTCGATCAGCTCGTCCAGATTGCCCGCTTTCGCCTGAAGCCGGTGATTGATTTCCTCCAGTTCCCGTTCTATCTCCAAAAGAGGGGAAAAGACGGAGAGCACCTCGCTGTAAGCGCTTTTTTCCAGATCGCGGCAGACATGCTGCTCCATGTAGCCGATTACGGCGGAATTGGCCTTGTAGATTTCGCCCCCATCGCTGGGAAGATCCCCTGTCAGGACGCGAAACAGCGTCGTCTTTCCGGAACCGTTCACGCCCACCAGGCCGATATGGTCACCCTCCTGGATCTCGAACGACGCGCCCGAGAAGATGACGTCGGTGCCGAAGGATTTCTGTAAATTGCTGGCGCTGAATAATGCCATATGGATACGCTCCTCATTCTGATTCCAATGCCCTGATTCACACGTTCCCCGCTGGAAACTTTTCCCTTGCAAAGGATACGGATCAATACAGGGTCAAACATTTTTATTATATCAGCTTTCGCTCTGTTTGTCATGATCAGCTTTTGACTGCTCCGGTATTTGTGAGGTGAGAGCGGATAGGGGAAGGCCGTTGAAGGGAGGGCCCCAGTGCTTGTCCTTTTGGTTCAGCAGAAAGGCGAGTGCCTGCTCGTTTTGGGGAAGCGGGATCCCATTGTATTCGGCGACGATTTCCGCCTGCCGGATGTAGTACATCGCGCTGGATGGTGAGTTCGGTGTTTCCTCCTGTGACCAGTCCTCCGTGACGGCGTTTCCCAGACAGTCCAGAAGCTGGCGCAGAATGGTATCCGCAAGGAGAGGCAATGCGCGGTATTCCTCTCGTAGTACAGAAAACTCCTCCTCGAACATGCGGTACCGATCCGGGAGAGGCTCCTCCCAGTCTCCCTCTTCCTCCCATTCCACCCAGTCCTGGCAGGAGGCAATCGTTTCCGGGTCCAGATTGGAGGTATAGGCCACCCATTCCCACACGTTGTCTGTCTGGGTGATATCCCATAAAATCTCCAAAAGACGTTTCCAGCGGGTGAAATCCAGCCTGTAATACCGCAGGACTTCTTCTATGCACAGGATCAGATAAGCGGCTTTCGCCCGGCCGGAGATGGAAAAGCATCTATGCTGCTTCCACCGCCGCTGTTCCTGTTTTTGGGCTTTTTCTTTTCTTCTCTGTTCCGGCTTTTTGTAAAGCAAAACGCAATAAAAAAAGAGAAGGATAGCCGCTCCCGTCAGATAAAGCAAAACAAGATGCTGGGTCAAGAAGCAGATGACGTATCCGGCCACGATGGCCACCAGGATGCATAGCACAATGCCAAGAAGCTGTATCCAGCGCTTTCTCCATTTTTCCAGTTTCATATTCCCTCCGAAACCCAATCAGAGCTTTCTGTCCCCATATCTGTTTGCGGGATTGAGCCGGTTTTTTTATTATTGTAGCATCGTTGAGAGAAAATGGAAAGTTGTTTTGCCGGGCTGCTTTGAGATGTTTGGCGTTCGACTGTAAAAAAGGCACATGGATGAAATCCATGTGCCCAGCTTGTAGAAAAACCTGCTCCGGCAATCAAGCCAGAGCAGTTTTTTGGTTTGTAAACAAGAACCCAAAGGGAAAAAGGAGCGAAATGTCAGGCGTATTTTCGCGCAA
>NZ_NFJU01000090.1 GCF_002160025.1 Anaeromassilibacillus sp. An200
AGGAGGACAGCACCGGTCTGACCCGTCTCATCCGTTCCACAGAGCTGATCGCCCGCAGTAGCGAGAGCGCCCGGACGTACTACCACTATGCCAGCGACGAGATGGGGTCTACCACCCACATCGTCGATGAAAATGGCAATGTCCAGAACCGCTACGCCTACGACGCCTGGGGCAAAATCACGGCCAAGGAGGAGACTATCCCCAACCGCTTCACCTACTACGGCCAGCAGATAGACCCCATCACCCAGCAGTATTACCTACGGGCCCGGTTCTACAACCCGGTCATCGGCCGGTTCACCCAGGAGGATACCTACCGGGGCGACGGGCTCAACCTGTATGCCTACTGTGCGAATAATCCGGTTTACTATGTTGATCCGAGTGGATATAACTGCGACAAAAAAGATGCATTGCGCGAACAAGTCATTTCAAGTTTGACATCAAATGGAAAATTCAAAAATGCTGAAGCGTCTTTTGACAGAGTAATGCAGGAGTTGGCAACGCGGAAGGTAAAAAACATAACAGATTTTTACCATGAATATAAGACTCAATTTGGAGGAAATCGAACGATTCCCCAAAGTGAGCTTGAATCAGCCTGGGCATACTACAAAGCAAGTAACTATCAAACCCTGTGGGCATCTCTTGTAAAGACTGCACCCCAAGCGATAACTCTGTCGCCAAGTCAGCTTGAGAAAGCGATTGCTGAAGTGACTAGATTGAATCTTGATGCTGCAACACGTGGTCCCGGACGGTTTGCACCAGAAACATCCGCTATGTCTCCAGAAGCATTGGAGTTCCAAGGCCCACTCAAGTATATATTAGATTGGAAAAGTGGGGTAAACCCGCTGAATCCAGATAGAGGTCGAGGCTTTGTAGAGTTTGACGGATGGGACCCTGCCACGAATCAACTTATTGACCGCAAGCTATCCACAACAACATTTACAAGTGCCCGTAATGAAGCAATTAGGCAGGCTACAATAGCGACACAGTATGGCATTACTGTCCGTTGGGAAGTCCCCTTGAATAGAGCTGATCAAGCAAAAACACATGTAAAGGTTCTTTTAAAAGATACCGGCTTCTCCGAGAATATTATCCAGGTGGTCGGAGTTGAGTCTTAAAGCTAAACTTATGATACACGAATTTCATAAAAACGGAGGAATGAACATGAAGGATGTTTTTAGTCTTCTGATCTCATTTACCCCTTGGACGGTAAGTGAGATAGGCCCTCTTGTACTGGAGTTCATCAACCTATGGAGTCAAAATCCTGACCGTGAACCGTTGCACCTTTATCGCAAAAATATTCCGGTTTCGCCGATTACTTTAGAAAGTGTCAGTGCAAATGTGAAAAATTATGATAGTCTCTATCTTAAATTAAAATCTTCCTTGAAAAGGGATGCGGATGTTGTAGATTTTCATGTTGTAAAACCATATCCGTTAATGCAAGAAAAATATCCAGATGGAGTTTATGGAATCACAAGCAATATTACCGTTAACATTGCTCTGAATAAAATCGGGAAAAAAAGCGGGTATTATATTGAGGAATTTATAAATTTGGGGAAATCTTTTATAAAAAATAAAAGTGTGCGACGTATTGATATGGACATGGATACAAAATCCATGATGACCAGCGGATATTATTCAAAAATGCAGGAAATTGGAAAAGGGAGGATTTGGTGGGTCAATACATTTGCTTACTTCAGTTCTACTGAAATGAAAAAGCAGTTTGATCATGTCGGCGGAGAAGAAGTCTACCTGTCTGTTTGCAGAAAACATCATGTCCAAGTGGAATTCTCTCCTGAATATCATGGTTATTTTTTGCATATGCCATTCGATTTTCAGGACACCCCGGAACTACACGAAGCGGTACTGGCATTTAATCAGGATCTGTATGCAAAACTGATTGTCGAGTAAATTGAATTGTATAAAATTGATGTGTTCGGAAAAGAGCAGTAAATGTATCCGGCACACTTAAAACCAAATCATGTACCGATGTGCTTTCTAGCGTAGATCAAGCCAAGACCCACCTATACTGACAGCATGGGCGGTGCCAGCCAGGAACTGGAGTATGACGCCCAGGGCCGGATTACCGGCGTTGTGGACGGCAACGGAAACGAGACCAGGTACCTGCTGGATGAGTGGGGCCGGATCACCGGCGTGAGGAAGGCGGACGGCTCCACGGAGCAGTATGCCTATAACTTCGCGGGGGATATGGTGTCCTCCACCGACGGTGAGGGCCGCACCACTGGAACAGAAGATGATGAGGGAGGAAAGGATATGTGGAGAAATTATGGGTTGGCTGCTGCCAATGTTTTGGTGTCTAGTCTTCCGATTTTTGCAACATGGGACCCTATTGTTGGCATCTGCTATTGTGGAATTGTAGGATTGCTCCTTGTGCTACTATCCTGGAATGTTGTAGGGGACTTTATCGTGATTATGTTTATCCTTCATGCAAAGGAGGTGCCTTCTAATGCGCTGATTGCGCCGAGTCTACAACGCTATCTTCGCCATTTATCAAATCATGAACTGAAAAACCAGCGTACGCCCTCTCTTTATTATGTGGACAGCAAGATTCCGTACTACATGCCCGTTAGTGCGAGGAGTGCTGTGGTTTCTCTGGCCCTGGAAGATCGCTTGCAGCGGGATGGAGAGAGGGTGCTAATCAAAGGTGTGCCTAAAGATGCTTATATTCCCAAAATCATGGTCAGCCGGAAAGTGGCACTTCTTTCTCTTGCAAGTTACACCATTGTAATACGAATCATGGAACTCTGGGTCATCTTTTTTGCGGTGGCAGTTAAGGCAATTATGGCCCTTGTGATGCTGATTGTTTCGGGGGCGCTCTTCGGCAGTGCAAGTGAAATGGTAGATGCGGCTTCCTTTGGTTCGGCGATTGGTAGAATTATTCTGAAAATCAATGATATTGTAAACTACATACAGGATAAGTTGATTGATTTCGCGATGAATATAACCTGTTCCAACTCGTACAGGATCATTGAAGAATCAAGTCAAGTCTAAAAATTAAATTTTTATCCATGCCTACATCCTGGACAAGAAGTTGAAGAGTCTGACCGCCCACTCCTGGGACGATCTATTCTTCCAAGTCTGCAATATCTATGACGGCAACCACATCCGCAAATAAGGTTATGAATCGTCCCACAGCACTCAAAACTGAATCATGTACCGATGCGCTTTCCAGCGTAGCACCCCAAGGCCCGCCTATGCTGACAGCATGGGCGGGCCTTGACTATAAGCAGCGCCCCCAGATCATCAAGACCGATCTGCTGGGCAGCACCAATTTTGCCTTCAACCTGTTTGACAAAGCGATCAAACCTGTTCAGATGCAGTTTGCCGCCTGATGGCGGAGATTCACAGGGAAACGACCAGCGGCATCCATAACCGGACGTAGTTCAGTTACGATGCAGCAGGCAATCTGACCGAAATCACGGACAACCAGGGGTGCAAGACTTGTATTGCCTATGACCTGCTGTACTGGGAGATCCGGCGGACTGAGCGGGACGGCGGGGAGGGTTTCCAGTTCACCTACGACGCCGAGGGCCGGGTACTTACGGTGGTGAGCCCGGAGGCCATGTGCTCCAGAGCAACACCTATGATGCGTCGGGCCGCCTGCTCCAGCGCGTAGACGGCGTAGGCAGCGGCGTGAAGTATGAGTATGATTTCACCGGAGCCCAGCGGCGCATGGAGAGCATGGGCGGTGCCAGCCAGGAGCTGGAGTATGACGCCCAGGGCCGGATTACCGGCGTTGTGGATGGCAACGGAAACGAGACCAGGTACCTGCTGGATGAGTGGGGCCGGATCACCGGCGTGAGGAAGGCGGACGGCTCCACAGAGCAGTATGCCTATAACTTCGCGGGGGATA
>NZ_NFJU01000091.1 GCF_002160025.1 Anaeromassilibacillus sp. An200
GAGCGGAAGGAAATTTTACTTAAATTGTGATGTGAGGAGAAAAAGAAGATGTATGATAAGACCATCAGGCTGACAAAGAAAACTGCTACACAGTTAATTCATCAGATTATGCCTCGGGCGGTAGTCATCAAGGACGAAACTGCCCCGGAAGCAACGATCTTTCGCGCCGTTACCAACGGATTGGAAATCCGCTGCGAGAATGATTGGTTCAAGCGGAACAAGCGTATCAAACTTACTATTACCGATGGAGAAAATACGATTGTCCATTATTACTCCCCGACCACACTGAACCGAGATTTTTTCGAGGAAAAAGCAGAGAAAGAAGAAGCGGCCTTGCAAGCGCGGGTAAAATGGGTCTCACAGGTAGGCTTGAAAATGGCACACAAACTGGTGGATCACTATGGGGGGGAGGAAACCTCTTGAAGGTAACAAACGTAAAGATCCGTCTCAAACAATCAGGGAAACTCAAAGCTGTCGCAATGGTAACTTTGGATAACGCTTTGATTATCAATGACATTACTCTCTTTGAGAATGCAAAGGGGAAGCTGATCGTGCAGCTTCCCCGGACGGAGAAAGCCAAGGACAACGGCCAGGAGTCCGTTGTCCCCCTTTCGGGGGAACTGAGACATGATATTACCAGTGAAGTTAAAAAATCCTATGCTCGCGCCTTACAGGCACAGCGGAGAAGAAGTTGAACGGGCGGACACGTGTCCGCTTTTTTAGTCAATACGGAGGGAAAATGAAAATGATGAACCTTCATGTGATAAGTGGAAACAAGCAGAGCGAAACCATCCAGTCCCGGCAGCTGGAAATCAAACTTTCCGAGGAAGATGTGCGGAAGATTACCGAGAAAGCAGGAGCACACGGGCTGACTGTCGCTGAGCTGATCGAACACTTCATCGGTGATTTGGTGTATGGAACTTACACCAACGGTTCCGATGAACGCATGTATGCGAATGATTGGTTTGAAAGGTGCGGTTTTGGAAGATTTTCGGATACATTCCTTCAGTACCTGTTTGAGAATCAAATCCTGGAAGATGTGCTGGAGGAATGGGACGATATCGAAGATGCACAAAAGGAAATATCCTATTATGAAGAACACCCGCAAGAAGCGGAACCAGGAGAGTTAGAAGAAATCCAGGAATGCTTACAGGAAAACAAGGAGCAGCTTGACGAATATTGGAACAGCTATACTCAGCAGAAAATGGGATACAGCACTTTCAACACCTTTGACGAGGAAATGAAAAAAGTGCTGGAATGGCGAGAGGAAAGAAAACGTCTCTTGGGAGATTAAGAATTCCAAATCAGGCAGCGAAGGGAGGAAATACCATGCAACAGTTGAAGCACAGAAGTGACTATACAGAAGATTTACGAACAGAACGCCAGTGGCGGAAAGCTGGTAAGCTGGTTCGGGACGGTGCAGCAGGGATGCTGCTCTGGCCTAACCGCCTTCATCAGAGGGCATTTACCTATTATCGTACCGATGAAGTACGCGACGCCACACCGGAGGAGCTTTACGCTGCCGGAGCACCGGAACGGAAACGGCGCAAGCGAGCCCGCATTCGCCGTGAAGAACAGAGGAAAAAAGAGGAAGAAATGTGGAAAGTAAAACAGCGGAAAATCAAAATATGGCAGGCGCAGAAACAGGAGAAAGAGAAGAAACAGCAGGAAGTCAATGCTCTGATTCAGGGTGCATTGGAGCTGAAAGCTTCCGTGAACAATCCTACGGGGATTGTCTGTATCGACATTGAGACAACCGGCTTGACCGAAATTGACGAGATCGTGGAGATTTCCATCATAGACGGAAAAGGAAGTATTCTGGTTCACTCCCTTGTTCACCCGTATTGGATGAACAGCTGGGAGGATGTAGAAGCTATCCATGGAATTTCACCGGAGCAAGTGAAGGACGCTCCTTACCTTCATGAGCTGATTCCCCGAATCTATGCAGCTCTATCCAGTGCTTCGACCTGCATAGGATACAATCTATATTCCGCTCTTTCCTTTCTTCCGGCGTCTCTCTCTGAAAATCTTTCCTTTGATACGATTGATGTAATGCAGGAGTTTGCTCCCATTTACGGGGAATGGTCAGACTATTATGAAGATTATAAGTGGCAATCACTCAGTACCTGCGCGGCATATTACGGATGTACGTTTCTCGAATATGACAGCCTGGAGGATGCCAGGGTAACGCTGTTCTGTTATCGCCAAATGCAGAACAGGTCTTAAACTTTGGTACAAAAGGGAGCGGACACATGTCCGCTCCCTTTTCAGTTTATCATAAGAATAGGAGAAATTATGGAACAGAAACGACTGAAAGAAATTCTACGCCTGCATGAAATGTGGCTTAATAAAAAAAAGGAAGGCAAACGTGCTGACCTAACAGACACTGATCTAAGGCACGCTGATCTGAGACATGCTAACCTGAGAGGGGCTGACCTGAAGGGGGCTGTTCTCAGATACGCCAATCTAACGAACGCTGACCTGACAGAAGCTGTTCTAATCGACACCAATCTGATGAACGCTGATCTGACAGATGCTAATTTGACGGATGCCGACCTAAGAGATGCTGTCTTGAAACACGCTGTTCTCAGAAACGCTATTCTGAAGGATGCCGACCTGAGCTTCGCTAATCTGATAGAAACTGTTCTGACGAACGCTGATCTGATGAACGCTAATCTAATGGATGCTAATTTGACGGATGCCAACCTGAGTGACACTGTCCTGGGTCAAGCTGTCCTGATTCGCGCACAGCTAATTCGCGCTAACCTGACTAAAAC
This sequence comes from Anaeromassilibacillus sp. An200, assembly GCF_002160025.1. Taxonomy (GTDB): domain Bacteria; phylum Bacillota; class Clostridia; order Oscillospirales; family Acutalibacteraceae; genus Caccousia; species Caccousia stercoris. Next base: position 2,778 of record NZ_NFJU01000091.1, read on the forward strand.
TATTCTACTGCGAGCTAACCTAACAGAAGCTGATCTAAGTGACGCTGTCCTAACGCATGCTAGTCTGAAGAACGCTATCCTAAAGAATACTATCCTAAGGCGCGCTGATCTGACGTCCACTGATATTGATTTTTCTTGTTGGCCGCTGTGGTGCGGTTCGCTCGATGCCAAAGTTGATCGGAGGATCGCCGCACAGTTAGCGTACCACTTCTGCCGTCTTGATTGCAGCGATCCAAGCTATATTGCTGCAAGAAACGCGATTGTGGACTTTGCCAATAAGTTTCACCTGGCTGACGATTGTGGCCAATTGGAGAAATATTAATGCTCCTAATTAAATCAACATAGCTGACAAAAGGTAGCGGACACGTGTCCACTACCTTTTGCAATACAGAACAAAGAAAAGGAGAGATGCTGATGAAACGAATTGTGCCGGTTATGCTCATGGCGTCAATGCTGATATTGGCACTGTGCGGCATGACGGCAGTACCGGACAAAGTGGAAACCCTCAAAAATGGGGATAAAGTGGAGATTGTAAAAATCTTTCATCTGTCCCCGGATGAGGACCCCTCCATTCTGATCGAGGAACCTTTTGAACAGGATGGATACGAGTATGCGTATGAATCTATGGTCAAGGAAGAAACCATCAACCAGCAGAGTAAGCTGGCAGAGAAGGAGCTAACGTTTTCCACAGATACGAACAAATTGGAGGAAATCTTGCCGGACATTCCGGGAAGTATCCCCTACGATGGAGAGGATGGATATGAAGGAAACCTGGTGCTGAATCCTTCCTCCATCCAGACGGAAGCGGAAGGCTACGCCAGCAGCTCCTTCACCGTGTCCGACACCAGGACGTACACAGACTTACCCTACAACGATAAGTCGCTCATTCCGCAAACCGTGGAGAAAAACGGAATGACACTGACGCTTGCCGGTGTATCCTGGCAGG
>NZ_NFJU01000092.1 GCF_002160025.1 Anaeromassilibacillus sp. An200
AGCCAGCAGGGGTCTGACAAGACCTCTGCTTTGCTATACCCTTTTTGAACCATCTCCCTTTCACCACAGCTATTCATTTTGTGGTTGACTTTTAATAGTTAATCTTTCGCTATCAGTATACGATTTTTACCGATAGCACACCACCAAAATGCGGTTGCAACTACGCAACGGCGGGTTGCAACCGCAGAAATCAACAGCCCTTTATCATTTTCAAAAAACAAATTAAGGCTCGACTATTCTTGATTTATCTACCACTTATTTTACCACATCGACAAATCCTTATCTACCCGAAGTGTTCCTGAAATATCCAAGATTTATCATGCTTTCAGGAAGATAAGGCCCCACAGGGACCTCCCGCATTTCTTTCCGCTGGGCATGGACCATGCGGATCGTGGACACCGTGCCACCGTTTTCCCGTCCATCATAGACAGCGATCACCCGGTCCGCCTGGTCTACCATATAGCGGTTGCGCTTCATGTAGACATTGGAAGCCCATTCCTCGCTTACAATTTCCACCTTTGCACATGCCTCAAGCATTGCCCTGGTCCGCTCGTCCTCCATCAGCCGCTTATAGCGGTTGCGGTACGGAATCGCCGCCTCCAGGCGCAGCGCCGGATTTTCTTTGGCCTTTTCCAGAACAATCCCGGCAAATAGCTGATCTGCACCGTCAGCAAAACCGGAAATAAAGTAAGTATAGCCGTCTGCGATGGCTTTTTCGATTTCGCGCCGCAGACCTTGCTCTGCCTGCTCCATATATTCAGCGGGGATTTCCCGGTGTCCGGTTACTCCGCATACTTTTTCTTTCATGTTGCAGCCTCCCTTTCAGATGATAGTTGAAAACTACCATACCTCTTATTTTAATAGGTTATATTTAGCGTGTCAACTCAAATACCCCTTTTCATTTAGCGAATAGAGCCAGCCTGTAAGGTACAATCTATTATAGAATGGGAGGTGACTATGGTGTACGAAGAGTCGGCGTCATTACCCGGCCCACATTCAAGGTATCGCCATACAGGACAGAGAAAAGGCGAGTGGCGTTAATTCCCACAAGCCAGTCCGCACCTGCCCGGCAGAGCGCCGCCCGATAAAGCAAGTCATAGTCCGCACCAGGCCGCAGGTGTTCAAATCCATCACGGATAGCCGCGTCCTCCATAGAGATGATCCAGAGCCGGAGAATAGGTTTGCTGCATCCAACCTGCTGATAGACCAGCCGGAAGATCAGTTCACCTTCCCGGCCAGCATCGGTAGCGCACACCACAGCGTCCACACGTTTATCTTCCATCAAATGACGCAGGACGCCAAGCTGCTTTTTCTTATCCTTTGCCACATCATATTTCCAGTGGGCGGGAAGAATGGGCAGATCCGCATATCGCCATTTAGCGTACTGCTCCCCATAGGCTTCCGGCTGGGCCAGCTCCACCAGATGGCCCACGCACCAGGACACCAGCCAGCCGCCGCCCTCCAGATACCCGTCTTTTTTCTCCTTTGCTCCCAGCACCGCGGCCAAAGATTGGGCCACGCTGGGTTTTTCGGCTACTACAAGTTTCATTCGTCCGAACCTCCCTCTTTATCAAAGAATTTTGTAAACTGCTCGTCTGCCTGCCTTCCGGCCTGCAGCAGACACATCAAAGTTACACCTGCGATTGTGCCAAGCGTGAAAGAAAGAAAATGTGATACTGCGCCCCACATGTGCCGCACCTCCTTTGAATTTTGAATATGAAAAAAGCGCAAAGGGCTAAGAACACCTTTGCGCCGGGGTTATATAGCAAAACGCCGCAGAAAGGATCTACGGCGTAAATTCATGGTATTCAGTTTTATTTGACAACTTAGGATTTATGGCATTATCAGCATGAGACTTATTTATGATAATACTTCTTTACTATTTTGTTCATTTCGTCATCGTCGAATGACTCAATCTTTGCTTTTAATGTCATATCCCCCTCCATTTTATCTAAATCTAATCCATGCTGTAACATTATCTCAAGAATAATATTGTTGTCCTCATGTATTCTGCCTATCGCCTCTAAAATAGGGGAAACCCCTTTTTTATCATTTATATTAGGATCAGCACCCATGTTCAATAATAATTTTATTGCCTCTAAATAATGCCTTTGACACGCCCTGTGAAGATAAGAGGTTCCGTTGTCATCTTGAAAATTTGGATTTTCAACTGTTTTAATTCTTTGTAATAAATCGTCGGATTGTTCAACACCTAATCTAAAAAATATTTCATCTCTACCATACATATCTGGATACATTTTCATATCCCTTTCTTCATTTAGATAAATTCCAATTTGTCCACTTATGTTTCTTATTTTACCACACAGACAAATCCTTATCTACCCGAAGTGTTCCTGAAATATCCAAGATTTATCATGCTTTCAGGAAGATAAGGCCCCACAGGAACCTCCCGCATTTCTTTCCGCTGGGCGTGAACCATGCGGATTGTGGACACCGTGCCGCCGTTCTCCCGCCCATCATAGACAGTGATCACCCGATCCGCCTGGCCTACCATATAGCGGTTGCGCTTCATGTAGACATTGGAAGCCCATTCTTCGCTGACAACCTCGACCTTCGCACATGCCTCCAGCATGGCCCTGGTCCGCTCATCCTCCATCAGCCGCTTATAGCGGTTGCGGTACGGAATCGCTGCCTCCAGGTGCAATACCGGATTTTCTTTGGCTTTTTCCAGAACAATCCCGGCAAATAGCTGATCTGCACCGTCAGCAAAACCGGAAATAAAGTAGGTATAGCCGTCCGCGATGGCTTTTTCGATTTCGCGCCGCAGACCTTGCTCTGCCTGCTCCATATATTCAGCGGGGATTTCCCGGTGTCCGGTTACTCCGCATACTTTTTCTTTCATGTTGCAGCCTCCCTTTTAGATGATAGCTGAAAACTACCACACCTCTTATTTTAATAGTTTGTATTTAGTGTGTCAACTCAAATACCCCTTTTCATTTAGCGAATAGAGCCAGCCTGTAAGGTACAATCTATTATAGAATGGGAGGTGACTATGGTGTATGAAGATTTTGTTCCGGAAAGGCTGGCAAAATTGAGGATGCAGAAGGGTGTTTCCGCACGGGATATGTCGCTGTCGCTTGGGCAGGCCAACAACTATATCAACAACGTGGAGAATAAGAAAACGCTTCCTTCTATGCAGTCCTTCTTTTATATCTGCGAATACCTGGGCGTGACACCGCAGGAATTCTTCGATGAAGGCAATCCGAATCCTACCGCCTTAAACGAATTTATCGCAGAGGCAAAGAAGCTGGATTCCAAAGCGATGTCCTACATCCTCGGTATTATGA
>NZ_NFJU01000093.1 GCF_002160025.1 Anaeromassilibacillus sp. An200
GACAGGTTTTGGCCTGCCGCTTTTTGTGCTGCGATGGTTTTTCATGAGGCATTGAAAACCTGTTTGTCAAGGTACACGCCCTCGCTACTTATTTTCGTAGCAAGGTGCCTGTAAGGTTACAGAAGTCTCGATTCGTTATGAAGTGTTAACCTTTATCCCCATTCCAGGTAGCCGCAAAGCGAACCGCTTACATGAAAATCTTGGAGCGGCGGAAATCACTTTAAGCAACGCCGAGATCGCTGCAATCGACACAAAGCTGAAAACAATGGACCTGCCGGTGTTTGGTGGGCACTGAGAAAGAGGAGATAACATGAACAGACCTTATATATTTTGCCACATGATGACCTCTCTGGATGGAAAAATCATGGGCGACTACATGGAAACCCCGGAGGGCGAACAGGCGGGCAGCGTCTTTTATGACATCGCCTTTGGGAAGAACGCCTATTACAAGCATCAGGGGTGGCTCTCTGGTCGGGTGACAACTGACGATAACTTTACCTTTTATGAAAAGCCGGAGCTGGACGAGAACGCTCAGAAAGTGCCGGATGGAGACTTTGTAGCGCAACCGGATGCAGGTATGTACTATGTTTCGGTAGATCCTTCCGGCAATCTGGGATGGAAAAGCTGCACACTGACTTACGGAGATACTACTGCCCACGTGTTGGAAATTCTCACGGAAAAGGCATCCAATGCCTATAAAGCGTTTCTGCGGCGGTTGGGTATTTCCTATATCATCGCCGGAGAGACTGGGCTTGACTATGGGCTGGCCATGGAGAAATTGAAAGTATTATTTCATATTGAAACCCTGATGCTGGGAGGCGGAGGCGTTCTGAACTGGTCGTTTATCCAGGCTGGAATGTGCGATGAGATCAGCATCGTGATTGCGGCAGCCGCCGATGGTTCTACCGATACGCCTGCGCTGTTCTCCGCCAAAGGGAATTTTGCCCCGTCAAAGGCGCTGGGATTCCGACTGGAAAACGCAGAAGTGAAAGACGGCGGCAGTGTATGGCTGCGTTACAAGATGAACCAGGAAGGAGCAAATGCAAAATGAGTAAAAAGATGTTGATCGTATTCTACTCTTGGTCAAACGGCAACACAGAACGGATTGCCAAGATGATTCAAGAGACTACCGGGGCGGACATGGTGCAGATCGACACGGTGGTGCCCTATACCGGCAGCTATGATGATGTGGTTCGGCAAGGCCAGGAGGAAGTACAGCGTGGTTACAAGCCGGAGATCAAACCGCTGGATGTTGATATTCGGAGCTATGATGTGATCGCCGTTGGCACGCCGACTTGGTGGTACACCATGGCTCCCGCAGTCCTTACATTTCTGCACCAGCAGGACTGGAACGGAAAAATCGTTGTGCCGTTTCAGACCCACGGCGGCTGGCCGGGCCACGTGCTGGCAGACATTGCTGCTGCTTGCCATGGTGCCAAAGTTACCTGTAATATGCAGGTGAAATTTGATTCTAACGGCGGCGACCACATGGAAACACCGGAAGCTGAAGTCGAGGCGTGGACGCTGACGGTAAAGGGTCTGCTCTGACAGGAGGATTTCAAATATGGATATGAATTTTGAACAGGCAAATATTTTTGGCATCGGCCAGGAAAACAGCGGATATGCACAGTATTTTTCCGGCGCTTCCTTTCTCAATCCGCTGACTGATCCGGCCAAAAAAATGTTTTTGGTAAATGTCACCTTTGAACCCGGCTGCCGTAACAACTGGCATATCCACCACGCCAAGACAGGTGGCGGGCAGATCCTGCTCTGCATTGCAGGACGTGGTTATTATCAGGAATGGGAAAAGGAAGCCAGAGAACTTCATCCTGGCGATGTGGTGGTGATTCCGCCAGAGGTAAAGCACTGGCATGGTGCAGCACCGGATAGTTGGTTTTCGCATATTGCGTTGGAGGTTCCTGGAGAGGACACCAAGAATGAATGGTGTGAGCCAGTTTCAGAAGAAGCGTATAAGAACTTGAAATGATTCAGTTGCTTGCCTAAAGCAATTCAAACAAAGAAAGGAATCTACTATGAAAAATGTAATGATTTTGACTGGTGCGGGGCAGATTGGTATGGCCATTGCCCGCCGCATGGGATATGGAATGAAGATCATAATTGGCGATAAAAAGCCTGAGAACGCTCAAACCATCGCTAAGACCATGAATGATGCCGGGTTTGATGTGGTGCCAATTGAGATGGATCTCTCCAGCCGGGCGTCGATTCAGAACATCATCGCCAAGGCACAGAAGTACGGTGACATCACCATGCTGGTGAATGCCGCTGGTGTCTCTCCCAGTCAGGCTCCTGTCAAGGCAATTTTGAAGGTGGATCTGTATGGGACTGCTGTTCTGCTGGAGGAGGTTGGCAAGGTGATTGCCCCCGGCGGTGTGGGTGTGACCATTTCCAGTCAGTCCGGTCATCGGATGAAGCAGCTTACTCCGGAGGAAGATGAGCAGTTAGCCTGCACCCCCACGGAAGAACTTCTGAAATTGCCGCTGCTTCAGCCGGAGAATATCCGGGATACGCTGCACGCTTACCAGCTGGCCAAGCGGTGCAATGAAAAGCGTGTCATGGCGGAGTCCGTCAAATGGGGCGCAAAGGGTGCCAGGATCAACTCGATCTCCCCTGGTATCATAGTCACACCGCTGGCCATCGACGAGTTTAACGGCTCCCGCGGAGATTTCTACAAGAATATGTTTGCCAAGTGTCCCGCTGGACGGCCGGGCACCGCGGACGAAGTGGCCAATGTGGCGGAACTGCTGATGAGTGGAAAAGGCGCCTTTATCACCGGCGCCGATTTCCTCATTGATGGTGGGGCGACTGCATCTTATTTCTATGGGCCGCTGAAGCCGTAATTTGCAGAGTGGTTTAGATTGGTACTTCGTCTGGAACTGTCATAGTGATAGATCATATATCGCACACTTTACAATTCCATATATCATTACCGAAGAACGGTTGGATCAGAGCTCTCCATGATCGCCGATCTTTGCTTTTTCTTTACGGAAAGTCTGCTGTACCTTCTGCGCCTGTCGCACCATCCTCTGCACAGCCTGCCGCTCCATATCTTCATGCAGCATACGGGAAATCGCCTTTTTGCTGTCAAACATCGCCAAGGGGCTGGCCAGTGGACGACTGGTTGGAACGGATTCCACCCATGTGAAGGCCAACGCATCCCGGGCCTCGGAGGAGCTGGTGGCGCTGCCGGAGAGTCCGGG
>NZ_NFJU01000094.1 GCF_002160025.1 Anaeromassilibacillus sp. An200
TTCTTTTCCCGCAAATTGCCGGATTAACCATGCCCGCATTTGCCGCAGGCAGCATCATCAAGAAGCTGGAGGATAATCCGTTTGACGGCCTGCGCTGGGCCACAAAACAGCCCATATCCGGGTATCATGGCTCTTATCCTACGGAAATCATGGGCGTCACCATTGACGGTGTGAACTATGTCGCGTATTGCCTGAATCATGACAGATATGGCTCTGGAGACAGCCCAACTGTTGGAGAATACGGAGTCAAGGTTTATGAGCTGGACGATCCGGCTCTGCAAAGCAATGAGGAATTTATCAACGACAAAAATATCCTCATGTATATGCAGGGCGTTCTTGCCTCCGGCGGTTATACCGGCGGCGGAGACTCCGCAGCCACCGCTTTAAGAACCAGGGGCAGCAGCAGGCAGCTGTTTAACAATCGGTTTGAAGCCTATGGCGTTACCAAGTTTGCCATGTGGACGCTTTCGGTCGGCCAGTCGGACGCGAGCAAATGGAGCGTAAATCCCACCGCGACATACGATGCTTCCCGTAATCAATATTTGTTGGAAAGCCTAAATCAGATCATGGGATCCGCAAATAACTGGAATGATTGGGTAGATGATGAAATCTACGCTATTCCAAAAACAAATAGCGAAGGCGGAAAATGGCAGGATGGCCCCGGCCCCGGTGAAAAATATATAGAATGGGAAGTGACCACCGGCTATTTCGGCAACGGCAAGGTGCAGGACTCCGAACATGTCTATATGGCGGCTGGCGGCTATACCCTTACACCGGGAAGTTTGCCCGAAGGTTTTCATTTGGAAAAACTGGACGGTACGGAAATCAAGAGCGCAACCACCATGCAGTCCCAATATGTGAACGCATGGCTTGGAGAGCCGTTCCGGCTTGTCGCGGAAAGCGGCACAGATCCCAGCTCTTTTGGCGAAAAAAAGACAGTCGCTACTATTGAAGGAAAACTGCAAACTGGAGGTCTGAAATACGGCATTGCGGAATATTCCGGCTCGACTAAAGTTCAAAACTATGCGCTTGTCCCGGAAAATGGGCTACAAGCTGTTTCTGCCGAGGTAAAACTTGAAAACGAAGTACCTGAAGGTGCTTCCATCATCATCCGTAAAGCCGATGGTTCCAAAAATCTTGCCGGAGCAGAGTTCAAAGTCACGAAGGCTGATAGCAGCTGGTCAACCAATGTAACAACAGGAACATCCGGATCTATTTCAGTAAAGGTTCCAGATCCCGGCATGTATTACGTCGAAGAAACCAAAGCCCCCTCCGGTTATGCACTGGACTCCACGCGATACAGTGTGGAAGCCAAATCTGGAGAAGCTGTTGAAATTAAGATCGAAAACAGCAAAAGCGTCGGCCTGAAAATCCAGAAGCTTGACGCGCTGACGGATGAACCGCTGGCCGGGGCGGTGTTCACCGTTGAGCAGATTGACGGTACGTTCTCCACGGACGTGACAAGTAATGACAACGGCCTGTGCGTCCTTGGAGGACTGGAACCTGGCAGCTATAAGATTACAGAGAAAACACCCCCGGCAGGCTACCAGCCCGCAGAGAATCCCGTCCAGACAATCGAACTGCTGAAGGATCAAACCGAAGTCCCGATGATTGTCTACAAGAACGAGCCGATCAACGGAACCGTCAAGATCATTAAGACAGCGGAGAACAACGGCGACCCGCTCGAGGGCGTCACATTCGAGATTAAACGCCGCGACGGTGCGGAGAAGTGGTCTGTTGTCACGGATGAGAACGGCGAAGCAGAAATCGAGCTGCCCGCCGACTGGTACGTCATCACTGAGACGGACGCACCGGACAATGTGGAGATCGACCCCACGCCCCACACCGTGGAGCTGAAACCCGGACAGACCTACGAATTGAAACTGACCAATGTGCTCAAAAAACAGCTCATTATCGAAAAGCGCGATTCCGTTACAAACGAGCTTGTCCCCGGTATGATTTTTGAAATCAAATCGCCGGACGGCGACCTGTTCGGCCCCGGCAACTGCGGGCGCGGCGAGGGCATCTATCAGACGGACGAGAACGGACAAATTACCTTTGACACGATGGAAACCGGCACAAGCTGGGTTATCACCGAGCTGGAAGCCCCTGCCGGATACGTCCTCAACAGCACTCCGCAAACTGTCAAAATCGTGGATGACATAACCACCGTTACCATCCGCAACGACCAGAAGCCCGGTTTGATGCTCACGAAAGTGGACGCGGACACCGGGAAGCGCATCATGGGCGCGAAGTTTACATTTACCATCCCCGGTACACAAACGGTCTACACCCGTGTGACGGACAACAACGGCGTGATTTTCCTCGACGATCTGGACGTAACCTCCATTGTCATCCAGGAGATTGAACCGGCTCCCGGCTACATTGCCAACGACAAGCCGGTTACGGTGCAGCTCAAACCCAACGAGCGCACTGACGTTACCTTTAAGAATACCTCCAAGCCCGGCCTGCGAATCTGCAAGATTGACACGGACGGCAATCCCGTTGCCGACGTGGTGATTAAGGTCAGCAAAACGGACGGTCAGGTGGTGGGTGAGTACACGACGGACGATTCCGGCATCATCTTCCTTCCGAATCTGGAAGCCGGAACCTATGATGTGCAGGAAATCTCTGCTCCCCCGCAGTATGTTGTGGACAGCACCGTTCACCGCGTCACGCTGGAAGCTGGGAAGATTGGAGAAATCACCCTGCGCAACAGCATCAAGCCGACGCTGCGCATCGTCAAGGTGGACAGCGTGACCAAAGGCCCCATCGAGGGTGTGACCTTTGAGGTGCGCGTCACAGACGGTGCGAAAATCGGCGACTATGTGACGGACGAGAACGGCGAAATTCTTGTCACCGGCCTGCAAGCGGGTGTCAATTACACCATCAGGGAGATCGCCACGCTGCCCGGATACGTTCTCGACGAGACGCCCAAGCAGATTACGCTGGAAGCCAACAAGGTGACAACCGTTCAGTTCGAGAACAAGGCGAAATCGCCTGTCTACATTCTTAAACTGGACGCCAAAACCGGCAAGGGCGTTCCCGGCGTGCGGTTCCGCGTAACCAGAGCGGACGGTTCTCTCATCGGCGAGGTGGTTACCGACTCCACCGGCCGCGCGACACTCACCAGCGTACCGAGCGGCTATATCACCGTCACGGAAATTGCCGTGCCGGACGGCTATGTGCTCG
>NZ_NFJU01000095.1 GCF_002160025.1 Anaeromassilibacillus sp. An200
TTCTTTTCCCGCAAATTGCCGGATTAACCATGCCCGCATTTGCCGCAGGCAGCATCATCAAGAAGCTGGAGGATAATCCGTTTGACGGCCTGCGCTGGGCCACAAAACAACCCATATCCGGATATCATGGCTCTTATCCTACGGAAATCATGGGCGTCACCATTGACGGTGTGAATTATGTTGCGTATTGCCTGAATCATGACCGATATGGCTCTGGAGACAGCCCGACTGTTGGAGAATATGGAGTCAAGGTTTACGAACTGGACGATCCGGCTCTGCAAAGCAATGAGGAATTTATCAACGACAAAAATATCCTTATGTATATGCAGGGCGTTCTTGCTTCTGGTGGTTATACCGGCGGCGGAGACTCCGCAGCCACCGCTTTGAGAACCAGGGGCAGCAGCAGGCAGCTGTTTAACAACCGGTTTGAAGCCTATGGCGTCACCAAGTTTGCCATGTGGACGCTTTCGGTCGGTCAGTCGGACGCGAGCAAATGGAGCGTAAATCCCACCGCGACATACGATGCTTCCCGAAATCAATATCTGTTGGAAAGCTTGAATCAAATTATGGGATCGGCCAACAACTGGAATGACTGGGTGGACGATGAAATCCATGTTAACCCAAAGACAAACAGTGAAGGCGAAGTGTGGCAGGATGGCCCCGGTCCCGGTGAAAAATATGTGGAATGGGAAGTGACCACCGGATATTTCGGCAACGGCAAGGTGCAGGACTCCGAACATGTCTATATGGCAGCTGGCGGCTATACACTCACACCGGGAAGTTTGCCGGAAGGTTTTCATCTGGAAAAACTGGACGGTACGGAAATCAAGAGCTCAACCAACATGCAGTCTCAATATGTAAACGCATGGCTTGGCGAGCCGTTTCGGCTTGTCGCGGAGAGCGGCACAGATCCCAACTCTTTCGGCGAAGAAAAGACGGTAGCCACCATCAACGGAAAACTGCAAACTGGCGGTCTGAAATACGGCATTGCGGAATATTCCGGCTCAACGAAGGTTCAAAATTATGCACTTGTCCCGGAAAACGGATTGCAGGCCGTCTCTGCCGAGGTAAAACTAAGAAATGAGATACCTACCGGTACATCCATTATCATTCGTAAAGCCGACGGATCAAAAAGTCTTGCCGGAGCACAGTTCAAAGTTACAAAAGCTGACGGCAGTTTTTCAACTGACGTAACCACCGGAACATCCGGTTCTATCTCAGTAGATGTGCCGTCCATCGGCATGTATTACGTCGAAGAAACCAAAGCCCCCTCCGGCTACGCACTGGACTCCACGCGATACAGTGTGGAAGCCAAATCTGGAGAAGCTGTTGAAATTAAGATCGAAAACAGCAAAAGCGTCGGCCTGAAAATCCAGAAGCTTGACGCGCTGACGGACGAACCGCTGGCCGGAGCGGTGTTCACCGTCGAGCAGATTGACGGTACGTTCTCCACGGACGTGACAAGTAATGACAACGGCCTGTGCGTCCTTGGAGGACTGGAACCCGGCAGCTACCGGATCACAGAGAAAACACCTCCGGCAGGCTACCAGCCCGCAGAGAATCCCGTGCAGACCATTGAGATTCAGAAGGATCAAGTAGAAGTTCCCATGATTGTCTACAAGAACGAGCCGATCAACGGAACTGTGAAGATTATCAAGACGGCGGAGAACAACGGCGAACCGTTGGCAGGCGTCACGTTTGAAATCAAGCGCCGCGACGGTGCGGAGAAGTGGTCTGTTGTTACGGGTGAAAACGGCGAAGCAGAAATCGAGCTGCCCGCCGACTGGTACGTCATCACCGAGACGGACGCGCCGGACAACGTGGAGATCGACCCCACTCCCCACACCGTGGAGCTGAAACCCGGACAGACCTACGAATTGCAACTGACCAACGTGCTCAAAAAACAGCTCATTATCGAAAAGCGCGATTCCGTTACAAACGAGCTTGTCCCCGGTATGATTTTTGAAATCAAATCGCCGGACGGCGACCTGTTCGGCCCCGGCAACTGCGGGCGCGGCGGGGGCATCTATCAGACGGACGAGAACGGACAGATTACCTTTGACACGATGGAAACCGGCACAAGCTGGGTTATCACCGAGCTGGAAGCCCCTGCCGGTTATGTCCTCAACAGCATTCCGCAAACTGTCAAAATCGTGGATGACGTAACCACCGTTACCATCCGCAACGACCAGAAGCCCGGTTTGATGCTCACGAAGGTGGACGCGGACACCGGCAAGCGCATCATGGGCGCGAAGTTTACATTTACCATCCCCGGTACACAAACTGTCTACACCCGTGTGACGGACAATAACGGCGTGATTTTCCTCGACGATCTGGACGTGACGTCCATCGTCATCCAGGAGATTGAACCGGCTCCCGGCTACATTGCCAATGACAAGCCGGTTACGGTGCAGCTCAAACCCAACGAGCGCACGGATGTTACCTTTAAGAATACCTCCAAGCCCGGCCTGCGAATCTGCAAGATTGACACGGACGGCAATCCCGTTGCCGACGTGGTGATTAAGGTCAGCAAAACGGACGGCCAGGTAGTGGGCGAGTATACCACGGACGAATCCGGCATCATTTTCATTCCGAATCTGGAAGCCGGAACCTATGACGTACAGGAAATCTCCGCTCCTCCGCAGTATGTTGTGGACAGCACCGTTCACCGCGTCACGCTGGAAGCCGGGAAGATTGGAGAAATCACCCTGCGCAACAGCATCAAGCCGACGCTACGCATCGTCAAGGTGGACAGCGTGACCAAAGGCCCCATCGAGGGTGTGGCCTTTGAGGTGCGTGTCACAGACGGCGGAAAAATCGGCGACTATGTGACGGATGAGAACGGCGAGATTTTTGTCACCGGCCTGCAAGCGGGCGTCAATTACACCATCAGGGAGATCGCCACGCTGCCCGGATACGTTCTCGACGAGGCGCCCAAGCAGATTACGCTGGAAGCCAACAAGGTGACAACCGTTCAGTTCGAGAACAAGGCGAAATCGCCTGTCTACATTCTTAAACTGGATGCCAAAACCGGCAAGGGCGTTCCCGGCGTGCGGTTCCGCGTGACCAGAGCGGATGGTTCGCTCATCGGCGAGGTGGTTACCGACTCCACCGGCCGCGCGACACTCACCAGCGTACCGAGCGGCTATATCACCGTCACGGAAATTGCCGTGCCGGACGGCTATGTGCTCG
>NZ_NFJU01000096.1 GCF_002160025.1 Anaeromassilibacillus sp. An200
AAACCTTGCAGGACAAAGTTCTGCCGCAGTTGAAACAGCAGCTTGCCGATACAAAGGGGCTTTTCAAAGGCAAAGAGCGAAAAGCGTTAGAGGTAAAAATCAAAGAAACCGAAACAGAGATTGCCGACAGGTTGGATAAAATCCCCGATACGCTCAAAGAGGACGGTTATCCCGATGTGCAGGTGTTTATGCGTACTTTCCGAGAAATGGAAAGCGTTGTGGAACAGTACAACCGTGACCTTGCCGAGTGGGAATATCAAGTCAGCAGGAAGCCGACAGCTACCGCCAATGAGAAGCGCAGACCGCCCGAAAAGCAAAGCGTGCTAAAACATCTGCGTGAGATACAGGAACGCAACAAGCAGAAACCGCCGCAAAGACGGCGTAAGAAATCCATTGACAGAGATAGCCGATAGGCATTGAAAAACCGCCGTTATGGCGTTACCCATAGCGGCGGCATACATAATCATTTACTGACTGCAAGCGTGATTTTCATATCCTGCACATTGATGATTGTTTCCTTGTTGCACTTCGGACAGTAGAGAGGGAAGTTTCTTAATTCTGTATCTTCCCGTATCATTGTACGAGTTTTATTGCCGCAGATAGGGCAAAGTATCCATTCTGCTTTAATTTGTTTCATAACACTTAACCTTTTTATTTTCAAGAATTAGCAAACTACAGAAAATTATCTCTGTGATAAGCATAAATACCGCCACAAAAAATGTCGGAGCATATATCCCAAGCAACAATACAATAATCGGTATCAAAATAGAAAAAACATAATATGTTTTTGATTGATATAGCCAACCATATGGCAAAAGGTGGGCTCCAAAAATTATAGCATAAACCATCAGCATTTTTTCTGGCATAACTGCATATACCCACATAGCAATCAACATATAGAGCATTTGATTAAGTGAAATAAGTAACCCCAATCCTGAAAGTGGATTTTCTTTATTTTGAAAATCAATTTTCAAAATTTTCGAGAGTAAAAAAGCCAACGGAACTAATGGTGTTGAACAGCAAAAGGTGAATAAGTTTTTTGACAAAATCGGCAATGAGGATATATGGATACCTAAGACTGCTACCCAAATGAAAACAGAAGCAACAATAAAATGCAATCCTCTTTTTTGTTTTCTTATATTATCTTCTCTCAGTTCTTGCAATGATGATACTAACTCTTTTCTATTTCCCATTTACATTTCTCCTTTGTTGTTGATATTTTATCAAAGCTTGCGTATAAATTTCTCCTTGCTTATTGCTATACCTCTGGTATATTGCAATACAAATGAAATAAAGAACACATATAATTCCGATAAAAACTAACCACTGAATAAATGTCCCTATACCGCTAAAAAATCCCATCCAATAGAAGTTTAGACACTCGTATAAGCTAAGCAACACCATAAAGCAGGTTAATCTTTTTGTGAAAGTCCAATTTTTAATAAAAACCTTTGTAAAAAGAATATTAAAAATCAGCACGCCACCAATCACAAAAAACAGTAGTTTAGTTAACATACTTACTGAAATTTGTTGCTGATTGGAAATATGACAATATGCTATCCAGATGATAAGAAGCCACGTCGTGCAAAAAGCAATTCCATTTCTCATCCAAACGAAAAATTTTATGATATCATTTTTGTTGTTTTTCATTGCCATCCTCCTATATTGATAATAATTTCCGCACAAACGGGACATATTTTCTGGAAATATATAATAACTCTCCATTACACAACGTTACTAAAATGGTACGATTTAACTCTGGTTTTAGGGAACGGATTTTATTTATGTTTACAATAAGTGACTTTGAAATTCGGACAAAGTCTTTATCGGATAAAATTTCCTCCAGTTCATATAATCTTTGTTTGATTTCCATAACATCTTCCTGCGTGTATAAAAATGTATGATTATCTACAGATTCAAAGTATAATACTTCTGATAAATTTACCCAAAATTGTGTACCGTCTTTTTGGGCATACAATTTATTGTCAAATGATTCGATATGCGATTTTAATCTCATTACTTCATCATCAATTTTATTGCACTGAATAACTACGCTTAATGTTTCTTTTATGTGCTCAATAATCTGAATATCCATACCGCACCTCCTTCAATTATTATAATATAATCATTCATATTTTTTTCTCAACGGGTTTGTTGTAAGAGGTACAAAATCTGGCATTAAAATGCCATTAACTGAGCAAACGGAGTATACCCTACCCGCCGTCTATAACAAATGTTAAGTAATATAACGCTTTTCGGTGTCAAAAGCCTTGTTTAAGCGGCTCATAGAGCATAAAATAGGGCGGGTAAGTTATCCCTACTCGCCACGATTTTACAGTCAAATTCGTTACAATGCTTTAATTGTAGATGTTTTCCTCATTCACAACCTCCATAGCACACGCCCGTATGTTATTCATTCGACCAACCCACTCTAAGGTGTTTTCAACCTTTAACTGCTCCGTGATACCCTGTGCCTGTTTCATCTGCTCTGTGAGTATTTCAAAGCGTTCTTGTGCCTGTCTGTCAATGTCGGCAAGGTAAGTGTTCAGCCTGCCGCTTGTCAATAGCGTTGTGTATGTATTTCTGTGGTATTCTTTCAGATACCGCAAGTGCCGCTGTCCCCACAAACCGATAGGCTGTTCTTTTTCGGTTGGTAAGATAAGGCAAGGAATATAATAATCTCCTTGCAGTTCATACCACATACCATTTTTATCATCGTAAATGTACTTGTCCATTGAAAAATCCTCCGTTATAATATATTCGCACATACATCACAGTTCTCCGATTGCCACACTCTGTTATATCTTGTTGTGAGATTTCCTTGCCCTTGTATTTGCCCTTATGAGCAAAGAGGGAAAGAATAAACTTGTGTGTAACCGTATAAAGAGATAAGGCGAACACATTGCGATAAATCCTTTATTTTCAAGGCTTTTGGAGGATTTTATTAAAACACTGTAACCTCTGTTGAGAGGTCATAATTTACTGAT
>NZ_NFJU01000097.1 GCF_002160025.1 Anaeromassilibacillus sp. An200
TCGATGAAGGCAATCCGAATCCTACCGCCTTAAACGAATTTATCGCAGAGGCAAAGAAGCTGGATTCCAAAGCGATGTCCTACATCCTCGGTATTATGAAAGAACTGAACAGCAAAAAGTAGAAGCAGTCGGCACGATGAGGCAGGCTGCTTTCTTTATCCATAAGTATTTCCATTTGCTGTTTTAACATACAGCCATAAGAAAAGGCCGCAAATGCGGCCTTTTCCGTTATAATGCGTGGATTTCCTTCTCCAGTTCTCCAACGGCGTCCATCATGGTTTCAAAAGATGGAATCTCCCCATAGAGCATATTCCGCATGGCAGAGTAATCCTCCTGCAGCGCACCCAGGCGATATGACGGAGGAAGCAGCTTTAAGGTGGCCGGAACAGCCTCCGGGTAGCGCGCCCAGGCCCGCGGATAAAACTTCATCTTGAAATCGACCACTTTCTGCAGCAGGTCCAGCCGTTCAAACGCTTTTTCCTTCACAGGCGATTTCGCCATACAGTAAAGGTCATAATAATGGCGGGAATACCGCTGGGGCATGGAAAGATGTTCAGGCCGGTTGGCCTCATGGTGGAGGATCGTCGCCTTTTCCCAGAAAGTCCGCTCCGGCGCCACCGTCAGGACAGGAACCTCTTTCTGCTTGAATAACTGCGGGTACTGTTCCGCAGCATACGGTACAATATCCACCAGCTCTGCCGGTGTCCAAGCTGCCAGCGCCCCAATCTCCAATCGAATCACCTGTAAGGTAGAGGCATCGGTAAACAGGTTTGGATAAGCAAAGATCACTGTCTGTTTATCTTCCTCATCTATGTAAAGATTGGCCGGAAGGCCCAATTCAACAGAAAGTCCTTCCCGGACCTGCGGGCAGAAGGTTTCTGCCAGGAAAACCTCGGCCTTTCGGTTCGCCTCTTTATTAAAGGCATCCTGCTTGGTGTTCGAGCGTTTTTCCCAGGGTTCATTGACACCATACCCCAGGACACGCCAATCCAAAATCAGATCAATGTCCTCGGAAAACCGGCTGATAAGGTGATACCCTTTGGATAAGCTGGTTCCGCCCTTAAATGTGACCGCCTTTCTCCACGGAGAGCGGTGGAACAGGTAATCCAGCGTCAGGCATACCCAAAAATCCTTTTCCACAATGGCATCGTGAAGGCCGGTTTTTGCTGCGGTGTTATGAAACAGCTCCCGCCGGTCATCAGCCGGAAGTCTGGCAATCTCAATCATTTTCTCTTTCTCCTTTGCAGATCTCTTTAATCACAGTGTAAATCCAATCCGTCGCTTCGGCTCCTTCTGCAAGGAGCGCCGCCTTTTCATCTTCATTCAGCCTGCGGGAAAGCACCCGTATGGTTTTTTCATCCACATGTTCTTTTCCCAGGGTCTTTAACGCCTGGATCACCAGGATCGTCATAGGCGACAGGCCCGTGACCTCCTTGTTGGTCCGGTGCTTAAATTCAATCTTTGTCTTATCCCATTCATAGGTTTTATATGGCCCGTCGCTGATATAGGACCATACTGCCGTTACCTGGGTAGACAGCCCCAGCATATTTAATGCGGTATCTCCACAGGGAGCGATGGTCCAATGATAGCATCTCGCCAGTGCTTTGGCAACCGCATCCGGGTCCGCCGCCACATATTCCCCAAGGAGCTTGCTGTATTTCGGCTTTTCAAAAACGCCTTTCAAAATACGCCGGAGCGTCCCAGCCTGCACAAGCCGGTTCAGGTTCCTGCGTATGGTTTCGCTGTCCGCCACATTCGCAAAATCGGAAACAATAAAAATCGTGCCGTCAGGAGCCGCACCAATGCGGTTTTGAATCTCTTTCGCATAACCATTTGCCATGCGTATCGCCTCCTTTTGTCCCGTTTATTATATATTATTCGGGACAAAAAAGCAATAGACCTGTCCCTTTTCCTAAAGGGTTTCCAAGAAAAGACCTCTTTATACATCATAGCAAAGCAAAGGATGATATTATTTCCCCGTGCTGCCAAAAGCGCCCGCGCCGCGTTGTCCGCCCAGGTCATTCACGAAATCCGCGATCACCACAGGCATGATGATAAGCTGCCCGATCCGGGAATCTTTCGCAAGCGTTTGAGTTTCATTTCCCACATTGCTGACAATGGCGTGGATCTCGCCCCGGTAGCCGGAATCCACAGGGGGCAGCTCACAGACCACCCCTTTTGCTGCCAGGCTGCTCCTGGGGAACACATAGGCGGCGTAACCGTCCGGCACCTCCAGGCCAAAGCCCAGCGGGATTTTAGCAATCCCGCCAGGCTCCAGGGTACAGTCAAAAGGCATATAGACATCCGCCCCGGCGTCATTGGCGTGAGAACGGAGGGGACGGTGGTTCTCCGGCAGCCCAAAATCAATGATTTTGATTTTCACAGGCCGCCTCCTTCCAGTGCCGCGGGATAGTCCTGGCGCAGCAGGGCAAGAGGCAGCGCCCCTTTCTCGCACGGACAGCCACAGGACATGCCTTTTTCCCGGCAGCCCTCCCGCTGGCAGAAGGGGCCGGTAAGCTCCGGGCTGAACAGTTCCGGGTCCAGCGCATACAGGTCCGTCCATATTTTCAGCAGGACAAAGCGTGTTTCATCCGTGTTGCGGCGGCAAGTCCGCTGACCGATCATGTGCTTCCACTGATAAGGCGTGGCGCTGATAATCAGCACATTGCGAAGGCTCTGCGGGGCAAGATACCCCGCGGCGTCCCTGGAAATCCCGCAGGCGCCTATATCCGCATAATGCTCCATGGCAGCCTGGCACTTTTTCAGGTAGAAGTCATGCACCCACTGGCTTGCCGTCAGGATCTCATAAGGCACCACAAAATCAGCCTGCCCCGCATAATTGCTGTACTGCAAAGAGGCGCT
>NZ_NFJU01000098.1 GCF_002160025.1 Anaeromassilibacillus sp. An200
GCCAGCAGGGGTCTGACAAGACCTCTGCTTTGCTATACCCTTTTTGAACCATCTCCCTTTCACCACAGCTATTCATTTTGTGGTTGACTTTTAATAGTTAATCTTTCACTGCGGGGAGCGTTGTTTCTGCGGGATTGGGGCTGGGCGGCTCCATCTTGAACGCGCTCCAGCACCTGCAGCTCACCCTTTCTCAACCGGAATACCACATCGGCCTGCTTTGCCAGATCATTGGAGTGGGTAACGACCACCACACACTTGTTCATCTTGTGGGCGCTCTCTTTAAGAATTTCCGTGATGTCCTGGGCGGTGTCCTCGTCCAGATTGCCGGTAGGTTCGTCCGCCAGGATCACAGGAGCCTCGCTTGCTAGGGCACGGGCGATAGCAACTCGTTGCTGCTGGCCGCCGGAGAGCTTCAGCACATTCCGCCTGGCTTCTTCTTTCGTCAGGCCCAGCCGCTCCAGAATGGGCAGCGGCGGCAGCTTGGAAGTCAGGGACACGTTCTCCGTAGGAGTCAAGTAGTCGATGAGGTTGTACGCCTGGAAGATAAACGCCACATGGTTTTTCCGGTGGTCAGAAAGACCAGTCTTGGCAATGTCCTGCCCATCGAAGTAAATCTGGCCGCTGCCGGGGCTGTCCAGCCCTCCGATTAGGGAGAGCAGGGTGGTTTTGCCGCAGCCGGAAGGCCCCAGGATGGCGTAAAGTTTGCCCTGTTCCATTTCGGCGTTGACGCCTTTTAAGACTTTCTTTTTATTATCGTAGGAATATCCCACTTGTTTGATTTCCATGATACTCATAGTGATTACCTCATTTCGTTATTTTAGGGGGTGGATGGTCTTATTCCATCTGCGACAAAATCTGCTTGGGCTTTAACCGCATGGTCGAGATACTGGACACCAGCACCGCCGCCACCAGCAGAACGCCGCCCACGATAGCCACCAGTATGAAATGCTCCGGCGTGACGATGACATTCTCCGCCGCTTTGCCGAACAGCGTACCCAGGGCGCCGGCAACCTGCTTGCTCGATAGGTACGCCAGTGGGAAGGCCACCACTGCAATCAGCAGGGTTTCCAGCACATATTGGAGAATGACCGCAGGCTTGGCAATACCTACCGCCAGCAAAATCCCGGTTTCTCTTTTGCGGCTGCGGATGGACATGGAGAGAATGAGAATTATCAAAACCATGCTCACAGCAGTAATGACAATAATCAGCGTCGTAACCAAAGCGGTTGTGTCAGAGAGAGAACTTGAAATGTTCTGATACACTTCATCGTTGGCTGTAACAATGGCCTCCAGAAAGGAATAGCCGTTGACCTTGATGAGATAGTCCAGCGCGCTGTAACCGCCGGTCCCGCGCGAAAACCAGCACCATTTGCCGTTGGAAATCCGCAGGCTGTCATGGGTCCTGGTGCAGTAGACGTTACCGGACACATGGACCAACTCCTGGGGTTCGCAGGTTTGCAGATAGGTGAGAAGATCCACCTGCCTTGCCCGTTCGATGGCTTCTGAATCGTAAAAAGGCATAAAAAAATACAGCCCCCTTCACATAGCCGTAGATTAGCCGCCCCATGTGGGGGTAGCTGACTATGTAAAGGGGGCTGTACTCTTTTCAGATATGGAAAAAGCCGACTGGATTGCTCCAATCGGCCTTGCATGTTATTTTATAATTTATTTTAATGCAACTTTATACCCATTCGTCTTATCACCGGTAATGGTAATAAAATATGATTCGCCAAAGCTGGCTTCCCACGAAATAGGCTCCATATACTTTGTAATGTCATCTGGATATATATTTTCATAATTGGGAGCCACATATTCCGTTATGATTCGGAACTGCATGGACAGTTCAAAAGTATCAGCGATATTGTTTAGCTCCTCCTTATTCAACACCACAATGTTATCGGAATCGTGCTTGATTAACGAACCGTCCGCATTTGATATACCTCCACTGTATTCGTGACTATCTGCACGATAATCATAAACCAGTAGTCCAATATCTTCTTCCGTGTCTAATTGCAGGTGCAGGGCTATTTCATCAGCAGCAGGCACATATTCGTTGGGAATTATCTGATTGTAAACGACAAGGCTCAGTCCCAGCACAACTACTATCGCGGCAATAATACCGATCACCTTTTTCTTCATGTTAGAAACACTCCTGTTTATCCATTCATTCTTTCTTGAAGGTAAAGAAAATTCCAATGATTGCAGCGATGAAGATAATTGGCGCTACTCTGACAAACAGCCATTCAAATGAGTGGAAAGCCACTCCGAGAACAGCGGTTTCAGGATCACTATAATCCCAACCCAAATAAGGACTACTCCATATTATTAAAGCCGCAAAAATCATTAATATAATTGCACATAATGAAACAAGCAGCCAACGGATAATTTTTCTTCTCGTGGTTTTCCTTTGTGCCAGTTGCAAATTTATCACCTCCAATTTTTCAGAAATTGCTTTTAAGTTATCAACCTCCGCTTCAGTTACAGTTTCCCCCAGTAATGTACTTACAGGTGTTTCAAGCACTTCCGACAGGGAGATTAACATATCAGAGTCGGGAACCGATAATCCCGTTTCCCTTAGTTAAAGATATTGTTGGGTATCTCAAGATGTGTCATTCGATTTTGCCGATAAAGCGGTAGAAGATTTCCACTTCCTGTTCCCGGCTTCCGTCCTCACTTTTGACCGCTTCATGGACAAGGATTTTTTCAATCAGCGTATTCAGAAGTTCAGCCGTCAATTCTGTGGGATTGACATACTGTTTCATCAGACCTATCCACTTTTCAGCGTCAACCGCTGTCTGGGCGGCG
>NZ_NFJU01000099.1 GCF_002160025.1 Anaeromassilibacillus sp. An200
GCTGCGATGGTTTTTCATGAGGCATTGAAAACCTGTTTGTCAAGGTACACGCCCTCGCTACTTATTTTCGTAGCAAGGTACACGCCCTCGCTACTTATTTTCGTAGCAAAGAACAAGCGAGGGATGTGGCAGTTATGACAGTATTTCAGTTGGGCGGGCCGGAACGTGTGTTACCGGCCACACCCATCAGGCTTGTCCCGCCGAATATGTCCCTCTATTATTCATTTCATTTTCAGGCGTTTTTTTCGGGGTCTGACTCCATTTTTTTCAAAATTTTTTTCAGACGCCGAAGCCCTCTCTGGATTCCTTCATGCACAGAGCTGGCGCCGGAACCTTCGCTTTTTGCAATCTCCGATATACTCATGCCGAGAAGAAAATGAGAAGTGATCCGGTTCCGCTGTTTTTCAGGCAAGGAAGCAATCGCCTGGTATAGCCGATCATTTTCTTCTTTCTGCTCCAGGATTTCAGCCGGTGTCAGAACAACCACCAGGGCATCGCGCTCCACATTGACATCGTAATCCAGAGAAAAGTATGCTTTGTGCCGGTATGTACGCAGAAAAGAAGCTGCCTCTGCTAATTTTAATTCATGGAGAAGGGCTGCCACTTCGTCCGGTACTTCAACAATAGCGTCCTGTGTATAAAACGGGTAATAATCCCGCAGATTGATTTCTTTCATGGTAATCCTCCAATTTCGATTTTTGAGTGGGTTAATGGGCAAATCGAAATCAGAGGGGCGGTGATCTACACCGTACAAGTCCGGCGGCAGGCTTGTCCTGCGCCTTATATGTAAAAAGGAGCGCCCACCGTACAGCGGTAAGCTGTGCCTGTCGTGTTCCGTCACTATGAGCAGGATGGAAAATGTAAAATCCTGTCGAATAGAAAAACCCCGCAATCCATCGCAGGATTACGGGGTTTGAATCTCTTTTATATGACCGGCTATGTCGAGGCCGGTATTCTGACCTCGGCAGCATTTTCCATGCCCTCCTTTAGTGAAGGAGAGCAGATTTACTTATTATGTCCACCTCCCTCATTTTGGGGCATTATATAGGGAGAAGTGCTATAATTCTTCCAGAAGTGTCATGGATTTACTGAATTTAATCAACAAAATACGACAAAATCAGGTGTTATTTACACAGTAACTAAAGCACGAAAATTTAAGGGGTGCGGCAGAATACCGCACCCTTCATATACTTCAAATTCTCATAAAAATAGGTCTTTCACATACTGGCAAGCAATGCAAACATATACATGTTTTGCGATTTTGGCCGGATTGCACCGGCCAAAATGCTTGTTGAGGGATAACCCCCAAGCCCCCAAGATCGCCACCTTCGGTGACGGCCACGCGTCCTGCGGACGCTAAAAAATCTTCAAAAGGAAAGCTGCAGAGTTGGTAATTGCTCTGCAGCTTCCTGTTTCATATATCGAATTTATAGCCTACACCGTACACGCTTTTTACATAGTCCGGCAGATCCGGGGCAATCCTAATTTTCTTTCGCAGGTTGCTTACATGGTTGTTGATCGCCTTTCGGGAATAGTAGGTGTAGTTCTCATGCCATACCAGATCCAGCAGCATTTCATAGGTGAACACTCGCTTTGGATTCTGTATGAGTAAAGCAAATATTTCAAACTCCTTGACCGTCAGCGGAATCATCTGCCCCCGCACAGTAACAAGGTGCTGCTCTAAGCAAAAATATAAATCGCCCTCCTGGATCTCCGTCATTGGCTGATCCGATTGCCTGGGAATAGAATACTGACCATAAAAGGCAGGATAGCATGGAGAAAGAACACTATCGGATTCAGAATTTTTACTTTCTGAAATAAAACGCTCCAGTTCTTTTTGCTGTGTCCTTGTGAGAAGCGCAAAAAGTTTCCTGCCTATTTTTTCACCGGATTCTGTTAAATCAAATACTGCGAAATTCCCCATACTATCACCCCCTGTCTCTCTGTGTCGCTCAAAAAGAATCTGAGCTATCCTTCTTTACAGTCGATTTTATTCTTCCTTTTCCCGGAATCCCCAAGCCTCAAAATCCGTATCGTCCTCCTCCGGCTCCACTTTCTCGGCATAATCGGAACCGGTGGCCTCTGCCGGGGGATTGAGCATATAGGGAGTAACCTGTACCGGCGTCTCGTTCTTGAGCGCCAGCACCTTGGGGGCTGCCTTGCCGCAAAACACCATAGCGGCGGCAAAGGCGAAATACTGCACACAGCTTGTAAGATAGAGATTCACAATGGCCAGTTCATTTCCCTGCACAGGAACGCCCTGCTCAAGCTGCCGGGAAATGTTTTGATGGCAGGCCGCCAGGGAAACAAAGGCCGTGATCAGCAGCGCCACAGCAAAAACATAGCAGGCCACAGCGAGGATGCTGCCCTTTTTGGAGGGCTTAGAAAACTCGTCCATCAATGCGCCCTCCTTGTATTATAGAGTAGTAGTTATTAAAGCCCCTCTCCAAGGGCTGTGCTACACTGTAAGGGATGCTGTGGATTGGTAGTGTCCTCCTACCACAAGATGGTTC